>DATFHO010000046.1:0-19993 GCA_035248345.1 Candidatus Limnocylindrales bacterium
CGAGCCGGTCCGGCTGGTCGCGCGCCGAGATGACCAGGTCGTAGATCACCCGGACCCAGAGATCGTCGGGGAACGAGAACGCCGCCGCGTCGTCCGCGGTGGCGATCGTGTCGGGCCTGGCATCGCCGCCGCCGCCGGAGCCATCCCGGCTCTCACGCGCCGCGCGCACGTCTGCCGCGACGCGCCCGGCGCTCGCCGCGAGCGCGACGACCTCGTCGCGGGTCTGGGGCGCGAGCATCTCGGCCCAGGCATCGCTCAACGTCGCCGGTCCCGCGGCGAACTCGTCCAGGAGTCGCAGCACGTTCACTTCGAGCGGCGCAGGGTCGACATATCGTTCGAACCCGTAGCTCGGTGTGTCGTGGCTGCCCCGGATGTTCCGCCACCGCGCCACGTTCGCCACGGCGAGTCGCAGGATCGTGGCGACCACCTGCCGGAACATCGGCCCGAGGTCGGCGCCGGGGTCCTTCGGGTCGTGGATCTTCGCGCCGAGCCGCGTCTGGCAGACGGCGAAGCCGCCCGTCACGGCATGCGTTGTCATCCAGATGTCGATGCCGAACTTCGAGACCTCGGGCGTCCAGTCGTCGGTCTTGAGATAGTGCTTGACGAGATCGGACGAGACGCCGAAATCGCCGCCGATCGGCTGGCGGATGCGGTGCCCGTACAGCGCCCGGGTCAGCGGATACGTGACCGAGTTGGTGATCGTGCCGTCGTGCTTGTGGCGGGCATACAGCGGCGCCACGAAGTCGTAGCCACCCTTGAGGATCGGCCCGGCGAGCAGCTCGATCCACTCCGGCCCGATCGAGCGCAGGTCCGAATCGACGACAACCAGCGCCTGCGCATCGAGCTCGGCCGCCATCTCGAAGATCGTCCGCAGCGCAGCCCCCTTGCCGCCCGTGCCGTCGATCTCGGGGTAGGTGAGCGAGACACGCCGGAGCTTGTTGGTCGAGCGGACGAGGAGGATTCGCTCGATGTAATCGGGCGGCTCGGTCTCGACGACGACGCGCCCGGTGCCATCCGGCGAGCCGGCATCGGAGTTGACGACGACGGGCCGGAGATCCGGGAAGAACTGCACGAGGCCGGCCTGTGCCGCACGGACGACGTAGCCGATCGTCGCGGCGTTCTTGAAGCTGGGGATGCCGACCATGATGTCCGCGCGTTCGAGGCGAGCGATCTCGTCCCGGATGGCCGGCGTCAGCACGGGCTGAGGCACCGGGCCACCGTACCAGAGATGCGCGTTTCGGCCCGATTTCGGCGCTGCGCACACGCGTTGCACGCCTATGATCCCGACTGGAGGGATGGCATGAGCTTCCTCGCGCGTCTCGGCGGGCTCACTCCATCGGGCAAGGCGCGGGTGGCCGCGTCATGGGCCCTGTACGACTTCGCGAACACGATCTTCTCGTTCGCCGTCGTTTCGAGCGCGATCGGGCTGTGGCTGGTCTCCGACGATCGGTTCGGCGAGCGCGACGGGAACTTCATCCTGAGCGTCGCAGTGGTCGCGAGCGTCGGGCTCAATGCCCTCGTGTCGCCGATTCTCGGCGCACTCAGTGACCGCGGTGGACGCCGGCTCCCATACCTCTTTGCCTTCACCGCGCTGTGCATCGTGCCGACCGCGTTCATCGGCGCGAGCAGCCCGATGCTCGGCGTCGCGCTGTTCGTCATCGCGAACTTCGGCTACCAGGCCGCGCTGATCTACTACGACGCCACGCTGAAGTCGGTGAGCAAGCCGCAGACCCGGGGCCGGCTGTCCGGGATCGGCGTCGGGATCGGGTACCTCGGGACGATCTTCTCGGGCCTTGTGATGCTGATCCTCGGCATCTCGGTCGACGACCGTTTCCTTGTCGCAGCGATCCTGTTCGCCGTCTTCGCCATCCCGATCTTCGTCTTCGTGCGCGAAAGCGGGAGCGTCGGGCGCGTGACCGTGAGCGACGTCTTCGGCTCGCTCGCGCAATGCGTCACGACCGTTCGCCATGCGCGTGAGGTTCCGGGCCTGGACCGCTTCCTCGTCGCCCGGTTCTTCTACTCCGACGCGGTCAACACCGTGATCGTCGTGATGAGCGTCGTCACGACCAAGGCCATGGGCATGACCGACTCGCAGGCGCTCATGGTGCTGCTCGGCCTCACTGTCGTGGCCATCTTCGCCAGCTTCTGGTGGGGCCGCCTCGTCGATCGGCTCGGCCCGCGGCGGACGCTCATGATCGTGCTGACGTCATGGGCGGTCGGGCTCGTGCTCGGAGCAGTCTCGATCGGGATCGGCGGCACGCTCGGAATCGCCCTGTTCCTCATCGCCGGGGCGATCCTGGGCAGCGGGCTCGGTGGCGTGCAGGTCGCGGATCGCGTGCTGATGGTCCGGCTGTCACCACCAGAGCGGGTCGGTGAGTTCTTCGGGCTCTACGGGCTGGTGGGCAAGGGGTCACAGGTCGTGGGCCAGCTGCTGTACGGGCTGACGCTCCTCGTGTTCTTCGACACGCTCGGGATCGGGGCGTACCAGCTCGCCGTGCTGACGCTGCTGATCACGATGGTCGTCGGGGCGTGGCTCCTGCGGCCGGTCAGGGACCACTGGATCGGGGCGGGCGAAGTCGACGTCCACGCCCCACCCGACCGCCTGGCGCCTGCGGTTGCGCCGATGGATCCGCGCTAGGCGAGCCCCGCGCGCACGAAGCGCCGAGCCGCAGTCGCCAACCGTCAGGCCCCGCGCGATTCCCGCGTTCGGAGCTCGTCCCAGGCGTCGTTGAGCATCTGCTCGATGGTGGAGCGGCGTGGCTGCCAGCCGAGCACCTGCTGGGCCTTGCCGATCGCGGCCACGAGCTGCGGCGGATCGCCTCCACGCCGCGGCGCTTCGATGACCTCGACGGTCCTGTCGAGCGCGCCCTCCGCGGCCCGGATGACCTCGCGAACGCCGAATCCCTGCCCGCTCCCCAGGTTCATCGCGAGCAGCCCGCCCTCGCCGAGCGGGGCGTCCGCGCGCGCCGTGCCTTCGAGGGCGAGCCGGTGCGCATCGGCGAGGTCCATCACGTGGATGTAGTCGCGGATCGTGGTGCCGTCGCGGGTGGGGTAGTCGGTGCCCGTCAAGGTGAACGGCTCGCCCCGCAGGATCGCGCGAAGCAGGTTCGGAATGAGGTGGGTCTCGGGGTCGTGGCGTTCGCCGTTGCGCTGGCTCGCGCCACCGACGTTGAAATACCGGACGGCGACCGGTCGAAGCCCGTGCGCCCTGGCGTACCAGTCCGCGGCGGCCTCGAGGGAGCGCTTCGTCTCGCCGTAGGTATTGATCGGGCGGAGCGGCGCATCCTCGGGGATGGGCACGACATCCGGCTCGCCATAGACCGAGGCGGTCGAGGAGATCACGAGCCGGCCCACGCCGGCGAGGCGCATCGCTTCCAGCAGCGCGATGCCGCCACGCAGGTTCTCCATGTAGTACAGCGCGGGGTTCTTCACGGACTCCGGCACGAGCGAGCGCGCCGCGCAGTGGAGGACCGCCTCGATGCCGTGCTGCTCGAGGGTGGCTCGCGTGCCGTCGATGTCGCCGTACGAGCCCTCGACGACGGTTGCGCCTTCGAGATCGGCATCGTGGCCGGCGGTCGAGTAGTTGTCGAGCACGACGACGTCGTGCCCTGCTGCGATCAGTGCCTCGACCGAGACCGAGCCGACATACCCGGCGCCGCCGGTGACCAGGATGCGCATGGCGGGCAGGGTAGCGGTCGTCGGGTCCGGCGCCGTCAGCCGCGACCGAGCAGGCGGCGGATCAGCCCCCAGAGCCCACCCGGCTTCGCGGGCGGCGGCGGCAGGTTCGGTGGAAGCGCTGCGGTGGCGGGCGCCGTCAGCGACTCCAGCATCCGGCGTGCAGCCGCTTCATCCGCATCGATGGCGAGTGAGCGCTCCGAGAGCTCACGCGCCGCATCCGCATCGCCGCGCGCCTGCGCAACGCGGGCAAGCCCCACGAGCGCGATCGCGTTCCGGGCATCTGCATCGGCGACCTGACGGTACAGCCGCTCGGCGGCATCGAGCTCGCCACGTTCCAGCGCCGCATCGGCCGCCAGCAACCGTTCGATCATCGAACGTCCGCCAGCATCGACTCGGCCAGCACGAGCAGCTCCGCCCGGTCGTTCAGGGCCGGATCGGCGATCACCCGCTCCAGCAATGCGTCCAGAATCCGGCCGAGGTGGGGCCCGGGGGGGATCCCGAGCTCCGCCATGAGGTCGTCGCCCTTCACGGCGAGCTTCGACCGGTCGAGCACGACGGACGCCTCGAGCTCCGCCGCGACCCGGGCGCGCAGCTCGCCGAGCGCGCCCGCATCCGGCGGCAGCCCCGATCCGATGCTGTCCGACTCGCGCAGCACGAACAGGTCCTCGATCGCATCGATCCCGACCCGCTGGATGAAGCGGCGGACGCCCGCGTCGCCCCAATCCTGGTCGTACTGGAACATGTGCTGGCGAACGAGATGGACCACCCGCTCCGTCACGGCGCGCGGGAAATGCAGCCGGTCCAGCAGCGCCTCGGCCATCTCGGCGCCGACGACGTCGTGCCCGTGGAATGGCCCGGTGTCGATCGTCGATGGCTTGCCGATGTCGTGCAGGAGCGCCGCAAGCCGGACGACCGGGCGGGCGACCGGCAGGGCATCGACCGTTCGAACTGTGTGGTTCAGGAGGTCGTCGCCTGCGATCTTGTTCTGCGGCACGCCCCGCTGCGCGCCCAGCTCGGGTGAGATCACGGCGAGCAAGCCGGTCTCGTCGAGGATTCGGAGCCCAACCGACGGTCGATCCGCGAGCAGCAGCTTCTCGAGCTCCGCCGCCGTGCGCTCGCCGGACACGTGCGCGACCAGCCCCGCGTTGTCGCGCATCGCGTCGAGCGTCGCGGCGTCGATCTCGAAGTCGAGCACGGCGGCCAACCGCGCGGCGCGCAGCATCCGCAGCGCGTCCTCACGGAAGCGGGTGCCCGGATCGCCGACTGCGCGCAGGCGGCGCGCGCCGACGTCGGCGACGCCCTCGAACGGATCGACCAGCACGGGCGTCGGGACGGGCGCCCCGGCATCCGCGCCGGGCTGCGCGCCCCACGCGATCGCGTTCACGGTGAAGTCGCGGCGCGCCAGGTCGAGCTGGATGTCATCTCCGAACTCGACATGGTGCGGGCGCCGGAAGTCGGCGTATTCGTGATCGGTGCGGAAGGTCGTGACCTCGTGCTGGGCGTCGCCCTCGCGGACCGCCACGGTCCCGAACCGGTTCTCGTAGACCGCGCCGGGAAAGATGGCGAGCAGCCGGTCCGGCCGCGCATCGGAGGCGAGATCCCAGTCCTTCGCCTCTCGACCGAGGATCGCGTCGCGCACGGAGCCGCCCACGACATACGCCGAGTGCCCGTGCGCCCACAGCCGCTCCATCACGGCACGAACCGATGCGGGGGCGTCGATCTGGTGCACGCGCCCATGATGGGCGCTGGGGCTAGTTCCGGCCGAGGAAGAGGTAGTTCCGCCAGGCCTCGTTGCGCTCGTCGGCGAGGTACGGCGTGAACAGCGAATAGAGGTCGCTCCGCGGCTCGAACGGCGGGCGAAGGAGCCGGACGCGGGCTTCCTCGGGCGTCTTGCCGCCCTTGCGGTGGTTGCACGACTTGCACGCCGCGACGAGGTTGTCCCACGTGTGGGCGCCGCCGCGATGGCGGGGCATGATGTGGTCGAGGGTCAGGTCGTTCGCGACCTTGCCGCAGTACTGGCAGGTGTGCCGGTCGCGGGCGAAGACCTCGCGGCGGGTGAGCTTCACGCGCGGACGCGGCCGTCGAACGTGATGCTGGAGCCGGATCACCGATGGGGCGTGGTACGCCTCGCGCACGGTATGGATGATCTGGTGGTCGAACTCCAGCACTTCGGCTTTCGCGCCGAAGACCAGCCGGAACGCCCGCGGCAGGTTCGTGACGTTCAGCGGCTCGTAATCCTGATTCAGGACAAGCACGACGCCGTTCATCGTGGGCCGGATCGTACGCGAAACCTCAACTGCGCTCATCGGCCGACCGGCGCCCCTGTCGTCGGGTCCCAGCCGCCTGCCTGCCCGACCTTTGAGGCGAGCGGTTTGCCCAGCGCAGCGGTGATGTAGCGCGCCGCGTCGAGGACGCCTTTCAGGTCGACGCCGTGCTCGAACCCGCTCTTGTCGAGCAGGTAGACCAAGTCCTCCGTCGCGAGATTGCCTGCCGCGCCGGGGGCGTACGGGCAGCCACCGGTGCCGCCGGTCGACGAGTCGAAGCAGCGGACGCCTGCATCGAGGCCGGCGACCACGTTCGCCAGCGCGGTGCCCCGCGTGTCGTGGAAGTGGAACGCGATCTGCTCGAGCGGGATGCCTTCCGCGACCGCAAGCCCTGTGAGCGCAGCCACCTGGCTCGGCACGCCGACGCCGATCGTGTCGCCGAAGCACACCTCGTCGACGCCGAGCTCGAGGAGGCGCTTCGCCACGACCACCGCGCGCTCCGGCGCAACCGCGCCCGTGTACGGGCACCCGAAGGCGGTCGACACGTAGCCGCGCCGCCACCAGCCCAGCTCTCCGGCACGCGCGAGGACCGGCGCAAAAGCCGCCAGCGATTCCTCGATCGTCATCCCGATGTTCTTCTGCGTGAATGCATCGGTCGCCGCGGTGAAGACGGCGAGCGCGTCTGCTTCCGCAGCCTCAGCCCGTGCCATGCCCCGCTCGTTCGGGACGAGCACCGGGTAGCGCACTGCGCCGTCGCTCCCCGCGAGCACGGCGGGCAGCAAGGCGTCAGCGTCGGCCAGCTGCGGGATCGCCTTCGGCGACACGAAGCTCGTCGCCTCGATCTCGCGCAGGCCGGCGGCGGCGAGCAGCCGGATGAACTCGACCTTCGTGGCGAGCGGGATCGCCGTCGACTCGTTCTGGAGGCCGTCGCGCGGGCCGACCTCGTAGATCCGAACCCGGTCGGCCATCAGGGACGCACGGCTGCGACGGGGAAGCTGGCTGGTCGGCCCGTCAGACGAGTGGCGGGTCCATCGCGCGCTCGATCGCGGCGATGTGGACCTCGATGCGTTCGATCTCGCCGGCCGCTTCGGCGCGCTCATGGCTCATGAGCGGGGCGGTGTCGCGCTTGTGGCGCGCGGCGCGGTGGAGTGCCATCAGCGTCGGCCGGTCGTTCGGCAGCGGCGCCGGGGTGACCGAGGCGGCCACCTTCTCGGCGACCTCCTTGACCTTGCCGGCGGCCTTTGCCGCGGTCTCTGCGACGCTGTCGATGACGTTGTCCATGGGCGCGATCGTATCGCTACGGCGCCGGCAGTGGCTCGACGACCGCGAGGACGTCGCCCCGCGCCACCTGCTCACCGGCGCGGACGCGCACCTCGGCGACGGTTCCGGCGATCGGCGACGCGACTGCGTGCTCCATCTTCATGGCATCGAGGACGACCACCGGGTCGCCCGCGTCGACCGATTGCCCGGCACCGGCGCGAACCGCCACGATGGACCCGGGCATCGGCGCGAGGAGCTCCATGGGACCCGCGCCGTGCGCGCTCGCGGCGTGCCGGGCCGCACGGTCGACGTCCGGCGCAGGCGCGAGCCGGAACGCGATGCTGCGACCTGCGACATCGACGAAGGCGGTTGTGCCGGCGCCGTCGCCGGTCACGACGACCTTCGATGCTCGGACAACGGCAGCGCTCGCCTCGATGGCGACCGATTGCTCCCCGTCATGCTCGGCAACGAGCCGGATCCGAGGCGGCCCGTTGAGCCGCCAGCCGCCGCCCGCCTCGACAGTCGCCAGGGCCCGTGCCGCTGCCTGCCACGCGGACGCCGGGACGGTTGCGCGTGCCGACCAGTCGTCGGGCGGCCAGATCCGGCCGAGCGTGTCGATGCGCATCTGTCCGTCACGAACCGCCGGCTCCCGCACCAGCCAGCGCAGGAATCGCAGGTTCGTGGTCAGGCCCAGCACGATGGTCTCGTCGAGCGCCTTCGACAGGCGGTCGAACGCCTCGGCGCGATCGGCGCCGTGGGCGATCACCTTGGCGAGCATCGGGTCGAAGCGAGAGCCGACGACAGCGCCTTCATCGATGCCCGTGTCGATGCGGATGCCGTCGCCCGCCGGCCAGCGGAGTCGCTCGACGCGACCGGTCGCCGGGAGGAAGCCGTCCTCGGCGTCCTCCGCGTAGAGCCGGACCTCGACAGCGTGGCCGCCGCTGGCCAGTCGATCGTCGATCGTCGCCTGGTCGATGCCGATCGCGCGGCCCTCCGCGATTGCGAGCTGCAGCGCGATCAGGTCGATGCCGGTGACCATCTCCGTGACCGGATGCTCGACCTGGAGGCGCGTGTTCATCTCGAGGAAGAACAGCTCGCCGCGGTCGCCGAGCAGGAACTCACACGTGCCGGCGCTCCGGTACCCAACGGCACCCGCCAGGGTGAGCGCATGCCGCGTGAGCCGCTCGCGGATCTTCGGCGTCACGGCGGGACTGGGCGTCTCCTCGAGGACCTTCTGGTTCCGCCGCTGCGTTGAGCAATCCCGCTCGCCGAGGTGGATGCCCTGGCCGTCCGCGCCGAAGAGCACCTGGACCTCGACGTGGCGAGGGCCTTCGATCAGGCGCTCGAGGACGAGTCGCTCATCGCCGAACGCCGAGGTGGCCTCGCGGCGCGCGCTCGCGATCGAATCCGCGAATGCCCCCGCGTCGCGCACAACTCGCATCCCCTTGCCGCCACCGCCCGCCGCGGGCTTGACGAGCACGGGCCACCCGATGCGTGCGGCTTCCGCAGCCAGGGTCGCGTCCGACTGGTCGTCGCCGTCGTATCCGGGCACCACCGGTACGCCGAGCGTGTTCGCGAGCCGGCGCGCCGCCGCCTTGTCGCCCATGGCGCGGATGGCAGCGCCGGACGGCCCGATCCACGCGATCCCGGCAGCCTCCACGGCATCGGCGAAGTCCGCGTTCTCCGCGAGGAACCCGAAGCCCGGATGGAGCGCATCGGCGCTTGCCGCCTTCGCGGCCCCGATGACCGCGCCGATATCGAGGAGGTCGAGCGAACCCGGACCCTCCGTCACGGGCTCGATGACGGTGACCCCCAGTCGATCAGCGGTTCGCCGGATGCGGCGCGCGATCTCGCCGCGGTTCGCGATGAACAGCCGCCGGATCGTTCGCTTCGGCGCATCATCGCCCTCACCGGCGGTGCGGCCGGCCTCGCCTGTCCCAACCAACGCGTCTAACGCGTCAGACGCGACACGCCATCGGCCACCGACGCGCCTCGCAGGGAGTCGACCCAGCCTGATCCATCGCTGCACCGACCGCGTCGTCGCGCCGATCCGTCTGGCAGCCTCACTTGGGCTCAGCTCGTCACTCATCTGACGCGATTGTCGCGTTCAGAACCGAGTTACGCAACAGGCGGGAACGAGGCGGGCGCCGTGTCCGAAAGATCGGACATTCGGCGGACGAACCGTTTCGAAGACCTCGACGCCGCGGCGCGCGTAGCGTGCGCTGAACGTGACCGGGCGCAATCGACTCCTGTGAGCGCCTCCTGATCGGCGTCCAGCCGCCGCATGTCCGAAATATCGGACGGGGCAAGGTCGCTGCGTCCACGGTGCAGCTACGAGTTCGGCTCGCCCGCATCCCACGCGGCGCGGCGCTTCTCGGTGAAGGCGGCGAAGCCCTCGCGTGCCTCATCCGTGACCCGCTGGCGCGCGATGACTCGCGCCGTGTGCCACTTCGAGGACCCATGCGAGAGGCCGCGCACTTCGCGCACGACGGACTTGGCGGCGCGAACCGCGGTCGGGCCGGAGGCAAGGATGTCCGCGATCACGGCGTCGACCGCCATGTCGAGCCCGGACTCGCCTTCGACAACCTCGTGCACCAGCCCGATCCGCTGGGCCCGCAGCGCATCGAACCGACGCCCGCCCGGAAACAGCGCCCGTGCCTGGCTCTCGCCGATCTTCGCGATGACGAACGGCGAGATCACCGCCGGCAGGATCCCGAGCCGCGTCTCCGTGAACCCGAACCGTGCGCCGGACTCCGCGATCACCACGTCCGAAACTGCGCACAGGCCCATGCCGCCGCCGAGCGCAGCGCCCTGGACCCGCGCGATGACGGGCACCGGACAGGTGTCGATCGTCTCGAACATCTCGGCCATCGCCATGGCGTCCTGCTCGTTGCCCTCGACATCGAGGGACATCGCGGCCCGCATCCAGTTGATGTCCGCACCGGCCGAGAACGTCTCGCCCTCGCCGCCCAGCACGACCACCCGCAGGGCAGTCGGCGCCTCGCGATCGAACGCCGCGAACGTCGTCCGCAGCTCGGCGATCAGCGAGGCATCGAATGCGTTGCGCTTCTCGGGCCGGGTCAGCCACACGCGGGCGATCGAGCTGTTCGGCCCGGAACGATCGACCCGCAAGGCGTTCGACATCGGCCGCATCGTACGCGTCGCGGGAGGCGCTAGTCGGGCTTGCAGCAACCGGGCGGGATAGCACCGCCGCCCCCGGTCGTCAGGGTGAGCTGGCCCGCGGCGTCCAGCCACAGCGTCGAGCTCGTGGAACCGCCGGGCTGCCCGGCCGCCGCATCCCAGCTCGCGGTGATGGTCAGCTTCCAGTAGTCGATCTCCGTCGCGACGATCGTGGTCGAGCACGTGACGATCAGCGGCTCCTTGAGCTCGGCGAAGCTCGGCAGCCAGGTCGTGGTGACGGTCTTTTTCTCGCCCGGCGGCGGGAAGCAGGCGTAGGCCTCGGGCTCCCGAGACCGAACATCGTCGAGTGCCCGCACCGCGATGTCCCGAGCCTGTCCGGGCACGATGGTCGGCAACGGCTCGTCCCATCGGAACGAGGTCACGATCGCTGCAGCTGCGGCAACGCCCTGCGTCCCGAACGGTTCGCGAACGGTCGCCTCGATGGACAGCCAGCTGTGGAGGTCGATCCGTTGCTTGATCCGCCACGTCTCGATGACGAGGTCGTCCTGCGTGTGTTGCATCTCGATCGCCGGCGCGCCATCGATCCTGGTCGGTCGCCCGTCGATCGGCCGAAGCCAGGCGTCGTCCGGTTCGAGGCCCACGAGCGGCGACGCCCAGCCGACCTCGAGGATCAGCTTGCCCGTGGCGACCTGCAGGCCGCGCAGGTCGCAGTTCAGTCCTCGTTCGCCCGGCGAGCACACCGTGATCGGGTCGACCAGCTGGCTCGAGAGGAAGCCGTAGAGGCCGGAGTAGTGGTTGTTCACCTCCGACGGGTACCAGCGGAACGTGTCGGGATAGGAAAGCGACCACCCGTCCTGGTGGATGAGAAGGGTCGCCGGAGGCAGTGACGGTCGAGGGGCGAGGAGGTTGGTCGCCGCCGTGATCGCGAGCACCGCAACGCTTGCGATGAGCGCAAGGCCAAGCAGCCTGCGCATCAGGTCAGGAGGCGACCGCCACCGGCTGCCGAACGACGATCGCGTCGCCGACGCTGATCCGGCCGGCAACCTGGACCTCGCCGAGGACACCGAAATCGATCTTGTGGTCCGGGTCGTCCGCGCGGAAGCCGCGGTAGCGAAGGATCGTGCGCAGCGTGTCGAGGTCCCGCTCGCCGGTATCGGGCGATTGCGTCGTGATCGCGCACCGCGCGTCCGGCTTCGTGATCTCGATGACCGCCGATCCGATCTCGACCTCCGACCCGATCCACGTGTCCTCTTCGTGCGCGCCGGCACCCTCGATCTCGACCAGCATCCGGAAGCGTCGCGAGTCGACCGCCTCGACGCCCAGCTGGCGCGCCAGCTCCCGGATCGAGCCGTCCGAGACGATGCTGACGCCGTTGCGGACGTGGTCCTCTCCGAGCTTGATCCTCGTGCCGCCAGGCCTGTCGCATCGCACGAGCAGGACGGGTCGATGGGCGAACGCCTCGAGCGCCGCGGCCCACGGCCCGCCGACGACCCGCCCGAACGCGACGCGGTTGTAGATGTCGGTGCGGACCGGCTCGTCGAGCACGACGTCGCCCTCGATGACGCGACCGTCGGGGAATGTCATGCGAAGCCAGGTGGCGCCGGGGTTCGTCTCGGCCTTGACCTGCACGAGACCGCCGGCGAGCAAGCGATCGACCAGCCGGCCGTGGCCGTCGACGAGGTAGAAGCGGCGATCCTCGAGGACGCCGTCGCGGTCGACGTCGATCGATTCCGGGTGCAGCAGCCCGAGCGCTCGCACCGGGGCGATCGAGAGCCGCGAGACGCGAGGCATCGACCTCATGCTAGGTGGCACGACCGGCCTTCGTTGCGACGCGCAACGAAGGCCGGTCTCATTGCACGTCTTCTAGCAGAGCGGGTCCAGTTCGAGGGTGTTCCCGAAGAACCGATGGATCACATTGACGCCGCAGGCAATGTTGCCCGCGCCGAACGTGCCTCCATAGATCGCCGCAACGCTCACCCCGTACGGGACGTTCAGCGTCGTGGGCAGGTTTTCCTGCTTCGTAAATGTGCAGTAGCCGCTGGCGTTGGTGACACAGTGGGGATGAGGATCGGCATAGATCTTTTGCCAGTATTTCGTGCCGATGTTGTTGGGAGCAACGAACTGGCTGGAAAACGTCATGACCGCCAGGTCCTCCCTGGTGTTGTAGAACGCGTTGTTCTGCACGACCGTCAGCTTCATGGACACGACGTGAATTGCGGTCGGGATGGGGACGATGTTGTTCGTCCAGCCGATGCGCCAGACGACCGTGCTTGTGAAGGTCGTTCCCGAAAGCGTCCCGGATTTCGTCGACGCTTGATCGGCACTCCAGAAGGACACGGCGGCCCTGACTGGGGGAATGCGCACGAAGAGTGACGCTGATGCAAGGACCGTCACCATCACAAGCTTGGCGATCCATGCCGCATGCCTGGACATCCCGCAACCCTCCGTCCAAGTAGGCCAATCCTGGCCTTGTCGGTTGGTGCCCTCGTCCGCAGTGTCGCCCATCGTCAACCCGCTGGCAACTTGATTCTGAAGGTCGTGCCGCTCAGGCCCCGCGGGCCAGCCTCACGGGGTCGCCGGCGGCCACCGGACCCTCGCGAACGACCGAGGCATACCAGCGCATGTCCTGCGGATACTCCGCCACCGAGATGCGCCCGATGCGGCCATCCACGAACCACTGCGATTGCTTCGTGCACGGCGTCGCGTCTTCGGTGAGCTGGAGCAGCGGGCCTTCGCCAGGTGCCCCGATCTCCAGGCGATTGCCGCTCGCGAGCGACGCCCAATCAATGCCGAGGAGCGTCAGGTTGTCGCCGTACGCGCCCGGGAACGCCTGGTGCCCGTCGGCTCGGATACGGTCCTGCGCCTCGATCGAGTGCAGGCAGACCGCCTGGAGGGGGCCGCCGTGGTGCTTCCGGTCGGCCTGGCGGTCGTTGTCGACACCGAGCTTGCGGAGGTACGACCGACCGATCGGCGGCTTGGGCACGCCGCCATCGTTGCCGTTGACGGACGCGACGAAGCCAAGGCCCGGCTCGGCGGGCACGGTGCGCGGCCGGCTCCAGTAGATGTGCGAGGTGTACGGCAGCTCGATGACGTCCTTGCCGGCGGTCGCCGGATCAGTCGCGAGCAGGTCCCGGACCTCGTCGAGGTACGGCTCGCGCACCTCGGCGGGCAGCGAGGCGACGTAGCTGATCGATGCGACGCGATCGACGATCGTCTCGGGGCTGCCGTGCTGGACGTACGGGTAGACCGCTTCCTCGATCGGGTCGAAGAGCGCGGTGAGGTCGAACGCCTCGCGCCACGCCTCCGTCCGGTAGCGCGGATGGCCGTCGTCGATGCGGTCGATGATCTCCTCGAGCTTCACGATCCACGGCTGGTTCGGGTCGCGCGCCTGCCAGATCAGCCCGACCGCGCCGGTGGGCTTGAGCACGCGACGGATCTCGCTCACGGCGCGGATCCCGTCGAACCAGTGGAATGCCTGGCCAACGACCACGGCATCGACCGAATGGTTCGGCAGCGGGATGTCCTCGGCGACGCCCGGGATCACGTTCACGCCCGGGAGCGAGGCCTCGAGGCGTGCCCGCATCTCGTCGATCGGCTCGACCGCGACGATCTCCGCGCCAGACGGCGCAATCTGCCGCGTGAGCTTGCCGGTCCCTGCGGCGAGATCGAGCACGCGCTTGCCAGGCCCGATGCCGAGCTCGGCGATCAGGCGTTCGATCGACTCCGTCGCGTACGTCGGCCGGCCGCGCTCGTATGCATCGGCGGCCGCCGCAAACCCCTTCGCCGCGGACTCGTGGATCGCCATGACGCGAGCCTAGAGGACCCGACGGCTGCTCTACCCAGCGGCATCGACCGACGGAAGGACTTCCACGGCGTCGCAGGGGACGTACCGGTTGTGCCGATTGATACCGCCGCCCAGACGTACTCGATCGCCTTCGCGCGCAACCGCCTTGCCGCTCCGATCCATAAGCGTCGCGACGCCGTTCTGGACACGCGCGGCAAATCCCAACGGCCAGAGGACGTCGCGGATCGGGCGGCCTGGAGCGGCGCGTGTGCCAAGACCCGTCGCGGTGTCGCGCGTGAGGACGCCACTCAATTCGCGATCAATGCACTGGTCTGCCCAGTCGGCGCGAGTTGCGAGATCGATCATCGGGACGGCCATGTCGTCGCGAACCTCGAGCTTGATCGAGGCGATCAACGGGATCGGGTCGTCGTAGCAGGACGAGCGGTAGATGGCCGTGCTCGCCTCGATGTCCCATATGTTCGCCGGAAGTGAGATCGGCTCCGGTGGGTCCGAGACATTCGCGAGCGGGACGTCGAAGGGGGCGCCGCGGAAGAGCGTGACTTCCTTGCACCCATATCGGCCCCGCTCCCCTTCGAGCGACACATGCGGATAGCCGCCACTGATCACGAATCGAATGCCGCGGGGATAGGGCAGCTGGACGGTCGTCCACGGATACGGGCCGAGGTACGTCAGCGACGCCGTGACGTCGGTCGCCTCGCTCGAGAGGTACACGGGCCTTGTTCCGTGCAGTCGAAGTTCGAAATCGCCACCTCGCACCGTGGTTTCGAATGGCAGGTCGGCACGCCTTGCGAACGAACCTGCCGCGACAGCAATGCAGGCGAGCAGGACCACGAGGGCGGCGCGGTTCATCACGCAGGGAGAACGTCAATCTCGACCGATGCGTGGACCTCCCAAGTGTCCGTCGGTGCATCGCACGGACCGAACCGCGCTCGCACCGTGACGGTGATTCGCCAATGGCCCGGCGGTAGCAGGAGCTGCCCCCGCTCGAGCGCCTGCTGAGCGCTATCCGGCCAGTCCGTCGCCGTGATCAGCGCGACGTCCCTCGCGCGCAGTCCGACGTGTCGCTCCTCCATCGGCCGCAGCGTTGTCGTGTTGCAGTCAAGTGGGAGCCCAGCCGCGACCACGTCCTTCGCGTTCGGATCCGACTGCGTGATCCGGTATTCGACCTGCTGGACGAACGGCCGGAGGGCGTCGGGATTGCCTTCGCCGAACGAGTAGTACGCGTCGAGGTCGATGGGCGTGCCTTCGACATAGGTCGGATGCCTCGACACCACCTGGAAGGTCATGTTGCCGATGTCGTCGCCGCCGTACACCGGCTTGTCCTGCCAGTCGGTGGCGACCGGGACTCCAGGGGTGGCGTGGGGGTCATCCGAGACGACGATCTCGATCTCCGTGCGAAGACTGAACGCGATGTCGCCGCCCATGCACGGCGCCTGGGCCATCGCGTAGAGATGCCATGTGCCCGCAGGCAGGCGCAGCTCCTTGTCCGTCAACCAGGCCTTGAGCTTCTCGGCATCGGGATTGTCACCATCGAATCCGCCCCCCTTCTTGAACGCCTCGACGAACGGGGTATTGCGCTGGAGGGTCGTCCGGTCGCACATCAGGAGGCTGAGCTGTCCGGCGTCGATGGCGCCGTACACCCGCTCGCGGATCCCGTATTGGATCGGTCCGGTGCTGTCCGTGTCGATCTCCACCTGGCCCTTCGGCCCGAAATACGTGAGCGACCCCACGACGTTGATCGGCTCGTCCGGTGCGTAGTTGCGCTTTTCGGCGCGAAGCGTGAGGGCGAAGTCCCCGTCACGAGCGACCCCGACGGGTGGCCCGTTCGGATCGCCCGAGGCGTCATCCGACGGGCGCGGCCCCTTACCCCCGCCCAGCAGGGCGAGTGCCAGCAGGACGATGACCAGCGCAACGAGGGGCGTGAGCCAGCGCATGCGGATCTGGTGCCGTGCGGCCACAGCGCCGGCGTGGACCGGATCGAGCTGCCCAGCACGCACGGGAACAGCCGCGGACAGCCGCTCCAACCGTCGAGCGAGGTCCAGGTCGAGATCCGTCATCGATCGCCCAGCTCGGCGCGGAGGCGCTCGCGGCCGCGCGAGATCCACGATGCGACCGTGCCGCGCGGGACCTCGAGGATCGCCCCGACCTCATCCTGGGAGTAGCCATCAAGCGTGGTGAGGAGAATCGCCGCGCGGGTGCGGCGATCCAGCCGGGACAGGGCACGCCAGAGGTCGGGATCGACGGACATCGCCCACGAGGAATCGGTTTCTCGCAGCTCGAGCCAGCCCCAGCGCTTCCGACGACGGCGCTCATCGATCGCGAGCCGAACGCCCACCGTCGAGAGCCACCTGGCGGGCTCGATCGGCTCTCGGTTCGGCCAATGTTCCGCAGCGCGCACGAACGTCTCCTGTGCGAGGTCGCGTGCTTCCTCGGCGTCGCCGACGATCAGCGTCAGGCGCCGGACCAGCCAGTCACGATGGGCTCGGAAGGCCGAGTCCAGCTCGTGTCGTGCCTGATCGATGTCGGGCCCATCGGCTGCCACGCGACCCCCTCTCATCGAGGCCTAACGTTCGAACCGGCCGATCTGTTGCACCTATCCTCGCGCCATGCCTGAACGCACCTGGCCGACCGATCCGCGCGAGTTCATCCTCGCCTATCTCGATGCCTGGAATCAGGCCGACGTCGAGCGCGTGATCGACGCGTTCCACGTGCCGTCGCTGATCCACACCGACGGCGACGTGATCCAGCATCTGACGCCGGAGTCGCGCCTGGACTTCCTCGGCGCGTATGTCGACTCGACGCGCGACGCTCTTGCCGCCGGTGGTCGATGGACGTGTCCGGAGCTCGCGATCCTGGAGCTGGGCAGGGACGCGGCGCTTGCCACCGCGCAGTGGGTCTTCACGAGCGTCCACGGCCAGGTGACCGAGGACTACTTCGACAGCTACCTGCTCACGCTGATCGGCGGTCGCTGGTACGTCCTCGTCGACGCGATCCACCGCGCCGGCTGACCCACGCGCAAACGAAACCAGCCCCCGGGGTTGCCGAGGGCCGGTGGTCGTTCGCTCGCCGCGCTAGCTCTGGCGGGCGAAGTAGATGTCCCGTTCGAGCGTCGTCGCATCCGTCCAGAGGACGATGCGCGTCCAGATGACGCCGAGCTTCCCGTCAGGGAAGAAGTAGCTCCCGAGGTAGTCCCCGGGCGGCTCAGCGTTCTGCTGCGGCGCAACCGGGTGCGTGCTGTCGAGATCCACGAACGCCTTGGCGCTCGGCTTCGACCCGGTCTTCCAGGTCACGGCACCGACCGACCATGGGTAGCTGGCGTTCGGGCGGTAATAGATCCCGAGCCCGAGCGTCTTCCCGTCCGGTGAGATGGACAGCCAGCCGTACTGGTAGCGGCCGGCGACCGGGGTGATCTCCTGCTTCGAGAAGGTTTTCCCCTGGTCCGTCGACATGAACAGGTACAGCCGGTTCGTGTTCGGCGTGCCGCCGTCATCGAGGTCGGTCGAGTCCACGTACAGGCACCAGAGCGTGCCGTCGGGCGCGACCTCCAGAGACGGGTAGCTCTGGGTGCCGTCGGCGTTGTTGTACGTGCCGACGTCGTACCGGTTCCACGTGTGGCCGTCGTCCGTGCTCACGAACGAGTAGAGCTTGCCGCCATCGTTCGTGCAGAACGCATAGACGAGCTTGGAGCCGGGCCGGTGGTCGGCAGCAGGCCGGCACCAGCCCGAGTCGGCGAGCGCGATGCCGACGACATCCCACGTGAGACCACCGTCGTACGAGGTGTGGACCGTGTAGCGGCCTCCGTCATACGTCTTGTTGCCGGCGTTCGCGAAGTAGAAGACATGCCCATTGCCGTGGGCCGTCAGCCACGGTCGGTCGTCGTCCTCGGGCGTCGGCAGCAGCGGCCGGGTGAAGTCGTACGTCACCTTGCCGAGGCCGTTCGTCGACCACCGCGTGAGCGTGATGTCCCCGGCATACGTATCGGCGTAGTAGACGTGGCCGGCATCGTCGGTGGCCATGTCGCCCTCGTCACCGATGAGGTGCTGCTCGACGCTGGCCGGCGTCAGGCCGGGCGGGTTCTTCCACGTGCGCCCGGAGTCGGACGAGAGCCACGCCCACGACATGCTGCGCGTGTACGTCGGGGAGTTCGCGTCCGGCGCAAGCGCCAGCTGCCAGTTCTCCTTGTGCGCGGTGGCGAAGGCATTGCCGTATCGATCGACGACGAAGCTCGGCTCATACCCGAAGCCATTGGTCGGCGTGACCTTCACCGGCTTGCCCCATGTCTTGCCGGCGGCCGGAAGCACGTTGTTGGGCGGCACGATGTTCGCTGCCGTCGTGATCGCGAGCGATCCGGCATACGGCTGCGCGGCCGTGTTCACGAATCCGCAGACCACGACGCGGTACGCGCCCGCTGGGAGGTTGTTCGCCGTGACGACCTCCGTCTGGGAGCTGGTGTCGCTCGAGGCGATCTCCATCCCATCCGGGCCGATGAGCGTCAGGATCAGGTCGCTCGTCGTCGGATCGCCCGACGCGGGGGTCCAGGACGCACTGAACGTGAACTGCGCCTTGACGCCGGTGTACGTGCCCGGCGCCACGACGATCGTGGCGGCGTGCTCGTCGACGAGCGGCGTGCCGCCCGGGAAGCAGGTGCTGCCGGGGTTCGTGCCCACGGGAGCCGTGCCGGACCAGGAATCGGGCACGGTGGCGCCGGCTGTCCCGGGCACCGTCACCGTGCTCGCCGCGGGTGTTGATGCGGTCGTCATGACCGGCGCAGCGAGCGCCAGGGTCGTGCCGAGGACGAGCAGTCGAAGCAAGCGGGCCATCTGTGCTCCTTCGCTGATGCGAGGCAACCACAAGCCAGAATTGGCCCGAACTCTCTGCACCGAAGGCGGCGACCTGCTCAACGGAAGCGCCCCAGGGATTGCGGAGCGGTTACAGCCCGCTACATCCGGAAGACGCCGAACTTCGTCTCCGGGATCGGGGCGTGTAGCGCGGCCTCGAGGCCGAGCGACAACACCCGCCGGGTGTCGAGAGGATCGATGATGCCGTCGTCCCACAGCCGCGCGGTCGCGAAGTAGGGCGAACCTTCGCGCTCGTAGGTCTCGAGGATCGGCGCCTCGAAGGCGTCCCGTTCCGCCTCGGAGGGGAAGTCGCCGCGGACGGTCGAGAGCACGCGCGCCGCCTGCGGGCCGCCCATCACCGAGATGCGCGAGTTCGGCCACGTCCAGAGGAAGCGAGGCGAGTACGCGCGGCCGGCCATGCCGTAATTGCCGGCCCCGAAGGACCCCCCGATCAGCACCGTGAATTTCGGCACCGCCGCCGTCGCCACGGCGGTCACGAGCTTTGCGCCGTCCTTCGCGATGCCCCCTGCCTCGTACTCGCGCCCGACCATGAACCCGGTGATGTTCTGCAGGAACACGAGCGGGATGCGGCGCTGGCACGCGAGCTCGATGAAGTGCGCGCCCTTGAGCGACGACTGGCTGAACAGGATCCCGTCGTTGGCCAGGATCGCGACGGGCCAGCCATCGATGTGGGCGAAGCCGGTCACGAGCGTCTCGCCGTAGAGCGGCTTGAACTCGTGGAACCGGGAGCCGTCGACAAGTCGGGCGATGATCTCGCGAACGGGCACGGATCTTCGAGTGTCCGCGGAGATCGCGGCGTAGAGGTCGGACGGATCGACCGCCGGCTCCTCCGGTTCGTGCCGATCCCACGGCGGCGCCGGCGGCTTTCGCTCCAGGTGGGCGACGATCGAGCGACCGAGCGCGAGCGCGTGCTCGTCATCGAGCGCCTCGTGGTCCGCGACTCCGGAGCGTCTCGCATGGACCTCGGCGCCACCGAGGTCCTCCGC
>DATFHO010000047.1:0-23042 GCA_035248345.1 Candidatus Limnocylindrales bacterium
CCTATTCGTAATCCGATTCGTTACGAATTTGCGCCCCACCGCGTAGCTCATCGGCCGTTCGTCTCGAACAGCCGGCGGGCATACGAAACGGGCATGGTGCCGGCGTAGATCAGCGTGTCGTGGAAGCGGCGCAGGTCGAAGTGGGCACCCTGGGCACGCCGGACGTCGTCGCGCAGCGCCTCGATCATGTGGCGACCGAACAGGTACGACAGCTGATAGGTCGGCGTCGAGGTGTATCGCTTGACCTCCGCCAGGGCGGCAGGCCGCTCGAACCCGGTCTCGGCCACCAGCCGGTCCACCGCCTCGTCGAAGCCGATGAGCCCGCGATGCAGCTGGACGTCGAGGATGATCCGTGTCGCGCGCCAGATGGCATCGGTGTGGACGATGTACCAGCCCTTCGGCGTGTCGTCGAAGCCGGCCTCCTTCATCATCCGCTCGCAATAGAACGCCCAGCCCTCGGTGAACTCGGGCGCGCCCGAGAAGAGGCGCACCAGGCTCGGGTTCGTGATGGCCGCGGAGAGCTGGAGATGGTGGCCCGGATACGCCTCGTGGACCGAGGTGTTGCTGATCGAGGCACGGTTGTGCTCGCGCATCATCTCCGGCGAGCCGGGTGGTGTGACGATGTACGTGCCGACCGGCGTCGGGTCGAACTTGGCGGGGTCGTAATAGGCGGCGAAGGGGATCAGGTGCCGGATGAACGACGGCGTCTCGATGACGTTGAGGTGGTCCTCCTCCGGCGGCGTTGCCAGGCCGTGCTCGACCACGAAGGCGCGCGCCCCATCCATGGAGGTCCGGTACTCGCTCAGCGCCTCGGCGAAGGTGGACGCATGGTCGTCCTTGACGAGATCGGCAACCTCCTCCGCCGATGCGGTCGGGTCGATCTCAGCTCGCAGCGCCTCGCGTGCCTCCTTCTCGCTGACGAGCAGCTCCTCACCGACGGCGAGGATCTCGTCGCCGGTGGCCTCGAGCTCGCGGAGGCGGAGCATCTCCTCGAAGCGCTCCGGGCCGGCGGCCCAGTGGCCGTTGGCGCGCGGCAGGACCTCGTCGCGCAGCCAGGCCTCGTGGTCGACGAGCGCGGCCTTGGTTGCATCGGCGGCGCGGGTCAGGCGCTCGACGAGCGCCGTATTGGCGCCTTCCGAGCCAGCCGCGGCAAGGATGGTGTCCAGGAATCCGGGAATCTGGCGAGTGGACTCGATGTCGATCTCGGTCCAGATCCGGACCGGCTCGGTAACGCGGTCGCGCGTCTCGGTCAGGAGCTGCGGCGCCTTCTCGAGGCGGGCGGCGATGCTCTCCAGCCGCTGCGGAAGGGGCGCGAAGTCGCGGGTGAAGAGCGGGAAGAGCGCCTCACCGATGTGCTCGGCCCCACCCGACGAGCCCGCCCAGGTTCGGTACTCGGTCAGCCAGTAGTGCGCCAGGCGCGCCTGGTGGATGGCCAGGTCGCGGTCGAGCGCGCGGTCCGCGCTGAGCTCATGGCCGTCTATGGCGGAGAGCTCGTCGATGGTGCGCCGATAGAACGCGGTCTCCTCGTCGATGGCATCCCGCCCGCCCGGCGAGAGCTGGTCGTCGGAGTCGTGCAGGCCGAGGTAGGTCGCCGTCTCCGGCCGCATGGCCAGGTGGTCGCGGAACCATCGGTCGATGGTCCGGTCGAAGCGCGCGTCGGCGTCGGAGGGTGCGATGGTCATCGGGATCGGGTACCTCGAGAAGTCGGGCGCGAGAGGCTCGGATGAGGCGTCAGCCGGAGGGCGCCAGGACGCGGTCGAGGAAGCCTAGCACCCAGCCGGGGTAGTCCTCCGCGCATGCCTCGTCGGAGGCGGCATGGCCGGCGTCGGGGCACACGTCGAGCTCGGCGGGGATCCCGGCCTCCTCGGCTGCGGCGAGCATGTCGTCGGCATCGGTTGCGCCGATGGACTGGTCCAGCCCACCGCTGATGATGAGCAGCGGACGGCCGTCGAGGCGCTCCACCGCCTGGATCGGATCGGCCGCGCTGACGTCCTCGCCGGTGCGCATGAGCGTACCCAGGAGGATGGCCCAACTGCCGGGCAGGGAGAGTGGGTACCCGCCCCGGTCGAGTCGTGCCTGTGCGGCGTTGGCGAGGGTCGCATGGGTCGACTCGATGACGAGCGCGTCGATGCGCTCGTCGTCATCGGCCTCGTTGAGGGCGCTGGCACCGCCCATCGAAACGCCGAGGATGCCGATTTGCTGCGGCCCCTTGCTTGTCTCGAGCCAGTCCACGACGGCCTGGAGGTCGCCGGCCTCCCGCACGCCCTGGGTCGTCGGCGAGCGGCCGCTCTGACCGTGGTTGCGGAAGTCGAACAGGACGAGGTTGTAGGTGTCGTGCAGCATGGCCGCCCGATCGAGCATGCCGCTCTTGCTGTCGCCCCAGCCGTGGGCAACGATGACGGTCGCTTCGGTGGGATCGGCTCCGTCGCCGGCCGGGATGTACCAACCGGCCAGGCCGACGTCGCCCGGGCCCACGAGCGTCGTTCCCGCCGCGTCGCGCGCCTCCGAGCAGGCGTCTGGTGTGTCGCCGCTGACGGCTGTCGCGTCGGCGGCGACGTCGTAGTTGATGGCCTCGTACGACCAGCCCATGTCGGCCGGCGTCCGGCAATCGGAGGTGCGATTCGGCGGATCGGTCAACTGGCGCGAGCCCTCGTAGCCGACGTAGGCGAAGTAGGCGACCAGCACGATGAGGAGTGCCGCGAGGACGAAGGTGACCCAGCCGACGATGCGAGTGCGGCGCTCGGTGCTCGGGTCCGGGGGCAGCTCGTAGGGCATCCGGGCGGAGTATAGGACCGGCTGGAGCGCTCGCCGCCTTCCGCGTACAATCCGTCGCCGATGACCAGCCGCCGAACCATCAGCGCCGCTTCGTCCGCCGTCGCCCGCCGGCGCGGCTCGCATTCGCTCGCGCCGGAGCACCTTGGCGACGCCACCGCGGCGGCCACCGTCGCGGTCGTGGTCGGCGGGATCGCGCTGGTGATCACCGCGATCGGGATGATCGCCATGGCGTTCACGATCGGGGCCCGCTACGACGGCGATCCGCCGCCGAACCTCGGCGCAATGGCCATCCTGCCGGTCGGGCTCGGGATCGTCGCGCTGCTGCTGGGCGGGGGGTTGGCGGCGGGCGGCGTCGCGGTGCTGGCCGAGGTCCGTCGCGCGCGCCTGGTGACCGGCATCCTTGCCGCCGTCGCGGCCGCGCTGTCGGCGATCGGCACCGTGCTGGCCATGGTGAACCCGCCGTCGGATCCGGTCCTCGCCATCGCGCTGACCGTCGCGACCCTGGTGTTCGGCGTCTCCGCGCTGCTCCTGCTGCGACCCCGCCGCTGACCGGGTCGCGCGGCGGTGTGGCTCGCGGCATCCTGTTCCTTGGCGCTGCTGTCTGGCTGCTTGCCGGTGCCGCGTGTCTGGGCGTCGCAGCGTTGGGAACGCCTCAGCTCGAAGCAGCGCTCCCACCGCTGGTGATCGATACCGATGCGCTGCGCGGCGCAATCGTCGCCCTCGGCGGCGGGATGCTCGCGGTGGGGGTGGCGCACGTCGTGGTGCTGATCGGCCTGGGGGCTCGGCGGCGCTGGGGCTCGACGTTCGCGATCCTGCTGGCTGCGCTGCTGACCGCGACATTGATCGCGCTCGCGGCGGCCTCGGCGACGAGCGCGGCGGCGACTCCCGAGTATGCGGCCGCGTTCCTGGTTGGCGTCGCCATCGCGGCGGTCGCCGCCATCGGCTATGCGCTGGTGGTGGCTCGGCTGGTGCGCGCGCGGAGGTCAGGATCGGCCGACTGAAGGGCGGGCCGATGTCTGCTATGCTCCGCCCCCGTCACTCCCGCGGGCCCGTGGTGTAGTGGCCCAACATGCCAGCCTGTCACGCTGGAGATCGCCGGTTCGAATCCGGTCGGGCCCGCCACTTTCCCTTCGTTCCTCGCTTCGCCGTCGTGCGGCCGTCCGGCGCAATGGACTCGATCTAGCGAGGCGGCAACGAGTCGCTATCGATCGGAGCGGCCCGCATCGGCGTCCTGGATGGCCTCCTTCGTGGCCTGCTGGCTCGCCGTTTCCTTGCGCTCCTGCTCGCGGGACCGATGGTGCTTGGCGATCGCCTCGCACGCCTCGTCGATGTCGGAGGTGACGGTGAGCAGATGCAGGTCCTCGGGGCTGATCTTCTCCTCGTACAGTGGCTTGTCGCGGATCCACTGCATCATCCCCTCCCAATACTCCTTGCCATACAGCACGACGGGAAAGTGCTCGACCTTGCGGGTCTGGATCAGGGTCAGGGACTCGAACAGCTCGTCGAGGGTGCCGAAGCCGCCCGGGAAGATGACGAAGCCCTCGGCGTACTTCACGAACATGACCTTGCGCACGAAGAAGTAGCGAAACTCCATGCCGAGGTCGACGTATTCGTTCAGCCCCTGCTCGAAGGGCAGCTCGATGTTCGCGCCGATGGAGAGGCCGCCCGCCTCTCGGGCACCGCGGTTGGCCGCCTCCATGATGCCCGGCCCGCCGCCGGTGATGATGGCAAAGCCCTGCTTGACGAGCTCCGCGGCCAGCCGGCGCGCCGCGCCGTAGTAGCGGTTGCGGCGCCCGACCCGAGCCGAGCCGAAGATCGTGACCGCCGGACCGACCTCGGCAAGGGCGTCGAAACCCTCCACGAACTCGCCCAGGATTCGGAGCGTGCGCCACGTGTCCGTCTCCTGGAAGTGGAACGGCTCGCCACGAGAGCGGAGGAGCTTGGTGTCCTCCGTCGGCCGATTTCCGGGGGCCTTGCCGCGCACGACGACCGTGCCGCGACGCTGGTCCGGCTCCTTCTTCCTACGGGGCAATGGCTCCTCCCGCGCTCGACAGCCCGAATACCGGGTGCTAGGGTGGCTCGACGCCGGCACACCTGAGCTCTATGCGGGGGTATGCCGGCCGGACCACGTATTGGGAAGAATTCTATTGCCGGACCACCCGCGGCGCGTCGCCGCATCGAACCTCGCAAGCGCCGATCCGCGATGAACACCGTTCGACGCGTCCTTCTTCTGGCTGCCGTCAGCATCTCGGGGATCGCGCTCCTGGCGCCGCTTGCCGCCCGATCCGCGATCGAGGCGCCGGTCGCCCCGATCGACCATCTGCTTCCCGCCATGCCCGCGCGCGCCGACATCGTCGACCGTGGCGGCCTTCTCACCGCACGAAGCCTCAGCTCGACCCCCTTCGTCAGCACAGGGAGCGAGTCGCTCACCTCCGCACCCCTGCCGACGCCCGCATCCGCGCCGATGCAGGCAACGCTCCAGCCGATCGCCACGCCGCGACCCGCCGCTCCTGCCGCACCGGCGGCGCCCGCGCCGGTGGTCAATTACGACGGCGGCACCGTCTGGGACCAGCTCGCCCAGTGCGAGTCCGGCGGCAACTGGGCCATCAACACCGGGAACGGCTACTACGGCGGCCTCCAGTTCAGCTACGGCACGTGGCTCGGGTACGGCGGCGGCGAGTTCGCCGAGTACGCGCACCTCGCCACGCGCGAGCAGCAGATCATCGTGGCCGAGCGGCTTCACGCGGCGCGCGGCTTCGCTCCCTGGCCGGCCTGTAGCGCCAAGCTGGGGCTATAGCGCCTTTCACTCGATACGTCGAGCCGATTCCGCAGGACATCATCGCCAGGCGCGGTTTCCGCGACACACCGAGTCCTGGTGAGCGTGGGAGGCGCCGAGGCGCGACCGTCGTGCGAGCGCGGACTCGATCTGTCGCGGAAACGGCGCGCGAAAGCGGCATCGTGCGGATAGGCCTCGATCTATCGAGCCGGGCTGGCGCGCTCTGACGCTCCGGCTGAGGCGGGGAGTCCCCGCGCATGACATATGACCGCGTGATGGGCGCTGCGGCGCCGAGTCCCCTGCGAATCTCGACAAAGGACCGCGTCCCGGGCGCATGTCGGCCGTGAGGGCCAATTTCGGCCGATCTGGGCCGGTCCAGCCGCCGGACACTCACGTAAGGTGCCGCCCCCCAGGCATATGTCCTGAGTTGCTCGCGACGGAGCGGGGTGCCGCCTCGGAGCGGGGGCGTGGAGTAGCATCGGAGGATGCTCCAGCCGATCCGAGTCGGGCATGTCGTGCTGAAGGTGCGCGACCTGGATCGGTCGCTGGCCTTCTACCGCGACGTGCTCGGATTCCGCGTGTCGAGCGAGATGAGCAACGTCATGATCTTCCTCACCGCGACCGGCGAGAACCACCACGACCTTGCGCTGCTGCGCGTCGGTGACTCTGCCCCATCGCCGGTGCCGACCGCCGTCGGCCTGTACCACGTCGCGGTCCAGCTCGCCGATTGGGACGCCGTCAAGAAGGCGCACGCGGTGCTCGCCGAGCGGGGCCTGCTGAAGGGCACGGCCGACCACGGGGTGACGCGCAGCCTCTACACCGCAGATCCCGACGGCAACGAGATCGAGCTCTACTGCGACACGCCTCGCGAAGAATGGGAGGGACGCGTGTCGGAGGCCATGACGGTGAGGCCGCTGACCCTCGACTGAGCGAGCGAGCGGCATGTCGCTTGCGTCATGAGCCCTCGTGCCGTTCCTGCCGTTCGTCCTGCTCCTCGCGTGGCAGGCACTCAGCAAGTCAGCGTCGTTCGCGCTCGGCTGGGCGACCGCCCTCTATTTCGGGCAGGTCCCCGGCTCTCAGGGGCGCATCCTGGCGGTCGTCAGCCTGGTCGCGGCCGGCTGGGTCATCGTCATCATCGGCTTCGCCATTCCGATCTTTACCGGCGCGCTGCTGGAGGCGGCGGGCGTCATCGAGCGCAACTTCGACGTCGAGGCCATCCACTACCTGGCGCTCGTCGGCGCGATCGTGTTGGCGCCGCCCGCGGTTGCCGGCGGGCTGGTCATCGGCGAGTTTCGCGACGAGCGCACGGTGTCGGAGTGGCTGCGCCTCATCCCGGTCAGCTACCCCGCGACGTTCCTGCTCGGGCTGGCGGTGCTCGAGATGGTCGCCTTCACCCCGTTCCTGCTCGTCCAGCGCTGGCGCCAGAAGCGGACCCTGGTGCAGGTGCCGCTGGTCATGAAGGAAGGGACCGATGACGACGACCTGGTCGAGGCCGTTCGCGCCGCCCTGGCATCGATCGGCATCGAGGACGTCTCGGTCACCGAGGCGACCGGCCCCAAGGCGTGGCCGATGCGCACGGTCGGTTTTGCCGCAAGGCACCTCCTCGGCGCTGTGGTCCGCGGCGACCCGATGCGGCTGAAGGCCGATGGCCTGGAGATCTTCGCCTACGCGACCAACGTCGCTGTGCTTGGTCCAACGGAGGATGCGCACCGGGTTCGTGCCGCTGTCGAGCGTGAGCTCGCCTTTCGCGACGCGTACCTCACCTGGAGCGACGACTCGCAGCAGATCGAGGACGAGCTCACGGAGGCGCGGAAGTCGGCCAACGGCGACTTCGACGGGCTTCGCCGCAAGCTCGACGAGGTGCAGGAGCGGATGGACAGCGCGAGCCTCAACAGCGAGGAGTGGAACGTCCTGTACCGGCTCCGCCTCCAGGTGGAGCAGGCGGCGGCACGACGAAGGGACGATCCGGACCACCACTAGGATGGGCCGATGCGGTCGCTGCGGCGCCTCGGTCTGGTCCTGCTCGTCGTGGTCGTGGCGCTGGTCGCCTGGGAGCCGACGCGCGTCGCCATGCAGGCGGCCGTCATGCTTCCGAATCTCCTCGACGCAGGCCCCAAGCCGCTGAACGTCTTCAGCGAGGCGCCGATTCGGACGAGCCTGCCATATCGAACCGAACGGGGCGCCGATGAGCCGGACCTGGCCGAGCTGTGGCTGCCGGCATGGGCTTCGGCCGAGCGACCGGCCGGCGCGATGCTCCTGGTCTTCGGCGTCAACAACCTGGGACGCAACCATCCGGCCATCGTGCGAGTGGCCGATGGGCTGGCTCGCACCGGCGTGGCGGTCCTGGTGCCCGACTCGCGAACTCTGCTGGAGGGGCGCCTGGAGGTCGGCGAGATCGACGGCGTTGTGCGCGCCTTTCAGACACTGGCGGCTCGGCCGGAAGTCGACCGCGAGCGGCTCGGCATCGTCGGCTTCAGCGTGGGCGGCTCGCTCGCGCTGCTGGCGGCGGCCGATGAGCGGATCGCCGGCCAGGTGCGCTGGGTGAACGCCTTCGGCGCCTTCGCCGATGCGTCGACGTATCTCGCGTCGGTATCGGCGCATGCCTACCGCCTCGATGGACGAGTGGTCGACTGGCAGCCGACCTCGCTGGCGCTGGACGTGTACGTGAACTTCCTGCTGTCGCAGGTGACCGACGAGGCCGATCGCGACGCCCTGGAGGCCGCGTTCGCGCAGTCGATCAGGGACGGCGACAGGCCCGACGCGGATCCGGCGCTGCGCCGGAGCCTGGAGACGAGGGCAGCGCGTGCGGTGCACGACCTGTTCACGTCGGAGACGCTCGACGCGGCCGAGGAGGCGATCGGCGAGCTGCCGGCCGCGAGCCTGCGGTTCATAGACGCCATCTCTCCTGCGCGGCATGTCGGCGGGCTGCGCGCGGATGTCTACCTGATGCACGAGACCGAGGATCACCACGTGCCGTTCGTGCAGTCGCGAGCGCTGGCATCGGCCTACGAAGAGGCCGGGCTGCTGCGCGCGCACACGGAGTTCAGGTTGTTCGACCACGTCCAGCCCGACGACCTGGACCTGGCCGCGGCCGCGCCCGAGCTGTGGAAGCTGCTGCTCCACGTGCGGACGCTGATGGAGGAGACGCTCTAGCGGGTTCCCGCGAACAGCGCGAGCGATCCGAAGATGAGCAGGACTCCCACGGCGAGCACCAGGAGGCGCGCGATCCAGGGATTCCGGCGCGGCGGCAGTGGCTGGTATGGCCGCCCGCGGCGGCGCTGTGATCGGCTCATGTCGCGCCCCAACTGCGGCGGAACAGGAAGGGAACGGTCAGCGCCTCTCGGTTCGACACCGATCGGAGCTGCTTCCGCGTTCGCTTGAGGAGCTTGCCGTGGTAGCTGCCGTCGCCGTATGGCTCGAGCAGGCGGGCCACGTCCCACTCGCGAATCCCGGCGACCGCCGTCTCGGGCAGCCATCGGTCCAGGATCGCCTTTGCCTCGTCGATCGCGACGAAGCGGCGCGAGCGCTTCTCGTTGTCGAGGGTGACGAGGGCGTTGGCGAAGCTCGTGTCCACATCCTCCACCAGCGTCGTCAGGCGCTCCATGGTGCCCGGCATGCGCTCGGGCTTGAAGAGCCCCGTCAGCAGCGTGCGGCGATCGGCCGTGCCGAGCGCCGCGAGCAGCGGGCGAAGGCTCGGGATGCCGGCCTCGGCATCCGCGGCGGGCACGTCGTAGTCGTACAGGCGAACCATCATCGAGCCACCGATCCTAGACCGATGCGCCCGCTTGCGCTCGCAACGCCACGGCTGCGCCGGGCGTTAGAGTCGGGATGTGACTCGCCGTCCACTCCTGCTGGCGCTGGTCATTCTGCTCGGCGTCCTCGTCGTGGCGACGATTGCCATGCTCGCGTTGGCGGGCGCGGATGCCGATCCACAACCGCCGTCGCCATCGCCGTCCGCCACGCCATTGGCCCTCGAGACGCAGGTCGCCGAACCGATCACCGTCATCGACCAGGCGGTCTGGTGGCGCACGGGCTGGCGCGCGGTGGACGACGCTGTTGTCGCCCCTCCGGACTTCGGCCGCCTCACCATCGGCCGGTTCGACGGGGAGATCCTGGGCGACATCGATGTCGGCGAGGGATGGGCCGCACGCGGCTCCGGGCCGCCGTTCATCGTGGGTCCGAACATGGGTCTCATCCTGTACACGAAGTGGGACGGCCGCGCGGCGGAACTGCATCTTCTGGACACCCGCGTCCCGGACGATCGCGTCCTCGTCACGCGCCGCGGCCTCTATCACGCGGCGTTGGGGCCTGTGTCCGGCTATGCCTACTACGCCGCCGGCGATCCGGAGCCCGGGATCTGGCGAGTCGCCCTGAACGACGGTGGGGAACCGGAGCTGCTCGCCCAGCCGCCCGAGGTGGTTGGGCTGCGCACCGACGCACTTTTTACGGCGCCCATCTCAGCGCTCCCCAAGCAGGTCACGCTGATGCTGGACGAGGAGGAGTCGCGGCTGGCGATCTTTACGTGTACCGATACGTGCGTGCTCCGTGTGATCGACCTTGAGAGCGGCGAAGAGCTCGATATCGGCGCGGAGCCGGCGCCGCGCGAACTGACCGACTTCATCGGCAACGTGGTCGTCATCGAGGGCGGGGCCGCCTTCGACGTGGAGACCGAACGGACGGTGCCGACCCCCGAGGGTGCCCGGCTGCACGTGTTCTATGACGCTGGATGGGAGCTCCCTCCCGGATTCAGCGTCGAGCAACGCCAGCTGCATCCCGAGGCCGTCCTTCCCGGGGCGACCCGGTACGTGCTTATCGATCCCGCGGGCAATGAAACGCCCATCGATGCCATGGGCCAGGGTCCGGGCCAGGGCTGACGCACCGGCGCAGGTACAATTCGCCTCTCGCCGCGCGGCGCGCGGCGCATCGGTCCATCAGCTGCTGGAGGCTCCTCGCGCATGCTCCTCGATGGCAAGAAGCTGCTCATCACCGGCGTCCTGACCGACGACAGCATCGCCTTCGCGGCAGCCAAGGTGGCGCAGGAGCAGGGCGCCGAGATCCTGCTCACCAACGTGGGCAAGGGTGTGCGCCTGACCGAGAAGGTGGCCCGCAAGCTGCCGGCGGCGGCCGACGTGATGCAGATGGACGTCAATAACCCCGACGACATCGACGCCGTCGCGTCAGCCGTCATGGAGCGATGGGGCCGCCTGGATGGCGCCCTCCACTCGATCGGCTTCATGCCGCAGGACGCGCTGGGTGGAAACTTCCTGACCGCCCCGTGGGAGAGCGTCGCGTTCGGATTCCAGACCTCGGCGTACTCGCTCAAGGCGCTGGCCGTCGGGCTGCTCGAGCCGCTGAAGGTGGCGGGTGCCGATGGCGGAGCCTCGATCGTCGGCCTGACCTTCGACGGCCGCCTGGCATGGCCGATCTACGACTGGATGGGCGTCGCCAAGGCCGGGCTGGAGGCCACCGCGCGCTACCTGGCTCGCGACCTCGGCGAGCACAACATCCGCGTCAACACCGTCTCCGCCGGACCGATCCGCACCATGGCCGGCAAGAGCATCCCCGGCTTCGACGCCATCGCGGGTTCATGGAGCGCCCGGGCGCCGCTCGATTGGTCACTCACCGACGCGACCCCGGTCGGCGACATGTGCGCCTTCCTGCTGAGTGACATGGCGTCGATGACGACGGGCGAGATGGTCCACGTGGACGGTGGCTATCACGCGCTCGGTGCCGACTTCAAGCAGCAGGCCGAGTAGCGCGCTCGAGATCCAGGAGGCGGCGCTTCGCATCCAGGCCGCCCCCATAGCCGCCCAGCCCGCCGCCGGCGGCGATGACCCGATGGCACGGGACGACGATGGCGAGCCGATTCGAGCCGTTGGCACGGCCCACCGCCCGTGAGCCCGCCGGGACGCCGACGCGCGCCGCGAGCTCGCCGTAGCTGATCGTCTCTCCATACGGGATACGCCTCAGCTCCGTCCAGACCCGCTCCTGGAACGAGCTGCCGGGCTCGTCGATCGGCAGGTCGAAGGCGGTTCGTTCGCCCGCGAAGTACTCGGTCAGCTCTCGCTCAACGCGCCGCAGGAGGGGTGAATCGCCCGCCACGGTCGGACCGATGCGGCGGCGGACGGACGCGACCTGCGCTGCCATCATCGGCCGCTGGGTGAAGTCGGCGAGGACGACCGCAGCCTCCGTCGCGCCGATCGTCATCCGGCCGACGAGTGTCTCGATGTCGCGAACGGTCACCGGCGTGCCGGCATCGGGGTGGCAGCGCAGGCAGGGGCGATAGCCGGCGGTGCGTGCGGCGTCGGCATCGGCCATGTAGGTGACGTTCTGCGGAAAGGGCTTGCGGCCGCGGCATGACGGGCGGCAGTAGATGCCCGTGGTGCGGACAGCGGCGACGAAGCGGCCGTCCCAGGCGGAATCGGATGCGTAGAAGGCGCGTTCCATGTCGGTCGTCATGCGCGTTGAACGCTCCAGGGGCGGCTCCCGTGAGGTGCGACTCGATAGATCGAGGCCGATCCACCGTGGCGGCATCGTGTGCGCGGTTTCCGCGATCTATCGAGTCCCGATGAGCGTGAGCGCCACCGCGGCGCGCCAATCGTGCGGTCTAGGTCTCGATACATCGGGGAAACGGAGCGCCGCGGTCGGCTCTTGCGAAATCGGGTCGGTAGATCGAGGCTACGCGTTGCCGGGCTGCTGGCGCAGGATGAGGTTGACCGTGAATGGCGCGCTGCCCAGGATCTGATCGCCGGCGCGGACCTCGATCCGGTGGCGGCCGATCTCCTCCAGCCGCATCCCCTTCAGGTCCGCCACGATGTTCGCCGTCGTCGCGTTCGGCGGGACCTCGATGCGAAGGCGCGGCGCCTGCTGGAGCGTCGGCTTGCCGGACGGGCTGACGACCTGGAAGCCGAGCTCGTGCGGACCGGGCGATGCCTCGAGGATGGCGACGATGAAGCACCGGCCGTGGGTCGCGGGCAGCCGCGCCACGTTGATCTGGCTGAAGACGCCGACCGCGCTGATCTTGCCGTCCTGCGCCGTCAGCGCGTAGTCGCACAGGAGCAGGGTGTGCAGCTGGAGGTCGGCCATCGGCCAAGCCTACACCGATGCGCCGCTCACTCCTCCCGGTCGATCGGCAGTCCAGCCCGCTGCCAGGCGACCGTGCCGCCGCGGACGTTGATCGGTCGCGAGAAGCCATTGCCGGTCAGGAACTGGGCGACGCGGCCGCTCCGGTTGCCGGTGGCGCAGATGAGGTAGATCGGCGCGTCGCGAGGCAGCTCGTCCAGGCGTGCGGGCACCTGCATCATGGGCAGGTGGATGGCGCCGCGGGCATGTCCTGCGTTCCACTCAAAGTCCTCGCGGACGTCGACCAGGAGTGCGCCGCCCTCCACGGCAGCGGACGTGTCGGCGACGTCTGCCTCCTCGATCGGCGGATCGCTGGTGTCGCTCATTGCATGGGCACTCCTGCGAGCCGGGCGCCGACCCGGGCAAGGTCGACCAGCGGCAGGCCCGCGAGCTCCGTCAGCGGCACCCAGCGCGCGAGGTCCGACGAGCCGCCAACCTCGTTGGCCAGCTCGCCGCCCGTGACGCGCACGCGGTAGATGATGCGAATGGCGTGGTAGTCGACCGCGCCGATCGGCCCGCTCCAGGAGTCCACGTCCGCGAGGTCGGTGATCTCGCCGGCGAGGCCGGTCTCCTCCGCTAGCTCGCGGAGGGCGGCGTCGCGCGGGTCCTCTCCGAACTCGAGGCCGCCGCCCGGAAGCGTCCACATGCCGTCCGAGCTGACCGTCGCTCCCGGGGCGATGCGGCTGAGCAGCATCGCGTCCGCCTCCCGGCAGAGCGCGTAGGCGGACACGCGCGTGACTCGCTCGCTCACTTCGCCGCGTACTGGTCGGCACCGAGCAGGTGCAGGCTGACGTACGGCTCGTCGCCGACGACCACCGAGTCGTGTCCGGGACCGATTTCGAACAGGTCGCCCGGCCCGACCTCGACGACACGGCCGTCGTCCATCTCGATCCGGTTGCGCCCGGACAGGACGAGGCCGACGTGCGCGACGTCGCAGCTCGCCTTGCCAAGCGCCGCGCCGACGTGCTCGGACCAGCGCCAGCCCGGCTCGTACTCGGCGCGCCCGAGGCTCATCGCCCCGATCTGGACGAGATCCAGCCTGCCGAGTGGGAAGGTACGCCGCTCGTCGGGGTCGTCGAAGCGACGCACGATCGTGGCCGATTCGGGCATGGTCATCCTCCGTCGTGGTAGAGGTCCGGATCGAGCAGCCAGGCGATCTCGCCGGCGCCCGGCTCCGGGATTCCGTAGAACTCGAGGCAGGCCAGGCTGCCCGTCCGCATCCTGACGGATGCTGCGCCGGACAGTTGGGCGACCGCCGTGCCCAGGTCCGGCTCGTGTCCGACGAACAGCACGCGACGTGCGTCGGGGTGTGCGGCCATCGCGCGCGCGAGGCTCCCCCAGCTGGCCCCGGGGCGCAGGCCGTCATCGGTGACCGGGGCGCCGCCGATCGCCTCGCAGAACAGGTCGGCCGTCTGCCGCGCCCGCGCCAGCGGCGAGGTCAGGACGACGTCGGGCCGCAGGTTGAGGCGCCGCCACAGCGGAGCGGCCGAGCGGAGCGCGGCGACGCCGGCATCGGTCAGCTTGCGGTCCTCATCGGCCATGCCGGAGATGGCAGAGCCGGCGTCGCCGTGACGCAGGAAGTAGAGGATCACACCACCGTCGTCGCGCTGCTACCGTCATCCGGCGTCGGGTCGTCGCCGTCGCCCCCGCGCGTGCCGCGGTGCCCGAGCGTCACGCCGCGCGCCTGGCCGGTGCGTTCCACCAGGATGCGCCCGGCGTTCGTCGTATCCGTCCGTGGCAGGGTGATGGCCACGACGCCGTTGCCGAAGCTGACGTTGGCACGCATCGCGTCGACGGCGTACGGGAGGTCGACGGTGCGCTCGTAGGGACCGTACGACCATTCCCGCTGCAGATAGTCGATTCGCTCCTGACCCTCGCCATGCATCCGTGCGCGGAGGGTCACCCGGCCGTCGTCGGTGACATCGATGCTGATGTCCTCGGGCCCCACGCCCGGCATCGGTGCCACGACCATGAGCTCGCGGTCGTTGTCGAACATGTTCACCGGGATTGCGGTCGCGTCGGTCATGGCGGTGGCCTCTGAGGAATCCATGCCGATGCTACTGCGAGATTTGAACCAGAGACGGATGTGAGCCCGTTGCGGCGCTCGCGACAATTGAGCTCGGCAACAGGACGAGGAGATCGACCGATGCAATCGCGAGCCATCGTCGTGCACCCGGATCAGGCGCAGCCGGGTCCGGCCACGGCAGGCATGGAGCGGCGAACGCTGCACGAGGGACCCGGCACGTGGACCGGCTGGGTCCGCACCGACGCCGGAGTCTCGAGCGCCTGGCACCACCACGGCGGCCACGACTCCTATATCTACGTCCTCAGTGGCAGCTTGACCATCGAGTTCGGGCCGGGCGGTCGAGAATCGGTCACGGCGCGAGCCGGCGACTTCATCTTCAACCCGGCCGATCTCGTCCATCGCGAGACGACGGGCTCGGAGGGTCAGGCGCAGGCGTTCGTCGTGCGCGTCGGTGATGGGCCGCAGCTGGTCAACGTCGCGGGCCCCGAGCCCGGCTGACGCGGCATCAGCCCCAGGCTGAGACACCTGCCGCGGCTCGTGGGCCGGGTTGTCAGTCCGGGAACGCCTCGGGCCCGCGCTCGGAGAGCTCGCGCGCGTGGTCGTGCGGATCCTCGGGCGGAATCCACGAGTAGGGATATCGCTCGTCTTCCAACTCGGTTGCCTGTCGGGTCAGGAACAGCGGGTGGAACGTGTCGATCATGACCGCAAGCTCCTCGGTGGCCTCCTTGCCGATGCTCGCCTCAACCGAGCCCGGATGCGGGCCGTGCGGGATGCCGGCGGGATGGACGGTGAACGAGGCGATGTCGACGCCGCGACGCGACATGAAGTTGCCGGCGACGTAGTAGATGACCTCGTCGCTGTTGATGTTCGAGTGGTTGTACGGCGCCGGAATCGCGAGCGGGTGGTAGTCGAACTTGCGGGGCACGAACGAGCAGACCACGAAGTTCCGAGCCTGGAAGGTCTGGTGGACCGGCGGCGGCTGGTGGACGCGGCCGGTGATCGGCTGGAAGTCGGCGATGTTGAACCGGAACGGCCAGAGGTAGCCGTCCCAGCCGATGAGGTCGAACGGGTGGTGGTGGAAGTGGTAGGCAGTCACGAGGTCCGTCGACCGGACGTGGATGACGTAGTCGCCATGCTCATCCCGCGGCGCGACCTCGTCAGGCTGGTGGATGTCGCGCTGGGAGTACGGCGAGTGCTCGAGGAGCTGGCCGTAGTCGTTCCGGTAGCGCTTCGGCGGCTCGATCTCCGACGGCGCCTCGAGGTACAGCATCCGCTGCTCGGAGCCTTCGTCCGGATCGAGGCGCCACGTCGTGCCGATCGGCAGGACGAGATAGTCGCCGGGGCCGTAGCGCAGTGGGCCGAAGATGGTGTCGCAGACGCCCGTCCCCTCGTGGATGTAGAGCATCTCGTCGGCGACGCCGTTCCGGTAGAACTGGCCCTCGGGCATCGCCTCGGCAGGGCGCACGATCCCGAACACGACATCGTTGTTGAAGTAGAGGGGCACGCGGCCGGAGATCGCGTCGCCCTTCGGCTTCACGTCCCCGGTCTTCGTGAGGTGGTGGCGATGCACGTCCTCGGCGGCCGTCTCGAGCTTCACCTTCCGAACGGGCTCGACCTTGTGCGTTCGCGTCGGCGGCGTCAGGTGGTACAGCAGCGACGACCGGCCGCTGAACCCCTCGACCCCGAACAGCTCCTCGGCATAGAGGCTGCCGTCCGGCTGGCGGAGCTGGGTGTGCCGCTGCTGCGGAACCTGACCGTGTCGGGCGTAGTACATGAATTGACTGGCCTCCGCGTTCGTGCGGAGGCCAGTCTAGGACGTGCCGGTCACCGCGCGGTCAGCGCGATCGACCAGTCCGTGCACTCCCTGATCTCGTCCGGTGGGATCGTCCCGAATGTCGGGTCCAGCGCGAAGAACTGCTCGGTGTCGAGCACGATCCGGTAGTCCCCGCGCGGAAACTCGACGGGTTCGGGCTGGCTCGAGCGCATGGTCGAGCCGGGCGCCAGCGAGGTCGCAAGGAGGAACACGTCGTTGCTGAGGCTGTCGCCGACGCGGGCAACGACAACGACGCTGCATTGCTGGTTCTGCGTCGGGTTATTGGCGTAGACGACGGCGGTGTAGGAACCGTCGAACAGGTACGTCTGCTTGCCCAGGATCTCGCCGGCGGCGATCTGCAGCTCCTGGACGCGATCCGGGTCCGGCGTCGGGCTCGTCGCCGTCGTCGGTGGCGCGGTCGACAGTTCGGCGCTGGTCGGGGGCGACGGTTGGGTGGACGGGATGGTGCCGACGCTTGGACCGAGTCGCGTGATCGCGATGGCTGTCCCGACGAGCACCACGCTCATCGCGGCGGCGGCGGTGAGGCGGGCGAGCGGCGTCATGCTGGAGAACCTCCACGGCTGGCGCCGGGCGCGGCGCTGCGAGATGGATGGCTGAGCGGCCAGCACGGTGTCGAGCACCTGCCGCGGGGCGAGGACCGGGTCGTCCTCGAGCCAGTCGGCGATTCGCTGGTCGAAGGAGGGATCGGGAAGTCGCTTCATGCCGTTCGCTCCTCGGACGTCGCGGTTACGAGTCCGTCATCGAGCACGGTCCGCAGCTGACGGACCGCGTAGTGGAGGCGGGACCGCGCAGTCCCAACGGGAATGGCCAGGGTCGCCGCGATCTCCGTGAGCGGATACCCCAGGTGGTGATGCAGCACCACGACCGAGCGCTGCTCGGGTGTGAGCGAACGGAAGGCCCGTTCCAGCTCATCCCGGGCCGCGACCGAGCGGGCGATGTCCGGACTCGTGGAACCCTGGTCATCGTTGTGGAGTGCAACCACGCGAGCGCGGGACCGACGCTCGGTGCGCGCGAGCTGGTAGCAGGCGTTGAGCACGAGGCGGTAAAGCCACTGCTCGAAGCGCTCGGCGTCACGCAGGCGAGGCAGGTCGCGCCAGGCGCCCAGCAAGGCCTGCTGCGACGCATCCTGCGCCGCGTGGTGATCGCGCAGCACCCGATAGGCGAGCGCGTAACAGCGGTCGACCCAATCGGCCGCCAGGGAGGCGAACGCCTCCTGGTCACCGCGCATCGCCCGCTCCACGAGATCCGCGTGCATCGGGTCCTCGGCTGGCGGCGCTTCGGCCGCGTCACCGAGTATGGAGCCGGCTCAGCGCGAAACGTTCATCCGCTGCGACCTCGGGCATCGACCGGCCAGGTGCCGATGACGGCGCCGGAACGGGTGGCCACGAAACTGTCCTTGAGATCGATCACCGGGCAGACGTGGTTCGGGATGACGGCGACGACCTCGCCGAGCTCCGGCAGCCGTCCGTCAGGTCCGGGCCGGATCACGCCGTGGTAGTCGGAGACCCGTTCGATGATGGCGGCCGGGTATGCGGGCATGAGCCCGTGCCCCTTGATATACCCCGCGACGTCCTTGGTCAGCGTCTTCGCGCCCGCGTCGATCACGGCCTGACCATGAACCGCTCGGCTCACGCAGGTTGCAGCGACGGCGATCGCGATCCCGTCCGAGGGCACCGCCCCGATCGCCCACTGCTGGCGGTCGCCGATGATGTACGTGCCGGCTCGGATCTCGTTGACCGGCGCGACAGCAGCGGTGAGCTGCGTCGGCGTCGAACCCGCAGAGATGACCGACGGCTCGATACCTTCGGCCCGCAGGGCATCGGCGCCCGCGGCAAGCGTTCGCACCTCGTCGGCGCCGCCCGGTTCCGCGCCGCCCGGGTGGTAGGCGTGGCCGCCATGCGTGAAGACGCCCAGGACGTCGAGGCCCGCGTCGCGAGCCGCGCGAGCGACCTCGCCCGCCCGCTCGACCGGCGCGCCGGTGCGCTTGTTGCCGGGATCGAGCTCCAGCACGACACGAAGTGAGCGCGAGGAACCCGCGACGGCGGCCGCCAGTCGCCGGGCACCCTCGATCGAATCGAAGCCAACCGCCAGGCGGAGGCCCGCTCGCTCGTGGAGCGCTCGAAGGCGATCGACCTTGGCGCCCTCGGCGAGCACCGGGTAGGCGATGAAGATGTCGTCGATGCCGCCATCGGCGAACACCTCGGCCTCGCCGAGATTGCCGACGGTGATCCCCCGCGCGCCCGCGTCCAGCTGCAGGCGCGCGAGCGCCACGCTCTTGTGCGTCTTCGCGTGCGGCCGGAGCGCGATCCCGCGCGCCGCGAGCGCGTCGCCGAGTCGGTGAGCGTTCCGTTCGACGATGTCGAGGTCGATCACGAGCGCCGGCGTATCGAGACCGACCGGCAGCTGTGGTGCCTCGGGGACGCCCGCTGCGAGCCCGGAGGCTGTCTCGATCGTCACGCTGGTCGCGCGACGATCGGCGTCGTGATCGAACCGAGTCGCTCGATCTCGAGCCGCACCGAGTCCCCCGGCTCCAGCCAGCGTCCGAGCGTCTGGTCCTTCACCTCGAGCAGGCAGCCCGTCCCCACGGTCCCGCTCCCGAGCAGGTCGCCGGGCTTGACGTGGACGTCCGCGGAGGCGCGCGCGAGCATCTGGCCGAACGAGTAGCGCGCGACCGACCACGAGCCTCGCGACACCTCGGTCACCTTGCCGTCCGCGGCGGTGACCGTCACGGTGGCCACGAGGTCGGGCGCCGTCGCGCCGTCGGCCCATCGATCGGCCAGCTCATCGGGTGTCGTGATCCACGGACCGACCGTGAGTGCGAAGTCCTTGCCCTTCGCAGGGCCGAGACGGACCGTGGACTCGTCGCGCTGGAGGTCACGCGCCGACCAGTCGTTCACGATGCAGTAGCCGCCGATCGCTTCGGCCGCGCGCTCGTCGGAGAGGTTGTAGGCGGGCGTGTCGACGATCGCCCCGATCTCGAGCTCGAAATCGAGCTCCGACGACCCACGCGGCGCCCAGACTGGCTCGCCCGGCCCGCGCAGCTCCGAGGCGTTGGAGAAGTAGAAGATCGGCAGCCGATACCAGGCCTCCGGGATCTCGCCGCCACGGCGCTTCCACATCGTGCCCACGTGCTGCTCGAACGCGTAGAAGTCGCGGAACGACGGCGGCCGAAGGACGGGCGGCCCGAAGACAAGGTCCGCCTCGGCGATGGCAAGGTCGTCGTCCGGGTCGATGGACGCGCCGCCGACGCCATCGACGAGCTCCAGGAGCGCCTCGATGCGGAATCCACGCGCGAGGACCTCGTCGAGCGTCGTCATTGGCTGCCGGAAGAGCGCCGAGTTGTGGGCGCGCCGTTCGTCGGCAGCGACCAGCCGGCGACGCGCCGGCTCGAGGTCGACCCAGGGACCGTTGAGCGTCGGCGATGCCGCGAGGCGCCAGGGCGCCCCGCTCGGAGCGTGGCGCTCCCGAACGTGTGCGACGCGCACCTCGTCCGGCGCCCTAGCTCGCGTTCGGGTCGAGGCTGCGGATCTTGTTCGCCAAGCCCTCGAAGATCCGGATCCGGATCGTCGGGCTGACGTCCATCAGCGAGTGGAAGCCGCGGTGGTCCGCGACGAGCAGGAGCGACGGCTCCATCGCGGTAACCGTCGCGTTGCGCGGCGCCTCGGCGATCAGCGCCATCTCGCCGGCCGCCCCGCCGGGCCCGAGCTCGTTGATCTTCGCCCCGTTGCGCTCAACGGCGACGCGCCCGCGCGCGACGACGAACATCTGCCGACCGAGGTCGCCCTGCTTCATCAGGACCGTCCCGGCCGCGACGTCGATCTCGTCCATGAGCTTCGCGATCTCAGCCAGCTCGCCTCGCGAAAGCCCCTCGAAGAGGGGGACCGATGCGATCAGGTCGACCTTCGAATCGTTCGATGCCATGTCGGTCCTCTGGCCCGCGGTCGGCCCCGGTGCGAGGGCCCGGTCCGGTCCGGTTCGCGAGGTGCCCGGAGGATAGCGCGCTCGTGGGACCGCGAACGCGCCCGAAGGGCCGCGCTGAACGAGCAGGGCGCGACGCGACTAGAACGGCTTGAACATCATGAGGTACAGGATCACGACGAAGCCGCCGGCGCCGATCCAGAGCAGCTGCTCCGGCCGCTTCGACACCTGCAGGGCCGCGAGCTCCTGATCCGAGACCGGCTGCGGGTCGGGGTCGCCCGGCTTGGCATTTCGTGGACGCTGGCCGATCGCGACACGGATCCCGCGCAAGTACGCCCCACCGATCGGGGTCATGACGATGCCGATGACGAGGAACAGCGCCAGCGACACCCAGATCCAGAGCCGGGCCCACGAGCCGAGCATGATGCCGGCGACGATGCCGCTGACGAGGAGCACCAGCAGGCCGATCCCTGCGATCGCGAGCGACCAGCCGGAGAGGTCGAGGAGCGCTGCCAGCCTCGAGCGGTCCTTCTCCTTTCGCACTTGGAACACGGTGAACATCGAAACCCCGTGGCCGGCGACGAACATGAATGCGCCGAGCACGTGGAGGAAAACGAACAGTCGACTGAGATCCACGAGGTCCCTCCCTTGTTGATTCCGGTGTCGAGCTAGGCGGCGGCCGCCGGCTTCGCGGTTGCGCGATCTCGCCACGCGGTCCAGGCGAACCACGCAGCGAGCCCGAACAGGAGCATCGCGTTCACTGGGTGCAGCGCCGCAACCGAGGGCATCGACGTCTTCGCGGCCGGCAGCAGCGTCTGCACGATGTACAGGACCATCAGCAGGACGCTCAGGTAGATCCTGCGGCGTCCCACCCTCGCCAGGAACGCGGTGACGACGACGGCGAGCGCCGCGAGCCCGACCTCGGTGTACCCGAACTCGATGTGCGTCGCGAAGTCGCCGTTCCCGCCGAGCTGCAGCAGCGCCGCGCCCGCCAGGAACACCTGGATGACGATCGCGGCGACGAACACAACGGCCACGATCGCGTGGACCACCCGCATGGTCACCCTCCCTTGCCTCCCCTCTCCTCCAGATACCCGATCACCAGGTCCTCGACGACGCGATCCGCCGCCTCCGCTGTCATCCCCGCCTGCTCCAGGGCCCACAACAGCGATCCAACGGTTCCCGGATGGAGGATCCCGCCGAGCACCTGCTGGACGGCAATGTCCGCTGCGAGGTCCGGCCCGAGCGCAGCCGACTGGAGCTCCGAGAGCGATGCCCAGTAGGCAGCTTCACCCGCCCTGGCGAGGGGTCGGTCCATCTCGGATTCGAAGACCCGCCACCACGTGGTCGTTCGCCTGAAGTAGGCAACCATCGCGCGGACGTAGACGCGGACTCTCGCTTCCGTGTCGTGTGCCCCTTCGAAGATGTCGGCGTCCGGGACGGCGAACTGCGAGATGAGCCGTCCGATGACGGCATCGATCACGCCGTCCGCACTTCCGAAGTGGTGCAGGATCGTTCCCCGAGCGACGTCGGCGCGCTCGGCGATCGCGGTGAGCGGCGCACGGACCGAGCCGGCATCCATGTACGCCGCCATCGCCGCGTCGAGGATCGCCTCACGTGTCGCCGCGGCTGACTCGCCGCGCTTGCCGAGCGTGTATCGCCTGGGAGCCATGCCGCTCAGTATTCATTGACGGTCATGTGATGTCAATAAACGACCGGGCACAGCTGCAGTGGAATCGAGGCCGTCCCGCACGTGGGGCGCGGAACGCCTTTCCGCGCCAAGGTTGCCGAGCTAGAGGTTGCCGAGCTAGAGGTTGCCGCGCCTCGCCTGTTCGATCTCGATCGCCTCGAAGAGCGCCTTGAAGTTGCCGACCCCGAAGCCGCGCGAGCCGTGGCGCTCGATGATCTCGAAGAAGAAGGTCGGGCGGTCCTGGATCGGGCGGGTGAAGATCTGGAGGAGGAAGCCTTCCTCATCGCGATCCGCCTCGATGCCGAGCTCTTCGAGCGTCTCCATCGGGACGCCGACGTCGCCGACCCGGTCGGCCAGCGTCTCGTAGTAGGCGTGGGGCATGCCCAGGAACTCGACGCCGTTCTCGCGCAGCTGGCGGACCGTCGTGACGATGTCCTCCGTGCGCAGCGCGATGTGCTGCGTGCCCGAGTCGAGGTAGTAGTCCAGGAACTCCTGGATCTGGCTCTTCTTCTTGCCGGTCGCCGGCTCGTTGATCGGGAACTTGATCCGCCCGTTGCCGTTGGTCATGACCTTCGACATCAAGGCGCTGTATTCGGTGTGGATGACCTTGTCGTCGTAATGGATCAGCTGGCTGAAGCCGAAGACGTCGCGGTAGAAGTCGACGAAGCGGTTCATGTCGCCGAGCTCGACGTTGCCGACGCAGTGGTCGATCTCGATGAGGTTCAGCCCTTCGGCCGCGCGGGCCGGCTTCCTGACCTTCCGATAGCCGGGCGCGAAGACGCCGTGGTAGTCCGACCGGTCGACAAACGAGTGACGGACCTCGCCATAGGTGTTCACGGCGCTCCGTCGGAGGACCCCGTCGTCACCGCCGTCGAGCTCGACCGGCTCGAGGGCCGGGCGA
>DATFHO010000048.1:0-3198 GCA_035248345.1 Candidatus Limnocylindrales bacterium
AGGAGCTCCAGGGCGCGCCAGAGCCACACGAACGCGGGCATCGGCAGGAGCGCCGTGGGCGCGAGCACCTGGGCGAGCACCGGCGGGTAGGAATACGCGGCGAAGTCGCCCGATTCGAGCCCGTACAGCGGCTGGCCGTGCACGACGTTCTGCGCAGCGGTCCAGTAGGCGATCGCGTCGATGCCGCCGCCCCCGCCATCGCCCTGGATCCCGTGGGCCAGCAGCGTCTGCGCGAGCAGCGCGAAGCCGACGAGCGCGAGGCCAGCGCCGAGCCACCGCCGACCGGCGGGGCTGATCGGCACGGCCGGCCAGGACCGTGATTGGAGGCTGCGCATCGCCGCAAGGATCGGGGATTGGCGCGTACAGTCAACAGTGGCCGGAAGTACTTTCGAGCCCAAGACGGGGTCCCGGCGGCTGGTAGGGTTCGGCCCGTGCGAGCCCCGATCGCGCTCTATGCGCTTGCCCTTGCCGTTCGAGCGGTGCTCGTCGCGCTCTTCCCGGACCCGGCCTATCCCGACTCGTACTACTACGTCGACGTCGCCCGCGCGATCGCGGCAGGCCATGGCCTGAACGTCGACTTCGTCTGGATCTTCGCCGAGGTCGGCAACCACCTGCCCTCGCCGGCGGTGCTGCCAATCCCCTCGAACGCGCACTGGCTCCCGCTCGCGAGCTTCATCCAGGCGCCGTTCGTGTCCCTGCTGGGCGCGACGGCTATCGCAAACGCGCTGCCGGGGATCCTGCTGGGGTCGCTCGTCGCGCCGCTGACGTACTTCATCGCGCGGGATGCCGGCGCGCGGCCGATCGTGTGCCTCTCCGCGGGCGTCCTGTCCGCCGTCCCGGGCGCGGCAACGGCGTTCCTTGCCCAGCCGGAGAACTTCGCGCTGCTCCATCCGCTCGTGGCCGCCTGCCTGTGGCTCACGGCACGAGGGCTGAAGGGCGACGGCCGATCGTTCGCGCTCGCTGGTCTCTTGGCGGGCCTCGCCACCCTTGCGCGCAACGACGGGATCCTCATCGCCGGCGCCATCGGGCTCGTCTGGCTCGCGGACCGCGTTCGGTCCTGGCGCAATCGCCGAGGTCGATCGTCGTGGACACGCGTCGAGGATCGACCACCGATCTCCGTCCTCGCCGGCATCGGCGCGTTCGTGCTGTTCATGGTCGTCATGGGCCCGTGGTGGGCGCGCCAGCTCGCCGTGTTCGGGTCGATCTCGCCGACGTCGTCGTCCGGCGTCGCGCTATGGATCCAGAACATCGCGCAGTGGAACTCAATCACGTCGGACACCTCGTTCCACGCGTTCATGGCCCAGGGCTGGCCCACGATCATCGCGTCGCGGCTCCAGGGCCTGACGGACGCGACCGGCAACTTCGTCGTGATGATCTGCTCGGTCGTCCTCGTGCCGTTCCTCCTCGTGGGCGCGCTGGCGCGGCGGCACTCGAAGGACTTCGGGCCCTGGTTCGTCTACACGTTCGTCGCCTTTGCGGGCGCGACGTTCCTGTATCCCTTGCACGTTCCGGGCGGCGCGTTCATCCACACCGCGATCGGGCTGGCGCCGCACGCGGCGATCCTGTCCATGGAAGGTGTGCTCGTCGTCGTCGGGGCGATCTCGGGGCGCCGGTCGTCGTGGCGCGAGGGGACAGCGGGGTCAGTGTTCGTCTGGGGCGTCGTCGCGGTGGTGCTGGCGTCTTCGGTGATCTTTTCTCGCTCGTTGGAGAACGGGTGGGATGTCTCCCGGGCGCCACGGCAGGCCCTCGCGGCGGAGATGACCGCGCTCGGGATCCCCGCGGACGACCGGGTCATGTCGATCGATGCCGGTGGCATCAAGTACTGGACGGGCCACCCGGGCGTGGTCTCGCCTGACGACTCGATCGAGACGATCGAGGCCGTCGCCCGCGCCTACGACATCCGCTGGCTCGTGCTCGAGCGCGGCGATGCGGCACGGGCCCTGGCGCCGGTGCTGATGAGCGCGTCGCTGCCGACGTGGATCGGGCCACCCGTCTTCCAGGTGAAGGACCCAAACAACGCCACGCCGCGGCTGGCCCTGTACCCGGTGTGCTTCTCGCTCGACGACCAACGTTGCTCCCCCGGGCTCCTGCGCACATGAGCCGCCGCGAAGCGCTCCTGTCGGCCGCCGGCGTCTTCATCGTCGCCCTCGTCGTCCGAGCCTGGGTCGCCACGCAGATCACCTTCCCGCAGCCCGAGGACGTGGCGTACTACGTCGGCGTCGCACGCAACCTCATCGAAGGCCGGGGGTTGACCACGGACGCGATCTGGAGCTTCCAAACGCCGCCGCTGTCGTTCCCGCGTCCGGCGTTCGAGGTCTGGCTGCCGCTCCCCTCCTTCCTGGCCGCGCTTCCGATGCTCTTCCTCGGTTCGACGTTCGCCGCGGCGCAGTGGTCGTCGGTCGTCGTCGGCTCCCTCGTCTGCGTGCTGGCCTGGCGGCTGGCGGCGGATGTCGCGGAGTGGCGCGGGTTCCCGCCGGGTCGGGCTCGGACGCTCGCGCTCGGTGCCGGGTTCGCGACGGCGGTCTACCTGCCGCTCGTGCTGGCGTCGGTCCAGCCAGATTCTTCGGCGCCGTTCGCCGTGCTGGCCCTCGTCGCGTGCCTGCTCATGACGCGGCTGAGCCGGCGGATCTCGCTCGCCGACGCCGCGCCCGGCCACATCGAGGAGTTCGTCGCGAACGCGGAGCGCGTCGTCGTGCGTCGATCTCGATGGGGGCTGGCACTTGCGGTCGTCATCGGCGTGGCGGCGTGGACGCGTAACGAGGCGATCTGGCTCGGTGCGACGTTCGCATGGATCGAGTGGGGCAACGTTCGCGGTTCGTTCGCTCGGTGGGGCGATCGACTGGCGGCCTGGTCGATCCGCGTGATCCCGGTCGGGTTCTTCGCGTTCCTGGTGTTCCTGCCGTGGGCGTATCGAGACTGGGTCGCCTTCGGCTCGCCGTTCCCGGGCCAGGCGCTGACGAACGCGCTGAGCCTCTCCGGCACCGACATCTTCGCGTGGCAGGAGCCGGCAACGCTTTCTCGCTACCTCGCGGCCGGGGTTGGCCGGCTCCTCGAGCTCCGATGGATCGGGACCATGCACAACCTCACGTCGGTGCTGCTGCTGCTGGGCGTGCCGTTGTCGGTCGTCGGGCTCATCGGTCTCGTGCCGGTGGCGCGCCGTCGCGCCGGCCCCGCCGGCCCCGCCGGCCCCGCCGGCCC
>DATFHO010000049.1:0-14275 GCA_035248345.1 Candidatus Limnocylindrales bacterium
GCGACGCGCTGTGCCTGGCCGCCGGAGATCTGGCTGGGCTTGCGCTTCTCGTACCCGGGCAGCTCGACGAGGTTGAGCATGTCCGTGACGCGCTGCTTCACCTCGGCGTCGGCGACCTTGCGCCGCCGCAGCCCGAAGGCGACGTTCTCGTAGATCGTGAGGTGGGGGAACAGGGCGTAGTTCTGGAAGACCGTGTTGACGTTGCGCTTGTACGCCGGGAGCCAGGTCACGTCCTCGCCCTGGAGCTCGATGCGGCCTTCGGTCGGCGCTTCGAAGCCGCCGATCATGCGGAGCGTGGTGGTCTTGCCGCAGCCCGATGGCCCGAGCAGCGAGAAGAACTCGCCGTCCTTGACCTCGAGGTCGATCCTGTCGACGGCCGTGAACGCGTCGGCGCCGCTGCCGAAGCGCTTGGTCAGCTGGACCAGCCGGACCCCAACATCAGCCACTCGGTGGGGAGCTCCTGTGCGGTCGTGCCTCCTCGCCGCACCAGCGCGCGGCGCCCGACCCGTGGGCGGAGGATAGGCATCGGCGCGAATGAGTGTCAAACCACGGAAATCGCCGCCCACGCCGCGTCGCGACGTTCGAAATTCGCAGGAAACCAGCGGCAGAGCCGCGAGATTCGGAACTGGCGGACCGCCGTCAGCGCCGCGCAGGGCGCGTTCGTCCAACTGGACGCAATTCCTGCCAGATTGCGATGTGGCTCGATTTTGGGACGGGAGCCGGCGGATCCCACGAGCCCCTCCGAGACATTCCGCTTCGGCGAAGGGCGCAATCGAGGGCAGATGACGGTTACCCGCGAGCCACGCAACGGATCTGGCCAGGTTCCGATCGGGGTTGCCGGCGCTTTCGGTGCGGGCGCCACCCGCCGATCCGCCGAAATCGCTTGCCAGTGCAACCTGGCAGGAAACTTGCCCGACCAACGTCGCGAAGGCGCACTTGGGGCCCTGTGGCTACGATATCGACGCGTTCCCTGACAGAACTCCGCGACCGAATCCCGAGGATGCCCGCCCGATGTCGCTCTCGATGCCGCCGATCACCGAAGCTGCCGTGATGGCCGCGCTTCGAAATGTCCAGGAGCCCGAGCTCGGCGGGGACCTCGTGACCCGGAACATGGTTCGCGACCTCGTCATCGATGGCTCGAAGGTCGCCTTCCAGATCGAGCTGACGACGCCGGCCTGCCCGCTCAAGGACGAGATCGAATCGCGCGTCCACGCCGCGCTCGACCCGATCGGTGTCGAGTCGCTCGAGCTCACGTGGGGCGCGTCCGTCCGCCGCGCGGCACCGCGCACGCCCGAGCAGCTCATCCCGGGCGTCAAGAACGTGCTCGCGGTCGCCTCCGGCAAGGGCGGCGTCGGGAAGTCCACGGTTGCCGTGAACCTCGCGGTCGCGCTCGCGCGTGACGGCGCGTCGGTGGGGCTGCTCGATGCCGACATCACCGGTCCCAACGTGCCCTTGATGCTCGGACTCGAGGGCCAGCCCGCGAAGAGCGCCGACAACAAGATCGTCCCCCTCGTCCGCCACGGCGTAAAGGCAATCTCGATCCAGTTCTTCGTCCCCGCCGGGCAGCCGATCATCTGGCGCGGCCCGCTCGTCGGCGGCGCGATCACGCAGTTCCTCCGCGACGTCGACTGGGGCGAGCTCGACTACCTCGTCATCGACCTCCCGCCGGGCACCTCGGACGCGCAGCTGACGCTCGCGCAGGCCGTGCCGGTCTCCGGCGCCGTGCTCGTGACCACGCCGCAGGAGGTCTCGCTCCTCGACGTGGAGAAGGCGCTCGCGATGTTCAAGCGCATGAGCGTGCCGGTCCTCGGCCTCGTCGAGAACATGGCCGGCTTCGTGTGCCCGCATTGCGGCGAGCTGACCGAGATCTTCGGCCGCGGTGGCGGCGAGCGCTTCGCGGCCAACAACAACCTGGAGTTCCTCGGCGGCATCCCGCTCGACATCACGGTCCGCCAGGGCGGCGACGTCGGCGTGCCCGCGGTTGCCCAGCGCGAGCCGGGACCCGCGGCGCTGGCACTCACGAACGTCGCCCGCACGATCGCGGCGCGCATGAGCGTCCGCGCGGCAACGGCGCAGCAGCCGGTGCTGACCATCTCCTGAGGGTCGTCGCCGAGCCGGGCGCAGCGCAGCCGAAATCCGCCAAATAGCAACCCCACGGTTGGTATGTGATGGCTCGGAGGCCGGCGCGACTCCGACGACGTCGACCCGAACGTGGAGTCGACCGCGGTGGGTGACTGAACCCGCCAGATGCGGGTCGAACGTTGGATACCAACCCCACCAGTGGTATTTGGTGATTCTTGCCGCGCGGTTGGCGTACCTAGACGGCGACCCCTCGAGCGGGCGGGAACCAGGCGGGCACGTCAGGGGCCGTGATCGACACCGAACCCTTCGAGATCTCGGCCACCATCCCGGTCACGCCCGGCAGCACCGGTACGCCCGACGCGGCGCACAGTTCCCGGATGATCTCCCGCCGCTCGGACCAGTAGTGCACGAGGATGCCCTGCGTCGCGCCTGACCGGCGGACGTGGTCGATTGCCTCCGTTGTGTCGAGGTGGCCGCGGCGCGCGTCATCGGTCGCGCCGTTCTCCAGCGTCGCCTCGAGGATCAGCACGTTCGCGTCGCGCGCGAGGTCGACGACCATCTCGGACGGGCCCATGTCGCCCGCGTAGACGATCCGCTCGCCGTTCGGGCCCTCGATGTTCATGGACCACGCGGGCACGTAATGGCCCACGGCATGCGGGGTGACGGTGAGGTCACCGACCTTGAAGACCATGCCGGTCTCGTACTCGGTGATGTCGAACGCGGGCTCGAAGAAGGTCGGGCGCTCGTTGATGGCCGCAGCCAGGTGGGACAGCTTCTCGCGGCCGCCGGGCGGCAGGAACACGGGCAGCTTGCGGGGCGCGTCCTCGGCCCACGGGAACTTGTAGCGCATGGGCCCGATGTCGATCCAGTGATCGGCGTGGAAGTGGCCGACGAACAGGCCGGCGAGGTTCGTCGCACCGACGTACTTCTCGAGCTGCTTCGCGATGCCGCTGCCGATGTCGAACAGGACCGCGGTCTCGCCCGACTCGACGAGGATCCCGGACTGGGCGCTGTCGCCAACCGGGCGCGCGCTCCCCGTACCGAGAATGGTCAGCCGCATCGATCCTCCCGCCATGCCCCCCGGCGTGATGTTCGGGACACGGTAGCCGGTCCGCTCACGCGTCGCCCCTCTGGCCGCGGAGCCGTGCGACCAGGATCGCCGCCGCCGCGTTCGCGGCGCGGCCGCGGCCCAGCTGGCCGGCCAGGAACACGACGCGCGTCTCGCGGTGCTCGCCGTCCGGCGTGACGACCGCAACCGTGACCGCGGTGTCACCTCCGCGTTCGCGGGCATCCACCGCCAGCCCGACCTCGCAGGAGCCCAGCTCGCGCACGCGTTCCGCGAGGTGCTCCAGCGTCGCCCGGTGGCCGTCGTGCGGCTCGGGCCGTTCGAGGAGCGTCTCGCCGAAGGCCAGCCGATCGCCGAGGCCCTCGCCGAGCAGCGAGAGCAGCGCGCCGCGCATGCCGACCTCGACCGCGGCCATGCGCCAGCCCTTCGCTTCGAGCTCCGCTGCGATCGCCTGTGGCCACGTCGTCTCGCCGCGCGCCCAGACGTGGTCGCCCAGCATGCCGGTGATGTGGGCTTCGGTTTCCGCGACGAGCCGCCGTGCGACCGCGGGCCCACCGTCACCCGGCTCCTCGTGCGCCCAGACCCGGATGTCGACCGCCTCCTGCCGTGCGTAGGTCGCGACCATCGGTCGGCTGCCCGCGAGCAGCGCATCGCCGAGCCGATCCGCGATCGCGGATTCGCCGATGCCCTGGAGCCGCAGCGTGACCGACGCGATCGGCCGGCCGATGCCGCGCGACGAAAGCCGCTCGACCACCCACGCCCACATCGGCCGCATCTCGCGCGGCGGGCCGGGGAGCGTGACGATCACCTTGCCGCCCGGCGCGGCCACGAGCCACCCGGGCGCCGTGCCGTTCTCGTTCGGGATCGACTCGGCCGACGGGATCAGCCACGCCTGCTTGCGGTTCGCCTCGGGGAAGGGCAGGTTGCGACGCGAGAACAGGTCGCGCAGCCACGCCTCGATCGCCCCATCGACGACGGGCGTCTCGCCGAGGAGCGCGGCAACGGCCTCGCGCGTCAGGTCGTCCGGCGTCGGGCCGAGGCCGCCCGTGGAGATGACGAGATCCGCGCGCGCGAGCGCCTCGCGGAACGCGTTGGTCACCGCCTGCAGATCGTCGGGCAATGCCGCGATGCGGCCGACGATGACGCCGCGACTGGTCAGCTCGCGGGCAATGTCTCCCGAGTTGGTGTCCCGCGTCTCGCCGACGGTGATCTCGGTGCCGATCGAGAGCAGCTCGGCCGTGAGCAGGGGTCGCGTCGCCGAATCCATCGCCGGGAGCGTACGGGACGCAACGCGGCCGTCCTGTCGCAGGGGTGACACGGAACCGTCGTTCGATGCCCCGCTGCTACCATCCTGAACGTGGCTGACGATCCGATGAACCCGAATTCCGGTGCCTCGACGCCGTCAACGCCTGCCGGCGAGCCCCTCGGCATCCGCGCCCAGCTGGGCGCGACGTTCACCGCGGGCAAGCGCCTGCTCACTGCCCACATCGACCTGGCCAAGGCGGAGGCCGCGGACATCGCGGGCAACGTTGCCCGGATGGTCGGGCTGTTCGCCGTGGCGTTCGTCATGGTGCTGCTCGTCGGGATGCTGTTCCTCGTCGGCGGGATGCTGTTCCTCGGCGAGTGGCTGTTCGGCTCGATCGGCTGGGGCGTCCTCCTCGGCAGCCTGCTCCTGCTCGACGTCGCGCTGGCGTGCGTGCTCGTGGCGCTCGACGTGAGCGCGAAACGGGTCGGCGCCGCCCTCGGCGCAGCAGCGATCCTGGGGATCATCGTCGGCGTCGTGATGGGCCTCGATCTGACGCACCGCGGCTGGACCGCGCTCGGCGACTCCGTGGCGTCGCAGTTCGATCCGAACACGCGCGCCGTGCTCCTCGCGATGGGCATCCTGGCGCTCGTCTTCGCAGTGATCGGCGTCGTGCTTGGCGTCCTGGGCCACGCCGGCGGCAAGGGGACCCTCGTGAGGCTGGTCGGGTTCGCGATCCTGGGCGCCTTCCTCGGCGGTCTGACAGTCATCTCCATCCCGACGCAGGTCGGCGCCGCCTTCGGCGTGCTCGTCGCGCTGATCGCGTGGCCGATCCTCGCCGGCCAGGACGTCATGCGCTCCGGCGTCGACGGCGAGGCACTCAAGAAGAAGTTCATGCCCGATACGACCATCGAGCTCACGAAGGAGACGATCGAGTGGGTGCGCGCACGGACGCCGCTCGTGCCGAAGTCCTAGCCGCCCGGGCGGGACTCGACGAGGAGCTACTGAAGCTCGAAGCCTCCGGCCGCGCGGCGGTCGACATCCCGGCGCGCCTGAAGCGCGAGCCGGCGAAGGTGCTCGGCACTGCGGGTGGCGCCGCATTCCTGCTGCTCGGCGGCCCCAAGCGCGTGCTCAAGGGCGTCCAGAAGGCATTCAACGGCGGCAAGGAGCCGTTGCCGAAGTCGATGCTGCCGCCGGAGGTCGAGAAGACGCTCAAGAAGATGGGCGCCGATGGCGAGAAGGTGCGCGGCACCCTCGAGCGTGAGTTCGCCTCGTACCTCGAGGAGAAGGCGCCGGAGCGGCGCGAGCGGGATCTCGGTGCGGTTGCCGCAGGCCTCATCGGCGGGGCGTTCAAGCCGGTCGTGATGCGCTTCGGGAAGCAGCTCGCCGAGCAGGCCCTCAATCCTGACGGCCCGTCCTTCGCCGACGGGCTCCGCAAGGCGCGCGAACGAATGGACCGCGAGAAAGCCGCGTCGACCACCGCGAAGGACCGCCCCTGACGTTGGCAACCCGGGTCGCAACGGAAGCCATCATCGAGGTCGCGGACGTCCGGAAGGCGTACGGCGACGTCCGCGCCGTCGACGGCGTGAGCTTCTCGGTCGCTCGCGGCGAGATCTTCGGCCTCCTCGGGCCGAACGGCGCGGGGAAGACGACGACGATGGAGATGCTCGAAGGCCTCCATCCGCCCGACAGCGGCGACCTCCGCGTGCTCGGCCTCGACGTGAGGAAGAACGTCACGGCGATCAAGCGCCGCATCGGTGTCCAGCTCCAGACCGCGGCGCTGTACCCGCAGCTGACGGTGCGCGAGCTGCTCCGGCTGTTCGGCAGCTTCTACGAGCGAAATCTGCCGGTCGACCAGCTCATCGCCGACTTCGAGCTCGAAGAGAAGCAGGACGCGCAGACGAAGAAGCTCTCCGGCGGCCAGCGACAGCGACTCTCGGTCGCCCTCGCCCTCGTCAACGATCCTGAGGTGGTCTTCCTCGACGAGCCGACGACCGGGCTGGACCCCGCCGCGCGCCAGAAGCTCTGGACGGTCGTTCGGCGCTTCCAGGCGGAGGGCCGCACCATCCTGCTGACGACGCACTACCTCGAGGAAGCCGAGGCGCTGTGCGATCGGGTCGGGATCATGGATCACGGGAAGATCCTCGACATCGGGACCGTGGACGAGCTCATCGGCCGACGATTCCGTGAGCGAGCCGTTCGCTTCCGCAAGATCGATACGCTCGGAGATGCGGCGCTCGCCGCGCTGCCCGGGGTCTCGCGGGTCGTACACGAGGACGGTGAGGACGTCCTCTACACCTCCGACGTGGCCGCCACGATCGGCGACCTGCTCGCCGCTGCCGAGCGAGCCGGCACGGAGCCCGAGAACCTCATGATCCGGCGCGCCAGCCTCGAGGACGTGTTCCTCGAGCTGACCGGCCGGGCGCTGCGGGACTAGGGACCAACCCGCCGATGCGTGCGCTCCTCTCGCTGACCCGCGCCAACTTGCGCAGCTTCTCGCGCGACCGCGCCGCGTTGTTCTGGACGCTCGCGTTCCCGATCGTCTTCGTGATCATGTTCGGCACGATCTTCGCCGGCGGCGGAGATCCGAGCTACAACCTCGGCTGGGTCGATCTCGACGGATCGCCGGCCTCCGCGGCGCTCCGGTCCAGCCTCGCCGACCACGCGCCCGTGAAGCTCACCGACGGCTCGCTCGACGACGCGCGCGCCGCGATGAAGAAGGGCGACCTCGACGGGATCATCGTGATCCCCAAGGGCACGGGCGCAGTGGCGGCCCAGCGCGGCGGGCAGCCGCTGACGGTCACGGTCATCACCGACCCGAGCCGGTCCGGCACGTCGTCGGCGGTCCTCCAGATCGCGAGCGGGCTCGTGTCCGCGGCGAACCTCCAGCTCTCCGGCGCGACGCCACTCCTCGCCGTTGGGGTCGAAGCGCTCCAGACCGAGCAGCTCAACAGCGTGTCGTTCATCGTCCCGAGCATCCTCGCCATGGCGCTCATGCAGCTCGGCATCTTCGCGGCGATCCCGCTCGTGCAGCAGCGCGAGAAGCTGATCCTCAAGCGACTGAACGCCACGCCGCTGCCGCGCTGGGTGCTCGTCGGATCGAACGTGCTTGTGCGGCTGGTGATCGCGGCGGCGCAGACGGCGCTGATCATCGGCATCGGGGTCTCGATGCTGGGCGTGCAGATCGCGGGGAACTGGCTCGCGATCGCGGGGTTCGTCACCCTGGGGGCATTGACGTTCACGTCGATCGGCTACGTGATCGCCTCGTTCGCCAAGACCGAGGAGGCGGCCAACGGCATGACCAGCATCGTCCAGTTCCCGCTGATGTTCCTGTCGGGCATCTTCTTCCCGCTCGAGATCATGCCGGACTGGCTCCGTGGCGTCGCCACGTTCATGCCGCTCACGTACCTCGGCGACGCGCTCCGCCAGTCGATGGTCGGCGGCGTTCCGTTCCAGCCCCTCGGGATCGACGCGCTCGTCCTCGCCGGCTGGCTCGTGGTCACCCTCGGGATCTCGGCGCGCTTCTTCCGCTGGCAGTAGGCGCGCGGGGCCCGAGTATCCTCGCCGTCGGGCGAGTGGCGGAATGGCAGACGCGCCGGCCTTAGGAGCCGGTGTTCGCAAGGACGTGTGGGTTCGACCCCCACCTCGCCCACGAAGTCGCGATGCCGGCGCGCGCCGGCACCGTCGCGCACGACACGATTTCCAGATCGGCATACAGTGCGACCGCGCTCGGAATCGCCACTCCACGCGAATTGGCTCATCGACTCTCCGAACCTTGAGGGAGGGCGCACGCGGAGAGCCGTCCCAGTTCAACGGTTGACGACCGTTGCGCGGACGTCTGCGCGTAGCTACCAATGCTCGCGCGTCAGTGGAGGAGCCGATGAATCGGAGAGTTCCTGTCGCTCTGGTCGCCGCGGCGGTCCTGGCGACAACCAGCGCCCTCGCGGTTTCAGCTGCCGGAAGCACTTCGCACAGCAATGCCGCGATCACGACTCGCGTGATCAAGGGCGGCCAGAAGACGACGCTGCACCGGGGAACGGCCGGTGGTGGCGAGCTCGCTCCCGCGGTCGGGCCCGAGGCGGGCACGATCCGCGAAGCTGTTGCGAACCGCAGTGAATCCTCACGCGCCAAGGCGACGCGCATCGACCCCGGGCTCGCCGGGATCGAGGTGTCCAGCTCATCTGTCACGTCCGCTTCCGGCGGGACGAGCTTCTCGGGCATCAACCACTTCCAGCAGCGCTTCGGCGTTGCCGGTGGCAACCAGTGGTCGCTCGAGCCGCCGGACCAGGCGCTGTGCGTCGGCGGCGGGTACGTGTTCGAGGCCGTGAACAACGCCATCGCGGTCTACGACACTGCCGGCAACCAGATCGCCCTCGACTCGCTCAACAACTTCTTCGGGTATCCGATTGAGATCGACCGGTCGACCGGCGTCGCCGGACCGAAGCAGACGACCGATCCGACGTGTCTCTACGACCCGACGACCAATCGGTTCTTCCTGACCATCCTGACCTACGACGCGGACGCCGCGGGCAACCCGCTGCCGAGCGGCACGAACACGCTCGACACCGCGGTCAGCCCCATGGGCACGCCGATCGGCACGTGGTCGATCACGCACATCGACGCCACCGATGACGGCAACCACGGCACGCCCAGCCACACGAACTGCCCGTGCCTCGGTGACTACCCGCACATCGGCGTGGACGCCAACGGCTTCTACGTCACCACGAACGAGTACCCGTGGTTCGTCGACGGGTTCAACGGCTCGCAGATCTACGCCATGTCGAAGGCCCAGCTGGCCTCCGGCGCGACGTCGGTCACCGTGACCCAGATCGATACGAACCGCGCCGATCCCAACGGCAACCCGGGCTTCACGGTCTGGCCGGCGCAGTCGCCGACCGCCGCGCAGTACGACTCGGCCAAGGGCGGCACCGAGTACTTCATGAGCACGAACGCGGCCGAGGAGGCCAACGGCAACGACGCATCGACCGATCTCCTCACGTGGTCGATCACGAACACGAGCTCGCTCGACTCGACGCCGAACCTCGGCTTCAACGTCGTCAAGAGCACGGTCGGCAAGTACGCCGTCCCGCTCCCGGCGAACCAGAAGGCGGGGTCCGTGCCACTCGCCGACTGCCTGAACGTCACGGCGTGCGCGAAGCTCGCCCTCGGGACGCCCGACAAGTACAAGGAGACCGAGCGTCCGCTCGACACGCTCGACGCGCGCATGCAGCAGGTGACCTACGCGAACGGTCTCCTGTACGGCAGCCACGGCACCGCCGTGGACGTCGGCTCGCCGCTCGTCCAGAAGGCCGGCATCGCGTGGTACATCACCGATCCGACGACCAATCCCTCGAACGGCAACCTCAGCGTCACGGTCCTCCACCAGGGCCGCGTCGCGAACGGCGGCAACAACCTGCTGATGCCGGCGCTGGGCGTCCGCCCGGACGGCTCGGCGGTCATCGGCGTGACCCTCGCGGGCGCGAACCACTACCCGAGCGCGGCCTACGTCGACCTGAGCGCCGCCGGCGTCACCGGGTCGATCAAGGTCCTCGCTGAGGGCGTCGGGCCGGAAGACGGGTTCGCGGGCTACCGCGGATTCGGCGGCCGACCTCGCTGGGGCGACTACGGCGCGGCCGCGGTCGATGCAAGCGGCAACCTCTGGGTTGCGAACGAGTGGATCGCCCAGACCTGCGATTTCGCGACGTTCCAGGCGACGAACTTCCGCTGTGGCGACACGCGGACGCTCCTCGCCAACTGGTCGACGCGCATCAGCATGGTTGCCCCCTAGGCGGCCATCGCGCTCCGAGCCCAGCGAACGAGGCCTCCGGCACCGCCGGGGGCCTCACCGTTTCCGGCCGACGCCGGCGCGGCGGTCGCAAGCCATTCCGAACCTATACTTCCCGGCGATGAACGTCACTGTCACCCCCGCTCCCAAGAGCACGCTCACCGTTCGCGTCGAGGTCCCATCGGAGAAGCTCGACGCGGCCATCCTCGAGGCCGTTCGCCACCTCAGCCAGCGCACGAAGATCGCTGGATTCCGGCCCGGCAAGGCGCCGCGCGTCGTGGTCGAGCGGATCGTCGGGCCGGAGGCCGTGCTCGAGGAGGCCGTGGACCACGTCGTCCAGCGCGCCTACCGGGACGCCCTCGTCCAGAACGACATCCTGCCGCTCACCCAGGGCGACGTGAAGGTCGAGCAGGGCGAGGAGGGCAAGCCCGTCATCTTCACGGCCACCGTGCAGGTCAGGCCCGAGGTCAAGATCGGCGACTACCGCAACTTCAACTTCAAGCCCGAGATCGACGTCATGGATGACGAGAAGGTCGACAAGGTCATCGACGAGCTCCGCGACCAGAACGCCAACCTCGGGCCGGTCGAGGACCGCGGCGCGCAGAACGGCGACTACGCGGTCATCGGTTACAAGGGCACGCGCGATGGCGTGCCGTTCGATGGCGGTTCGGCCGAGCGCATGCCGCTGATCCTCGGCGAGGAGCGGCTCATCCCCGGGTTCGAGGCGCACGTCGTCGGGCTCAAGGCCGGCGAGTCGAAGGGCTTCGACATCACCTTCCCGGAGGACTATCCGGAGACGACGCTCGCGGGCCAGCAGGCCCATTTCGAGGTCGAGGTGAAGGAGCTTCGCGAGAAGATCCTCCCGACCGTCGACGACGACTTCGCTCGGTCACTCGGAAGCTTCGGGGACCTCAAGGCGCTGCGCGCCGAGATCAAGGACCGCCTCGGGCGGAACGCCCTCGATCGGGCGCGCCACGAGTTCGCCGACAAGATCATCGACTACGCGACCGGCAATGCCACCCTCGAGCTGCCCGACGTGCTCGTCGAGCAGGAGGTCGAGATCATGCACGACGAGCTGCGCGGCTCCCTGGCCCGCCAGGGCGTCGACGAAGCCTCGTACCTGAAGGTCACCGGCAAGACCGATGCCGATCTCCACAACGACATGCGCCCGGGTGCCGAGAAGCGCGTGAAGACCCTCCTCGTCCTCACGAAGGTCGCCGAAGCGGAGGGCCTCGAGATCGACGACGCCGAAGTCGAAGCGGAGGTCGCCCGCGCCCGCGAGCGCTACGGCAACGATCGGCGGACGATGGCCTATTTCGAGTCAGAACGCGGACGGAGCTTCATCAAGTCATCGCTTCGACGGAGCCGGCTCGTCGAGAAGCTCGTCGACGAGTGGCTCGCCGCGCATCCCGATCACCCGCGCTTGCCGCACCTCGAGGATGACGAGGGGGACACGACCATCGCGGTCGAGTCGCCCGTCGAGGTCGATGCCGGCGAGGACGACACCCCCGATACCGAGCCGGCCGCCGCCGGCGCCCGCTAGCCGGACCCGAAGGAGACACCCACGATGCTCGTGCCGATGGTCATCGAGTCCTCCAGCCGCGGGGAGCGCGCGTACGACATCTACTCGCGCCTGCTGAAGGAGCGGATCATCTTCCTCGGCGACGTGATCGAGGACCACCTCGCGAACCTGATCATCGCCCAGCTCCTGTTCCTCGAGTCCGAGGACCCGGAGAAGGACATCAGCCTGTACATCAACTCGCCCGGTGGCGTGGTGACGGCCGGCCTCGCGATCTACGACACGATGCAGTACCTGCGAGCTCCGGTGAGCACGATCTGCATCGGCCAGGCGGCCTCGATGGCATCCGTGCTGCTCGCGGCGGGCGCGCCGGGCAAGCGCTACGGCCTGCCCCACAGCCGGATCATGATCCACCAGGGCTCCGGCGGGTTCCGCGGCGCGCCGATGGACGCGCTGATCCAGATGAAGGAGTGGGAGACCCTCGTTGACCTGAACCACCGGATTCTGGCTCGCCACACGGGCCAGCCGCTCGACAAGGTGATCAAGGACACCGAGCGAGACCGGTTCATGTCTCCCGAGGAGGCAAAGGACTATGGCATCATCGATGCCGTCTACAACCTCCAGGGAACGTCCCTGATCGCTGCGGCCCACGATGCCGGTCTGTCCGGTGGCGAGGGCTCCAGCGTCACGGAGCCGTCCGAAGCGGCGGATCCGGGACCCACTCCGGGGGCTGAGAAGAAGTCGAAGTCCTGACCCCGCGAAGGCGCCGGTCGGGTCGGCGACCGGCAGGCAGGGGAATCGGTTGAGCACGACTGGCGGCAGCAAGGGCGCGAAGGTTCCGTATCGCTGCTCGTTCTGCGGCAAGAGCCAGGAGCAGGTCCGCAAGCTCATCGCGGGCCAGGGCGTCTACATCTGCGACGAGTGCATCAACCTCTGCCAGGAGATCATCGAGGAGGAGATGCTCGAGGCGCCGAAGGCCAAGCCGTCGGTCGCCAAGCTCCCGAACCCGCGGCAGATCAAGTTCGCGCTCGACCAGTACGTCATCAGCCAGGAGCGGGCCAAGAAGGTCCTCTCCGTCGCCGTCTACAACCACTACAAGCGGGTCAACGCCGGCCACGCGGTCGACGAGGTCGAGCTCCAGAAGTCGAACGTCCTGCTCGTCGGGCCGACCGGCTCCGGCAAGACGCTCCTCGCCCAGACGCACGCCCGCGTCCTCGACGTCCCGTTCTGCATCGCCGACGCGACCTCGCTGACGGAGGCCGGCTACGTCGGCGAGGACGTCGAGAACATCCTCCTGCGGCTCATCCAGGCGGCCGACTTCGACGTCGCGCGGGCCCAGCGCGGGATCATCTACATCGACGAGATCGACAAGATCGTCCGCAAGGCGGACAACCCCTCGATCACCCGCGACGTGTCCGGCGAGGGTGTCCAGCAGGGCCTGCTGAAGATCCTCGAGGGGACGGTCGCGAACGTGCCGCCACAGGGCGGCCGCAAGCACCCGCACCAGGACTTCATCCAGATCGACACCACGAACATCCTGATGCTCGGCCCCACCGGGTGCGGCAAGACCTACCTCGCGCAGACCCTGGCGAAGCTGCTGAACGTCCCGTTCGCGATCGCGGACGCCACGGCGCTGACCGAGGCCGGGTACGTCGGCGAGGACGTCGAGAACATCCTGCTCAAGCTCATCCAGGCGGCGGACTACGACGTCAAGCGGGCCGAGACCGGGATCATCTACATCGACGAGGTCGACAAGATCGCCCGGAAGAGCGAGAACCCGTCGATCACGCGCGATGTGTCCGGCGAGGGCGTCCAGCAGGCCCTGCTGAAGATCCTCGAGGGCACCACCGCTTCGGTCCCGCCCCAGGGCGGCCGCAAGCACCCGCACCAGGAGTTCATCCAGATCGACACGACGAACGTGCTGTTCATCGTGGCCGGCGCGTTCGCCGGGCTGGAGAAGATCATCAACGAGCGGGTCGGCAAGCGCGGCCTCGGCTTCGGCGCGGAGATCCGCACCAAGACCGAGATCGAGGAGAGCGACGTCTTCTCCGACACCATGCCGGAGGACCTGATCAAGTTCGGGCTGATCCCGGCGTTCATCGGCCGCCTCCCGGTCGTGGCGACGGTGAACCACCTGGACAAGGACTCGCTGGTCAACATCCTGACCCAGCCGCGCAACGCCCTGGTGAAGCAGTACAAGAAGCTCTTCGAGATGGACAACGTCGAGCTGGAGTTCACCAAGACCGCGCTCGAGGCCATCGCCGACCAGGCCGTGCTCCGCGGCACCGGCGCCCGTGGCCTGCGCGCGATCCTCGAAGAGGTGCTGCAGCCGGTCATGTACGACATCCCCAGCCGGGATGACGTGGCCAAGGTCGTGATCACCGAGCAGACCGTCCGGGAGAACGTCAACCCGACCATCGTGTCGCGGCAGCCGTCCCGCCGGACCCGCAGTGAGCGTGGCGAGAAGTCGGCATAGTGGTCCAGCAGAACTTGTCAGAAGAGGTTCCGGGCATCACGGAGCTCTCGCAGCGCGTCGTCACGGCGACGTACCACCGTTATCCCAAGCTGCATCGGGTACTG
>DATFHO010000050.1:0-7085 GCA_035248345.1 Candidatus Limnocylindrales bacterium
GCCGCTTCCTTCCGCTGGATGACCAGGGTCACGGTGAAGATCGTGTAGGCGAGGAGCGCCATCAGCACGACGCCGGTGAACGTGATCGGGATGAGGATCGCCTCGGCGACCACGCCGGGCAGCGCGAGCCCGACACCGGCCAGGATCAGCAGGCCATAGACGATGAACAGCGCGATGCCCCAAGGCATGCGGGGACGCGACGTGGCAGCAGATGCGGACCGGCTCACGGCGCCATTGTCGCGCGACTCGCGTTGCAACTCCGGCGCGATGCCGGGACGCCGCCTGCAACACCGCTGTCATGCGGCCGGATGGCACCCTCTTGACGCGACGGGGCGCGCTCGCTACGGTTCGCTAAACCGGTTCACTAAACCGGTTCACCTGCGGCCGGGAAGCGTTTCGCCGGGGTCAGGTGGTCGGGGCGGCCCCCAGAGCCGTTGCCTGATGGAGGACCGTTGGAGCGGCGCAGAACCCGTCCGCGAATCGCTGACGTCGCCCGTGAGGCCGGCGTGTCGAAGACCGCGGTGTCCTTCGCGTTCAACAGCCCGGAGCGGCTTTCGGCGGAGACGGCCGTCCGCATCCGCGAGGTCGCGGGCGCGCTGGGCTACCGTCCGAACCCCGTTGCGCGAATGCTCACCCAGCGCCAGACGATGACCCTCGGCGTGCTCACGCCCCAGGCGTTGGCGGTGATCTTCTCGAACCCGTTCTTCGCGCTGTTCAGCGAGGGCGTGGCCCATGCTGCCGAGGAGCTGGGGTACGAGCTGCACTTCATCTCGCCGCTGCACGGATCGCTGGCGCTCGCCGTCGGTCGCGCGACCGTCGATGGCGTCGTCGCAATCGGGCTGTCGTCCGAGCACCCCGAGGTCGAGCAGATCCGCGGCGCCGGCCTGCCGATGGTCCTCGTCGACTCGGACGACCTGCCGGAGCACAGCTCCATCGTCGTCGACGACGAGGCCGGCGCCCGCGCCGCAGCCGAGCACCTGCTGAACCTCGGGCACCGGGACATCCTCGTGATCGCCGTCGAAGGGCCCGCGTCGCACGACGGCCAGCCGACGCCCCACCAGGTCTCCGAGAAGCGCCTCCGCGGCTATCGCGCCGCGACGGCCGCCGCCGGCATCGACCTGCCGAACGATCACATCCTCGCCGCCCGCTCATCGATCGACGGCGGCTGGTCCGCCTTCCAGAACGCCTGGGCGCTCGGCCTCCGCCCGACCGCCGTGCTGGCCATGAGCGACGCCATCGCCCTCGGCGCCATGCGCGCCGCCCGCGAGCTGGGCGTGCGCATCCCCGACGACCTCAGCGTCGTCGGCTTCGACGACATCGACCTCGCCGCCCACGTCGACCCGCCCCTGACGACGGTCCACCAGCCGATCCGTCAGAAGGGCGCCGACGCGGTCCGCCTCCTCCTCGCCGAGGTGGAGCAGCGGGAGGCGAATCGGCCCGAGCACATCCGGCTCGAGACGCGGCTCATCGAGCGCGCCTCGACCGGGCCTGCGCCGCACGCGCGGCAGGAGGTGCCCGGGACGAGATGAGGTCGATGCGTGCACTCGATGAGGCCCCACGGATGGGGCACAGGCGTTAGAGGAGACAGCAGCACCGATGAAGAACCCGTTCCGAATCGCCGCCGCCGCCGGCACCCTGGCCCTCGTGGCCAGCGCCTGCGGACCCAGCGGCGCCACCACGGCCCCGACGACGGGCCCGGCGGCCACCACGGCGACGACCGAGGGCCCCGCGGCCACCACCGCGGCGACCACGGCTCCGACCCTGAGCGGCACGATCACGATCTGGGAGGCCTACGGCGCCTCCGGCACGTCCGAGAAGGATGCCTTCGAGAAGATCGTCGCCCAGGTCAAGTCCGCGAACCCGGACCTCACGGTCAACACCCTTGACGTTCCGTTCGCGGACCTGTTCAACAAGTTCGAGACCTCGGCCAGCACCGGCGAGCCGGACATGTACATCGCCCCGAACGACAGCCTGCCGAGCGAGGCCCGCAACGGCCTGCTGGCCGACGTGAGCGACCTCGAGGCGATCCTGAAGGCCGCGCCGTACAACACCTCCGACGTCGCGCTCAACGCGGCGAAGGTCGACGGGAAGCTCTACGAGATCCCGGAGTCCATGAAGGCCGTGGCGCTCTTCTATCGCACGGACCAGTTCCCTACCGCGCCGGCGACGACCGCGGACTACCTGACCAACGCCTCCAAGCTCGGTCTGGTCTACGGGGCCAACGGTGGCGGCGCCTACTACCAGTGGGGCCTCTACAGCAGCTTCGGCGGCAAGATCCTCGACGACAGCGGCAAGTGCGCCGCGACCGCCGGTGGCGTCGCCGACTCCCTCAAGTTCCTGTCCGACTTCAAGGCCGCGGGCGGCCACCTCTACCAGAACGATGGCGACGCCAAGGCCGACTTCATCGCCGGCAAGATCGGTGGCTTCATCGATGGTCCGTGGATGTCCGGTGACCTCAAGACGGCCCTCGGCGACAAGCTCGCCGTTGCCGCTGGCCCGACCGGCCCGAGCGGTGGCGCATTCGCGCCGATGACGGCCCCGGATGGCTTCTACATCAACGCCGCTTCGCCGAACATCGACCTCGCGAAGCAGTTCGCGCTCCAGTTCCTCCTCCCGGCCAACATGCAGGTCTTCGCCGACGCGGGTCACCTCCCGGCGAACACCACGCTGCAGCCGACGGACCCGATTGCCAAGTCGTTCGCAGCCCTGATGCCGACCGGCTACGCCCGGCCGACGCTCAAGGAGCTCAACAACTACTGGGGCAACTTCGGCAACGCCATCGTCGCCGTCGTGGACAAGGGCACCGATTCGACCAAGGCGGTCACGGACGCCTGCGCCGCGATGGACAAGGCGAACGGCCTCTAAACCCGACCTGATCGAGGGCTCCGCCCTCGTCGTACCCTGTGGCGAGGGGGTGCCGGATGGCATCTCCTCGCCACGAGCTTTCTGATCACCCTTCACCACCGCGATTGGCAGGAGCGTGGGAATGAGCTTGACCAGCCAGGCTCCGATCGCCACGTCGGGCGCCACCCCGGGCGTGCTCGGCCTCGCGCCGGCGCAGAAGCGACCTCGTCGCTTCCTCCCGTCGCGCGACACGCGCACCGCGTACCTCTTCCTGCTCCCCGCCCTCCTCGTGATGGCGATCATCACCTTCTACCCGCTCGTCTTCCAGATCTACATGTCCTTCACGGACTACGGGCTGAAGAACCTCGCGGCGACCGCGCCGCCACCGAACCTGGTCGGGTTCAACAACTACCAGCGGATCCTCGACAACAACATCGTCATCCCGAACTTCGACTTCCTGCGGATCCTGGTCTTCAACTTGTGGTGGGCGCTGTCGAACGTCGTGATCCACGTCGTCATCGGCGTCGCGATCGCCCTGCTCCTGAACGTGAAGAACCTGCGCTTCCGGCGCTTCTGGCGGTCGATCTACATCCTGCCGGTCATGGTCCCGCCGATCATCGTGGCGACCGTCTGGCGGAACATGTTCGACCCGAAGAACGGCGCCATCAACGAGCTGATCAACGGCACCGTCGGGGTGCTCTTCAAGCTGCCGCCGGTCAATGTCGACTGGCTCACCCACCCGGAGCCGATCATCGCGATCGGCCCGTTCGTGCTCGCCCTCGCGTACTTCGCGCTGCTGGGCGCCAACGTGTGGCTCGGCTGGCCGCTGAACTCCGTCGTGGCGACGGGCGCGCTGCAGTCGATCCCGAGCGAGCTGTACGAGGCCGCGGCAATCGACGGCGCGGGCTCGTGGCAGCGGTTCAGGAACGTGACGCTGCCGTTCCTGCGGCCGGCGATGCTGCCGTTCGCGATCTACGGCTTCGTCGTGACGTTCAACCTGTTCTACCTGTCGTACTTCATGTCCGGCGGCGGCCCGTTCGGCCAGACGGAGCTCCTCGTGACCACGGCGTACCGCCTGGTCGCCGAGCAGAAGCTGTACGGCGTCGCGGCCGCGTTCGCGGTCTTCCAGTTCTTCATCCTGCTGGTCATCACGCTCATCACGAACCGCCTCGCCAAGGCGACGGCGTCCTACAACTCCTGAGGCGGAGGACCGACGATGACCGCCGACGCGAAGCTCCTCAGCGACGTCACCCGCACCCGGACTGCCACGCAACGACGACGAAGCGGCGGCGGCTTCCTCCGCCAGCTCGGGCTGCAGCTGCTGTGCATCGCGATCGGGCTGACCGTCATCTTCCCGGTCATCTGGATCGTCGCGATGTCGCTCGACCCGCGGAACCTGCAGAAGCCGGACTCGCTGTTCCCGCCCGGCGCCTCGCTCGATGCCTACGCGCGCGTGATCGCGAAGCCGACCCAGAACCCGGTGTCGTTCCTCCAGCTCGCCCAGAACAGCCTGTTCCTGGCGGTCGTCATCACCGTGGCGAGCGTCGCGATCGGCGTCCTGGCGGCCTACGCGTTCTCCAGGATGAACTTCCGCGGGCGCTCGACGCTCATGATCGGCATCCTCGCCGTCCTGATGCTCCCCGCCGTCGCGACGATCGCGCCGCTGTTCGTCTCGCTCAACAAGATCCAGATCGGGACGTTCAACCTGCGCAACTCGCTGATCGGGGTGTCCATCGCGATCGTGTCGAGCCAGCTGCCCTTCGCGATCTGGAACATCAAGGGCTACCTGGACACGATCCCCAAGGAGCTCGAGGAAGCGGCCACCGTCGACGGCGCAAGCCGCTTCCAGACGTTCCTGCGGATCATCCTGCCGCTCGCGACCCCGGTCCTCGCGGTGACCGCGCTCTTCGCGTTCATCGCGGGTTGGACGGAGTTCATCATCTCGTGGATCTTCCTGACGAAGGCCGACACGTTCACCCTCGCGATGGCGCTGAACGGGATGGTCGGCCAGTACGCGTCGAGCACGCCGTGGTCGGATTTCGCGGCGTTCTCGATCCTGTTCGCGGTCCCGCCGATCGTCGCCTACGCGCTCCTGCAGAAGTACATCGTCGGCGGCCTTACCGTCGGCGGCGTGAAGGGCTGAGCCCGGCTCAGGGGATCGGGTTCGGTCCCCAGTTGAACGCAATCACGATGGTCGAGCGGGCGGGAATCGTCGGCAGCGGCACGTAGCCGTCGAGGCCGCCCGTCGAGGTGACCGCGGGCGCAGCCACCGTCGTCCCGGCCATCGTCCTCGGATAGACGAGCGTCGCCGTCGGCGTCTCGCAGAGCGGTCCGACGCCCTTGAGGGTCAGCGAAACGTTGGCCGCATCGTCAGTCGCAAGGTTCTGGACGACCAGCATGCCGGGGTACCCCCGCTGCTGGACGCGCAGGCTCGCGGCGATCTTCGGGTTCGAGCTGTCGAGCGCGATGAACGGCGCGGTCGCGAACCACGACCACTTCCGGAGCGCGACCAGGTTGGTGTACGTCGAGAGCAGCGAGTTCGGGTCGGCGGCCTCCGTGGCGTGATTCGCGGTTGCCGCGCCGTCGCCGAAGGGCTCCCAGGGCGTGCCGGTGGTGAACCCATACCCCGGGCCTGAAGCGGTCCAGGGGTAGGGTGTCCGGATCTGCTCGTCCGGCTTCGGGCCCGTCATGCCGAGCTCCTCGCCGTAGTAGATGAACGGCGTGCCGGGGGCGGTGAGCAGCGTCTCGGCGGAGAGCTTCGCTGCGGTCATGTCGCCGCGGAGCTGGGTCATGATCCGGGGCTGGTCGTGGTTCGAGAGGAACGTGCCTGCGCCGCCATCCGCGTACGCCTTTCCGATCCCGGCCTCCGAGATCAGGAGCGAGGCCGCATCGCCGTGCGACACGGCATTCGCGATCGCCGGCCCGATCTCGAAGTCGAACGCCATATCGAGTGAGCTGTCCGAGACGTAACCGCCGGAGACGCGCTCGGCGTCGGCCACCTCACCGACGACCAGCGTGTGCTTGTTCGTCGCGATGTCATCGTTCGCGTGCACGTCGGCGCTGAATGCCTGGAGCCACGCGTGGGTCTCCGGGGTGTTGACCTGCTGGTCCGGACCATCCTCGATCAAGTGGCGCGCGGCATCGATTCGGAAGCCGTCGACGCCGAGTGCCTGCCAGAACGATGCGGCCTTCTCGAGCGCTTTCGTCGCAGCCGGGTTCCGCAGGTTGAGGTCCGGCATGCCCTCCCAGAACAGGGCGTAGTAGTAGCCGGCCTTCGAGGACCGCCACGGGTTCCCGGCGCCGATTGGGTTCGGCCAGCCGGGATCGTCCTTCGACCAGACGTACCAGTCGTGGTGCTTGCCACCATCGAGGGCGTCCTGGAACCACGGGTGATCGATCGAGGTGTGATTCGCCTCGAAGTCGATGACGACGAACATGTTGCGTCGGTGGGCCTCGGCGATGAGCGACTTGAACGACTCGAGGCTGCCGTAGTCCCGCTCTACCGCGGTGTAGTCGGTGACGTCGTAGCCGTGATAGCTCGGGGACTTCGCGACGGGCATCAGCCACAGGGCGTTCGCGCCGAGGCGCTGGATGTCGTCGAGATGCTCGCGCAGGCCGTCGAAGTCGCCGATGCCGTCACCGTTCGAGTCGGCGTAGCTCCGGACGAACACCTCGTAGAAGACCGCGGTCTGCCACCACCGTGTGAACGGGACGGACCTCAGGACGCCGGGGCAGGGCGGTGGGGATCCGACGGCCGCGAGCGACTCGGCCGGCGATGCCGTGGGGGCCGCGGGCGGAGGGCTGCCAGTCGATTCCGGCGGGCTCGCCGAGGGTGTCGGATTGCAGGCCGCTGCAACGATCGCGAGGGCGCTGGCGGCGGCGAGCAGGCGCGGGCGCGTCACGCCGCCGATCGTACACTCGACCACCCGACCGTTCGAAGGAGCCTGCATGCCCGACGTCCCTGCGTGGGTCCGCGACGCCGTCTTCTATCAGGTGTTCCCGGACCGATTCGCCTCGAGCGACCGCGTGGTCAAGCCCGGCCCGCTCGAGCCGTGGGACGCGCAGCCGACCAACTACGGGTTCAAGGGCGGCGACCTGCTCGGCGTGGTCGAGCACCTCGATCACATCCAGGAGCTCGGCGCCACCGCGCTGTACCTGACGCCGGTCTTCCAGTCGGCCTCGAACCACCGCTACCACACGTACGACTACCTGGCGGTCGATCCGCTGCTCGGCGGCGACGC
>DATFHO010000051.1:0-8797 GCA_035248345.1 Candidatus Limnocylindrales bacterium
CGAAGGCGCGGTACTCGGCCGAGCCCTTGAGCGCGAGGTACTTGGAGATCGCCGCGGTCAGCGACGTCTTGCCATGGTCGATGTGGCCGATCGTGCCGATGTTCACGTGCGGCTTGGTTCGCTCGAACTTCTTCTTGGCCATCGTGTCGTCTCTCCTGGCTCTCGGTCGGGACCGGTGCTCAGCTGACCTTGGACTTGGCGACGAGCTCCTGGGCAAGGTTGCCCGGGACCTCTGCGTAGTGGGAAAGCTCCATCGAGTAGCTGGCCCGGCCCTGGGTCATCGACCGCAGGTCCGTGGCGTAGCCGAACATCTGGGCGAGCGGGACGAACGCCCGGACCACCTGGGTGGAACCCCGGGAGTCCATGCCCTCGACCTGCCCGCGGCGGGCATTGAGGTCGCCGATCACGTCGCCCATGAACTGCTCGGGCATCGTGACCTCGACCCGCATGAGCGGCTCGAGGACGACCGGGCTCGCCTTCTCGACGGCATCCTTGATGCCCATCGAGGCCGCGATCTTGAACGCCATCTCCGAGGAGTCGACCTCGTGGTACGACCCGTCGTGGACGGTGACCTTCACGTCGATCATCGGGTAGCCGGCGTAGATGCCCGTGTTGAGCGCCTCGCTGATGCCCATGTTGATCGCACGCATGTATTCGCGCGGGATCGACCCGCCGACGATCTTGTCGATGAACTCGTAGCCCTTGCCCGGCTCGTTCGGCTCGGCCGTGAGGACGACGTGGCCGTACTGGCCCTTGCCGCCCGTCTGGCGCTTGAACAGGCCGTTGCCCTCCGCCGCGCGGCGGATGGTCTCGCGGTACGAGACCTGGGGCTTGCCGACGTTGGCCGCCACCTTGAACTCGCGGACCATGCGGTCGACGATGACGTCCAGGTGCAGCTCGCCCATGCCGGCGATGAGGGTCTCGCCGCTCTCCGGGTCCGTGTGGACGCGGAAGGTCGGGTCCTCCTCGGCGAGGCGCTGGAGGGCCACGCCCATCTTGTCCTGGTCGGCCTTCGTGCGCGGCTCGACCTTGACCTCGATGACCGGCTCGGGGAAGGTCATCGACTCGAGCAGGATCGGGTGCTCCGGGTCGCACAGCGTGTCGCCGGTGAAGGAGTCCTTCAGGCCGACGATCGCGCCGATGTCGCCCGCGTAGACCTCGGTGATCTCCTCGCGGTGGTTGGCGTGCATCTCGAGGACGCGGCTGATCCGCTCCTTCTTGTCCTTCGTGCTGTTGAGCACGTACGACCCGGCCTTGAGCGTGCCGGAGTAGACGCGGAAGAACGCGAGATGGCCGACGAACGGATCGGTCGCGATCTTGAAGACGAGGGCCGAGAACGGCTCCTTGTCGTCGACGGTGCGGACGAGCTGCTCGTCCGTGCCCGGGCGCACGCCGATGGTCGGCGGCACGTCGAGCGGCGACGGCAGGAAGTCGACCACGGCGTCGAGCATGGGCTGGACGCCCTTGTTCTTGAGCGCGGAGCCGGTCAGGACCGGGACGAACTTCGACTGGAGGGTGCCGAGGCGCAGGCCGTGGCGGATCTCCTCGGTCGTGAACTCCTCGCCCTCGAGATACTTGTTCGTGAGGTCGTCGTCGACCTCGGCGACCGCCTCGATCATGATGTGCCGGTGCTTCTCGGCCTCGGCCTTGAGCTCCTCGGGGATCTCGACGACGTCGATCTTCGAGCCCAGGTCGTCGCGGTACAGGATCGCCTTCATGTCGATGAGGTCGATCACGCCCTGGAAGCGGTCCTCGACGCCGATCGGCACCTGGATCGGCACGGGTCGCGCGCCGAGGCGGTCGACGATCATGTCGACGCAGCGCCAGAAGTCCGCACCGGTGCGGTCCAGCTTGTTGATGAAGCAGATGCGCGGCACGGAGTAGCGGTCGGCCTGGCGCCAGACCGTCTCGGACTGGGGCTCAACGCCGGCGACGCCGTCGAAGACGACGACCGCGCCATCGAGGACGCGCAGGCTGCGCTCGACTTCGACAGTGAAGTCCACGTGCCCGGGCGTATCGATGATGTTGATGCGATGGTCGTTCCAGAAGCAGGTCGTTGCCGCGGCAGTGATGGTGATGCCGCGCTCCTGCTCCTGCGGCATCCAGTCCATCGTCGCCGCGCCCTCATGGACCTCGCCGAGCTTGTAGATCTTCTTCGTGTAGAAGAGGATGCGCTCGGTCACGGTCGTCTTGCCCGCGTCGATATGGGCGATGATCCCGATGTTCCGCGTCCTTGCGAGCGGAACCGTACGTGCCACTGTCGCTACCTTCCCCGGCCTACCACTTGAAATGGCTGAAGGCCTTGTTGGCCTCGGCCATCTTGTGCGTGTCTTCGCGCCGCTTCACCGCGGCACCAAGGCCGTTGGATGCATCGACGAACTCTGCTGCGAGCTTCTCGCTCATGCTCTTGCCATTGCGCTTGCGCGCGGCCTGGACCAGCCAGCGCACACCGAGCGAGAGGCGGCGATCGCCGCGGATCTCGACCGGCACCTGGTAGGTGGCGCCACCGACGCGGCGCGGCTTGACCTCGATGATCGGGGTCGCGTTCCGCAGCGCGGTCTCCATGACCTCGATGCCCGGGCGTCGGGCGGAGGCCTCGGCGCGGGCCAGCGCCTGGCGCAGGATGCGCTCGGCGAGGCGGCGCTTGCCGTCGCTCATGAGCTTGGCGTGGAAGCGGGCCGTGGTCCGGTTGACCGGCGCCTCGGTGTACTTCTCCTTGCGGGACATCCCGGCGCGACGCGGCATTAGCGCTTCCCGCCCGGCGCAGCAGCGGCCTTCGCGCCGTACTTGCTGCGACCCTGCTTCCGGTCACGGACGCCAGCGGCGTCGAGGGTGCCCCGGATGATGTGGTACTTGACCGACGGGAGGTCCTTCACGCGGCCGCCGCGCACCAGCACCACCGAGTGCTCCTGCAGGTTGTGGCCGATGCCCGGGATGTACGCCGTGACCTCCATCTGGTTGGTCAGGCGCACGCGCGCGATCTTGCGCAGCGCGGAGTTCGGCTTCTTGGGCGTCATCGTGCGGACCTGCAGGCACACCCCGCGCTTCTGCGGGGCGCCCGGGATCGCCACCTGGCGCTGGCGCAGGCTGTTCCAGTTCTTGCGCATCGCGGGCGCCTTGATCTTCGAGATCTTGGCGCGCCGGCCGTGGCGCACGAGCTGGTTGATCGTCGGCACGAAAACGCTACTCCCGTTGTTGTCTGGTTCGGTCGGTCGCGGAGACGGGCTCCGCGGGACGATGTCCGGGCCGGGGTCGATGGACCCCGGAGAGGTTCCCGGGTCCCACCTCTCGGTGGGGGCGTCAGAAGGTGGCTCGGCGATCAGCCGTGACCGTGACCTTCCGCAGCCACGAAGGCGGAGTTTACCAATCTGGCGATTTCGATGTCAAACGTGCAACGAGCGCCGCCGGGTTCGCCGGCGACGCTCGTCACGACGGTCGATGTGGTGCGCCGGCGGGGCCGGCGCAGCAGGCTACAGCTCCGGGTCGGAGTCCTCGCTGCCGGAGGCCTTGGCCTCGGCAAGGAAGGGGTTGAACTCGCCCTCGTCGGACGACGCGGCAGGCTGCGCGATCAGGACGGCGTCCTCGTCGGCGGCCGGGCGCTCGTCGCCGTCCTGCAGGAACGGGTTGAACTCGATCCCCTCCTCGAGGGCCTCGCCGGCGAGGGCCTCGAGGGCCGCGCGCCGCTCGCGCTCCTTGCGGGCCGCGAGGTTCGCGGGCGCACCGGAGCCGGCCGGGATGAGCTTGCCGATGATGACGTTCTCCTTGAGCCCGATCAGGTGGTCCTTGGCGCCGTTGATGGCGGCCTCGGTCAGCACTCGGGTCGTCTCCTGGAAGGACGCCGCGGCAAGGAAGCTCGAGGTGTTCAGCGATGCCTTCGTCACCCCGAGGAGCACGGTCTGGGCCGTCGCCGGCTCGCCACCCTCGGCGAGGACGCGGTTGTTGACCTCCTCGAAGTCGAGCCGATCGATGAGCTCGGTCGGCAGCAGCTCGCTGTCGCCCGGCTGGTCGATGCGGACCTTGCGGAGCATCTGCCGGACGATGATCTCGATGTGCTTGTCGTTGATCGTGACGCCCTGGCTCCGGTAGACCTTCTGGACTTCCTTCACCAGGTAGCGCTGGACCGCGTCGCGGCCCCGCGTCTCGAGGTACTCCTGCGGGTTGATCGGCCCGTCGGTGATCGCGTCGCCGGCGCGGACGTCCTGCGCCTCGCTGACGAGGAGCCGGGCGTTGTGCGGGATGGCGTACTCGCGCGGGACGATGTCCTCGGCCCGGACCACGAGCCCGTCGTCGGTCTTCATGAGGAAGCCTTCGACCGGCGCCGTGACGTCCGGCTTGCCCTCGATGCGGGCGACAACCTGCCCGGCGGTCACGGCGTCGCCGGCGGCTGCCAGCAGCTCCGCGTCCTTCGGGATGTTGAGCGCGGAGTCGTACGACTCGCGGCTCGTCACCTTCACCTTGGTGCCGGTGTCGGACCGGATGATCTCGACCTTGCCGTCGATGTGGCTGATCTCGGCCTTGCCCTTGGGCACGCGGGCCTCGAACAACTCCTCGACGCGCGGGAGGCCCGCGGTGATGTCGAGGCCGGCGACGCCGCCGGTGTGGAACGTTCGCATCGTGAGCTGGGTGCCCGGCTCGCCGATGGACTGGGCCGCGATGATGCCAACCGCCTCGCCGACGCCCACCGCCTCGCCCGAGGCGAGGTTGCGGCCGTAGCAGCGACGGCAGACGCCGTAGCGCGCCTCGCACGTCAGCGGTGAGCGCACCAGGACCTCTTCGATCCCGGCGTCCTCGAGCTTCTGTGCGACTTCCTCGGTGATCATGTCGTTGCGGTCCGCGATCGGCGTCGGGTTCTTCGCCTTCGACGACGGATCGCGCAGCGGGGCCGCCGAGTAGCGGCCGACGAGGCGCTTCCGGAACTCGTCGAGGACGGTCCGGCGGGTCACGTCATCCGTGGCCGGCCAGGTGGCGCCCATCATGTCGGCCGTATCGACCGCCGTGATCCAGCTCCCCTCTTCGGTGCCGCAGTCGTCTTCCTTGGTGATGACGTCCTGGGCCACGTCGACGAGGCGCCGGGTCAGGTAGCCCGAGTCCGCGGTGCGGAGGGCAGTGTCCGCGAGGCCCTTGCGGGCGCCGTGGGTGGAGATGAAGTACTCGAGGACCGTCATGCCCTCGCGGAAGTTGCTCCGCACGGGCACGTCGATGATCCGGCCCGACGGGTCTGCCATGAGGCCGCGCATCGCGCCGAGCTGGCCGATGTTGCCCTTGTTCCCGCGGGCGCCGGAGTCGGTCATCATCCGGAGGGAGTTGTCCTCGGGCAGCTGGGCCATCATCGCGGCCGAGATGCTGTCCGTGGTCCGCTTCCAGAGCTCGACCACCTGCTCGTAGCGCTCCTCATCGGTGATCAGGCCGCGCTGGTACTGCTTGTCGATGTCGGCGACCTGCTCGTCGGCGGACTTGAGCGCCTTCACCTTCTGGTTCGGCGTGACGATGTCCCACAGGCCGATCGTCAGGCCACCCCGGGTGGCGTACTCGAAGCCGACGCTCTTGATGCCGTCGACGAGGTGCGCGGTGTCGGCCGGGCCGAGCAGCCGGTAGCACTCGTCCACCAGCTTCTTGAGGTCCGTCCGCCGCATCTCGCGGTTCGTCAGCGCGGTGAAGCGCAGTCGATCCGGGACGATCTGGTTGAAGTTGATCCGCCCGACGGTGGTGCGGAGCCGCTGCGGGGTGAGCGCACCGGCCGCCTCGTCCCAGGCCATGACCACGGCGTCGATGGGCTCGTGCAGGCCAAGGCTGCCCGGCAGCGCGCCGGAGGCGCCCTCGCCGGAGCTGGTCAGGGCGCTGGCGTCGGCGAGCCCGCGAGCGGAGAGCTCGTAGGCGTACCGGGCCTCGGACTCGGAGCCGAAGACGCGCGTCGCGGGCTTGCCGCGGGTGGCCTCCTTCTCCATCGTCAGGTAGTAGCAGCCGAGGACCATGTCCTGGGTCGGCGCCACGACCGGCGTGCCGTCCGCCGGCGACAGCAGGTTCGCCGTCGACAGCATCATCGTGCGCGCCTCGTCCTGGGCGGCGGTCGAGAGCGGCACGTGGACCGCCATCTGGTCGCCGTCGAAGTCCGCGTTGAACGCGGTGCAGACGAGCGGGTGGATCTGGATCGCCGAGCCCTCGACGAGGACCGGCATGAACGCCTGGATGCCCAGGCGGTGGAGCGTCGGGGCGCGGTTCAGGAGGACCGGGTGGTCCTTGATCACGTCCTCGAGGACGTCCCAGACCTCCGGCCGGACGCGCTCGACGATGCGCTTGGCGCTCTTGATGTTGTGGGCGAAGCCCTTCTCGACGAGCTGGCGCATGACGAACGGCTTGAACAGCTCGAGCGCCATCTTCTTCGGCAGGCCGCACTGGTGGAGCTTGAGCTCCGGGCCCACGACGATGACGGATCGACCCGAATAGTCCACGCGCTTGCCGAGCAGGTTCTGGCGGAACCGGCCCTGCTTGCCCTTGAGCATGTCGCTCAGGGACTTGAGGCGGTGGTTGCCGGTGCCCGCGATCGCGCGGCCGCGGCGGCCGTTGTCGATCAGCGCGTCGCACGCCTCCTGGAGCATCCGCTTCTCGTTGCGGATGATGATCTCGGGCGCGCCGAGCTCCAGGAGCCGCTTCAGCCGGTTGTTCCGGTTGATGACGCGGCGGTAGAGGTCGTTGAGGTCGGAGGTCGCGAAGCGGCCGCCGTCGAGCTGGACCATCGGCCGGAGGTCCGGCGGGATGACGGGCAGCACGCTCAGGATCATCCACTCCGGGCGGGTGCCCGAGCGGCGGAAGGCCTCGATCAGGCGCAGGCGCTTGATCGCCTTCTTGCGGCGCTGGCCGGAGCTGGTGCGAACCTCGACGTGGAGCGAGCGCGCCAGCGTCTCGAGGTCCATGCGGCTGATGATGTCCCGCACCGCCTCCGCGCCCATGCCGGACGTGAAGAGGCGGCCCTTGCCGCTCTGGTTGAACTTCTCGTCGAGGCCGCGGAGCTCGAGCTCACCGATGGTGAGCATCGGCTTGATGCCCTCGAGCTCGTCGCGCAGCTTGCGGAGCTCATCCTTCAGGCCCTGGGCCTGCTCCTTGAGCTGCGCCTTCTCGGTCGCGATCGTCTCGTCCATCGCGGCACGGAGGTCGGCGACCTTCTGGTCGACCGCGGTCTCCTCGTCGCGCTCGCGCTGCTGGATCTCCTCGTTGACGCGCTCGGTCTCGGCCTGGACCACGGAGCGCAGCTTCGACGTCGCCGTCTTGCCGCCCTTCTCGCCCGACGCCACGATGACCTCGCCCGTCGGCCCGAACACGATCGACTCGGCGGCCTCGCCGGTCTTCAGCTCGGCGAGCTGCGCCTCGACGCCCTGCGCCGCCGCAACGATCTCCTCGGTGCGGGTGGCGCGCTGCGTCTCGAGCTCGGCCTTCGTCGCCTTGAGGGCGCTGGTCAGCTCGTCGCGATGGCGCTCGATGTCCGCCTTGAGCTCCGCCTCGAGGTCGGAGATGCGCTGGCCGGACGGACCGCCGCGGCCCGCTGCCTCCTCCTCGATGTTCGCGGCGAAGCGCTTGCGCACTTCCTCGTCCACGCCCGTGACGATGTACAGGGCGAAGTAGAGGATCCGCTCGAGGTTGCGGGGGCTGATGTCGAGCAGGATGCCGAGCCGGCTCGGGGTGCCCTTGAAGTACCAGATGTGGCTGACGGGGCTCGCGAGCTGGATGTGGCCCATCCGCTCACGGCGCACCTTGGAGCGCGTGACCTCGACGCCGCACTTGTCGCAGATGATGCCCTTGTACCGGATGCGCTTGTACTTGCCGCAGTAGCACTCCCAGTCCTTGGTGGGACCGAAGATGCGCTCGTCGAAGAGGCCGTCCTTCTCCGGCTTGAGCGTGCGGTAGTTGATGGTCTCGGGCTTGGTGACCTCGCCCTTCGACCATTCGCGGATCTGGTCCGGGCTCGCGAGCGAGATGCGGATCGCGTTGAAATTATTGACTTCGAGCATCGGTCTCCTCCGCGCCGCTTGGCCCGGCGGCGCGATCGGGATCTGGCGAGAGCGACGGCGCCGGAACCCGGCGCCGCTGGAAGTTCGTCGTGACTAGTCCTCGAACCCGGCGAGGTTGATCCCGCCGAGGTCCGGGAGGAGATAGCCGGAGGCGTCGTCCTCCGCGAGCGGGATCTCCTCATCGTTGTGGTCGAGGATCTCGGCGTTGAGGCCGAGGCTGCGGAGCTCCTTGATGAGGACCTTGAAGGACTCGGGGACCCGCGGTGGCTGGATCTCCTCGCCCTTGACGATCGCCTCGTACGTCTGCACGCGACCGAGCACGTCGTCCGACTTCACCGTGAGCAGCTCCTGGAGGATGTTGGCGGCGCCGTAGGCCTCGAGGGCCCACACCTCCATCTCGCCGAACCGCTGGCCGCCGAACTGCGCCTTCCCGGCGAGCGGCTGCTGCGTCACCAGCGAATACGGTCCGATGGACCGGGCGTGAATCTTGTCGTCCACCAGGTGCGACAGCTTCATCATGTAGATCGTGCCGACGGTGACCTCGGACTCGAAGTACTCGCCCGAGCGGCCGTCGCGCAGGCGGCACTTGCCGCCGGCCGAGAATCCGGCGACCCGGAGGAGCTCCACCGCCGCGGCGTCCGCATCCGACTCCGACTTGGGACCGAGCAGGGCCGCGAGGGCCGGCAACCCGATCGCCTCGAGCACCTCGGACGGCTTCGAGTGCTCCAGGAACTTCTCGATGTCCTTGAGCCCGGCCTTCAGCGCCGTCTTTTCGGCCTTCCCCGCATCCTCGG
>DATFHO010000052.1:0-14855 GCA_035248345.1 Candidatus Limnocylindrales bacterium
CGAAGGCGCGGTACTCGGCCGAGCCCTTGAGCGCGAGGTACTTGGAGATCGCCGCGGTCAGCGACGTCTTGCCATGGTCGATGTGGCCGATCGTGCCGATGTTCACGTGCGGCTTGGTTCGCTCGAACTTCTTCTTGGCCACAGGACCAGTCTCACTCCATCTCTTGCTTGCGATTCCGGACCCTGCGGGCACGGCTTCGCCGGGGAACACTCGCTTCCAGGGATCTCTCCGGAGGTCATGGAGCCCACAATCGGGTTCGAACCGATGACCTCTTCCTTACCAAGGAAGTGCTCTGCCGACTGAGCTATGTGGGCCCGAGGGCTTCGCGAGTGGAGCCGACGACGGGACTCGAACCCGGAACCGGCGGTTTACAAAACCGCTGCTCTACCAATTGAGCTACGTCGGCGCGCACGGCAAACCAAGGCCTGTCGGAGCGCCGGGAGATGATAGGTCGGATCGCGAAAACCGGTCAAGCGCGCCTCGGATGGGCGCGGCGTCAGCCCGGCAGGAGGTCCGAAGCCTCGGAATCGGCAGGCAGGTCGGGCGCGGCCGGCTCGGAGGGCAGGGCCGCCTCGACGGGCGTGACCGCCTCCGCGGGCGCGACCGGCTCAGCCTGCTGCTCCTGCGCCGGCGTCGTCGTTTTCGAAGCTCGATTCCGCGTCGCTTTCGCGGGCATCGCAGCGGCGGCGGGCTCGCTCGCGGGCGCCATGCCGCGCTGCCCGAGGACCTCGAAGAGGAGGATGGAACCGGCGACGGCGGCATTCAGGGAACCGATCGCGCCGCGCATCGGGATCCGGACGAACAGGTCGCACCGGCGCCGGACGGCGGGCGACAGCCCATGGCCCTCGCTGCCGACGACGAGCGCGAGCGCGCCACGGAGGTCCGCCTCGCGAGCGCCGAGCGGCGCCTCTCCGTCCGAGCCCACGATCCGGACCCCACGGAGGTGCAGGTCGGTCAGGCTCGCCGGCAGGTCGTCGACGGGTGCGAGCAGCAGATGCTCCGTTGCGCCCGCCGATGCCTTCACGGCAGCCGGCGACAGCGGCGCCTGGCGCTCCGTCGGGAACAGCACGCCGTGCACGCCGGCGGCTTCCGCGCTGCGGAGGAGCGTCCCGACGTTCTGCGGGTCCTCGAGCGAGTCGAGCACGAGCACGAACGGAGGCTCGGACCGCTCGATCGCGCGGGCGAGGATGTCCTCGAGGGAGGCGAACCGCCGCGCCTCGACGACGAGCGCGACGCCCTGGTGGCCATCGAAGCCGGCGAGGGAGGTCAGCGAGCCGCCTTCGACCTCGACGATCGGGATCCGGAGCGTCGTCGCGTGGAGGACGATCCGTTCCAGGGCCTGACGGCGCTGCGGCGTGACGAGCAACCGCTTCGGTGGGCGACCTGCTGCGAACGCCTCCTCGACGGGCCGGCGCCCGGCAACGAGCTCCTCGCCCTCCTCGAGCGGCGGTGCGGCGGCGGCGCGGTAGGCGGGCTCTTCGTTGTAGGGAGCCGCGTCGCGGAAGCGCGGTCCGGTGGGTCGGCGGTCGCCGCCACCCTCCCGCCACGGCGGCCGCGGCCCTCCCGGACGCGGTCGCGGCGGGCCATCGAAGGCGCGCGGCGGTCGCGCGGGTCGCGGCGGTCGGTCGAACCGTGGTCGATCGAATGCCCGCGGCCCATCACCCGTGTCGAACGGCACGGCGTCCGGCGGGGACGAATCAGGTGGTCCCGCGTCGAACCCGAAGCCCGAGGGACGCGGTGGCCGGTCTCCCTGGGGTCGATCGCCGGTAGGGCGGAAACCGCCGGGGCGTGGCCCGGACGGCCGGAACCCGCCTGGCCGCGGGCCGCCCGGGCGACCGCCCGCAGGCCTCGGACCGCCGGGGCGTCCGCCGCCCGGTCCATGGCCGCCCGGCCGCGGGCCGTCGGGTCGCGAGCCGCCCGCGCGGAACCCGCCCGAGCGATAGCCGCCGCCGGGCGGACCGGGGCGCTTGCCACCTCGAAATGGCCGATCCGGCCGGTCCGGACCCTCGCGGCGCGGTCGCGGGTTGTCGCTCATCGCACGGCCTCCAATCGGCGCCAGCGCTGGCCGTCGCGCGTGTCCTCGACGGACACGCCGAGCGCGGCGAGCTCGTCGCGGAGGCGATCGGAGGCTGCGAAGTCGCGGGCGGCTCGAGCCGCGACGCGCGCGTCGAGCAGCTCCTGGGCCACGGGCGGAAGGTCGTCGGCCGCGTCCGGCAGGACCCCGAGGACCGTGTCCAGCTCGCTCAGGAACGTGAGGGCGCGGGCGGCGTCCGCGCTGGACAGGGACCTGTCGGCGATGCGGCGGTTCAGCGCTCGCACGAGATCGAAGAGTGCAGCAAGTGCAGCAGAGATGTTCAGGTCGTCATCGAGCGCTGCCTCGAAGCCGGACTTCGCAGCGGCGAGCTCCGCCGGCAGGTCCGGCGCGTCGGCGCGATCCTCCCGGTAGCCCTCGAGCGCGGCGACCAGCGCGTCGAGCCGGCTCACGGCCGCGGTCGCGGCCTCGATCGAGGCCTCGCTGTACTCGAGCGCCTGGCGGTAGTTGACCGAGATGAGCGCGTACCGCAGGGCGCGCGGCGACACCCCGTCCTCGAGCAGATCGGCGACACGTGCGATGTTGCCGACCCGGCGCGCCATCTTCGTCCCGCCGAGGCGGAGGTGGTCGCAATGCAGCCACGTCCGCACGAACGTCTGGCCGGTGACCGCTTCGCTCTGCGCGATCTCGTCCTCGTGGTGCGGGAAGATCAGGTCGATGCCGCCTGTGTGGATGTCGAACGACGCGCCGAGGTGTCGCATCGACATCGCCGAGCACTCGATGTGCCAGCCCGGTCGACCGGGCCCGACGGCCGTATCCCAGGAGGGCTCACCCGGCTTCGGGCCCTTCCACAGCGCGAAGTCGCGCACGTCGTCCTTGCCGTAGTCGTCGGCGACCACCCGCTCCCCCACCCGCAGCTGCGTGGCGTCCAGGCGCGACAGGCGGCCATACGCGGGCCACGAGCTGATCCGGAAGAAGATCGAGCCGTCCTCGGTGCGGTACGCGTTGCCGGTCTCGAGCATCTGGGCGATCAGCTCGGCCATCGCATCGATGTGGTCCGTGGCGCGTGGGAGCACGTCAGGCGTCGTCATGCGCACCGCGGCGAAGTCCGCCTTGAAGCGGGCGAGCCATCGGTCGGTGAGCTCGGCGGTCGTCTCGCCGGCGGCATTGGCACGCTCGATGATCCGATCGTCGATGTCGGTGATGTTCATGACCCAGGTGACGCGCAGGCCCTGGTAGCGCAGGTACCGGACGAGAAGGTCGGCGAACAGGAACGAGCGGAAGTTGCCGATGTGGGTTGGGCCGTAGACCGTCGGTCCGCAGCTGTAGATGCGGACGTGCCCGGGCTCGATCGGCTCCAGCGGCCGCGTCTCGCCCGAGAGCGTGTCCTGCAGGTGGAGGGTCATCGATCGATCCGCAGCTGCGCGACCGTCGCGACGGCCTGCGCCTCGATCGATCGACCAGCGCCCGCATCGCCCGAAAGGTTGCCGGTGGACGCCTTGACGCTCACCGCGCCGATGTCCAGGCCAAGGATGTCGGCGATCGCCTGGCGCATCGCGGGCATCGACGCCTGGATCCACGGCCGTGCGCCCCGGATGGTCAGGTCGACCGAGCGCGGCGCCCAACCGGCGTCGTCGAGGGCGCGCCGCACGCCGCGCAGCAGGTCCGTGCTTGCGACGCCGCGGGGCGTCCGTTCGTCGGCGGGATGCAGGCCGCCGAGGTCGCCAAGCGCGGCGGCACCGAGCAGCGCGCCGGCGATCGCATGGAGCGCGGCGTCGCCGTCGGAGTGACCGAACAGCCGCGGCGCCCCCGGGATCTCGATGCCGCCGAGCCGGAGCCCGTCGCCCGGCCCGAACGAGTGCCCATCCGCGCCGAACCCCGTCCGGATCGCGGTGGCGCCGACCAGTCGTGCCTCGGCGATCGCGAGGTCGTCCGGCCGGGTCACCTTGAGGTTCGTCCCCTCACCGGGCACGGTGTGGACCGCGACACCCGCCGCTTCGAGGAGCGCGGCTTCGTCCGTGAACTCGCGATCGGGATCGTCGAGGTGCGAGATCGCGCTGCGGAGCACGTCCCAGCGGATCCCCTGCGGGGTCTGCGCGGTGGCGATGCCGGTGCGGTCCACGTTGCCGACGATGCGATCTCCGTCCACCTGCTTCAGCGTCTCCGCAACCGGGAGCACGGGGATGGCTGCTCCGTGCTCCGCAGCGGCATTGGCGACCGCCGCGACGAGGTGGGGCGTGACGAGCGGGCGGGCGCCATCGTGGACGAGCACGACGCGCGCGCGACCGTCACCCACGCTCCCATCGAGTGCCCGGATGCCCGCGGCGACGGAGTCCTGGCGGCGGGCGCCGCCCGGGACGACGGCGACCACCTTGTCGGGCAGCCATTCGGGCCGGGCGCCGCCAGCCTGGTCCGGGGCGCGCACGAGTACGATGCGTTCGACGACAGGAGATGCGGCCAGCGCGGCGACCGACCACGCCAGCAGCGGCTTCCCGCCGAGCTCGGCGGCGAGCTTGTCGCGGCCACCCATCCGCTCCGATCGGCCCGCGGCGACGACGACCGCGTCCGCGATCACCCCGGTCCCGATCATGCCTGTCGCGGGTGGGCGAACACCATGCGGCCGGCCACCGTCTGGAGCACGCGGGTGACGGTGACGTCGACCTCGGAATCGATGGACTTCGCGCCACCTTCGACGACCACCATCGTCCCGTCGTCGAGATAGCCGACGCCCTGGCCGGCGTCCTTGCCGGGCTGGATCACGCGAACCCGGAGATCCTCGCCTGGGAGGAGCGCGGGCTTCACCGCGTTCGCGAGCGAGTTCACGTTCAGCACGCGGACGCCCTGCAGGTCGGCGATGCGGTTGAGGTTGAGATCGTTCGTCAGGACGGCCCGGCCGTTGCGCTTCGCGAGCGCGACCAGCTTCGAATCGACCTCCGGGGTGCCCGGGGCGTCCTCGTCGATCACCTGCACGGGCGTTGCGCCGTCCTTGCGCATGCGTGCGAGGATCTCGAGCCCGCGACGACCCCGAGTGCGGCGCATCGAGTCCGACGAGTCAGCGAGTCGCTGGACCTCATCGAGGACGAACCGCGGCACTTCGAGGATCCCGTACAGGAAGCCCGAGTCGGCGATGTCCGCGATGCGGCCGTCGATGATCGCGCTCGTGTCGACCAGGATCCGCGGCACGTTGCCGCCCTCGCCGCCGGTCTGGGCATGCCGGATGATGCCCATCGACTCCGCTGCGCTGATCAGGTCGTGGCGTTTGGCGACCGTGAGGCCGACCATGGCGAGTCCGAGGAAGATGGAGATCCCGAGCGGCGCCACCGTGCCGATCGGCGGCGGGATGTTCGACAGCGGCAGGCCGACGAGCAGCCCGAGCAGGAGGCCGAGGAACAGGCCGATGATCGCCGTCACGAACTCCGCGGTCGAGAGTTCCTGGACCGCGTTGAGTGCCCGCATGGCGGGGATCACGGTCAGGTACGGCAGCAAGGTGAAGCCCAGCACGATCCACGCGACGACCCAGCCGACGACGAGCACGGGCGCACCCGGGGTCGGCTGGAACGCCACCCAGTTCGCGATGACGGAGGTGATTCCCACGAGGCCGCCGATCGCAGCGCCGAGGAACCGGATGGTTCGGATCACGGGGGCGAGATTATGGACGTGTCAACCGCGGACGGGCGAATCCGCTTCGATGGGGATTGCCTCCGCCCGTTTGCCCGTCCCGTTCGCGCCGGCCCCGAGCGCCGCGACGACCGCGTCGCGCAGGGTGGCGACGGGAATCACATGGATCCCCTCGATCCGTCCGGAACCGGCGCCTCGCGCCGACGGCACGATCGCGCGCTCGAAGCCGAGCCGTGACGCTTCCCGCAGGCGACGATCCAGCCCGGAGACAGGGCGCAGCTCGCCGAGCAGGCCCACCTCCCCGACCACGGCGGTCCGGGCATCGATCGGACGGTCGCGCAGCGACGACGCCAGGGCGAGGGCAACGGCGAGGTCGAGGCCGGGCTCGCTGACGGTGAGGCCGCCCGCCAGGTTCGCGTACACGTCATGCGTGCCGAGCCCGATGCCCGCTCGGCGGCCCAGGACCGCAAGCAGGAGTGCGAGGCGGGTCGGATCGATCCCGGAGGCGCGGCGAGCCGGCGTCGAGTAGCCGGCGGGCGACACCAGGGCCTGCACCTCGACGAGGAGCGGCCGGCTGCCCTCGAGTGTCGCGGCGACGACGCTTCCCGGCGCGGCACCCTCGTGATCCGCGAGGAACGCGCGGCCCGGGTCGGCCACCTCCCGGAGCCCGGATTCACCCATTTCCAGCACGCCGAGCTCGTCCGTCGACCCGAAGCGGTTCTTCGCGGCCCGGACGAGCCGCATCACGCCACCGCGGTCACCGCCGAGGTCGATGACCGCATCCACGAGGTGCTCGAGCGTCCGAGGGCCGGCGATGGAGCCGTCCTTCGTCACGTGCCCGACGAGCACGACGGCGATCCCCCCTCCCTTCGCGAGCTCCATGAGCCGCAGTGCGGCCTCGCGGACCTGGCCGACGCTGCCCGCCGGCCCGTCGAGCTCGTCGACGGTCATCGTCTGGATGGAGTCCACGACGACGAGCGCGGGGCGGGAAGCGCGCGCCGTCTCGACGATGGCCCCGACCTCGCTCGTCGCGAGCACGGACACGGCGTCCGCGGCCGGGCCGCTTCCCAGCCCGAGGCGCGCCGCGCGGAGCCTCACCTGGCCGGCGGATTCCTCCCCGGTGGCGTAGAGCACGCCGCCGGCCGGGCCGGCGGCAACGCCGCCCGCGACCTGGAGGAGCAACGTGGACTTGCCGACGCCCGGTTCGCCGCCGATGAGGAGCAGCGACCCCGGCACCACACCGCCGCCGAGGACACGATCGAGCTCACCGATGCCCGTGGGTAGCCGATCAACCGGCCCTTCGGCCGGCGCGGACAGCGCCACGGGAGCGGGCGCGCCGGCTCCAGAGCCCGGGGATGCCCGCAACCCCCGAGGGCGCGCCGCGATCACCGTTTCGACGAGGGTGTTCCACGCCGAGCACGAGCGGCACTGGCCTTCCCAGCGCGGGTAATCCGCGCCGCACGCCTGGCAGACGAACCGGCTCTGAGCCCGGGTCATGTGGACCCGCGCTACGAGACTTCGACGGGGGTCTTCTGCTCCGCGCCCTGGATCACGAGACCGTCGTCGGCATTCGCGTCGACAAGGATGTTCGTGCCCGCCGGGTAGCGGCCGAGCAGCAGGTGCTCGGCCAGCACGTCCTCGATATGGCTCTGGATCGCCCGCTTGAGCGGGCGTGCCCCGAAGGCAGGATCCCAGCCGAGCTTGATCAACTGGTCCTTCGCCGCCTGCGTGACCTCGAGCGTCATGTTCTGGGCCTTGAGCTGGTCGCGCACCCGCTTGAGCTGGATGTCGACGATCTCGCGAATCTCCTCCATCGTCAGGCTGCGGAACACGACGGTCGCGTCGAGGCGGTTGAGGAACTCGGGCCGGAAGCTGTTCTTCAGCTCCGCCTGGACCTTCTCGCGCATGAGCTCGTACGACTGCTCGCGCTTGCCGGCTTCGTCGTCCGTGACCGGGCGGAAGCCGAGCGCCGAGTTCGTCTGGAGCTGCTTCGCGCCGAGGTTCGAGGTCATGATGATGATCGTGTTCCGGAAGTCGACTCTGCGGCCCTTGGCATCCGTGAGCTGCCCGTCCTCGAGGATCTGCAGCAGGATGTTGAAGACCTCCGGGTGCGCCTTCTCGACCTCGTCGAGGAGCACGACCGCGTAGCTCTTGCGGCGGACGGCTTCGGTCAGCTGGCCGCCCTCGTCGAAGCCGACGTAGCCGGGAGGTGCGCCGACGAGCCGCGACACGTTGTGCCGCTCCATGAACTCGCTCATGTCGATCTTGATCAGCGAGTCTTCGCTCCCGAACATGAACTCCGCGAGCGCTCGCGCGAGCTCGGTCTTGCCGACGCCGGTGGGGCCGAGGAAGACGAACGAGCCGATCGGGCGCTTCGGATCCTTGAGCCCGGCACGGGCTCGGCGGACCGCCTTCGCGACGATGTCGATGGCTTCCTGCTGGCCGACGACACGCTGGTGCAGCGCATCCTCCATGTGCAGCAGGCGCTCGGTCTCGGCCTCGGAGATGCGGGTCACCGGGATGCCGGTCCACATCGCGACGACCTGTGCGATCTCCTCCTCGTCGACCGAGGGTGCGTCGCCGGCAATGGTGGTCTGCCACTCCGCGCGGAGGCCCTCGACCTTCTCGCGCAGGGCGGCCTCGTCCTCGCGCAGGCGCGCGGCGGCCTCGTAGTCCTGCGTGTTGATCGCGCTGTCCTTCTCCTTGGTCAGGCGATCCAGCTCGCGCTGCGCCTCGCGGAGCGCAGGCGGCGCCGACGCGTGGCGGAGGCGGACGCGCGACGCGGCCTCGTCGATGAGGTCGATCGCCTTGTCCGGGAGGTGGCGGTCCGTGATGTAGCGGATCGAGAGGTCCGCGGCGGCCTTCACGGCGGCGTCGGTGATCGCGACCTTGTGATGCTGCTCGTAGCGCTCCCGGATCCCCATGAGGATCTCGATGGTCTGCTCCATCGTCGGCTCGTCGACCATCACCGGCTGGAACCGGCGCTCGAGGGCCGCGTCGCGCTCGATGTACTTGCGGTACTCGTCGAGCGTGGTGGCGCCGATGCACTGGAGCTCACCGCGAGCGAGCGGCGGCTTGAGGATGTTCGCGGCGTCGATCGCGCCCTCGGCGGCGCCCGCGCCGACGAGCGTGTGCAGCTCGTCGATGAAGAGCACGGCGTCGTTGGTGTTGCGAAGCTCCTCGATGATCTTCTTGAGGCGCTCCTCGAACTCGCCGCGGTACTTCGTGCCGGCGACGAGCGACCCGATGTCGAGGGTGAGCACGCGCTTGTTGAGCAGGATGTCCGGGACGTCGCCCGCGACGATCCGGTGCGCGAGGCCCTCGGCGATGGCGGTCTTGCCGACGCCCGGCTCGCCGATCAGCGCTGGGTTGTTCTTGGTCTTGCGACCGAGGATCTGGATGACCCGCTCGATCTCCTTCTCGCGGCCGATGACCGGATCGAGCTTGCCCGCGCGCGAGGCGTCGGTCAGGTTGATGCCGAGGGCATCGACCGTCGGGGTCTTGGAGGAGCGCTTCGTCTCCTGCGCCGGCCCGACCGACGAGCTCTGGCTCAGGACCCGGATGACCTCGTGGCGCACCTTGTCCAGGTTCACGCCGAGGCTCTCGAGCACGCCCGCGGCGATGCCCTCGCCCTCGCGCACGAGGCCGAGGAGCAGGTGCTCCGTGCCGATGTAGTTGTGGCCGAGGCGGCGCGCCTCGTCGATCGCCAGCTCGATCACGCGCTTCGCGCGGGGCGTCAGCCCGACCTCGCCGACGACCGGGCGATCACCACGCCCGATGATGAACTCGACGGCCGTTCGAACCTTTGCGAGCTCGACGTTCATGTTCTCGAGGACGCGCGCGGCGACGCCTTCGCCCTCGCGGACCAGGCCGAGGAGCAGGTGCTCCGTGCCGATGTAGTTGTGGTTGAACCGCTGCGCCTCGTCCTGCGCGAGCGTCAGGACTTTGCGGGCCCGGTCCGTGAACTTGTCGAATCGCTCCATGAACGCCTGGTTCCCCGTGTGCGCGCCTTGCCCGGCGCTTGATCGATCCTACCACGCGATTCGACGCTTCCCGACCGTTTCCGGGAGCGTGGCGCGTTGCAGCAACCCCGCATGGGGCTGTGTGGTCGTGTGTGGTCTGGTGTGGTTACGGCCGGTGGGCGCCGGCCGCGTGCCCGGAGTGCCCGGTGCGAGGTGCGGACCTAGCCGGCCGGCTCCTCGTCGGTCTTGGCCTCGGCGGCCCGCTCCTCGGCGGTGGCTTCGGCCTCGGGGGCCTCGGCGGCAGCCTCGGGCTCGGACGCCGGTGCCGGTTCGGCCTCGGGCGCCGCTTCTGCGTCGGCAGCCGGCTCGTCGGCTGCGGGGGCCGGAGCCTCCGCTTCCGCTGCAGGCGCTTCGGCCGCGGGGGCCTCGGCAACTGCTTCCGGAGCGGGAGCCTCGCCGGCGGCTTCCGAAGCCGGGGCCTCGTCGGCCGCGGGGGCCTCGTCGGCGGCCGCGGTATCGGTGTCCTCGGCCTCGGCGCTCGCGAGCTGCTCGCGGATGCCCGCGAAGGCAGCGGCGAGGGTCGTGTCGATGCCACCCTCGGGCTCCTGGACCGCGTCGGCCGCGGTGTAGGAGCGCGTGCGCTCCCGATCCTGGCGCGGCCGACGCTCGCCGCGGTCACCGCGCTCGGCACGCTCCGGGCGAGGCGCAGGCGCGCCGCCGTCCATCGCGGGTGCCGGCTCGGGGGCCGGGCGGGCCGGGGCTTCCTCAGCCTGCTTGAGGCTGAGGCCCAGGCGGTGGCGCTCGGAGTCGAGGCTGATGATCCGCAGCTTCAGCGACTGGCCCTCGTGCACGACGTCACCCGGGTGGGCGACGCGCTGGTTCGAGAGCTCGCTGATGTGGATCAGGCCCTCGAGGCCGTCGCGCACGCGCACGAAGGCGCCGAAGTTGACGAGCTTGGTGACCGTGCCGTCGATGATGTCCCCGACCTTGAAGTCGGCGACGGTCGAGTGCCACGGATCCGGCTGCAGCCGTCGGATCGACAGGCTGATGCGGCCGCGCTCGTGGTTGATGTCGATGACTTCCGCCTCGACCTCTTCACCGACGCGGTAGCCGCCCTCGGGATTGTTGACCTTGTTCCACGAGAGCTCGCTCTTGTGGACGAGGCCATCGATGCCGCCCAGGTCGACGAACACGCCGAACGGCGCGATCGACCGGACGTGCCCGGTGACCTTCTGGCCGACCTGGAGGCTGCTGAAGAGCTCGTCCCGCTTCTCGCGGCGCTCCTCGTACAGCGCCACCTTCTCGGACAGGATCAGGCGGTTGGCCTTGCGGTTGACCTCGAGGATCTTGAGGCGGAGCTTCCGGCCGACGAACGGCTGGAGCTTCTCGGCGATCTCCTGCGCGGCGTCGCGCGGCTGGTCGTTCTGGGGCCGGCGCGGGAAGTCGACGATCTGGCTGATCGGCACGAAGCCGCGGATGCCGCAGTCGACGATGAGGCCGCCCTTGTTGTGGTCGATGACCGGCGCCTCGATGATGACGCCCGCCTCGAACTGCTCCTGCATCGAGCGCCACTTGCGCTCCAGGCCGGCGCGGCGGAGGGAGAGGACCACGTGGCCCTCGGGCGACTCGGGCTGGAGCACGTACACGAGGACCGTGTCGCCGACGTTCAGTGCCGGCTGGGTCTCCGTGTTGCGACCGAAGAGCTCGCGGTTGCTGACGACGCCTTCGCTCTTGGCGCCGATGTCGACGAGGATCTCGTCCTTGTCGATCCGGACGACCGAACCCTCGACCACGTCACCGTGCTTGAAGCTCTTGATGTCGGCGTCCTGCTCCGCGAGCAGCTCCTCCATCGTCGTCGGCTCGGGGCCGGTCGGCTTCGCAGGCCTGGCCGGTGCGGCAGGTTCCGCGGCGGCTGCCGGAGCGGCCTCGTCGGCCGGCGCCGCCTCGTCGGGTGAGGCGGCCGCCTCTGCGGCCGGGGCCTCATCGGGCTCCTCGGCTGCCGGAGCGTCGGCCGTGTCGGCCGCATCCACCGCAGCGGGGGCCTCATCGGCGGGCGCGGCCTCTGCGGCCGGAGCCGCCATCTCGGCGGCAGGAGCTGCCATCTCGGCGGCCGGAGCTGCCTCGGCGGACGCGTCGTCCGCGGTGGCGGCCGCTGCGGCCGGAGCCGCGTCGTTCGCGGCGGAGTCGTCTGCCGTTGCCTCGGTCTCGAGGCGCTGGCTGGTGGCGGGCTCGTCGGCAACCGCAACGGTGCCGGCGGTCGGCTCGGAGCTCGTCGCCTCGGCAGTCGCCTCGGTCGGCTCCGTGGTCCCGCCCATGTTCTCTTCGGTCAATTCAATCTCCTGTCCAGGGGCTCCATCGAGAATGCGAAACGGCCCGGGCAACTCGCCCAGGCCGTCGGTTCGTCGATCAGTGGTCCGGAGTTCGGTAGGCTCTCGGTCCGCTCCTTCGATGTCGCAAACGGGCTGGACGTCTGTTCGTGCTGTTCCGCCCCGAAGGGCCCGCGGAGTCTAGCACGGGCGTCTACGCGCCTACAATCGTGCTCCCGTGCCCGAGCTGCCCGATCTGGCGATCGTCGCCGATGCATTCCACGCCGCACTCGTCGGCCGGCCGGTCACGAGCGCCGAGGCGCCGGCGCCGCTCGCCGTCCGTGGCACGCCGGCCGAGCTCGCGGCGCTCGTGGGCCAAACGCTCACCGGCGTTCGCCGCCGGGGCAAGTTCATCGTCTTCGAGCTTTCCAGGGACCGGATCGCGGTGAATGCGATGCTCACCGGCCGCTTCCAGCTCGCCGCACCGGGCGACAAGCTGCCTCAGTCGACCGCGGTGATCCTCGGGTTCGGGGCGCGGCCGGGTCGTGCCCCGAAGGCCGCGGCGTGGACCAGGGGCGCCTCGTGGCTGCCGGCCGCCGACGCGACGCCCGAGGTGCGCTACCGCGACCCGAGCCAGATGGGCAAGGTCTACCTGCTGCCCGCCGGCGTTTCGAGGCCGGTGGCTGCCTTCGAGGATGCCGAGCAGGGCCCCGACGCGGACGATCCCGGGCTGACCCTCGAGGCCTGGCGCGAGCGGATCCGCCGCCATCCCGGCGAGCTCAAGTCCCTCTTGCGCAACCAGGCGTTCATCGCCGGCATCGGCAACGCCTACAGCGACGAGATCCTCCACGCGGCGAAGCTCAGCCCCTTCCGTCGCCGGTCGTCGCTCGCACCGGAAGAGGTCGACGCCCTGTACGAGGCGGTTCGGTCGACCCTCGCGCGCGCGATCGACATCCTCCGGGAGCGCGTCCCACCGATGTTCGAGAAGCAGGTCCGGGACTTCCTCGCGGTCCACCTTCGCGGCGGCGAAGCGTGCCCCCGCTGCGGCACGAGGCTCAGCGAGGTCAGCTCGCGCAGCGAGGCCACCACGTGGTGCCGGGGCTGCCAGCGATGACGTCGGGCCGCGTCGGCGGTGCACCGCGCTGACGGTGCGCTGAGATCGCGCAGCGGCGCTCGCTCGGCGCCGCTCGCTACGTGTTCGGGATCTTCAGGATGTCGCCCGCGTGGAGCGTCGTGCTGACCTTGATCCCGTTGAGGTCCGCGATCGCCTTCGATGTCGTCCCGAACTTCGAGGCGATCGCGCTGAGGGTGTCGCCGTCCCTGACGGTGTAGGTGCGGAACGACGGGCCCGGTGTCGGCGGCGGCACGATCGTCGGCCGCGCCGTCGGTGCGCTCGTCGGCGGTACTGAGGGCAGGCTGGACGGTCCCGACGTGGGGGGCGCCTCGGTCGGACGCGTGGTGGCAGGCGATGTTGGGTTGGTGGTCGCCGTTGCGATCACGCTCGGCGCCGTCGCGGGCGGCGTCGCGATCGACGACGCCGGGGTGCCGCGGAGCCCAGAGAGCCCGAGCACGATCAACCCGGTGAGCAGCAGCACGGCGGGCACGGCCGGCCACCGGCCTCGATCGGTGATCGCGCTCGTCACCCGTGAGCGCATCCCGCCCGCGTCCTCGATGACCGCGGTCGTCCGGGTCAGCCCCCAGCGCGTCGCATGCTCGGGCGCCGCTGCGCCGAGGCGCGTGCCGCGGGCCCCCATCGAGGCAAGGAACGTCGCGCAGCTCGAATACGCCGCGGTCAGGCAGAGCCGCGACTGCTTCTCGAGCGAGAGCGCCGCTGCAGGGCTGACTGCCGTGCACTCGTGCTCCCGCGAGGGGACGTCGAGACGCCAGCCGCCGCCATCCGCAAGCAGGAAGGGGCAGCCACGCGGGCCCGGTGGAGCTGCTGCCTCATCGTCCGCCGGGCGCGGACTGAGACGCTGGTCGGGTCCGGGAAACGTCACCGCGGCAGCATAGCCGTCGGGAACCGCGGGAACCCGTTTTGGAGCCGCTTGGAGCCGGCATCCGAAAACCGCCGGAAAGCACAAGATCCTGGCGACGACCTATTTTCCCGAAAGGCTGCCCTCTCAGTATCTTCGGCGCTGGAGAGCTTGACTTCCGTGTTCGGGATGGGAACGGGTATGGCCTCTCCGCTAGCGTCACCAGGATCCTGCTGCTGGATGTGATCGGCTGCGTCCGTGCGCTCGAGCGAGTCGCTCGAAACGCGGGCGCCGAGAAGTCGCTTGATCAACGATCTTGCGTGTTGTTGGGGGATTCCGATAGCCCGATCCCATCAGGCCTCTGACCCTGGGTCAGAAGCTGAAGTGGTCAAGCCCTCGACCATTAGTACCGCTCAGCTTCATCCGTCACCGGACTTCCACATGCGGCCTATCAAGCAGGTGGTCTACCTGCGGTCTTACCCGGTTAACCCGGTGGGAAACCTCATCTCCAGGCGAGCTTCGCACTTAGATGCTTTCAGCGCTTATCCCTGCCGAACATAGCTACCCAGCGGTGCCCCTGGCGGGACAACTGGCACACCAGCGGTTCGTCCACTCCGGTCCTCTCGTACTAGGAGCAGCTCCTCTCAAGTTTCCTACGCCCACGATGGATAGAGACCGAACTGTCTCACGACGTTCTGAACCCAGCTCACGTACCGCTTTAATTGGCGAACAGCCAAACCCTTGGGACCTGCTCCAGCCCCAGGATGCGATGAGCCGACATCGAGGTGCCAAACAACCCCGTCGATATGGACTCTTGGGGGTCATCAGCCTGTTATCCCCGGCGTACCTTTTATCCGTTGAGCGATGGCCCTTCCACGCGGGACCACCGGATCACTATGACCGACTTTCGTCTCTGCTCGACTTGTCAGTCTCGCAGTCAGGCAGGCTTATGCCATTGCACTC
>DATFHO010000053.1:0-15332 GCA_035248345.1 Candidatus Limnocylindrales bacterium
GGTCGCAGCGGCCGGCCGCCCTCGTCGAGCGGGAGCACACACGGCCCGATCGCCGAGACGCCGACGCCCGCGATGCGGTCGCCCGTGGGAACCGCAGCCGAAAGCTCGCGCGCGATCGAGCACAGGTCGGCCCACCAGACCGCGTCCGCATCCTGCTCCGCCCAGCCCGGGTGCGGGACGTCGAACATGGGATGCGGCGCGCGCGCCTCCGCGACGACTGAGCCATCGACGCGAACGAGGACGCCCTTCGAGCTCTGCGTCCCGACATCGATGCCGACCAGGAGGTCAGCCATGGGCCCGTGTCACCCGACGGGCACGTCGCCGCACAGGTGCACGGCGATCCCCATCGCATCGAACATCGCGGCCTTCGTCGCGAGCGCCTCGTCCGCGCCGGCGGCATCGGCCCCATACGCGACCTGGATGTGGTTCGCCCTGTGCCGGGCCATCATCTGGTCGCGGGTCACGCCGTGCAGGACGGCGTGCATGATCGGCCACTGCGGGGTCGTGGCCTGCCATCGACGCTCGGTCTCCTCGCGCGGCAGCTCGACCACCGTCGCGCGCCCGAGGTCCGCGTGCAGCCGGCCGTCCATGAGGAAGACGCGGCTCCAGACGATCTCGCCCGGCCGGCTCACGCCCTTGATCGTGCCGCCACCGAGCCCGAAATACACGGGCGGCTGCCGCTCGCTGACCGCGCCCGCGTAGCCGCCGACGAGGTGCGCGGGCGGCACCGCGCCGGAGATCTCGAACACCCACACGAAGTCGTCGCCGTACCGGGCGCCCCAGCGGACGTCGTGGAGGGTCGTCGCGGGGTCGATGTCCATCGCGGTCCAGACGCGACTCGTGACCAGCGCGTCCACCGCGGAGCCCTCGTCGACCTCGTTGAAGTGCACCACCGGGCGACCAGCGAACAGCTCGCGCGACGCGTCATCGATCGCGAACACGGGCGGTCGGTCGCCGTCGTTGAGCAGCCCCTCGGCAAGGTCGGAAGCCGGGGCCATGTCCTTGAGGCCCTGCTGGTACTGGATGCCGATCGCGTCGCACCCGAACTGGTCCGCGATCCGCGTCGCGGCGATGTACAGCCGCAGCTGGTCGAGCACCTGGTCCTCGGTGAGCTCGGTGGCCCCGTCGGAGCCGAGGCGGAACTGCATCCCGCGCGCCGTCAGCCAGTCATACCCGGCGCGCGCCTCGCCCGTCGTGACCCGGCGCATCTCCGCCACGAGGGCGGACTGCGACAGTCGCTCCTTGTAGATGCCGCTCGGGTTCAGGTGCTCGTCGTCGAAGATCGCGTTGTACATGCCCATGCAGCCCTCGTCGAACACGCCGACGATGGCCATCCGCTCCGCGAGCTCCCCTGCGAGCCGGCGGCCAAGCGCCGCAGCGCTCTCCGGCAGGCGCGACGTCACCAGGTCCCGGACGTGAGACGTGTCGTGCTCGACGGTTCCGTCTTCGAGCCAGCGCTGGATCGCCGAGTCCGCGAAGGCGTCCGTGAGGTCCTCGCCCCAGATCGTGGAGTAGGGGCGGCCCATCTTCGTCAGCGACGCATTGATGTTCAGCATGCCGACGAGACCGGGCCACTCGCCGCTCCAATTGGCGACGGTGAGGATCGGCCCGCGATGCCGTCGCAGGCCCGCCAACACGTGATGCGAGTACTGCCACACTGCCTCGGCGACCACGAGCGGCGCGTCGCGATCGATCCCTTCGAAGACGCGCATGCCCATGCGCTGGCTCGAGATGAAGCCGTGGCCACGGGACTCGTCGACCGGGTGTGCGCGCCGGACCTTCGCCCCGTGGCGCGCGAACGCCGCCCCGACATTCCGCTCGAGCTCCGCCTGCGCCGGCCAGCCGAGCCGGTTCGCCGTCTCGCGCAGGTCGCCCGACGCGACGAGCGTCACCTCTCGGGTCATCGAGCGCCTCCTTGTGCGCCGGCGGGCGCGGAGACCGCCGGGATGCCATGCGCCGTCGCGCGGCGCCGTGACTCGACCAGGAACAGCCCGAAGGCAACCAGGCCGATCGCGGTCATGAACAGCATGGTGCCGCGGACGCCGATGGCCACGGCCAAGAGGCCGCCGACGTTCGGGCCGATGACGATGGCGAGATTCGAGATCGACTGGTCGACCGATGAGAACGTCACGCCGTGCTCGGTCGGAATACGGCGCATGAGCTGGTCGAACATCGCGAGCTGCGCACCCGCGCCGGCGACGCCGGTGGCGAACCCGACCGCGGCAACGGCGGGCAGCCACGAGATCGTCGACAGCACCAACGGCCCCGCGGCCATCGCGAGCAGCGACGGCAGGAGGGTCGCAGAGCCGCCCCGGCGCCTGGCGAGCTGCCGCGCGCCGAGGTAGCCGAGGACGCTCCCGGCGGACGACGCCGCGCCGATGATCCCGATCCACGCGTCGGGCGCGCCGAGCTCGTGGACGTAGAACAGCGGCAACACGGGCATCGCCACGCCGATCGAGAGCACGTAGACGAAGCCGCGCATCTCGAATCGGATGAAGGACCGGTTGCTCGTCACGAGGCGCCAGAGGCCCCGCAGGCGGTCCTGCCAGGGAACGCCCGGGGTGGCATCCGATGCCGGCGGCGCCACGACGGCCTTCGGTGGCTCGACGATCTGGATCCGGCTCGATTGCAGGAAGCTCCCGAACCCCGCGAGCGTCACGAGGAACAGGAACACCTCGAAGTTCAGCGGGAACGCGACGTAGGTCAGGAGCTGCCCGACGAGCGCGACGGCGATCGTCGCCGAGACGCCCGCGATCGCCCATCGGCGGCCGAGCAGGTCGAACCGGCCTCCGGGTCCCGCGGCGCCGTCCATGACCAGCGCGAACGTCACGAGCGCCGCGGTGGACGGCAGCGATGCCAGCGCCCACACGAGCAGCAGCACCGGGATCGCGTGCTCGCGCGGGAGCACGGCAGTCACGAGGGCCATGACCGCGTAGCTCGACCACGCGATGAGGCGCAGCCGGCTGTACCACTTAACGATCTGGCCGCGTGGCTGCAGCCACCGCCCGAACGGGATCGCGAGCAGGAACGCCGTGAGTGCCGGGAGCGCGGTCAGCAGGCCGACGTCGCTCGCCGAGGCGCCCATTCGCAGCAGGAACACGGGCAGGAACGTGCCCGATGCATTGACCACGCCGATGAACACCGAGTCCAGCTGGACGCGGCGGTAGTTGGCGGCCCGAATTGCCGCCGATGGACCGGCGGTGAGGGATGCCTGGGACATCGGGCCGTACCCTACAGCGCCGAGGGACCCGAGCGAGGACGCATGCGACATGCCCAGACCTGAACGACGGACGTTGCTCATCTTCGGCGGCTACGCCGTGGCGTTCGCGCTCGTCGCGCTCGCGAACCTGCTCGAGCTGCCGTCGATGGTCCGTTTCATCGCCGCTGTCATCGCCCTCACCGGCGGCGCGATCGCGGTCGGGGAGGCCACGGAGCGGCTGTCGATGCGGCTGTCGCCGGCCGCCACGGGTGTCGTCCAGTCGGTGCTGGGCAACCTCCCGGAGCTGTTCCTCGCGATCTTCGCGCTGCAGGCGGGCCTCGTGGAGGTCGTGCTCGCGGCGCTCATCGGCTCGGTCCTCGGCAACGCGCTGTTCGTCCTCGGGCTCGCGACGCTGGTCGGCGGGCTCAAGCACGGCAAGCTCACGTTCTCCGCGGCGGCCAACCGGCTGTACGCCACGGAGCTGCTGCTCGGCGTCGCGGCGCTGATCGTCCCGTTCCTGGCCACGCAGCCGGGAGCGCCGGACTTCGGCCATGCGCCGGAGCTCTCGGCGATCGTCTCGATCGTGCTCCTGGTCCTGTTCGCGGTCTCGGTGCCGATCTCCATCCGGGTCGCTGCCGAGGCCCCGGCAGCGAAGCCGCACGTACCCGACGACGACGAGGCGCACGAGGACGTGCCGAAGCCGCTCATCCAGACGCTCGTGCTGCTGGGGATCTCCGCGGCGTCATCGGCATTCGTGGCCGACTGGTTCGTCGAGGCGCTTCAGCCGGCGATGGCCACGCTGGGCATGAGCGAGGCGTTCGCGGGCCTGATCGTCGTCGCGATCGCGGGCAACGCGGTCGAGAACCTGGCCGGCGTGACATCCGCGATGAAAGGCCGCGGGGACCTCGCCATGAGCCTCATCCTGAACTCGGCGCTGCAGGTCGTGCTCTTCCTGACGCCCGTGATCGTGCTGCTGAGCTTCTTCCTCGCGCCGGTGCCGCTCACGCTCGTCGTGAGCCCGCTGCTGCTCGGCGCGCTCGCGGTCGGCGTGCTGCTCGTGCTCGTCGTGGTGATGGACGGCGAGGCAAACCCGTTCGAGGGAGCGATGCTGCTGGGGCTGTACGCAATCATCGGCGCTGCCGTCTGGTGGGGTCCCGCCATCCGTTCGTGACGGACGCCGGGTCGGGATGCGGCACAATCGCCGTCCCATGACGACCTGGAACGACCTCATCACCGCCGGCGGCCCGATCGTGGCCGACGGCGCGATGGGCACGATGCTCATGGCCAACGGCCTCGAGTTCGGCGACCCGCCGGAGCTCTGGAACCTCGAGCATCCCGAGATCATCCGGCGCGTCCAGCGTGCCTACCTCAGCTCGGGCGCGCAGGTCCTGCTCACGAACACGTTCGGCGGTTCACGCCTTCGCCTGGAGCTCCACGGTCGCGCGGACCGGGTGGAGCAGCTCAATCGAACGGCCGCCGTCCTCGCGCGCGTCGAGGTCGATGCGGCCGATCACCCCGCGATCGTCGCCGGCGACATCGGCCCGAGCGGCCAGATCATGCAGGCGATCGGCGGCACCCTCACCCCGGAAGAGGCCAGGGACGTGTTCGCGCAGCAGGCGAGCGCGCTCGCGGGTGCGGGCGCAGACGTCATCTGGATCGAGACGATGAGCGACCTGAGCGAGATCGTGTCCGCGATCCGTGGCGCCCAGGACGCTGCGCCAAAGCTCCCGATCATCGCGACGATGAGCTTCGACACCCGTGGGCACACGATGATGGGCGTCTCCCCGGAGCGCGCCGCGGAGGCCCTGCTCGATGCCGGCGCGGCCGCCGTCGGCGGTAACTGCGGCAACGGCCCCGAGGAGCTCGTCCCGGTCATCGAGAAGATGCGTGCCGCCTTCCCCGACGCGATCCTCGTCGCCAAGGGCAATGTCGGCGTCCCGCAGCTGGTCGGGATGGCGGTCGAATACCCCACGACGCCGGACACGATGGCGGACTTCGCGCGGAAGTTCCGTGACGCCGGCGCGAACGTGGTGGGTGCCTGCTGCGGCAGCACGCCGCCGCACCTGCAGGCGATGGCGGAGGCGCTCCGCTCCTAGTCGGCTCGCGCCGGAGGCCGGCGCCCGCGCGCTAGTCCGTTCGGTGGAAGGACGCGGTCGACGACCGGTTGATGCTGTACGCGGTGGTCGAGCCCTTGACGTAGAGCGTCGATCGAGACGTCGATGACAGGACCGTGAACGTCGACTTCGCCTTGCCGGTGGAGTCCGTGTACGCGCTCGTCTTCACCGTCGTGGACCCGAGGGTCCAGGTGAAGTTCACGAGGAGCCCGACGATCGGCTCGCCCGTCGACGTCTTCGCCACCGCACTCGCGGTGACGACCTGGCCCGCGTGAACCGTGCTGTCGTTGACCGTCGTCTTGAAGCCGGCTGAGCCGTCAGCGAGGCGCTTCGTCCGGTACCACCACGTGCTCGCCGTGACCGTCTTCAGGTTCGTGGTGGAGGTCAGCGTGACCGTGTTGTGCTGCATGTAGGGGTTGCTGCCGACGATGCCGTAGATGTGCCCGACGCCGTTGCCGTCGGTCCAGAAGGGCATGATCTGGGTCGTGCCGTCGGGCATCGGCCACTTCACGTCGACGCGGACGCCTTCGATCGGGTTGCCGTTGATGTCCTTGACCGTGCCGTCGAGGCGCTCCGACGCTTCGTTCGTCTTCACGCCACGGTAGCGCAGGACATACGTGATGCTGCCGACCGGCGGCGGGTTGCCGATGCCCTTCGGGACGGACGAGATGAGGTCCGCGAGGTCGCCCGAGGCGCGGATCAGGACTTCCTTGGTGACGGTTGCCGCCGCCGAGGAGAGCTTCGTGTCCGTGGCGCTGAAGTTCGCGGCGAGCGTCAGGTAGCGCGCCCGCGAGTACGCGGCCGCCGCGATGGCGGAGGTCCGGACATTCGGCATGTCCTTGACGACCCAGCTCGTGTTCGCGACGGACCACCCGGGCGAGTCGGTCGGGTGCCGGTTGAGGTCATCGACGAGCAGCTCATACGCGCGGTGCGTCGTCGTCTGGCCGATCGCATCCCGCGAGGTGTGGAAGGGCTGGAGGATGTCGCCGTAGAAGTGGGCGAGCATGCCGAGGTTGTACGAGGCCGTCTGGTAGTCGTGGGCGTTGTAGGCGCGCTGCATTGCGGCGTAGTGCTCGGTGATGCGGTGGACCGCGCCGCCGCGGCGTCCGCCGTCGCCGGTGTAGACATGCTCGATCTCGCGCGAGGGATCGGCCTTGACCTCGATGTTGTCGGGGTCGTCGGTGGCGAGGAGGGCGGTCGTGCTATCGACCCACGAGATGTCCATCCCGCGGGCGGTCATCAGGCGCAGTGCCTGGTCGAGAATCCAGTCGTGGCTGCCGTAGCCATCGCCGTTGTTGGACCACGCCGCCGCAGGCGTGACGGCACCCGCAACCGCGATCAGCAGGGCGATCGTGGTGGCGCCGAGGCGGCGTATCGCGCGGGGGGATCCGGGCACGGACGGATGATGCGCCGATGGACCGGCCGCCGTCAGTCCGTCGATGGTCCTATCCCGGTCTGGCGACCCGGTGCGCGCACGCCACGCGGGTGAACGGGCCACGCGGGTGAACGGGCCGTGCAGGGCCGGCTGGTATCGTCCTGCGCATGCAACGTACCGCGCCGATCGGCGGGCAGTGGCTCGGCCGGATCGGCTATCGGGATGCGTGGGCGCTCCAGAAGGAGCTCGTCGACGCGCGGGTCGCCGGCACGATCGACGACCGGCTGCTCCTGCTCGAGCACGACGCGGTCCTGACCCTCGGGCGCCAGGCGGATGAATCGCACGTGCTCGCGTCGGGGCGAGAGCTGCGCCGGCGCTCCATCGAGCTGATCCGGGTGGAGCGCGGCGGCGAGGTCACCTATCACGGCCCCGGTCAGCTCGTGGCGTACCCGATCATCCGGCTCGGCGATCGCGGGATCCTCGTGCGCCCACTCGTCTGGGCGCTCGAGGCGGCGATGATCGCGACCTGCGCCGAGCTCGGTGTCGAGGCGTTCCGGCGCGACGGCCATCCCGGCTGCTGGGTGGAGGGTCGGGCGGGCGCCGCGCCGCGCAAGATCGGGGCGCTCGGCCTGCGCATCGAGCGGGGCGTGAGCTACCACGGCATCGCGCTGAACATCGACCCGGACCTGCGCGACTTCGACCTCATCGATCCCTGCGGCATGCCTGGCCTCGTCTCGACATCGATCGCGGAGGAGCTCGGCCGAAGTGCCGAGCCACCGTCGACGGCCGCCGTCGAGCGCGCGGGCGCGATCTTCGCCCAGGCGTTCGCGGCGGAGCTCGGCGCGCCGCTGGAGATGCTGCCCGCGCGCGAGGACGTCCTCGCGACGGGCCGGGATGCCGTCCTTGCGGTGCCCGCATGAGCGCCGGCCTGTTCGAGCTGCGCAAGGACCCGATCACCGGCTGGTGGGTCGCCACGATCGTGGACCGCGAGTTCGATCGCCGTCGGTTTGCGCGACCCGCAGAGCCCATCGATGACGGTGGTGATTGCCAGAACTGCCGCATCCCACCCGGCGACGGTGTTCGTGTCCGGATCCTGAAGGACTTCGCGTTCCACATGGTCGGCACGGAGCAGGACCGTGACGAGCTCGACCGGGGCATCGCCCAGGTCACGGTCTCCGAGGCTCGCGCGGCCGGTTCCTGGCGCACGATCGCCGCGCCCGTGGGGGAGCACCGGGCGCTCGCGCACGCCGGTGAGACCGTCGAGCAGATGCTCGGGCTCGCGCGCGACGCCGTCGCCGAGGCAACGCGCGCGGCCCAGACGGATTACCTCCAGGTCGTCCAGAACTGGGGCGCGCAGGCGGGCGCCCGCACGAACCACCTCTGCCTGGACCTCTATGACCTGCCGCTCATCCCGCATCGCGTCACGGAGGAGCTCGGCGGCGCGGCTCGCTTCGTGATCCGCGAGGGCGAGTGCCCGTGGTGCCGCCTCGTCCGCGAGGAGGCGCGCACGAAGGAGCGGCTCTTCTGGGAGGACAGCTCGACGGTCGCGTTCGCTCCGTGGGGCTCGCGCTCCCCGTTCGAGGTATGGATCGTTCCGCGCGAGCACCAGGCGGACTTCGGCCGCGCCGACGAGGGCGCCGTTCGTGCCACCGCGACGGCTCTCCGGAACGTGCTCGGCGCCCTCGGCGCCAGCCTCGACGGCCCTGCGTACAACCTCGTGCTCCACACGGCGCCGCTGCGGGAGCGCGTGGACGCCACGTTCCACTGGCACTGGGAGGTGCACCCGCGCCTCCGCGAGATCGCGGGCCTCGAGCTCGGCACGGGCTTGCCCGTGAACCCCGTCTCACCCGAGGCCGCCGTCGAGGAGCTGCTGGACCGGGCGGTTCGCTGATGCCGACCCATCCGCGCGGACTCGGCCCCCGCGTCCGCACGGGAGGCCTGGGTCCGCTCGTGGAGCGTCACATCCGGCCGCGTCACCTCGTCTCTCGCGCTGGCACCGCCGCCCTCTGTCGATTTCCGCGGATGGCCCCGACTGCCGAGTCCAGAGAAGAGCTACGCAGTTGCTCGAGAACCAGGTCGTCGTATCGCCCGCGATCTCGATCGGCCGTCCCGTGAGCCGCACCTGGGAGCAGGATGCCGCTCGCACCTTCGTCGACGCGCTCTTCAACAAGCACCACACCGAGATCTATGCCTATCTGGTGCGCATGCTCCGTGACTCGGAGCTCGCCGCGGACCTGACGCAGGACGCGTTCGTCAAGGCGTACAAGAACTACGACACGCTCGAGAAGGACGAGAACGCGCGCGCCTGGCTGTACCAGATCGCGCACCGCGTGGCCCTCGACGAGCTCCGTCGCCGGAAGATCATCCGCATGATCCCGTGGACCGGTGAGGCGCGCGGCGCGGCTCCGTCCGCGGAGCGGCTCGCGATGGACCTCCGCCTCTCTGGTCCCCTCGAGCGCGCCCTTGCCTCGATCCCGGAGCGCCAGCGCGCCGCCCTCCTCCTCGCCGAGCTCCACGACCTCACTGGCCTCGAGCTGGCCGCCGCGATGGGCGTCAGCCACGTGGCCGCTCGCGCCATCCTGACCCGCGCTCGCGAGAGCCTGCGCCGCGCCCTCGCCGCCGAGCAGGACGCGGAGCGCGCCGCCGAGCTCGAGCGTGATTCGCACTACGGCCCGCAGGCCCGGAGCGAGCGCTAGCGTGACGACCCCCTTCCGACGCCGCCACCACGACGACGAGAGTGCGCACGACCGCGCCCACGCGTTGACGGCGACGGAGATGCTCGAGCCGCTCGACGAGATCCAGACCGTCTGGCTCGCCGGCCATCTCGAGGGCTGCGCGGAATGCCGCAACGATCGCGAGGCGTACCTCGCCGACCGCTCGCTGCTGCGCGGCCTCCGCGATGCAGTCCCGGTGCCGCCACGAGACCTGCGCGCCCGCACGATGGCCGCGCTGGATCGCGAATCCCTGGCTCGCTCGCGGCGCGGCCGCACGGCGGGTCGCTCGCTCGAGCGAAACCGCCGTCCCGCGATGCCGTTCGGTGCCGCTGCCGGAGCCCTGATCGTCCTCGTCGTGGTCGGCGCGACCGCGCTGCCGAACCTGCTCAACGGCCCGTCGCGCCCCTCCCGGACCGAGACCGCGGCCGGCGGCAGCCCCGACACCCAGGCAACCGCCTTCCCGGTCGCGGCGGTCGACGATGTGGGCTGGATCCAGCCCGGCGCCGACGGCAACTGGAGCCTCGTCCTCGCGGACGTCAAGCAGCTGTGCCCGCGCACGCGCCCCGGCTGCCAGCCGCTCGGTGAGGACCAGCCGAGCCGGACCATCGATCTCGGTTCGAAGCCGCACGGCGTGACGATCTCGCCGACCGAGTCGCAGCTCGTGGTCGAGACGAAGGGCGCGGATGGTACGCCGGGCCGCGTGTTCGTCGTCAGCCTCGCCCCGGAGCCGCCGGTCCCCACCACCGGCCCGACCGAGGAGCCAACGGCCGTCGCGACCCCGGAGTCCACGCCTTCCGACACGTCCACCGATCAGCCCACCGCGGCACCGAGCCAGGTCGCGATCACGCCGGTTCCGTCCGCCGGCGTGCCGCGCGGCGCGGTCGAGATCGCCTCGGGCGTGACCGTCGTCGGCGACACGGTCTACTCACCCGACGGGTCGTGGCTCGCGTTCTCGGCGCGGCCGAGCGACCTTTCGAGCGGCCCCGACCTGTACCTCTGGCACGTCGGCGACCCCACCGCGATCGCGGTGACCGATGACCATGCGACGTACTTCTCGACCTGGCTCGGCGGCAGGGTCCTGGCGAGCCACGTCGACGCGGTCGCGCCGGCGGCGGATCCGAGTTCGTCGCCCGACGTCACCGCCGAGCCGTCGCCCGAGGTCACGCTCGATTCCTCGGCGGTCACGTCGAACGAGGGCCGCCCGACCTCCTTCCTGCTGGATCCGGCGACGCTCGACCGCGCCCCGATCGACCAGCCGGACGTGTGGCTGCCGGTTGTCGATCCGTCCGGCACGTTCGTCGCGTACTGGTCCGGGACGCTCACGCGTTCCGGCGACAACGATGACTGGGAGCCCGCGGCGGGGTCGCTCGTCCTGTCCACCTGGTCCGACGGCACGGTCGCTTCCGCTTCCGCGAGCCCGACCAGCGACGCAAGCGCTTCGCAGGATCCGTCCGCGACGCCGGTGCTCGGCCCCACCGGGAACCGCACGGAGCTCGTCCCGGGCCCCGTCGCCGCGTTCCGCGCGAACTTCGACCCGACCGGCTCGCGCCTCGCGGTGTGGGTCGGCGACACGATCGACGGCGACGTCGGCCGGCTCAACCTCGTCGTGCTGGATCCCGCGACCGGCGGCATCGACGAGAACATCACGCCGCTGCCGGGCGTCCCGGCGCTGCGCCGCTTCTCGATCGACAAGGGTCGTCTCGCGTGGGTGACCCCGAGCGGTCAGGACGGCCAGGACAGCACCGTGCAGGTGCTCGGCTGGAACGGCAACGAGTTCGGCGAGATGCGCGGCATCCCCGCAAAGCAGATGTACCTGGTCCGCTAGCAACCAATTTCCCGGTCGCGCGCAGGACCCGTGATGGGCTACCCTCCGCCCCGGAATGCGACCCAGCGGGACGGTCGCAAGGGCGGCGCTCACTGCGGTCCTTGCGCTCGGCGCGCTGCCAGGGCTCGTCGGCTCTCATGAGCCGAGTCAGGACCGGCCCATCGATGCAGCGTTGTTCGGACCAGTCAACCTCGCGACCACGCGTGACCGGCAGGCAATCGGGCTGATCCTCCCCGATGCCGACGGTCAGTCTGCCGGTGCCCTCAACCTTCTGGACTCCTTTGTGGAGCTGGATTCCTCCGAGCCGCTCGCTCCCGACGATCGCGCCCAGCCGGCGCTCAGAGCCGTCTCGGCTGGATGGAGCTGGAAGGATCCGCGGTATTCGCTCCACGGGATCGCGTCGTTCTACGACAACGGCACCACGGCAATGCGCGATGTCCCGCGCGGCACGACGATCGTCATCTGCGGCGCGGGTGGCTGCATCGAGCGGGTGGTCACCGACTACGGGCCATCGAAGGCCGGCGGGCGGCTCATCGACATGTACCGGCCGGATTTCTTCGCGATCTGCGGCTGCGGCTGGTGGTCCGGGACGACCAGTGTCACGGTGAAGGTCTACTAGCGCGGTACACTCGGGGCCGACCTTCGTGCCCGGCCACGTGAGCCGGAGATGGGCCCTGTGAGGCCGGGAGGCGCTCGTGAACGGCCGCCGCATCATGACCGCGGACGAGATCCGCCGAGCGGTGATTCGCATCTCCCATGAGATCGTCGAGAAGCAGGCCGGCACGTCCGGTCTCGTCCTCGTCGGCATCCAGCGCCGCGGCGTGCCCATCGCGCACCGGCTCGCATCCGCGATCGGGGAGCACGAGGGCGTCGAGATCGCAGTCGGCGCCCTGGACATCACCTTCTACCGCGACGACCTTTCGACGCTCGGCGACTCGCCACACGTGAAGGGCACGGACGTCGGGTTCCCTGTCGAGGGCACGACCGTGGTGCTCGTCGATGACGTGCTGTATACGGGACGGACCGTTCGCGCCGCGATGGATGCATTGCGCGCGTTCGGGCGGCCGCGGGCGGTTCGGCTGGCGGTGCTGGTGGATCGCGGACATCGCGAGCTGCCCATCCGCGCCGACCACGTCGGGAAGAACGTACCGACGTCGCGCGAGGAGGTCGTGCGGGTTCGGGTGGCCGAGGTCGACGACGAGGACGCAGTCGACATCGAGATGGCCGCGGCGCACGCCGGCGTGGGCGCGTAGCAGCCTCGTGGGCAAACCGAAGGTGGCAGGAGCCGCCACATGGCCGCATCGCCACCTGCTCGACACGGACGTCTTGACCTGGCCCCAGATCGAGCTCGTCCTCGACACGGCGCGCGAGATGCAGGCGATCGTCGACGGGGAGCGCCCGCGCTCGACCGCGCTGCGCGGCATCGGCGTGACGAACCTGTTCTACGAGGCGTCGACGCGGACGCGCGTGTCGTTCGAGGCGGCTGCGAGGCATCTCTCGGCGGACGTCGTGAACGTGACGGTCAGCGGGTCGTCGATCGAGAAGGGCGAGTCGCTCCTCGACACGATGCGGACGCTCGAGGCCCTCGGTGCCCGGATCCTGGTCATGCGCCATGGGGTGTCCGGCGCGCCATACCTCGTCGCGCGCGAGTTCAAGGGCGCCGTGGTGAACGCGGGCGATGGGCGCCACGCGCACCCGACCCAGGCGCTCCTCGATCTCGCGACACTCATGGGCCACATGCCCGGCGGGTCGCTCCGTGGCCGCAAGGTCGTGATCCTCGGCGACATCCTGCATTCGCGGGTCGCGCGGTCGAACCTGTGGACGCTCTCCGCGGCGGGCGCGGACGTGTGGGTGTGCGGGCCGTCGACGCTCCTGCGCGGGTTCGAGGCGTGGGCCGCATCCGGCGTCGGTGGCGAGCGGAAGTTCACCGCGACGACGAGCATCGGCGAGGCCCTCGACGGCGCTGATGCGGTGATGGCGCTCAGGCTGCAGAAGGAGCGCATGGCGTCGGGCCTCCTGCCGTCGATCGGTGAGTACACGCGCCATTTCGGGCTCACGAGCGCCAACCTCGCGCTCGCGAAGCCGGATTGCCTCGTCATGCACCCAGGCCCGATGAACGAGGGCGTCGAGATCGCGCCGGAGGTCGCCTCCGGGCCGCGCTCGCTGGTCGTCGAGCAGGTCGCCACGGGCGTGGCGGTCCGGATGGCGGTGCTCTCGCTCGTGGCATCGGCCGCCGGGCTCGGCGGTGGGGCCTCGGCGTGAGCGAGGTTGGCGCCTTCGTCGATCTCGACCTGACCGGTGTCTGGGCGATCGACCCGTCGACCGGTCGATCCGGCCCGGCCACCATCGTCGTGCGCGGCGGGATCCTCGAATCGCTGACTTGGCTGAAGGGAAAGGCCGCGGCGGGCATCGACGATCATGGTGTGGTTGTCGCGCCCGGGTTCATCGACATCCACGCCCATATCCGCGAACCTGGGAACACCGCCGCGGAGACCCTCGAAAGCGGGCTGGATGCTGCGGCCCATGGCGGGTTCACGGCGGTGTGTGCGATGCCGAACACGAACCCGCCGATCGATCGGGCGACACAGGCGGCGGCGCTCGAGACGCGCTGGGTGGAGCTGGGGCACCCGGTCGACCTCTACCTCTACGGCGCCATCACGGCCGGGCGGGCAGGGGAGCAGCTGGCGCCCATGGCCGAGCTCTGGGGTGTCGATGTCGTCGCCTTCTCCGACGATGGCTCGCCGGTTCGCCAGCCGGAGCTGTTCCGGAACGCACTGACGTACGCGGGCATGATCGGCCTGGCGGTGGTCGAGCATCCCGAGGACCTCGAGATGACCGCCGGCGCAGAGGCACATGACGGGCTCATCGCCACGGTCCTTGGGCTGAAGGGCTGGCCCGCCAGTGCCGAGGCCGGTGCCGCCGCGCGCGACGTCGCCATCCTCGCCGACGTCCTCCGGGATGCGCCTGATGCGCACCTCCACCTCACGCACCTGTCGACGGCGGGTTCGATCGATGTCGTCAGGCGGGCCAAGGAGCTCGGACTGCCGGTCACGTGCGACGTGACCCCGCACCACCTCGGGCTCACGGACGAATGGATCGCCGGCTCGCGGCGCTGGGCCTGGGAAGCGCTTGCGGACGACGGCACGGAGCGCGATCCGTGGCGAGACGGGGTACTCACGGCGCCCCCGTTCGACAGCTCGCTCCGGGTCAATCCGCCGTTGCGGTCGGCGGCCGATGCGCGGGCGTGCCTCGAAGGCCTGCTCGACGGCACGGTCGATGCGATCGCGACGGACCACGCGCCGCACACCCAGGTCGACAAGGACGTCGAGTTCGGGGCGGCTCGGCCGGGCATTGCCGGCAGCGAAACGGCACTCGGCATCGTGCTGGAGCTCGTGGACGCGGGCCTCCTGCCGCTCGAACGCGCGATCGAGGCGCTCACGGAAGGTCCGATGCGCGCCTTCCCGCAGCCTGCCGGCAGGCCCGTGAGCCTCGGGCTCACCGAAGGGGAGCAGGCGGACTTCGTTGTGTTCGATCGTGCCGCCAGGTGGACCGTGTCTGTCGACACGCTGAAGACGAAGGGCTTCGGGCACCCGCTCGCCAGCCGCTCGCTGCCCGGCGAGGTGCTCTTCACGATCGCGAACGGCCGTCTCGCCTACGAGACCGACCGCGAAGACTAGCTGCCTGGTGGGTACGGAGTCATGCCCGGCAAGAGCGGCATCGTGTGGAACTCCGGATCTTCGTAGACGCGGCCGTCCGGCCCGATGACCAGGTCGATGACGCTGTCAGGTTTGAACATTGCTGGGCAGGCTTGGTCCGGCACGCACCGCAAACCGGGCCGCAGGACGGTGACCGCCCACAGCGAATCCTCCGACGCGAGTCCCGGGAAGAGCGAAGCGATCGACGGCTGATAGAGCGGAAGCCCTGACGCCCCGCTGATCAGCGTCTGGTTCAGGATGATGCCGTCGGCGAACTTGTCGTGGACGATCGCCGCGACATCGACATCCGGGAACGGCAGGCCCTCCGAGTCACGCCAGTCGGAGACCTGGGGCTCGCGGTCGGTACCGTTCGCCCATGCGACGGCGTCCACCACGAAGCGCGCGCCACA
>DATFHO010000054.1:0-52443 GCA_035248345.1 Candidatus Limnocylindrales bacterium
GAGTCCGCGGGCGGCCGGGGCCGCCCACGAGGGAGATCAACCGATGTTGCGTATCGCGATCGTCTTGATCCTGTTCGCCCACGGGATCGGGCACAGCATGGGACTCCTCCAGCTCTTCAAGCTGGCGGTGATCAATCCGGCATGGAAGGGCGACTCCTGGCTGCTGGCGGGGACTGCCGCGCCGATGATCGCGGTGCTGGGCGTCGTCATCTGGAGCGCCGCCATCATCGGCTTCTCGGCAGCCGCAGCCATCCTGCTCGGCTGGCTGCCGGCGACCTGCTGGGTCTCGGTCGCCGTCGGAGCGGCCCTCGTGTCGCTTGTCGGCCTGTTCCTCTTCCCGACCGCCTTCCCTACAACGAGCTCGATTGGTGCCTTCGTTGTCAACTCCGCGGTACTGGTGGCGGTCCTGTGGGGCGGCTTCGGGCCGGCGCAGTTCGCCGAGACGTGACTGGAGGTACGAGATGACAAGCCACGCACAGCGGTTTCGCGCGGAAGGCGTGCGGCCGGCCGCCTCGACCGGGAACCGACCGGCGGCGGGCCTCCTCCTCCTCGTCCTGGGTGCCGCCTTCCTGACGGTCACGATGATGGCCGCGTCCATCGCGCCGCGCTATGACTTCCATGGCGGCGCGATCAGCGACCTCGGCGTCATCGACCAGACGGCCATGCTCTTCAACGGCCTGCTCGTCGCGGTAGGAGCGCTCAACATCGGTGCCGGATACCTGCTGTACCGATGGCACAGGCGGACCTGGATCTTCGCCATCTACGGGCTCGCCGGGCTGGGCGCGGCCGGCGCCGGGCTCCTTCCGCTCGACTCCGGGACGGCGCACTCGCTGTTTGCGCTATTCGCCTTCCTGTTCTTCAACCTCGAGGCCCTCGCCACCGCGACCGTCGTTCGGGGCGGCATACGAGCGCTATCGATCGTGGCCGGAACCGTGGGGCTGCTCTACGTCGTCGTGATGGTCATCGGCGACTCGGGCAATCCGGCCATCTTCGGGGCCATCGGCCACGGAGGGGCCGAGCGCATGATCGTGTATCCGGCCATGCTGTGGACCCTGGTCCTCGGCGGCTACCTGCTGGCGAGGTCTGACGGGTGATCAGCGTGGTCAGCGTCGGAGCACCGACGGCCGTCCCGCGGCGATGGGTCTGGACCGTGCTGGTCGCAGTCGCCGCCACGGCAGCGGTCATGGCCGTGGCGCTCACCAACCAGCCCTACTTCGACCTCCTCAACCGGTGGGTCGGAGGGGTCGACCCGCTCGGCCGCGGTGCGCTGTACTCAAGCTACCTGCTGCTCATCGGGCTCGCCTTCGTCGTACGGCGGCCGGCGGCGTACGGTATCCGGCTGGGCGACACGGTCGCCCGATGGAGGCTGGTGACCGGCGCTGTCGCTGGCATGGCCGCACTCACGGCCATCGTGCTCGTCCTCCTGCCGACGACCCCTTACGCGGACGCGAGCTGGTTGAACGAGGTGGTCATCGTCCCGGTGACGGAGGAGCTCGTGTTTCGCGGCGTGCTGATCACCCTTGTCCTGGCGGCACTGTCGCGGCTTCATTCGCCCAGCCCCGCGGCGATCATGGCCGTGAGCATCGGGGCCCTTGCCTTCGGCCTCGGGCATGCGGCCAACATCTTCACGCTGCCCGCCGGGTTCGTGATTGCCCAGGTCACCTACGCCATCCTCATCGGCCTGGTTGCCGGCACGGTCATGGTGCGGACGAGGAGCATCGTCCCGGCCATCCTGGTGCACGCGGCCGTCAATGCCGTTGTCGTCGCGTTCTGAGCGGCTGGTCCGCGCCGTCGATGACCGGCACGGGCGTTGCACCCGGTACGCTGTCCACCCAGCACCCGGAGAGCCCGATGACCACCACCGCGGAGCGCGCCCCGTCGCGCCCCATGGACCGCGAGGAGCTCAGGCGCATCGACGCCTATTGGCGCGCCGCCAACTACCTCAGCGTCGGCCAGATCTACCTGCTCGACAACCCGCTGCTGCGGGAAGCGCTGGAGCCGGAGCAGGTGAAGCCGCGACTGCTCGGCCACTGGGGCACCACGCCCGGGCTGAACCTGCTGTACGCGCACCTGAACCGGTGCATCCGTGAGCGCGACCTGGACATGCTGTGGATCACGGGTCCCGGCCACGGCGGCCCTGGCCTCGTCGCGAACGCGTACCTCGAGGGAACGTATTCCGAGGTCTACACGGACATCACGCGCGATACCGAGGGGCTGCGCCGCCTCTTCCGCCAGTTCAGCTTTCCGGGTGGCATCCCGAGCCACGATTCGCCGGAGCGCCCGGGGTCGATCCACGAGGGCGGGGAGCTCGGGTATTCGCTCATGCATGCGTTCGGCGCGGCGTTCGACAACCCCGAGCTGGTCGTTGCCTGCGTGATCGGGGACGGCGAGGCCGAGACGGGCCCGCTGGCCACGAGCTGGCACTCGAACAAGTTCCTCGATCCGGTCACGGACGGCGCGGTCCTCCCGATCCTGCACCTCAACGGCTGGAAGATCGCCAACCCCACGGTCCTCGCGCGCATTCCCGAGGCCGAGCTCGTCAGCCTCCTCGAGGGCTACGGGTACCGCGTCCTGACGGTTGCCGGTGACGACCCCGACGTGGTGCATCGGGATCTCGCCGCGGCACTGGACGACGCGCTCGACGACATCGCGGCGATCCAGTCGAGCGCCCGGGCGTCCGCCGCCTCGAGTGGCAATGCCGCCGAGCGGCCGCGCTGGCCGATGCTCGTGCTGCGCACGCCCAAGGGCTGGACCGGCCCCGCCGAGGTCGATGGGCTGCCCGTCGAGGGGACCTGGCGTGCCCACCAGGTGCCGATGTCCGAGGTGCGCGGCGACGCCGGGCACCTGCAGCTCCTCGAAGACTGGCTGCGCTCGTACCGCCCGGAGGAGCTCTTCGACGAGCGGGGTGCCCTGCGTCCCGAGATCGCGGGCTCGGCGCCCGCCGGTCGTCGTCGAATGAGCGCGAATCCGAAGGCGAACGGGGGCGTCGTCCTCCGGGACCTGCGCCTCCCGGAGTTCCGCGACTACGCCGTGCAGGTCGATCACCCGGGCGCGACCGTCGCGGAGGCCACCCGCGTCGCCGGGACCTGGCTCCGTGACGTGATCCGCGCCAACCCGGAGACGTTCCGCATCTTCGGCCCGGACGAGACCGCCTCGAACCGGCTCACGCCCGTGCTCGAGGCGACCGACAAGGTCTGGCAGGCGGAGATCCTACCGGTCGATGAGCATCTCGGGCCGCGCGGCCGGGTCCTCGAAGTCCTGTCGGAGCATCTCTGCCAGGGCTGGCTGGAGGGCTACCTGCTGACGGGCCGCCACGGCCTGTTCAACTGCTACGAGGCGTTCATCCACATCGTCGATGCGATGCTCAACCAGCACGCCAAGTGGCTCAAGGTCATCGACGGCCTCGAGTGGCGCGAGCCGATCGCGTCGCTGAACTACCTGCTGTCCAGCCACGTCTGGCGCCAGGATCACAACGGGTTCAGCCACCAGGACCCGGGCTTCATCGACCACGTCGTCAACAAGAAGGCGGAGGTCATCCGCGTCTACCTGCCACCCGACGCGAACACGTTGCTCAGCGTCGTGGACCACTGCCTGCGGAGCCGGAACTACGTCAACGTGATCGTGGCGGGGAAGCAGCCCGCGCCGCAGTGGCTGTCGATGGACGAGGCGGTGATCCACTGCGCGCGGGGCGCCGGCATCTGGGAGTGGGCATCGACCGCCGGCGACGACGAGCCGGACGTCGTGCTGGCGTGCGCAGGTGACGTGCCCACGCTCGAGACCCTTGCCGCTGCGGCGCTCCTGCGCCGGTACCTGCCGGACCTCAAGGTGCGGGTCGTCAACATCGTCGACCTGATGCGGCTCCAGCCGCCGAGCGAGCACCCGCACGGCATGACCGACGCGGAGTTCGATGCCCTGTTCACGACCGACCGGCCGGTCATCTTCGCGTACCACGGCTACCCGTGGCTGATCCATCGGCTTACGTATCGCCGGACGAACCACGGCAACCTGCACGTCCGTGGCTACAAGGAAGAGGGCACGACGACCACGCCGTTCGACATGGTCATGCTCAACGACCTCGACCGATACCACCTCGTCATGGACGTGATCGACCGCGTTCCGGGGCTGACCGATCGAGCCGGGCGCGTCCGCCAGCAGATGACCGACGCGCGCCTCCGTGCCCGCGCCTGGACGCGGGAGCACGGCGAGGACATCCCCGAGGTTCGCGACTGGGTGTGGCAGCCCTCGTAAGGTGCGGATCCTCGTCGTCAACGCGGGGTCGAGCAGCACGAAGCTGCGGGTCATCGCTGGCGAGGCCGTCGTCGCGAGCACCGACCTTCCGGCAATCGACGTGGCTGATGCCGGCGCCGCCGCGGCGCTGGAGGCGGCGATCGCCGCGCTCGGGCTGGTGGACGCGGTCGGGCATCGGGTCGTGCACGGTGGCATGCGCTTCCGTGACCCGACGCTGGTCGACGACGCGGTCCTCGGCGAGATCTCGGCGCTCGCCGAGCTCGCGCCGCTGCACCAGCCGCGCTGCGTCGCGGGCATCAGGGCGGCTCGGCGTGCGATCCCCGAGGCCCCGCAGATCGCAGCCTTTGACACGGCCTTCCATGCCACGCTTCCCGATGCCGCCGCGACGTATGCGCTGCCCGCGGAATGGCGCACGCGCTGGCCGATACGGCGATACGGGTTCCATGGCCTGTCCCACGCGTGGGCGGCTCGGCGCGCGGCGGGCTTGCTCAGCCGAGCCGCAACGGATCTGCGGATCGTCTCGTGCCATCTCGGCGCGGGCGCGTCCCTCGCGGCGGTTGCCGGCGGGCGGTCCGTCGACACGACGATGGGATTCACGCCGCTCGAAGGGCTCGTGATGGCGACTCGCTCCGGATCGGTCGATCCCGGGCTCGTTCTGTGGCTCCAGCAGCACGGCGGTCTCGACGTTGCGGACGTCAGCGACGGCCTGGAGCACCGTGGCGGGCTCGTGGGTCTGGCCAGAACCGCGGACATGCGCGATGTCATCGCGCGCGCCACCCAGGGCGAGCCGGATGCCGTTCTTGCGCTCGATGTCTACGTCCACCGCCTGCGCGCGTCGATCGCGGCGATGGCCGCCTCGTTGGGCGGGCTCGATGCGCTGGTGTTCACGGGCGGCGTCGGTGAGCACGCACCCGACATCCGCGCTCGGGCGGTCGACGGTCTCGGTTTCCTCGGTGTCGCGGTTGATTCGGGCGCCAACGCGGATGCCGCGCCTGACGCGCGCATCGAGGACACGGGGTCTGCGCCGGTGCTCGTCATCGAGAGCCGTGAAGACGTGGAGATTGCGGCGCAGGTGCGCGCGACGGTCGCCTGAGCCGGGGCGCCGGCGCGTCCCTCCAGGCTGTCAGCAACAACAAGCAGCGGGCCCGTCATCGACGGGCCCGCTGCCGTTCCCCCAGGGATCGACGACGATCGCCTAGTCGGCGGGCGACTCCTCCATCACCGGCTCGTCCTCACGTGCGGCCCCGGTGACCCGCCGCCAATCGATGGCGCGGATGCTCCGGGGCCACGAGGCCCCGGTCCGGGTGATCACGAGGACGATGCCGACGAGCGTCATCGTCGCGAACAGTGAGAGCAGGATCGCGAGGAGCTTGCGCATGGGCGACACCTCCGGCAGTTGCTCGGCGTGCAGCGATTCAACGCTCCGATCGCCACCGTCGAAAGGGCCATCGGGACTCCTCGATCCGGGCCGCCGAGCACTCGTCGCCCACGCGCTCGCCGCACAGGATGTGCTCGGAGGTAGCCGATTGGCCATCACGATCGCCGCGTTCGTCCCGCTCGACATCGCGATGGATCGCTGCAAGGGCTGCGAGTTATGCACGGAATCCTGTCCGAAGGGCGTGCTCGAGCTCGATCCATCGGTCGTCAATGCCCTGGGCCACCATCCGATCCGCCTGACCGATCCGGCGCGGTGCACGAGCTGCGCACTGTGCGCTCGGGTCTGTCCGGACACCGTCTTCACCGTGTTCGCGGCTCCTCGGGGAGCGCTCTCGTGACCACCGCGGTTGCAACCGGGCCCCGGCTCATGAAGGGCAACGAGGCGATGGCCGACGCGGCCATCGAGGCCGGCTGCGACGCCTACTTCGGCTACCCGATCACGCCGCAGGCCGAGCTGCTCGAGCGGATGGCGAAGCGGATGCCGGAGCTTGGGCGGACGTTCGTCCAGGCCGAGAGCGAGATCGGCGCGATCAACATGGCCCTCGGTGCGGCTGCGACTGGGGCGAGAGTGCTCGTCTCCACGTCGAGCCCGGGCATGAGCCTCATGGCCGAGGCGGTCAGCTACATGGCCGGCTCGGAGCTGCCGATGGTGCTCGTGAACGTGATGCGCGGCGGGCCCGGCCTCGGCAGCATTGGCCCGGCGCAGTCGGACTACTTCCAGGCCACGAAGGGCCACGGCCACGGCGACTATCGGGTCCCGGTCCTCGCGCCGTCATCCATCGCGGAAGCCGTGGCGCTGATGGCGGATGCATTCGAGATCGCATCCCGGTACCGCACGCCCGTGCTGCTGCTCGCCGACGGGATCATGGGCCAGGCCATGGAACCCGTCGACCCGGTGTTCCGCGTACCGCAATGGGATTCGTCGAGCTGGGACCTGACCGGCGCGGCTGGACGGCCGCCTCGAGTGGTCAAGTCGCTGCATCTCCTGCCCGAGGACCTGGAGCGCCACAACCGGCATCTCCAGGCAAAGTACGCCGACATCGCCGAACGCGAGACGCGCTGGGCCGGCGAGGACCTCGACGACGCGGAGGTCGTCATCGTCGCGTATGGCACCGCCGCGCGCGTCGCCCGCACGGCGATCGAGCGGGCACGGGCTGCCGGCCTGCGCGTCGGCCTGTTCCGACCGATCACCCTGTGGCCGTTCCCGAGTCGCGCCCTCGCCGACGTTGCCGCGGGCGCCCGGGCCGTCGTCGTCCTCGAGCTCTCGGCGGGCCAGATGATCGAGGATGTCCGGCTCTCCGTGGACCGGACGCCCGTGTTCTTCCACGGCCGGTCGGGCGGCATGGTGCCGACGCCCGGCGAGGTCGTCGAGCGGTTGGCGCTTGCATGGGCGGTCACGGAGGCACGGCGATGACCACCGTCTCGGCACCCGCAACCCGGCGCGTCATCTACGAACGCCCGACCGTCCTCACGGAGCGGGCGACGCACTACTGTCCGGGCTGCGGTCACGGGATCATCCATCGGCTCGTGGCGGAGCTGCTCCAGGAGCTCGAGCTGTCGCCCAGGACGATCGGCGTCGCGTCGGTGGGGTGCAGCGTCTTCGCGTACGACTACTTCGACATCGACTTCGTCGAGTCGCCCCACGGGCGCGCGCCGGCCGTCGCCACCGGCGTCCGGCGTGTGCGCCCGGACGCATTCGTGTTCACGTACCAGGGGGACGGCGACCTCGCTGCCATCGGAACGGCCGAGATCGTGCACGCCGCGGCGCGTGGCGAGCGGATCAGCGTCGTCTTCGTCAACAACGGCATCTACGGCATGACCGGCGGCCAGATGGCGCCGACGACGCTGCTCGGCCAGCGAACCACATCGAGCCCGCAAGGTCGCGACCCCGGCCTTGCGGGCTACCCGATCCCGATCACCGAGATGCTCGCCATCCTGCCCGGTGTGTCGTATGCGGCCCGGGGCTCGATCGCCGACCCCTCGCACATCGGCAAGACGAAACAGATGCTCCGGCGCGCCTTCGAGACGCAGCTCTTCGGCACCGGCTTCTCGATCGTCGAAGTGCTGTCGACCTGTCCGGTGGGGTGGGGGATGACGCCGGTCGACGCCATGCACCACGTCGCCGAGGACGTGCCCGCGGTGTACCCGCTCGGGGTCCTCGTGGATCGCGGCGCCGGCGCGAAGGGCTGAACGAGTGGAGCACGGTCTGATCCTGAGCGGGTTCGGCGGCCAGGGGCTGCTGTTCGCCGGCCAGATCGTGGCCCAGGCGGCGATCCTCGAAGGCCGGAACGTGTCGTGGCTGCCCTCCTACGGCCCGGAAATGCGTGGCGGCTCCGCGGCCTGCACGGTCATCGTGTCGGATCGCCCGATCGGCTCGCCCGTCCTCGACCAGGCGGAGATCCTCATCGCCCTGAATCCGCCCGCCCTCTCGAAATACGCGGGTCTCGTGGCGCCGCGCGGCCTGATCGTCGTCAACGACTCGCTGATCGAGGCCGAGGTGGAGCGAGCCGACGCGGAGGTCATCCGCGTTCCCGCCTCGGTGCTGGCTCGCACGATCGGCGACGAGCGGTTCATCAGCATCGTGGGGCTCGGTGCAGCGCTTGCCCGCCGGCCGATCGTGACCCAGGTGGCCCTGCGGCAAGCGCTGGAGCAGGTCGGCAAGGGCGGCCGTGCCGTCACGGAAGCCAACCTGCGCGCGTTCCAGCTCGGCGTGGACGCGGCGGCACGGGCGGCCCGGGCGGTTCAGGCGCGGCGGTAGATCCGGTACTCGGGGGTCCAGATCGCGGCGTCGACCGCAGGCTCGATGTCCTCGTCGCGCAGCTGCCGGCCGTACCCGGTGTCGCGAAGTCGCCGGACCACGGCGATCGCGATGCGGCGGGCGATCGGCCGGAGCTCGCTGATCGGCGGGTAGATCGCACCCGCCTCGCGACGCGCCCCGGCCACCGAGCCCGCGAGCTCGTCCGCGGCAACGAGGAACGCGTCGTCCGTGACCTCGCGCGCTTCCGCCACGACCGCGCCGAGCCCGACGCCCGGGAAGATGAACACGTTGTTGGCCTGTCCGATCAGGCGATCCGCGGCCGGCGGGAAGGGACTGCCCGTGGCCACGAGCGCCCGTCCGTCGGTCCAGCGCAGCACGTCCTCCGGCAGCGCCTCGCAGCGATCGCTCGGGTTCGACAGCGGCAGGATGATCGGCGCGTCCGTGTTGGCACCAACCGCGCGAACCAGCGATTCGGTGAACGCGCCGGGCGTTCCGGTCGTGCCGATGAGCACCGTCGCACCGAATGCGCGCGCAACCGCCGCCGCATCGGTGAGCGACGTCTGGGCGGCGTCGGCGCCGCCGAGCCGCGCGGCATCGAACGCGAAGGCCCGCTGATCCTCGGCCAGCTCCGGCCGTCCGGCGTGGATGAGGCCATGGCTGTCGAACATCGCCACGCGCGGACCCTCCAGCGGCGGCCCGAGCCGGCGTTCGAGGAGGCGTGCAATCCCGACGCCCGCAGCACCGGCGCCGAGGAACAGGAAGCGATCCTCCCGGAGTCGATCCACCTCGCCGCGCGCGGCGAGCAGGCCGGCGAGCACGACCGCCGCGGTGCCCTGGATGTCGTCGTTGAAGCTCGGGAGGCGGTGCCGGTACCGATCCAGGATTCGCAGCGCGTTGTGCTGCTTGAAGTCCTCCCACTGGAGCACCGCCCGCGGGAACACGCGCCGGACGGCATCCACGAATGCCTCCACCACGGCGTCGTATGCGCTGCCGCGAAGTCGCGGCGCCCGATACCCGAGGTACAGCGGGTCGTCGAGCAGCTCGCGGCGATCCGTCCCGACGTCGAGCGACACCGGCAAGGTGAGCGCCGGATGGATGCCCGCTGCGGCGCTGTACAGCGACAGCTTGCCCACCGGGATGGCCATCCCGCCGGCGCCCTGGTCGCCGAGTCCGAGGATCCGCTCGTTGTCGGTCACGACGATGAGCCGCGTCCCGGGAGCGCCGGCCGAGCGAAGGATGTCGTCCATCCGGTCCATGTCGTCCGGGGTGATCCAGGCGCCGCGGGGCCGCCGGAAGATGTGGCTGAACGCCTGGCACGCGCGGCCGACGGTCGGCGTGTACACGATCGGCAGGAACTCCTCGAGGTTCTCCACGAGCACCCGGTAGAAGAGGGTCTCGTTGCGATCGCGCAGCGACGAGAGGCCGATGTACTGCTCGAGGTCGTCCGTCTTTCGGCGAACGTGCTCCAGCTCGAGCGCGACCTGCTCCTCGATCGAGCTCACGCGCGGCGGCAGGAGCCCCCGAAGCCCGAGCTCCTCGCGCTCCTCCTCGGTGAACGCGGTGCCCTTGTTCAGCAGCGGTTGCTGGATGAGCGCATGCCCGCGCTCCGTGACGTGCACGACCGGCACGGACGGGGGCGCGGCGACCGATGCGGAGGTCATGCCGAGAGCCTCCGCTCGCGGGCATCGCCGCCACAGGGCCGGTGGTCCCGTGTTTGGCGGGACGGTGGTCCCGACGGTGGCACCGGTTCGGGTCGATCGGCTCTGGTGGCCGGCGCCCGGCCGCGGGACCATCGACGCGAAAGGAGCTTCCCATGAAGCGAATCCTGGTTGCCTACGACGGCGAGGAGCCGGCAAAGAAGGCGCTCGACACCGCGATCGACCTTGCCACCCGTCACGACGCCAGCATCAGCGTCGTGAGCGTCGTCCCGCTCCGGACGGGTCGGATGCCCATGGATCCATGGGATGACACCGAGCTGCACGCGGCCGCCCTTGACGAGGCCCGGCGGATCCTGGCCGAGCACGGCATGACGGCCGACTACATGGAGCCGATCGGCGATCCCGCGGTCACCATCGAGCGCATCGCGAATGACGGCGGCTTCGACACCGTGGTCATCGGCTCGCGGAGCCTCGGCACGGTCTCACGGCTGCTCCAGGGCAGCGTCTCCGGCCACGTGGCGACGCACGCGCACGCGACGGTGGTCGTGGCTCGCTGACCTCGCAGGTGGAGGTCGGGAGCTCCCGACCTGCCGTTCGGGACGCTCGGCTCTACCGCGCCACGAGGCGCCGACGGACCATCGTCCCGGAAAGGAGGAGCACCTATGGAGCTTGGCATCACGCTTGGATTGGGTGGCTGGCTCGCGCTCCTGGCCGGCGCCCTGCTGTTCGGTGTCGTGGCGCAGTTCATCGGCGACGTCCGAACGGGCTATGAGTGGCTCGCGGACTTCATCGCCGCCGCGATCGGCGCCGTCATCGCGAGCGAGTTCATCATCTCGCTCCGAACCTACGAGCCGGTGTGGGACGGCCTCGCAATCGTTCCCGCGATCATCGGTGGGCTCGCGCTCGGCCTCGTGGTCGAGCTCGGCACCCGCTACCTGACGGGCGGGCACTACACGACGCGCCCGATGGCCATCTGAGCTGCGAACCTGACGTCGTGACCAGCGGCCCGCCAGCGCCTGCCGGCGGGCCGTTTGGCGTCCCGGCGTCCACACTGACGCCGATGCCGCACGCGACCACCGCGCCAGGTGACCCAGCCGTCCCGGAGGGCGCCTGGTCGCTGCCCGCCGACGAGGTCGCGCGGGAGCTGGGGGTGGATCCGCGGTCCGGCCTGACCGCCGCGGAGGCGAACGCGCGCGCCGAGCGCTTCGGCGCGAACGAGCTCGAGCAGCGCAAGCGCGAGTCCGTGTGGTCCATGGTCTTCGAGGCCGCGACCGAGCCATTCGTCCTGCTCCTCGGTGCCGCGGGCATCACGGCGGTCCTGCTGAACGAGGTCCGCGACGGCATCCTCGTCCTCCTGGGCCTGATCCCGATCGTTGGCGCGGACGTGGTCACCGAATATCGCGGCGAGCGAGCCCTCGAGGCGCTCCGCGACGCCTCGGCGCCGCGCGCTCGCGTCCGGCGCGACGGCGCGGTCGTGGAGATCCCATCGACCGACCTCGTGCCCGGCGACGTGGCGATGATCCGCGTCGGCGACGTCGTCCCCGCGGACCTGCGGCTCACCGTCGTGGATCGCCTGTCGATCGATCGCAGCATCCTGACCGGCGAGTCGCTGCCCGAGCCGGGACAGGTCGAGCCGGACCCGGCAACCGCCGAGCTGGCGACGCGCCATGGGATCGCGTTTGCCGGAACCAGCGTGGTCGCAGGCCGAGGCGAAGGGCTGGTGGTCGCTACCGGCGCACGGACGGAGGTCGGGCGGATCGCGGGCGGGCTTGCGACTCGCCAGCGCCGGCGCTCGCCACTGCAGCTGGAGCTGGACCGCCTGGTCCGGATCCTTCTCGTCGTCGCCATCGGGCTCATCGTCATCACCAGCGGGCTCGGGTTCCTTCGCGGCAACCCGCTCGGCGAGAACTTGCTCGCGGGCATCTCGGCGGCGATCGCGGCGATCCCCGAGGAGCCGCCGATCCTCCTCGCCGTGATCCTCGGCCTCGGCGCGTATCGGCTCCTGAAGCGCGGCGTCCTGGTCCGCCGGCTCAACGCCGAGGAGGTCCTCGGCGCGGTCGACCTCGTCGTGACGGACAAGACCGGCACGCTGACCCAGAACCGGCTTGCGGTCGCGTCCGTCACCCCGGTGGGCGATGCGGATCGCCGCGAGGTGATCCTGGATGCGCTGCGCGCCGAGGACGATGCATGGCTCCCCGAGGAAGGTGTCGGTCGGAGCTCGTTCACCGAAGCACTCGCCGCCGCCGTTCGCGTGGACGGTGGCGAGCCGCGCCTGCCCGCCGCTGAGCTCGTCTCCACCAGCCCGTTCACCGATGGCCGGCCGTACACCTCCACGATCGCGCGCCGGGACGGCGTGGAGGAGGCCCTTGCGATCGGCGCCCCCGAGGTCGTCGTCGGGCTGTGCGTTCCAGGGGGAGCCGCAGACGAGGCGGCGAGCTGGCATCGCACCCTGGCGGAGGCGGCGGAGCGTGGCGAGCGCGTCGTCGGCGTCGTTCGCCGACGCGGTGCGGGCCCATGGGCACTCCGCGGGCTCATCGGGTTCGCCGATCCGTTGCGCGCCGGCATCGCCGAAGCGGCGCGCGGCGCCCGGGACGCGGGGATCCAGGTCGTGATGGTGACCGGCGATCACCCGACGACCGCGCGCTCGATCGCGCGTCAGGCGGGTCTCGATGACCAGCATGTCGTCCTCGGCCCGGAGCTCGCCGGAATGACGGATGCGGAGCTCACCGCGGTCCTTCCGGACCTGCGCGTGATCGCGCGCTCCACGCCGGACCAGAAGCGCCGCATCGTCGAGGTCGCACGACAGGCGGGCCGGCTCGTCGCGGTGACGGGCGACGGGGTGAACGACGCGCCCGCGCTCCACGCGGCCGATGTGGCGGTTGCGATGGGCAGCGGGACTGCCGTCGCGCGCGAGGCATCCGACCTCGTGTTGGGCGACGACTCGTTCGCCACGCTCGTCTACGGGATGCACGAGGGCCGCCGCATCGTCGACAACGTCCAGAAGGGACTCGTCTTCCTCGTCTCGACGCACGTCGCGCTCCTCGGCTTCCTGCTGATCGCGACGCTCGCTGGGTACAGCCAGCCGCTGCTCCCGATCCAGATCCTTTGGCTTGAGCTGTTCATCGACACCTCGACGTCCGTCGCGTTCGAACGTGAGCCGGCCGAGCCCGACGTCATGCACCGCCCGCCACGCCGGGTGGCCGAGCCCCTGCTCACGCGCGGGCTGCTCGGTCGAATCTCGCTCGCCGGTGCCTTCAGCGCGCTCGCAGCGCTCGCGCTGCTCATCGCGGACCCGAAGGGCCCCGCGCATGGCCAATGGCTGGCGTACACCGCGCTGGTGTGCGCGCAGGCCGTGCGCGCCTACGCCAACCGCAGCCTCACGCAACCACTGCGCGCGCTATCCCGCAACGGCGTGCTGCTCGGTGCCGCCATCGCGGTCGTGGTGGTCCAGGCGGCGATGCCCTTCGTGCCTGCGCTCGCCGATGCGTTTCGCGCCCAGCCGCTCGACCTCGTCGACTGGACGCTCGTCGCCGCCGTGGTCCTCGCCCCCGCGGTCGTCGCCCAGGTGATCAGGCGGCAGCGTCGAGGGCCCTGGGTGGCCTGACGCCGGCTGAGGCCCGGCGCCGGCCTTCGTGATGGGCCGGATGGCGGCGGTGCATGGGTCATCCGGACCGACGGCGGTGACCGTCGGCCCTGCCGCCCGGCGCGCGGCCCGCCGAGCATGGAGGCATGACCCCGGGCAGCGCCTGATGTGCATCTCGTATCCGGGCCGGGTGCTCGTGATCGACGGCGCAGACGCGATCGTCGAGACGAACGGCCGGCACCGGCGCGCGTCGACCCTGCTCATCCCGGACGCCGCGGCGGGGGACTGGGTCATCGTCGGCGCCGGCTCGATCCTGCGCCGCATCGATCCCGCCGAGGCCGCAGCGCTCATTCGCACGCTCGACGCCGCACAGCGCGCCGCCGGGACCCCAACCACCGCCCAGGGAGGCCGATCATGACGTCCACTGCCCGTGCCCCACGCATCCCGAACACCGTCGGATGGGGGATCGTGCTGGCCTTCGCCACGGCCGCGATCAGCGGTGTCTCGATCTGGCTGAATGGCTTCGCGGTCAAGCAGCTGCCCGACCCGGCGCTGTACACGACCCTCAAGAACGGTGTTGCGGCCGTGCTCCTCATCGCCCTGGCGGCGGCGACCGTCCGGCCGGCCTCCATCCGCGCCATCCCGCGCGGCTCGTGGGGCCGGCTGCTCCTCATCGGTGCGGTCGGCGGCAGCATCCCGTTCGTCCTGTTCTTCACGGGCCTTGCGCAGGCGAGCGCGCCGTCGGCGGCGTTCATCCACAAAACGCTGTTCGTGTGGGTTGCGCTGCTCGCCGTTCCGTTCCTCGGCGAGCGCCTCGGCCTCGCGCAGCTCGCCGCGCTCGCGGTGCTGCTCGTCGGGCAGGCACTCATCCTGACTCCCGCCGGCGTGACGTGGGGCACCGGCGAGACGCTGATCGCCGCAGCGACGCTGCTGTGGGCGGTCGAGACGATCCTTGCCCGGCGCGTGCTCGCGGCGGTGCCCTCGGCGGTCGCGGCCGCGGCGCGCCTCGGGTTCGGGCTGGTGGTGCTGGTCGGCTATCTGGCCGTCACCGGCGCGCTGGCCGGCATCGCCGCGCTCCAGCCCATCCAGTGGGGGTGGGTCCTGCTGACCGGGCTGTTCCTGAGCGGATACGTGGCGACGTGGTTCGCATCACTCCAGCGCGCGCCCGCGAGCCTCGTCACCGCGGTCCTCGTGGTTGGCGCACCCGTGACGGCGGCCATCCAGGCGCTGCAGACCGGCAAGGTCCCGGCGGCACCCGTCCTGGCCGGCCAGCTCCTGGTGATCATTGCCGTGATCGGGATCGCCGTGGCGGCGACGCGACGCGTGTCCACCCCGCTGCCCGCAGCGCAACCGACCCCACCCACGCGCTTCGCCGCGTGATCGCGCCGACGCCGGCCCTCCCGGTGGATGGTGCGGCCGACTGGAATCGGCCGATCCCGACCGCGCCCGGTCCCGTGCGGTTCGCCCGCTACGCGTTCGGGCCGAACCGGCTCGGCTACTGCGGGCCGGATGAGGCCGGGGAGCTGTTCGCCCAGGCGACCGTCGGGCGCGAGCTGCCACGCCTGCGCGAGCTCGCGGCGCAGTTCGAGGGTGCGTACCCGTACCTCGCGCTGATCGCCCGGAGCGCGGGGATCGCCGACCCACTCGACGCGCGGGTCGTCGCCGCGTACTGGCTCGGCGGACCCCTCCTGGACTGCGTTCGACCCCGCGCGCTCGGCGAGAACCTCGAGGGCCGCTTCCGGCCGCGGCTGACCGGCGGCGACCGCTGGCGCTGGCTCAGCACCAAGCCGGAGCAGGGCGCCGTCCCGAACCACGCGTTCCACGTGCTCGACGTGTTCCCGCGCGTCGGGCTCATGCGGACCGGCGACGTCGACAACGCGCTCAAGGTCATGGACTCGTGCCGTGTGCGCTGGGGCCGGATCCTCGAGCGCGACGGCGACACCCTGGTCGTGTCGGCGGTGCCGCTCGAGTACGCGGCCGGCAAGCTGCAGCTCGGACCGCCGCGCGTCGAGCAGATCCGCGGCTGGGTGGACGGCGCCGGGTTCGTGGAGGACGCGGCCGTCGGTGACGTGATCGCCATCCACTGGGACTGGGCGTGCGAGCGGCTGGACCTCGCCCGGCTCACCGCGCTGCGCACCGCGACGATCCACGAGCTCGAGATCGCCAACCGGACGATCTGAGGGGTCGGGCCGAAGGGCCCGGATTCGGACCGAACTTCCCGGCCGACTTCCTCACCGGCGGCACGTATGCGCACGCGCGCATGGATCGATGCTGTGGCCATGGACGAGATCACGATCCTCCAGGCCGAGGTCCTGAAGGTGCTCGCCAGCCCGGTTCGCCTGGACATCCTGCACCGCCTGGCCGACGGTCCCGCCGACGTCGGGCGGCTCGCCGAACGAATCGGGTCCAGCCAGCCGCACACCTCCCAGCATCTCTCGGTCCTGCGCGCCGCGGGCCTCGTCGAGGCCGAGCGTCGTGGCCGGGAGATCCACTACCGCCTCGCCGACCCCGACGTGCTCGTCGCCTGCGACGTCATGCGCGGCGTGCTCGGCCGTCGTCTCGCCCGGTTGGCATCGCTCGCCGATCGGGTCGCCCTGCCCGCATGAGCCACCGGAAGGAACCAGCCATGGACGAACGACTCAACCTCGTGCTCTTCTCTGGCACGGACGACAAGCTCCAGGCGGCGGCCGTGCTGACCGCCGGGGCGGCCGCGCTGGGCAAGCCGGTCAACGTGTTCCTGCAGTACTGGGCGCTCGACGCGTTCCGGCGAGACCGGATCGAGCGGGACCATGGCCTGGCCCCGGAAGCCGGGCCCGACGGCCGGACCCACGTCGATGACCTCCGCCGCGCCGGCCAGATCAGCTGGGCGGACACCCTCCGCCAGGCGAAGGACCTCGGCGATGTCGAGATCCAGGCGTGCTCGCTGTCCATGGACTTGCTCGATATCGAGCAGGGCGACCTCGATCCGCTCGTCGATGGCGTGGAGGGCATCACTGCCTTCTACCTGAACGCGGGCGCGGGCCAGGTCCTCTTCATCTGATCGCCCGAAAGGAGCCAGCGCCATGACCACGCTCGAGATCGCCGTGCGGGTGGACGCGCGCGGCCTGTCCTGCCCGATGCCGATCGTCAAGACCGCCCAGGCGGTGAAGCCGCTCGCGCCAGGCGGGCTCGTGGAGGTCCTTGCGACCGACCCCGGCTCGCAGCGCGACTTCGTCGCCTGGTCGCGTGCGACCGGCCACGAGCTCGTGGAGCAGACGGTCGAGGGCGCCACCTACCGCTTCGTCATCCGCCGGGAGTGAGGCCCGCCATGACCCGCACCATCGACCCGATTGCCGAGGCGATCGCCGACGCCGAGGGCATCCCCGAGGCGTTCGCCCAGGCCTTCCAGGCGCCCGAGACCGAGAAGCGGCCCCGAGAGTTCGTGATCATCTGCTACAGCGGCGATCTCGAGAAGACCTGGGCGTCGCTCATCCTCGCCTCGACCGCCGCCGCCAGCGGCGTGCCGACGAAGATCTTCCTCACGTTCTGGGGCCTCCAGACGTTCGTCAAGGACTCCGTCCGCGTCACCGGCCGGAACTGGATGCAGAAGATGCTGAGCGTCATGCAGCGCCCGGGCATCAGCCACCGGAAGCTGTCGAAGATGGACTTCCTGGGCATGGGCCCGTGGATGATGGGCACGCTCGCAAAGCAGTACGGCGTGGCGAAGCCGAAGGAGCTCCTCGAGGCCTGCCAGGCGCTCGGAGTCGAGCTCATGCCCTGCCAGATGACCATGGACATGTTCGGCCTGCGGCGCGAGGACATGATCGAGGGCCTGGGCGAGCCGGTCGGCGCGGCCACCGTCATCGAGCTGCTCGCCAACGGCGCCGCGCCGCTCTTCATCTGATCACCGACCCGGAAGGGAGAGCTTCACCATGACCGCCACCCTTGAATCCCCAGCGCAGGTGACCCGCACCGTCGACGCCCGCGGCAGCTTCTGCCCGGGTCCGCTGATGGAGCTGATCCGCGCCATCCGAGAATCGGCCGTGGGCGACGTCATCGCCGTCCGCTCGGCGGACAAGGGCTCGAAGGTCGACATCCCGAAATGGATCGAGAAGGCCGGCCACCGGCTCGTCTCGCTCGAGGCCCACGACGGCTACGACGAGATCATCGTCAAGAAGGCGCGGTAGGCCGATGGATCGCATCGTCATCCTGGGCGGTGGCGTCGGGGGCACGCTGACCGCGAACCTCCTTGCCCGGCGCCTTCGCGAGCGGCTTGCCCACAACCAGGTGGACATCACGCTCGTCGACTCGATGGGTGCCCACGTCTACCAGCCCGGGTTCATGTACATCGCGATGGGCGGCGAGCGCGAGGAACGCCTCGTGCGTCCGGAGCGCTCGCTGCTCGACGCTCCGGTGAACCTCGTCGTCGATACGGTGGTGAAGGTCGACGAGCCGGCCAGGACGGTCGTCCTTGCGAGCGGCGCCGTGCTGCCGTACGACTACCTCGTCCTCGCCACGGGTTGTCGCATCGTGCCCGAGACGATCGAGCACTTCAGCGACGAGGCGTGCCACTTCTATACCCCGGAGGCTGCTCGCCGGCTCCGCACCGCGCTCGACGCATTCGAGGGTGGCAAGGTGGTCATCGGCATCGCGGCGATGCCCTACAAGTGCCCGCCGGCGCCGCTCGAGGTCGCGTTCCTGATCGAATCGGAGCTTCGCGAGCGGGGGCTGCGCGACCGGAGTGAGGTCCACTTCTGCTCGCCCATCGGGCGTGCTTTCACGATCGAGAGCGTCTCCGAGATGGCGACGCCGATCTTCGCCCAGAAGGGGATCGAGCTGCACACGTTCTTCAACGTGGACGCGATCGATCCGCAGCGCAAGGTCGTCCAGAGCCTGGAGGGCGAGGAGCTGCCATACGATCTCCTGGTGCTCGTGCCGCCGCACCGGGGCCAGCAGGTGGTGATCGATTCCGGGCTGGCGCCCGCACCCGGTGGCTGGCTGCCGACCGACCGGCACACGCTCCGCGTCGGCGAACGCCGTAACGTCTTCGCGCTCGGCGACGCGACCGACCTGCCGCTGTCGAAGGCCGGCTCAACCGCGCACTTCGAGGCGCCGGTCGTCGCCGAGGGGATCGTGGCTGCCATCGAGGGCCGCGAGCCCGAGGGCAAGCACGCCGCATACGAAGGGCGCGTCATGTGCTTCTTCGAGGTGGGGGACGGGAAGGGCACGCTGCTGCGGTTCGACTACGAGCACCCGCCCAAGCCGCCGAAGCCGAACGCGCTGTGGCACCTCGGCAAGATCGCGTTCAACAAGACGTACTTCCACACGGTCCCGCGGGGTCGCGTCTGAGCGCCGGTCTCCCTTCCCGGCGCAGTCGGGCGGTGACCCCTTCGCGGGCCACCGCCCTTCCGCATCAGCGATGTCGAGGGACTCACCGCGCCGCCGCCGCCCGGAGTTCTGCTCGACTCGCGTGGATCGACAGGGCCGCTACTCGCAGCCGCTGACGACCCCGTGGGATTTGTCCGTGTTGACGCCCTTGAGGCAATACGCGCTGCGGCCCAGGAGGGAATCGCTGAAGCCGTCGAGGTAGTTGCCGTTCGCGCCGGGCAGGCTGTTGGCCACCGACTCGTCGCCGCCGGGCGGGGCGAAGCCCCAGGCTGCGAAGTCCACGCCGACGCTCGGGAGCCACACCCAGTTGCCGGAGACGACCGGTTCGGTGCAGCTCATCCCGCACGGCGGCGCGGCCCGGCTGATGTTCGCGCAGGAGTCGGCGAAGGCCGTCCCGGCGACGAGGAGAGAAAGAGCGACGCCGAAACCGGCGCCAAGAGCGCGTTTGCGCATGGCGTACCTCCATTTCGGAGCAGGCAGGCCGCGGTCGAGCGGCCATCCACAGCTGTCAGGAGCGCGGGGAGCGCGGGAGCGCGGGGAGCGCGGGGAGCGTCCGTCGCAGCCGGCGACTGCGTCCGGGGATCGAGGAGCGGCTGACCTCGATCGACCAGGGAGCGGCAGCGACGTCGCAGCCCTTTCACCCTACACCGGACCGTGGCAGGCCGTGTTCGCTCGCAGATCTGCCCGATCGACCGGTCAGGAAGGCGGCTCCGCCGGACTAGAATGCCGGCGCATCCAACCGCGGAGCGCGAGGCCACGCATGGGTAACTTCGTCATCAATGGCGCCTTGATCAAGTGCAGCCAGGCGTTCCCGCCGGGCCAGACCTCGCTCGTCGTCATGCCCACGCACATGGCGGATTCGGGCAATCAGCCGATCGCGACGACGCAGGACATCATGCCGGCGAACATCCCCACCTTCGGCATGTGCAACACGGAGGCCAACCCGGCAGTGGCGGCCGCCACCTCGGCGGCAAGCGGTGTCCACACGCCGGCGCCGTGCATGCCGAACGTGGTCGGCCCGTGGATGCCGGGCTCGGCGAAGACGACGGTCGGTCCCTACAAGGCGCTCACGAAGGACAGCACGTGCAAGTGCGCCTACACGGGCGAGATCTCGATCGTGCAGGAGGGCCAGGTCACGGCGAGCGTCGGTTGAGCAGCGCCCGGCGGACCCGCGAATCGTGAGCCACGTCTTCCGGCGCTCCACCGACCCGGGGATTGCCGTCGCGGTCCGCGCCGAGGGCTCGACCATCTGGGATGCCAGCGGCAAGGCGTACCTCGACGGGTCCGGCGGCGCGGTCGTCGTGGGTGTCGGACACGGACGCCGATCCGTGGTCGATGCGATCGCCGCGCAGGCTGCAGCCGTGGCATACGCGCATCCGACCGCGTTCACCAGCGACATCCTCGAGCGCTACGCCGACGCGCTCGCCCCGCGCCTGGCGATGTCGAACCCCGCGATCTACCCGGTCTCGGGCGGTTCCGAGGCGATGGAGTCGGCGCTGAAGCTCGTCCGGTCGTACCACGTGGCGCGCGGCGAGCCGGAGCGATGGATCGTGTTCGGGCGGTGGGGGAGCTACCACGGGAACACGCTGGGCGCGCTGGACCTGTCAGGTCGCAAGCCCCTTCGCAGGCCCTACGAGGCGTGGCTCGGCCGGTTCCGGCACGTCTCCGCGGCGTACCCGTATCGCGCCGGCGAGCCGGGCTCGAATGCCCTTGGTGACGCCGACGAGCTTGCCGCGGAGCTGGAGCGCGCGATCCAGGCCGCGGAGCCAGGGACCGTCGCGGCCTTCGTCGCCGAGCCCATCGTCGGCGCGACGCTGGCGGCCGCGGTGCCCCCGGAGGACTACTGGTCGAAGATCGCCGACGTGTGCCGCCGGCACGGCGTCCTGCTCGTTGCGGACGAGGTGATGACCGGGTTCGGACGGACGGGCCGCTGGTTCGGGATGGATCACTGGGGCATCAGGCCGGACATCCTCGTCGGGGCGAAGGGCGGGACGTCGGGGTACGTGCCGTTCGGGCTCGTCGCGGCGTCAGGGCACGTGCGCGATACGGTGCTCTCGGAGCCGCCGGGCTACGTCCACGGGTTCACGTACTCGCACCACGCCGTCGGCGCCGCGGCGGCCGCCGAGGTCCTGCGCATCCTCGAGGACGAGCACCTCGTCGAGGCAAGCGCGACGAAGGGCGAGCGACTGCACGCACTGCTGCAGGCTCGGCTCGGCAACCACCCCCATGTCGGCGAGATCCGCGGGCGCGGCCTGCTGCAGGGCGTCGAGCTCGTCGCGGATCGCGAAACGCGCGCGCCGTTCGCGCGCGCGGAGAAGGTCAGCGAGACCGTGCTGCGGATCGCGCGCGAGCACGGCGTCCTGCTCTATTCCGGCACGGGCCTTGCGGACGGCACGAACGGCGACGCGGTCCTGTTCGGCCCCCCGTTCGTGATCACCGATGCGGAGATGGAGCAGCTCGTCGACGGCCTCGCGACCGCCATCGACGCCGCGATCCCGGTGAGCGCGGGCTGACCCCAGGCCGCAACGCCGGCCCGCGGTGGGATCACCGTGGGTCAGCCCCGGAAGCGCATGTTCGAGCGGTCGGTCAGCAGGAACATGAGGCCGACGGCGATGAGCAGGATCGGCAGGATGTAGCTCGTCAGGCCCGGTAGCGCCATCTCGGACGTCCCGAGCGCGATGAGGATGATGCCGATCACCGCCTGCCAGCCGATGCCGCCGCCACGCGTCGCACGGACGAAGGCGACGAACAGGAAGGCGACCCCGTAGCAGAACGTCCCGAGCCCGGCAGGTGGCGGGTAGTTGAGGCTCTGGAATAGTCCCGGCACCGCCGACGCCGTGAGGAACGCGCCGGCGTACAGCGCGAACGTGCCGCGGCGGATGAGCCACAGGATCAGGAACGCGAGGCCAGCCGCCAAAACCACGAGGTTGCTCGCAGTGAAGTACGCCGGCAGCGCCTGATTGATCAGCAGCAGGATCCCGAGGACGACGATGAAGACGCCGATCCACGGGAGCCGCGGTCGCCGGTCCTCTTCGCGGCCCCACTGCCAGCCGTAGACGTGGACCCCTCCGGCTTCCGGCGGGATCGTGTTGTCCATCGGCTGCGGTTCGCGATCCGGTGTGTCCATGCGACCTCCGTGGGCTGCGGCTGCCGGTGTCGGTTGCGGGATCGATCGAGCGGTCAGGCAGTCGCGGGAGCTGGCTCCTGCGACTCGTGCCCACCATGATGACCCGCCGCCGCAAGGTCTTCCTCGTCCTCGACGTGGCTGAACCCGAAGCGGGCGGCGAGGCGGCCCAGCGGGCCGGGGGCCCACCAGTTCCAGTCGCCGAGCAGGCGCATCGTCGCGGGCACCAGGAGCACGCGGATGATCGTGGCATCGAGCAGTACGGCGAGCGCCATGCCCACGCCGATCGACTTGATCGTCACGGTGTCGGCGAGCGCGAAGGCTGCGAACACCGTGACCATGATCAGCGCCGCGCCAGTGATGACACCCGCCGTCCGCGCCAGACCTTCGGCCACGGCCGCGGCGTTTTCGCCGGTCCGCCGGTACGACTCCTGGATGCGGGAGAGCAGGAGCACCTCGTAGTCCATCGACAGCCCGATGAGCGTCGCGAACATGATGATCGGGTTGCCCGCGATCGTGTACCCGAGGGGCGTGAACTTCAAGAGCTCGTGGAGGTTGCCCTCCTGGAAGATCCAGACGAGGGCGCCGAAGCTCGCCGTGAGCGAGAGCAGCGTCATCAGCACGGCCTTGATCGGGATCGCGAGCGACCCGAACAGCAGGAACAGGATGATCGCGGAGGCGAGCAGGGTCGTCCCGACCGCCCAGGGGATGCGCTCCTGCTGGCTCAGCAGGAAATCTTCGCCAAGGGCCGCGCCACCACCGATCTGGACCCTGTCGAGGCCCGTCGGGAGCGTGGCGCCGGCCGTGCGGATGGTCGAGATGAGCGCGGTCGCACGCGGCTCGGCCGAGTTGTACGGGCTGATCGCATCGAGACGAACGGTGTTGCCGCGGATGTACGTCTCCTTGAGGGAGGCGAGGCCCGCCGCGAGGTCGGGCGGCAGCTGGCCGGTCGGCGTCGCGTAGAGCGCGGCAACCGCGTCCGGCGTCATGAGCGTGCCCTGCTGGTCCTTGAGGTCGAACGGACCTTCGACGCGGTCGACGCCGTCGATGTCTTCGAGGGTGGTGGCGTAGGCGCGCACCGCGATGATCGATGCCGCCGACAACGGGTCGGCGGAGGTGTCGGCGAGCGCGACGATCGGGGTGGTCTCGCCGGCGCGGAACTCCGTCTGGAGAGCGACCCACGCGTCCCGACTCGCGACCCCAGGTGGCATCACGGTGGCGTCCGGGATGCCCTGCTTGAGCTGGAGGTAGGGCGATCCGACGAGGAGCAGCACCGCGAGCACCGGCAGGAGCACCGCGAGCGGGCGGCGCATGACGCCATGCGCAACGCGCTCCCATCGGGATCCGCGCGGTGCAGCCGCGTCGCCGTCCTTCCGGAGCCCGAGCCTTCGGAGCAGCCCGGCGACCGACAGCGAGTTCACGCGGTGGCCGAGCATGCCCAGGATCGCGGGCAGGAAGGTGAGGCTGTAGAAGACCGAGGCGACGACGACGATCGCGCCACCGAGCCCGATCGACGACAGTCCGCTCGCCTTGAACCACAGCAGCCCGGAGAGGCCGATCGCGACCGCGACACCCGAGAACAGGACCGCCTTGCCGGCCGTGCCGACGGCGCGCTCGACCGCCTGCTCGACCGTTCGGCCGCGCTTGAGCTCCTCGCGGAAGCGGCTCGTGAGGAAGAGCGAGTAGTCGATCGCGAGCGCGAGCCCGAGCATCGTCGCGATGTTCAGGACGTAGATGCTCATCTCCGTCTGCTTCGCGGCGAGGTTGATGATCCCGATCGAGGTCGGGATCGCGAGACCGGCGACGAACAGCGGCATGCCCGCGGCGATGAGCGAGCTGAAGACGAGGATGAGGACCAGGGCCGCGATCGGCAGTGAGACCGTCTCCGCGCGCACGAGGTCCTTCTCGGACAGGTCCGCGGACGCCTGCTGGATCGGCCCGAAGCCCGTGAGCTGTGCGGCATACCCGGCCGGCATCGTGTCATCGACGGCCTTCTGAACCGGATCCACGAGATCGATCGAGCCGTCCTCGTCGACGTCGAGCCCGATGACGACATAGGCCGCATCGCCCTTTGTCGAGATGAACCGATCGTCGTGCGTTTCGGCGTAGCCCGTGAGGCCGGTGACACCGTCGATGTCGAGCGCCGGCTTCAGCGCGGTCGAGATCGCGACCTGAAAGTCGGGAGAGGTTGCGTCAGCCCCGGCGTTCGTCGACCGGAAGACCGCGATGAACGCCGAGCGCCCACCGCCGAAGTCCGCCTCGAGCCGGTCTGCGACCTGCGCGGATTCCGACGTCGGATCGAGCCAGCCACCGGTCGACAGGTTGTCGGCCGTGCCCTGGCCGAGCGCGCCGAACCCGGCGGCAACGACGATCGCCAGCGCGACGATCCAGCGACGACGGCGGTAGACGAAGCCGCCCCAGCGCGTGAACATGCAGGCGCTAGGAGCTCAGCGATGCGTCGACGACCAGCTCGACGTTGCCCTTGAGCGCGCCCGAGATCGGGCAGTTCTCCTTCGCGTCATCTGCGATCTCGCGGAACGTGTCGAGGTCGATGCCGGGCACCTCGCCGACGACCTTGATCAGGCTCTTCGCGACCTTCCAGGACCCCGAGTTGTTGTCGAAGCTGATCTCGACCTTCGTGAGCAGCTTGGTCGGCGGCGTGCCGTTCTTGGCGAGCCGCGCCGAGAACGCCATCGAGAAGCACGCGGCATGCGCGGACGCGAGGAGCTCCTCGGGCGAGGTCTTGCCGTTGTGCGGGCCGGTTCGGGCGGCCCAGGAGACCGGCATGCGGCTGAAGACACCGCTCGACACGTAGTCGATCGTGCCGCCGCCGGTCAGGAGGTCGCCGTTCCATGTGACCTGCGCGTCGCGGACCTGCTCAGCCATGTCATAGCCTCCGTCATGCGGGATGGTTGTTCAGCAATCGAGTGGGTGCGAATCGTCCCACAGGAGGCGCTGCGACTCAGGAATCGCGAACCGCGAGCGCGCCGCGAACGGCGGTCACCCAGGGCTTGTGCCGTGCACCCTTCGGGAACGTGATGGTCGTGCACGCGCCGAACTCGCGGTGGGCAATCAGCGCATCGGCGAGGGCTGCCGCGAACCCCGGCTCGTCGAGCGGGTCGAAGCCGGGCTCCCACCACGCCCCGAGGATCTCCAGCGTCTTCGCGCGCCGCTGGATCCGTGGCTCGATGCGCCCGACCAGTCGGTCGCCGTACAGGATCGGCAGGACGTAGTAGCCCCAGCGCCGCTTCGGCGCGGGCACGTAGACCTCCCAGACGTAGTCGAAGCCGAACAGCCGGCGGAGCAGGTCGCGATCCCAGCACAGCGGATCGAGCGGGGCAAGGAGCGCGACGCCTGCCTCCGCGCCGCCGGGAGGCGACCTCCGCTCCAGCTCGCGCTCGGCCTGGTCGAGGTAGGGGAGGTCCTCGCGCACGATGAACCGCGGCCCCTTGAACCCTTCCACGCCGACGGGTACGAGGCGACCGTCCTCGAGCAGCGCTGCCCGCCGCGCCGCGCGGTCCGGAGCATGGCCCGTTCCGCCCGTCCAGAGCTCCTGGTTCCCGGACGGACCCAGCAGCCCGTGGGCGCGGTAGCGGGACAGCAGCCGATGCTGTTGCTGCGCCTCTTCCGGCCGCCGATCGGCCAGGACGTCCTCCGGGAACAGGCGCTCCACCAGGTCGTAGACCCGCAGGTTGCCCTCGCGCCTTGCAATCCCGAGCCGGCCTGCCTCGGCGAGCGCCTCGAGGATCGCGCGGACCTGGTTGGTCGGGCGCCAGTACCAGTCGATCTGCCTGCGCGGTCCGACGTCGCGCGGCAGCAGTGACCCGCCGTCGCGGATGCGCGTGACCAGCTCCTCGACGAGCGGCGCGTGCTCGGTGAAGGCGCGGGAGAGGTGGTGCTGGTCCTCGCGGTCCCAGATCCAGCGGTACAGCGGCAGCTCCGCGACCGGGACGATGTTCAGGCTCTTGTTGTACGTCTCGTAGAGGCGGCGGTCCTCGTAGAGCCAGTGGTCCGTCCATTCGCGGCGGTAGCCGGCGATGCGCGCGAGCAGCAGGAGGTCGTGGTTGCGCCCGGCGACCTCGAGGGGATCGAACTGGAACGAGCCGAGCCGGACCATCGCCCGCAGGACGCTCTCGGGCTCGGCGGGCAATGCTCGCGGCGGGGCGAGGAGGTGGCGCAGGACGAGGAAGCGGCGTGCCGCCGCCGACGAGACCTCCCGAACATCCGCCGCGACCTCGCGGACGGAGGTCACGGCTCCAGCGGGATCATCTGCGACGTGAGCTGCCCGTCCTTCGGGGCGTACAGGATGAACACGGCCCGCTCGTTCGCCTTCGCGTCGAGGTGCGCCTGCGCGATGGGCTCGCCGGTGCACGTGCCCGCCTGGTCCGAGGGCTCCGAGTAGATCGCGACCGTGTACGAGCCCGGTGCGATGTCGTACTCGGCGCCGGTGGCGCCGGGGCTGACCGTGGTCGTGATGCCGGGGCCGCTGCCGAGACCCGGCTCGCACCCGCTGCCGATGCCCACGTACCAGGTCCTGTCCGCCTGGCTGGTCATGATCGCGTCGAGCCCGGAGCTCGTGACGATCAGCATCGACTTGCCGGGCGGCGGCGTGTTCGCGCCACCGCCGTCGACGACCTTGTGGAAGTACACCTGGTCGAACGCACCGGTCGTGCCGTCCGAGTTCTTGCTGCCGGTCCCGAGGTAGATCGTCAGGACGTCGCCGGCCTTGAGGGTCTCGGATTGGTTCATGAGGACCTTCGCCTGGTCCTTCACGCCGGCAGGCAGGAACGTGATCATCGCGTCGCCCTCGGTATCGAACACGCCCGGGTCGAAGAAGTCGGTGAGCGTGCCGTAGGGGACCGCGATCAGCGCCTTCGAGTCCGCCCCGACGAACGCGTCGCCATAGACATCGACCGAGCCGCCGGTGCCGCCGTCGGGCGACCAGGCGTTGAAGACCCGGACCTTCGCGCCGGACACCTGGTTGCCACCGCCGCCACCGCCGCCACCGCCGCCAGCGTTGAACGTTGGCACTGCGCCACCATCGTCGGTCGAACCGGGTCCGCCGGTCTGTGCCGGGCCGCCACCGCCGCCGCAGGCGGCGACGAGCGCCACGATCGCCATGCCCGTTGCCAGCCCTCGCCCGAACATCCGTCCCCCCGTCATCCTGCTGCCACGCCGCGTCGTCTCGATTGTGCCGTCAACCGAGCTGCGCCAGCAGGCGATCGACGAACTGCGCCTGGACCGGATGCGCCCGCCGGCGCGCTTCGTCCAACCCGAACCATTCGACCCGGTCGATCTCCGGGATGGTGATCGTCTGTCCGGAGCGTGGCGGCCACTCGAGTTCGAACTCGTTCGACACGGCTTTCGAGGCGTCGAGGTCGCCCTCCACCGCCCAGGCCCGGATGACCTTGCCGCTCTTCAGGCTGACCTCACCCAGGTCCAGCGGCATCGCCGACGGATCCTTCGCGACGTCGGGGAGCGCGAACCCGGTCTCCTCGGCGAACTCCCGCGCGGCTACCGCCTCGGGCACCTCGTCGCCTTCCGCGAGGCCCTTGGGCACGCTCCAGCTCCCGTAATCCTGCCGGCTCCAGTAGGGGCCGCCGGGGTGCGCCAGCAACACCTCGAGCCGGCCGTCGGCGCGGTACCGGTAGAGCAGGACGCCGCAGGACGTGACCACGCGTTGGATGGTCGCATAGGGCGGCCGAATGCTCCCGGTGCCTTCATGCAACGGCCGGCGAGAAAAGATTGATCCAAGCGGCCCCGAGCAACGAACTACCTGCCCTTCATTTACACCCCTGAGGTTCGGTCTTCGACATTTTCATGACATCGGCGTTACAACTGATCACAACCGGGGATACGCATATTGACCTAGTACTTTCGTACCCCCAGACTCGCTGGTCCGAGGATTGCATCCCGCTGGTCGGTCGCACGCCGAGCATGCGGTCTCCGGGCGGCAAGGCCGTTTGGGGGAAACGCCTGGCCACAGGGGAAGGGTGAGCCCGGGCGGCGTCGACGCGCGTGACCCTCGAGCGAAGGGCTGGACAAGCCGTCTCGCCGAAGGCAGGAGCGGCAGAACCGAGGGCAATGCCCCAACCCAGGTGATACCGGCCTGCGTGCGCGCCTGCCTGGAGGGGACGGCGCTGCAACGGGCTCCATCGGTGTACCGGCGATACACGAAGGAGGAGCCATCGGACAGGATCTGAGCGGCTGAGGCCGCTGAGCGGATGATCTCCGCACATCCATGCCTGATGAGACGTAGCGCCCCGAGCGCGCCGCCTGGTCGCCATCGGCACATCGACAGACGAAAGGACGTGGTCCTAGTGATGATTGCTCGGCGACTGCTCGTCGCCGTCGCAACGCTCGCGCTCCTGTTGATGGTCACGTCGGCGGCCTTCGCGACCACCGGCTCGGTGACCTCGAAGACGATCGACACGACCACAGGCGAATGTGTCAACTCCGGGAATCCGCCGACGCTCGGCGATGGTGTGACCGCTTGCGGCGCTGCCGTCTACGGTGCGGACGGGTTCTCCGGCCACATCAGTGGGACCGGCACCGTTCCGGTCACCGACTATCTGTGCGTGCATACCCCGGGTGACGGAGCGTTTGTTTCCTACGGTGGCACGTACACGCTGACGCTCTACGGTGGCGGCAACGCCCTCATCGGCTCGGAGACCTACACGGTCACCGGCGGACAAGAGTGCACCGATGGCCTCAACGCATCGGCCGGCACGGGCATCTCCGTCGATTTCGACGCCAACAGCGGGAGCGTGGCCTACACGCTGACCGTCGACGGCATCACGTCGGCCAACGCCCAGACGACCTTCAGCGGGTACAACTCGATCCTGAACCGGGCCAAGGGCATCGGCGACGCGCAGGCCCAGTCGCCATCCGTTGCACCTCCGGGTCCTCCCGGTGAGGTTCCCGAGGCCCCGTTCGCGGCCCTGCTCGTCCTGAGCGCGGGTCTCTTGACGGTCCTCTTCCTCATGCGGCGCACCAGCGTCGCGCAGCCCACCGCGATCTAGTCCCGATGGCGAGCTCCGCTCGTCACGGCACCGGAGCAGCTCGATGACCGCGCCCACCCGGACGTGGTCCGAGCTGCCCTGGCGTTCAAAGCTGCCCGGAGGGCGGCGGCTTCGCGCCGTCGCCCTCCTGGTGGCTGTCCTCATCGCTTACAACTACTCGCTCCAGACGCTGGCGCGCGGGATCACCCTGCAGACGCCCCTCGGCTACCTCGCGTTGGTCCCGATCGTCGCCCTGGCGCTGGCATGGATCCGCCTGGCTCGCGAGCCGGCGCCCATCCCGATCCACGACCGTCAGGTTGACTACATCCTCGGCGCCGCCTTCCTCGCGGTCGCAGTCGGAATCGCCGTCGTCGCGCCGACGACGATGGGCTTCTGGCTCAATCGTCTCGACCTCGTCGGTCTGCCGTTCTTCGTGGCCGGCCTGATCGTGCTGCTCTACGGCGCCCGGCGGCTGTGGGCGCTCAAGTTCCCCGTGATCTTCCTGCTGCTCGCGTGGCCGCTGCCGTATGCACCGCTCGTCGGCGAGGGCATGCAGGCGTTCGCGGACATCACTGCGTCGATCGTCGCGGCCATCAACCAGGTTGTGCCGCTCGCGCGGGTCGCGCCGGACGACCCGACGATCTTCTACGTCGGCCAGGCTCCTCACGCGTTCGCCGTGAGCATCGGCTCGGCGTGCTCCGGCGTGAACAGCCTCGTCGGCTTCATCATCGTCGGTGGCGCCCTCGCGTACGCCGTGCGCGGCAGCGCCGTGCGGCGGGTCGCGTGGCTCGTCGCCGGCCTCGTCATCGTGTGGCTGCTGAACATCCTTCGGATCGAGATGATCTTTGTGGCCGGGCGCTTGTTCGGCCAGCAGGCAGCGCTCGATGTGCTCCATCCGGTGGCCGGACTCTTGACCTTCAACCTCGGCGTGCTCGGCATGTTGCTCGTCACGGAGCGCGTCGGCCTGCGGTTCATGCCGCTGAGCCCGTCGGAGCACGGCGCCCTGCGCGCCGGGTCCCCCGTGGCGCGCGTTCGCGCACCATTGATCCTGGTCACCGGGCTGGCGCTCACGCTCGGCGTGGTGAATGCTGGCTATTCCCGCTTCGAGGCCATCTCGAACGACCTGGGCCAGGCGAAGCTCCATCCATTCGACATCCGGCAGGCCGAGCTCGCTGGATGGTCGGCGCAGTTCGTGGGGTCGTTCGCGCAGGGCAAGCAGTTCTTCGGCGAGTCGTCGACGTGGGACAGGATTCTGTACTCGTCCTCGCCCACGGCGACCCTGCAGGCGAGCCGGCCGCTCTACGTGGACGTCATCAACACGGACGATCCGGGGACCTTCGCCGCATTCGGCCTGGAGGCTTGCTACAAGTTCCACGGGTACTTCATCGAGACCTCGACTGACGTCCAGATCGGTGCCGGCGTCCAGGCAAAGATCTTCGATTACCACAACCCCAAGGTCGGCAACGACTGGTCGGCGATCGCATGGGAATGGCCGTATTCGGCCAGGGGCGTCACCGCATACGAGCGCATCGTGATCTTCATGAGCGACGGCCCGCACGCCACGTTCCAGGGGGCGGAGAACGTGGTTGTCGCCTCGCCGCAGGACCGCTTCGCTGACACCGACAAGTTCCTCGTCGCGCTTGCCACGTCGCTCGTGCAATCGCATGTCCAGCAGTCCGCGAGCGCGACCCGGTGATCGCCGACATCAACACGGCATTCAGTTCCGGCGCCGAGGTGGCGCCCCTCGACGATTCCATATCCGCGCGGGTGACGCTCACGCGCCCGCAGCGGAGCGTGCTCATCCTGGGCGCCCTGCTGCTGGCGGCCCTGCTCGCCGTGGCACCGTTCGAGACGTTGACCGGGCTCGTGGCGGTGGTCACGTTGCTGTACGTGGCGGCCTTCGTCTACCGCCTGCGCCTGTTCTGGGGCAGCCTCACGGCGCCACGAATCGTCAGCATCACGGACGCCGAGGCGCGCGCCATCCCGGACGCCGAGCTGCCGGCGTACACGATCCTCGTGCCGGCCTACCGCGAGCCCGAGGTGATCTCGCGCCTGCTCGCCGAGCTTGACCGCCTCGAATATCCGAAGCACAAGCTGGACATCAAGCTGCTGCTCGAGATGGACGACCTTGCCACGTGGGAGGCGGCCCTCGCGGCCGCGCCGGGCCCGCACGTGGAGATCATCCGCGTCCCGCCGAAGGGCCCGAAGACGAAGCCGAACGCGTGCAACGTCGGTCTCGCACGGGCCCGTGGCCGGTACGTGACCATCTTCGACGCCGAAGACCGGCCGGAGCCCCTCCAGCTGCGCAAGGCGGTGCTGGGGTTCCGGCGCGTCGATTCGAACGTCGCCTGCCTTCAGGCGCGGCTCACCTACTACAACGGCGACCAGAACCTGCTGACGCGGTGGTTCGCGACGGAGTATGCGATGTGGTTCAGCCAGCTCCTGCCGGGGCTCGTTGCGAGGCGCGCCCCGGTGCCGCTCGGCGGGACGTCCAACCACTTCCGGCGCGACATCCTCGTGCAGCTTGGCGGCTGGGATCCGTACAACGTCACCGAAGACGCGGACCTCGGCATCCGGTTGCACCGCCACGGCCTGCGTACGGAGATCCTGGACTCCGAGACCTTCGAGGAGGCCAATAGCGACTTCATCAACTGGCAGAAGCAGCGCTCCCGCTGGTACAAGGGCTACCTCCAGACGTGGCTCGTGCACATGCGCAGCCCGCGCGCGCTGCTCCGGGACCTGGGCGTCCGCGGGTTCGTCGGCTTCAGCCTGTTCGTGGGCGGAACGCCGCTGCTGGCGCTCATCAACCCGCTGTTCTGGGTGATGACGCTGCTCTGGTTCCTCGCGGCGCCGGCGTTCATCGCCGCGCTGTTCCCGTGGTGGCTGTACTACCTCGCGTCCCTGTGCCTGCTCCTCGGCAACGCGACGTTCTTCTACACGACGCTGGTGAGTGCGCGACTGACGAACCGGCCGGGGCTCGTGCTGGCATCGCTGCTCGTGCCGATCTACTGGGTCATGATGTCCATCGCGGCGCTCAAGGCCGCGATCCAGCTGGTGACCAGCCCGTCGTTCTGGGAGAAGACCGCACACGGCCTCGACCGGCCACGTGTCCCGCCGGTGCCGAGCGCACTCCCCGACGCTGAGCGGCCGGCCGCATGAGCGCGATCGCCTTCCCGCGCGCACGCTCGAGGCCGGCGGACGCCCCGAGGATTGCAATCCCGCTGCCGCGCATCAGCCTGCTGACGGCGTCGAGCTTCGTGCTGTACATCGCGCTCGGCTCGTACCTCGCGCTGGTCCTCCACGCGTTCCACGGCGACGCTTACAGCCGGGTCGCGAACGCGTACTACGTGCTGTTCAGCCGCGATCCGCACCTCGCCGCGATCGGCTTCGTCTGGATGCCGCTCCCATCGCTCTTCGAGCTCGTGCTGGTACCGCTGAAGGTGCTCTTCCCGGCGATGACCCAGGCCGGCTTTGCCGCCGTCGTGATGTCCGCGACGTTCATGGCACTCGCAGTTTCGGCGCTGAATGGCACGCTGGCGGACCTAGGCGTGCATCGCGGCCTGCGGCTGGTGCTCGTCCTCGCCTTCGCCCTCAACCCGATGATCGTCTATTACGGCGCCATCGGGACGAGCGAAGGCCCGACGCTGTTCTTCGCAATCCTGACCTGCCGGTATCTCCTGCGGTACGCGGCTACGGCATCGACGGGTAGCCTCGTCGGCGCCGGTCTCGGGATCGCCGGTGGCTACCTGACCCGCTACGAGGCCGCGGCATCCGCGGTCGGCGTCGCGCTGTTCATCGTGCTGCTGTCGCTGGCCCGCCTCGACGGTTCACGCCGATCGCGCCTCGCCCACGCTGCCGGGGACATCGCGGTGGCGCTGACGCCGTTCGTGATGGTGTTCGTGGCGTGGGCGGTTGCGAGCTGGCTCATCGTCGGCTCGCCGTTCACGCAGTTCACCTCGGACTACGGCAACAGCAACCAGATGCGCGTCTGGGCCGAGCAGGGCGCCAACGAGATCGGATTGCCCCTTTTGCCGTCCCTGGAGCTGACGGTGCTGCGGCTCGCCGCGCTCAGTGCCGCCGCGCCGCTCGCGCTCCTGCTGGGCCTCGGGCGCATCGCGATCCGGCGCGACTTCCGCGTCCTCGCGGTGGGCGCCGTGCTGACCCCGATGCTCGGGTTCATGGTCCTCGCGTACGTCGTCCACGTGCTCGCGCCCTGGCTGCGGTACTTCATCCTCGTGATCCCGCTCGCGTTGCTCGTGCTCGGGATCGCCGTGGCGCCCTCCGGAACCAAACCGGCGATGGCGGACCCCGCCGTGCGTCCGCGCCTGCGGCGCAGCGCCGCTTTCCGTGCGGCGATGGCGGGCGTGATCGCGCTCGCCGCGATCATCTCCGTGCCGGTGACCGGTGCCGGGATGCTGACGCCTGCGGTTGCCGTGGAAGAATCACGCGACGTCGGAGCGCTGCTCGGGCCGAAGGCCGGCCAGCCCGATCGTCCAGGCGCGGCAGTGCGGACCTTCGCAAGCGAAGCTTCGATCGCGGCCTACCTGGACAGCCTCCGCCTGCCGAGCGGCTCTGTCCTCGTCGACGTGTTCAGCGCCTTCCCGATCGTCGTCTTCTCGGACAACCCGGACCAGTTCGTCGCGACGACCGATCGCGACTTCAAGCAGGTCCTGGCGGATCCGGGAACCTTCGGCGTTCGCTACCTGCTCGTGCCGTCGATCGAGGGGCACGGCCAGATCGACGCGATCAACCACGCGTACCCCCATCTCGATGTCGAGGCGGACTTCGTCACCGTCGAGCGGCAGTTCCCGGCGCTCGGCACCAGCTCGAGCTGGACCCTCTATCGGCTGGTCTCGACCGAGGCTCAGTAGCCCCCGAACAGCTTGATCACCGGGTCGGACGGACCGACGTCGTAGCTCGTCGTCGACGAGCCGCCCTGCGAGTCGATCCGGAGCGCCCAGACCAGCTCGCCGGACACGCCGGCTGCGAACTGCGTGTCGAACTTCGCGCCGAACACGAGCGCTCGCTGTGAGAGCGTCATGCCCTGCTGGCCCGTCTCGCCGACGAAGGTCGGCTTGCCGAGCAGGGCGCACTGGTTCAGGCGAACCTGGAGCCCGTTCCACTGGTCGCCCGGCATGGCCCCGGGCAGGTAGTCGTGGTACTCGCACAGGTCGATGCCGGGCAGGTCATGGACCCACTGGTAGTCGGCGCCCTGCGTGGCGCACTGACCGCCACCGAGCGTGCCCAGGCTCACGAGGTGGTTCGTGTCGATCGACTTGACGAGGCCCGAGACATCCGCAGCCCACGACCGCAGTGTTGACGCGCCGTTCGCCGAACACGTCGAGCTCAGGTCGGGCTTGATCTCGGCTTCGTTCATCAGCTGCCATGCGAGGATGGTCGGTTCGTTCCGATAGCGGTTGACGACCTCGGCGACCCACTCGCGATAGGTCTTGGTGTTGCCGGCGACGACCGTCGAGCGGTAGCCGGACGTGTACCAGGACTCGCCCTTGTAGACGGCGGATCCCGGCCCGCTGTCGCAGCTGCCCCACTGGTCGGCGAGCGTGGCGATGATCCGGACGTGCGCGGCCTTCGCGACCGCGATGGTGTGATCGAAGGCTGACCAGTCGCGCACGCCCCCAGACGTCGCGAGGCCCTGGTAGAACCACGCGCGCATTGCGTTCTGGTCGGGCCCGACAGCCGCAAGGGCGTCACCGAAGGCCGAGTTGCCGTACCCGAGCGGGTACCAGCAGTTGTCGCGGCTGTTCGCGTTGTAGATGTTCAGCCCGACGAACCGGTACGGCGCGCCGTTCAACGTCAGCGACGTCCCGTTGGCTCGCACGAACGCCGTCATCGGATCGGAGGGTGACGTCGGCGCTGGTGTGGGCGTGGGGGTGGGCGTCGAGGTGGGAGCCGCCGTCGGCTTCGGCGTGGCGGTCGGCACGGGAGTTGCCGTCGGCGCGGGGGTCGCGGTCGGGGCCGGCGTCGGCGATGCGGCAACGACGGTGATCGTGCTGCTCGCGATGATGGAGGAGTTCGCCGCGCGCGCGTCGACGACGTGGCCTCCGGCAGACGAGCCCTTCGGCACCGACAGGTTGAGCGAGAAGGTGCCCTTCGCGTTGGCCTTGAAGCTCGCGCCGGTGTTGGCGTCGAGCGTGATCGTTCCGCGCTGGCCCTTCGCGAACCCGGAGCCGACGACGCTGACGGAGCTGCCGGCGGCGACCGAGGTAGGGGATGCCGAGATCTTCGGGGCCGTCGCGGCTGCGGAGAGCGGGGGAAGCATCGCCGCGGCGAGCAGGCCGATCGCGAGCGACCACGCAACGCCCATCGCCCGCGACGGGCGATTGCGATGACGCGAGCTCACGCGTTGTGCGCGCGGTGCGTGCTCTCCGCGCGCTGCGGGGAGCTGTTCATGGGCCTGGCGCATGCCGTCAATGCGCCCGTAGTTCCTGATGCGCTGCACTCCGACCTCTCCTATCGGCCGGGCAGCCTCGAGCGAACACGAATCCGCGGCCAGCGCCTGCCGCTCATTTCGTGGTCCCGGCAACCCGGCTGACTGGCCCGCCGCCCCCGCTGCGGCCCAGCCCCGTGGCTTTCCGTCCCCGGGTCACCCCGGGTTTGGCGTTGTCGATCCGGACGCTAGGGTCCGCAGGCACCCGGACCCATGACCACGTGGTCCTCCCGGACCGCTCCCGTCAGTACTCGGCTGGACCGCACCAGACCTGCACGATCCCAACCGGACCGCCGCCCACCTGCCGGTCGTTGACGCTCGGAGCATCAATCCCGATAATTCCACTTGGGATTACCAGTAGCCCGGATTGACCCCGAGGACCGATCGACCTTGACCACACCGACCACCCGCGAGCTCGTCAGCGACCGACGCGACCAGTACGCGTTCCACGACGACATCGTCTACCTCAAGGAGACGAAGCGCGGCCTCACGCGCGAGACCGTCGAGGAGATCAGCGCGCTCAAGGCAGAGCCGGACTGGATGCTCGCGCTACGACTGCGCGCATTCGAGCACTTCGAGAAGCGCCCGATGCCGGTGTGGACCGACGGCCTCGATCGGATCGACTTCGACAAGATCGTCTATTACCGCAAGCCTTCCGAGCGCGAAGAGAAGTCCTGGGACGACGTCCCCGAGCAGATCAAGGCGACGTTCGAGAAGCTCGGCATCCCGGAGGCGGAGCGGAAGTTCCTCGCCGGCGTCGGCGCCCAGTACGACTCCGAGGTCGTCTACCACTCCGTTCGCGAGGAGCTCTCGAAGCTCGGCGTCGTGTTCATGGGCATGGACCAGGGCCTCAAGGAGTACCCGGAGATCGTCCGCAAGTACTTCGGGACCGTCGTGCCGGCGGAGGACAACAAGTTCTCGGCGCTGAACACCGCGGTCTGGTCGGGCGGCTCGTTCGTGTATGTCCCGAAGGGCGTCGAGGTTCCGCTGCCGCTGCAGGCGTATTTCCGCATCAACGGAGAGAACACGGGCCAGTTCGAGCGAACCCTGATCGTGGTCGACGAGGGTGCCAAGGTCCACTACATCGAGGGCTGCACCGCTCCGATCTACGCGACCGACTCCCTCCACGCCGCTGTCGTCGAGGTCGTCGCGCTGCCGCACTCGAAGGTCCGCTACACGACCATCCAGAACTGGTCGAACGACGTCTACAACCTCGTGACCAAGCGCGCCCACGCGTACGAGCACTCGACGGTCGAGTGGGTCGACGCGAACACGGGCTCGCGCAAGACGGTGAAGTTCCCGTCGATCTACCTGCGCGGCGAGGGTGCGAAGGCCGAGGTGATCTCGGTCGCGGTTGCCGGCAAGGGCCAGCACCAGGACACGGGCGCGAAGGCGATCCACCTCGCGCCGAACACGACGTCACGCATCGTCTCGAAGTCCGTGTCGAAGGACGGTGGGCGCGCAACGTACCGCGGCCATCTCAAGGTCGCGCCGGGCGCGACGGGTGTCGTGGCATCCGTTCGATGCGACGCCCTGATGCTCGATGACGAGTCGCGCTCGGACACGTATCCGTACATCGACATCCAGGAAGACGACACGACGATGACCCACGAGGCCACCGTCGGGAAGATCTCGGCGGACCAGATCTTCTACCTGATGTCCCGCGGCCTCACGGAGAACGAGGCGCAGAACCTCGTGATCCAGGGCTTCCTCGAGGTCTTCACCAAGGAGCTCCCGATGGAGTACGCCATCGAGTTCAACCGCCTGGTGAAGCTCGAGATGGAAGGCTCGCTGGGCTAGGTCCGGGCCGCCTCGTGCGGCCCGCAGTCCGCGCCACAGCGAGGCGGGCCGCCCACCTCGTCCGTTCTCCATTTCAAGTAGACAGGTGCGCGGCCCTGGACCTCGGTAGCGACTGCTTTTCCAAGGCGAGTGCGGACGATCCAGCTCAGACGGCCTGGCCACGACGCTGATCCCAGCTCATCGTGGACCGTCAAGGGGGTTCTACCGCGTCGCGACGCGGCGATAAGCGAGCGCAAACCGCCGGGGTGTCTACTTCAAATGGAATGTCGACAAGGTTGCATCTCGCAGCAGCGTCGATGGCGGCTATCCGTGCCCTGACCCGCATGGCCGCCACGGCGGGCCAGGAGATTCGAGCTGAGCGCCGCCGCCGGCAGTGGTCCCTCGCAAAGCTCGCGGCGCGGGCGGGACTGTCCGACGCCCATCTCGCACAGATCGAGGCCGGTGCACCTGCGTCGCTCGAGTCCTATGCGCGGCTGATGACCGCGCTCGACCTCGTCCCGGAGCTCCACGGGTCTGAACGCCAGCGCGGCGCCGCGAACCATCGGCCCACAACAGATATCGTTCACGCCGCGATGGGCGAGATCGAAGCCGCGCGGCTGAGCGGTTTCGGGTTCAAGGTCGCCATCGACGAGCCGTACCAGCACTATCAGTTCGCGGGGCGCGCGGACCTGGCTGCATGGGACGTGGGCGCGCGGGCGCTGCTGCACATCGAGAACCGGACCCAATTCCCGAACGTCCAGGAGTCGCTCGGCGCATATGCCTCCAAGCGCGTGTACCTGGGCCGGGTGCTGGCCGATCGACTCGGCGTCAGACCTGGTTGGCGATCCCAGACCCACGTGATCGCTGCGCTTTGGAGCAGTGAGGTGCTGCACGTCGTGCGGAAGCACGAGGCGACGTTCGCCGCGGCGTGCGCCGAGGGCATCGAGCCGATGCGCGCTTGGTGGGAAGGTCGAATCCCGGCCGCGGCTGGCGTCACAAGCTCGCTGGTGCTGCTCGACCCGGCGCCCGGTGTTCGTGCGCCGTATCGGCTCGGCGCGATCACGCCGGCGACGCGGCCGAGATACCCGGGCTATGCCGCTGCGGCCGACGCACTCCGAGGGCGGTGACGAAAGCGGGGACGGTGCCCGACGGCCGGGAATCAAAACGCCCGAACGGCCCCGATCACTAGATGCTTCCTGCCCATGTAAACACAGGCCGAATCACTAGATGTTCGAAGTCGTTCGAGCAGGAGAATCATCGCTCCGCGGCCGCTGCACCCGTCTCGACGCCCGCCGGACGTACGTACCAGCCACGTTGCAGCGGCGAGGCACGGGTCGTGCTGGGGCAGCGTTGCCCGCCCGGTACGCGAACAAAACGCCCGAGAGAACCCGGTCACTAGATGCTCCCTGTCCCATGCAAGCACGGGACCGGATCACTAGATGTCCAAGCCCTCTCGAGCGAATCGCACGCTAGCAGCGCCCGGACGGCCTGTCTCGCCGATTCCGCATTCGACTGTGGATAACTCCGTGCGGCCGTCGTGCCGCGGCCATTTCCCGTTCGCCGGTACGATTCGCGGGTGACCCAGACACCGACCTCCCTGTCCACCGCACCCGCGCGACCACCGCGGCCCGCGCGCCGCGGCCCGGCCGACCTCCCGTTCTCCTTCGCCGATCGCGCGCTCGCCGAGACCCTGGCGGCGGAGCGGAAGGAGCCGGCATGGCTTCTCGCCGAACGCCATGCGGCCGCCGACGCCTTCGACGCGCTCCCGGTCGAGGCGAACAACCTGTACACCCCGTACATCGATCTTCGCGCGGCGAAGCTCGACGACGTGGACCCCTACGTCCTCGATGGGCCGCCCGGCCTCGGTGACGACCTGCGCGCCATGCAGGCAGCAGGGCTCCCCGCTGGCGTCCACGTCGAGACGATGGCGCAGTGGCTTGAGCGCGATCCAGACGGCTTCCGGCGCCTCCACGAGGGCGGCGCCACGCTGCCGGCCGACGACAAGCTCGCGCAGCTCGCGCGTGGGTTCTGGAGTCACGGCCGCCACGTCGAGATCGACACCGGCACCGTGGTTGACGAGCCGATCGTGCTGCGCTGGCCCTCCGCCGCGCCCGGCCGAGCCCTCGTGACGCGCACGATCATCACGCTCGGCGACGGCGCGTCGGCCCAGCTCGTCGAGGAGCTCGTCCCATGCGGCCCCCAGGTGGAGTGCGCCGAGGGCGAGACCGTCCCGCAGGGCTTCTTCCATGGCACGACGGAGGTCCTCCTCGGCAAGGACGCGAGGCTCGAGCTTGCCTCGATCCAGGAGTTCGGCGCGGGCCAGGTCGCCTTCCAGCATCGGTTCGCAAAGATCGGCGAGGGCGCGACGTTGCACTGGGCGCTGGCGCAGCTGGGCGGCAAGGTCGTGCGCTCGCGGGTGGACAACCGGCTCGAAGGCGATCGCAGCACCGTCGAGCAGGTCGAGATCGTGTTCGCGTCGGACGACCAGCTGTTCGACCTGACGTCATACACGCGGCACATCGGCCGCGACACCACCGGCAACCTGCTGTCCAAGGGCGCGCTGCTCGATCGCTCGAAGAGCTTCATGAAGGGCCTCATCGACATCGAGAAGTCGGCCGTCGGCACGGATTCGTACCTCGGCGAGTTCGGGATGAACCTGTCGCGCGCGGCGCGCGCGGTCGCGATCCCGTCGCTCGAGATCGACCAGCCGGACTGCCGGCGCGCTGCCCACTCGTCGTCGGTCGGGCCGATCGACCCGACCCAGCTGTTCTACCTCGAGAGTCGTGGGATCCCGCCCGACGAGGCGCGCAAGTTCATCGTCCTCGGCTTCCTCGAGCCGGTGGTCGCGCGCGTGCCGCTCGAGACGGCGCGTGCGCGGCTCCGGGATCTCCTCGATGCGAAGTGGGACGCGGGCACCGCGGAGGCGGCCAGCGCCGCGTGACCTTCACGCCGCGTGACCCCAGCGCCCGATGACCGCACTGCGCCGCATCGATCTCATGGCCATCGACGAGGTCCCCGACGGGACGATGAAGATGGCCTTCGTCGACGGCACGGACCAGGTCGTCGTCATCAACTCCGGCGGTGAGATACGGGCATTCCAGGGGATCTGCACGCACGAGTACTTCGAGCTCGACAAGGGCTTCCTGACGGCCGGCGGCTCCACGGGCGCGAATGGCCGGCCGGCCGGGACCCTGACCTGCGCGCTGCACCTGTCTCGCTTCGATCTGGGCGACGGCGAGGCGCTCGATCCGCCCGCCGAGATCCCGCTGGCGGCCTATCCCGTCGTGATCGACGACGGCCGTGTGCTGATCGAGGTCCCGGAAGGGCCCCTCGAGGTCAACGAGTAGCCCGCACGCCGAGCCGCGCTACGGCGGGCTGAGCGTCAGGGTCTGCGAGGCGCTGGCAGCGACGAGGGACGAAGAGAACGGCAGCGGCACGGTGCCGCCGCTCGCCCACAACGGGATCATGTCGCCGTAGTGCCCGTCGAACGGGTTGCCGCTCTGGCCGGTCGTGATCACGACGGTGGCGCCGTCGAGGTCGTTCATGTCGATCGCGAGACGGTACGACGGCCCGTTCGTGACGCTGAAGAGATCCGCGACGCCGAGCGGGACGTAGTCCGGGTCATTCGGGTCCGGGTAGGCGCGCGAGACCTGGTAGTAGTTGTTCTGGATCGCGCCGTCGGCACCGGCAACGGGTCGGGCCGATGCGTCGAAATACCACTCGAGCGGCGCGATTCCGGATGAGCCGAGGGTCTGCTCCTTGAACGCCACGGTGTGGAGCTTGCCCCACGTCCAGTTCGCAGGATCTCCGAACGCCTTGCGCATGTCCGCGGCGACGCCATCGATCGCCCTGCCGGCGACCTCCGCGGCGGAGAGTGGGGCCGCGCCGGGCGTCGCGTCCTTCCACCACGCGCTGTCGCGGTTGGCAAGGACGTTGTGCAGGGCTTCCCACGCCATCGTCGAGCCGACCCACTCGCGTGCGAGCGGCCCGAGCTCGTCGTCGAAGATCGCCCGCTGGAGCGCGACCTCGATCGGCGCAAACGCCGCGCAGCCCGTGGAGCCCACCGGGCACTGGTAATCCCAGTTCAGGAGGTTGCTCCACAGCACCTTGCCGTCCTCGGTCGCCAGCTTTGGCCCGATGGAGGCGAGGTCGAGCACGAAGCGCTTGCCGCGCATGACCTCGGTGTCCATCTGGATCTTCCGGAAGTCGTCGGTCGTGAGCTTCGCCGGCGCGCTGCTCAACAGCTCCGTGATCCGCGCGGCGCGGTAGCCGGGATCCCACTCGTTGCCGATGAAGTGCGGGTAGCTTGCGTCAACTGCTTCGTTGTTGGCGCTGACGATCATCCCCGCGGCCGGATCGAGCTGCCAGGGCAGCTTGTCCGTCGGGATGTAGCCCGTCCATTCTTCGAGGCCCGACGCGCCATTGCGGACGCGCTCGCCGCCAACCTCGGGCAGGCAGCCGAGGTGCCCCTCGCAACCGTCTGCGCGGATGGGGATGAGGCCCGGCAGGACGTAGCCGATGTGGCCGTCGACGTCGGCGTAGATGAAGTTCTGGCTCGGCGAGCCATAGCCCTCGAAGGCCTTGTGGAACTCGTCGAAGTTCGACGCGAGGTCGATCTTGAAGAACGTCTCGAGCGCGAGGTCCGCCTCGGATGTCGTCGTCCATTTGAGCGCCAGGACCGGGGCTTCCGGCGAGGCCTTGAGGCGCGAATCGACGTCGCTGAGGACCGGCCCATGGATCGTCGATCGAATGTCGATCTCCACGTCCGGGCCGCCCGCGACCTTGATCGTCTCGTGCCGCACCTGGTACGGCGCCGGCGAGCCCTTGTACAGGTAGTGGCCCTTGGGATCGGACGGGTCGGGCGTCTCGCGGTACAGATCCTCCGTGTCCGGGTTGACGTTCGTGGCACCCCAGGCGATGTGCGCGTTGTGCCCCAGCACGACCGCGGGGGCGCCCGGGAAGGTCACGCCGACCACGTCCCACGGGCAGCTCTCGGAGACGACGCGGCAGTGGAGCCCGTTGATGATCCAGACCGACGGCATTCCGAAGCCGAGGTGCGGGTCGTTCGCGAGCAGCGGCTTGCCGCTCTGCGTCTTCGAGCCCGCGACGACCCAGTTGTTCGAGCCGACACCGTGCTCGCCGGCGAGGCCGCCGCCCATGTCGAAGCCGGCGATCGCGCTGATCGAATCGCCGAGACGGGCGAGGTCCGCGAGCGCGGTGAGGTCACCGGGGGACCCCGCGGACGACGTCGCGCCCGGTGAGGCACCGGGTGATGCGCCCGGCGATGCGCCTGGAACATCCGGTCCTGGCTCGCCGGGGCCCGGGTTCGCGCCGCCATCGCCGATGGCGCCGGTCGCGGTGATGACCGGCATGCTCGGGTCGTACGGTGGGAACAGCTCGTCGGTCTTCTTCGGGTCGCCGAGCTTCGCGTCGGCGAGGAACCGGAAGATCTCCGAATCGACGTTGCCGCCGAGCGACCACGCCTGGACCTTCTGCCAGGTCGCGGTGTCGAGCGGCGTCCACGGCTCGAGCGAGTAGCCGCCGATCCCGCCGATGCCTGCCTTGAGCCCGGCGACGACGAACGGCGTCGAGAGCTTGCCGTCGTGCTCGGTGATCCACGCGTTCACGCCGTCGCTGTAGGCCTGCAGGATCGCCTTCGAGTCCGTCGACATCGCGTCGAGGTCCTTCTGCGCGGCCTGACGCCAGCCGAGCGTCCGGATATACGTGTCCTTGTCGACCTGGCCGGCCCCGAACAGCTCCGACAACCGTCCCGCGCCGATCCGGCGCGAGATCTCCATCTGCCACATGCGCTCCTGGGCATGGACGTAGCCCTGGGCCATGAACAGGTCGTGGCGGTCGTCCGCGGTGATCTGGATGATCCCGGCGCCGTCGCGGACGATGGTCACGGGGTGGTGCATGCCGTCCATCACGATCGTGCCGGTGGTCTGCGGCCAGCCGCGCTGGGTGAGGATCGCGCCCATGACGACCAGCGCGATGATCGCGAGGATGAGCACGACGACGACGAGCTGGACCAGCCCCGAGACGAACCGGACGGCGCGGCGCACGGGCGACCTCCTGGTGCTAGCGGGCGAGGAGCGCGCCGCGTCCGGCCGCGACGGCGGCACGGACGATGGCGTCGGCGAAGACGAGATCGGCAAGCCCGACGCCGAGATGGGTCACGACCACGCGGCCCGCGGGTCGCGCCGTGCCCGCGAGGATGGCCTCGCCGATCGTGGCCATCGGGTCGGGATAGTTGTCGAAGTTGCCTGCTTCGCGGTTCGCGACGTACTGCTCGCGCTGGTCGACGAGGAACAGCGCCGCCTGGCGGGGCACCTCCGCGTTGCAGTACGTGGCGTAGTCGATCGGGATCACGGTCGCGCCCGGTCTGAGCCATGCGTTGGTCATCTGCTGGCGCTCGCTCGCCGGCCCGAACGACGCCGCGGTGAGGACGACGTCGGCGGCCTCGATCGCCTCGCGAGCCGCGTGGTGGACGAGGGTCTCGCCGACCCCCTGCGTGACCCGCGCCGCCCCGGCGAGCGCGGCCGCCCGTGCCGGATCGCGATCGAACAGGTGGAGCGTGCAGCCGGGCAGCACGCCACCGAACATCGGGAGATGGCTGTGGCCCTGCACGCCCGCGCCGATGATCGCGACATGGACCGGCGATCCGTTCGGCCAGCCTCCGGGCGCGGCCTGGGGCCCGAACCGCCGCACGGCGACACCGGAGACCGCGGCGGTTCGCTCCGCGGTGATCGGCGCGCCGTCGAGCATCGCGACCGGCAGGCCCGTCTCGGGATCATTGAGCACGACCACCGCAGAGATGCCCGGCAGCCCGAGGGCGTTGTTCGTGGCGTAGCCCGCGACCCACTTCATGCCCACGAGGTCGCCATCGGGCGTCTCGTCGCGCAGGTGCGCGGGCATCGCGTGGACGAACGAGTCCGTCGGACGTGGGTGGATCGCGATCTTGGGCGGGAGCTGGCTCGCATCCGGGGTCGCCAGCGCGACCATCGTCTTCTCCGCGAGTTGCAGGCGCTCCTCCAGCGGCGGCATCGACGCGACGACGTCGGCGGCGCCGAACCAGCGCAGCGGAGGAGTGGCGGCCATCGCGCCGGATTGTAGGGACGGGCCGAAGGGGCCGAACGGCGCTGGCGGCGAATCCGACGGCGGCTACGATTCAGTGATGGCCCCGATCGACGTCGCCCAGAGCCTCGAAAACCTCAAGCTCGAGCGCGACGCGATCGTGCTCTACGACGGCCTCGCCTCGATCGAGAAGGACGCGCGACGCGCCGACGCGTTCCGGACGATCGCCGGCAACGAGCGGCGTCACGCCGAGGTCTGGGCCACGAAGCTGCGCGAGCTCGGCGCCACCGTCCCGGCTGCCGACACGCGGCCGCGAATGCGCATCCGCACGATCCTCGTGCTCGCCCGGATGTTCGGGACGCACGCGGTCCGCGATCTCGTCCAGGCGCTCGAGGGCGACGAGGAGGAGACGTACAACGCACAGGCCGCGCCCGAGGTGGAGGCAATCGCCGCGGACGAGCGCGAGCACGCAGCGATCTGGCAGCGCCTGAGCTCACAGGCGACCGCAGCCGGCCATCCCTCGGCGGCGCACCCGGTCCGCCGCCCCACCGATATCGCTGATCGCGAGCGCTGGCACCGCGCCGGCCGCTCGGGGACGCTCCGCGCCGTCATCTTCGGCGTATCGGATGGGCTCGTGTCCAACCTCGCACTCGTGATGGGCATCGCCGGCGCGTCCGGCGGCGAAGGCTCGTTCGTCCTGCTCGCGGGTATTGCCGGCCTCCTCGCCGGCTCGTTCTCGATGGCCGCGGGCGAATACATCTCGATGCAGTCGCAGCGCGAGCTGTTCGAGCGCCAGATCGCCCTCGAGCGCGCGGAGCTCGATGCGATGCCCGAGGAGGAGCAAGCAGAGCTCGCCCTCGTCTACCGCGCGAAGGGCTTCACCGAGGAGGAGGCGAACACGATTGCCGCGCGGATGTTCCGGGACCCGCAGCACGCCCTCGATACGCTGATCCGCGAGGAGCTGGGGCTGGATCCCGACGAGCTGGGGTCTGCGTGGGGAGCCGCCGCGGGGTCATTCGTCGCCTTCGGCGTCGGCGCGGCGATCCCGGTGGTTCCGTACCTGCTCGCAACGGGAAGCGTCGCCTTCTGGCTCTCGATCGCCCTGTCCGTCGCGGCGCTGTTCGCCGTCGGGGCCGGCGTGAGCCTCCTCACCGGCCGGAGCCTGCTGTTCTCAGGCGGGCGGCAGGTCCTGATCGGCGCCGCGGCCGCGATCGTCACCTACGTCGTCGGCAACCTCATCGGCGTCGCCGCCGCCTAGATCCTCGGGTTCGTACGAGGCGGACCCGAAGGGCGCCGCGTCGTACGCCGGCGCCATCGGCCGGCCATCGAGATGGTGCGGCTGCCCGTCGATGTTCAGCCGGTCCGGCGCGGGCAGCGACAGGTACTCACGATGGACGCGCAGCACGGCCTCGACGGTATCCGGGTCCAGGGTTGGATCCTGGGCGTAAAGGCGATCCGCGATCCAGGTCGCCTCGGCCCGACGCTCCGCGTCCGCGAGGTCTTCCTCGCGCCGCCGCGAGTCCATCGACACGATCGCGACGAGCCCGCCGCCCGCGACGAGGCCGACCAGGAGCAGCCACCACTGGAACTCTGCCATCGGGCGGAAGGATAGGGCGAAACTCCGCCTACACTCCGGCCGAATGATCGACTGGATGCCGAGCTCGGTCGCACTGCAGGTCGGCCCGTTCTCCCTGTACTGGTACGGGATCGCGTATGCGGTGGGCCTGGCCGCCGCCTACTGGGCCATCACGCGGCAGGCGCGCGTGTTCGGCCAGGACACGCGGGTGATCAGCAACGGCATGATCATCATCGCGGTCGCGGCGCTCATCGGTGGCCGGCTGTACCACGTGATCGACCAGTGGCAGCTGTACGCGAGCGACCCGCTGAAGATCATCCTGCCGCCCTACAGCGGCCTCGGGATCTTCGGTGGGTTCATCACGGGCGGGCTCGCGCTGGCATATCTCGTCCGGCGGTGGCACCTCCCGGCGTGGCACTGGGCCGACATCGCCGCGACCGGCATCTTCTTCATGCAGGCCGCGGGCCGGGTGGGCAACTTCTTCAACCAGGAGCTGTACGGCCCGCCGACGAACCTTCCGTGGGGCCTCGCGATCGACTGTGCCCACCGCGTCGTGGAGTATCCGTGCGCGCAGTTCCCGGTGGAGACCACGCACTTCCATCCACTGTTCCTGTATGAGTCGCTGTCGGGCCTGCTCGGCGCTGCCGTGCTGCTGTGGCTCGCGAGCAGGCGTCGGCCGGCGCTGAGGGTTGGCGACCTCGCCGCGATCATGTTCATCTGGATCGGCTTCGTCCGGTTCATGATCGAGTTCCTGCGCATCAACAACTGGCGGCTCGCGGACATCCCGACCGCGCAGATCTTCGGGCTCGCGTTCGTGGTCCTCGGGTTCGGCATCCTCGTCCTCCGACGGCTGCAGCACGCGCCGGTCCTCGAGCCGCTGCCCGCCTTCGTGCCCGCGGACGGCCCGGGCGCCCCGGGTGGCGCCGGCGGCGCTGACGCAGCGGGCGATGATGACGACGACGATGACGACCCCTTCGCCGACTACGACGCCGCCCGACGCGAGCAGTCCAGCTAGGCCTCCGGGCGCGACTGCGCCCGGCCCGACCGCGCGCGGCTCGACCGGGTCGAGCCCGAAACGCCCGCGCGCACGCCTGCGGCCCGAGGCGCTCGCTCGAGCGCGCGGCGGGGCTCGTGAAGGCCTCGACTGGCTCGGCCGCGCCCCGGAGTCGCGCGCGTCCCTGCTGTACCGGCTCATTCGCCTCGTGGCGCGGTTCCTGCTGTTCGGCGTGTTCCGGTTCCGGATCGAGACCTCGGGCCAGGCGCACCTGCCGCGCGGCGGCTACCTGCTGATCGCCGCGGCGCACCGTGGCTGGATGGATCCGTTCGTGGCCATGCACGCGGTCCCGACCGAGCCGCGCTGCTGGTTCCTCGGCAGCGGGCCATCGACGTTCACATCGCGCTGGCGGGAGGCGCTCATCCATCGGCTCGGCGGGTTGCTGCCGGTGTGGCGCGGCGGCGTCGGCATCGAGGGCCATGTCCGGTCGGCCAAGGCCGTCGTCGACGCGGGCGCGGTCTTCGTCCAGATGCCGGAAGGCACCGTGAACGGCCCGGCCGGTCACCTTGGGCCGTTCCGTCCCGGCGCGGCGCTCATCGCTCTCCGCACGGGCGCGCCGATCGTGCCGCTCGCGATCGCAGGCACCGAGGAGCTCTACCTCGGTCGCCGGATGGCGTCGCGCGTGCTGCCGGCGACGTCCGCGCGCGAGCTGCTCGGGGACGGCTGGGACGGACGGCTCCCGGAACAGGACTCGCGCGAGGAGCTGGCGCTTGCGCGCCGCATTTCCGACGCGCTCGCCGCGCGGATCGGACCCGTCGTCGAGGAGCTCTACCCGCAGACCGTCGATCCGCCTTCGCATCCCCGCCGTCTTCGGCGGCGGCTAACGTGGCTGCTCCTCGGGGCGGGACCGCTGGAGCACGAGGCGTGACGAAGGGCGGGCCGCAGGCCGCGGCGACCGCGTCGACAGCGGCGACCTCGTCGGCCGCGCCGCTATCCTCGCCGCGCATGCAGTACGCCGAGTCCATCCTCGACCTCGTCGGCCACACGCCGCTCGTCAGGCTCACGCGGATCCCGGCCCGGGACCTCGGGCCGCTCGAGGACCAGCCGCTGATCCTCGCGAAGCTGGAAACGATGAACCCGGGCGGCTCGGTCAAGGACCGGATCGGCCTGCCGATGATCGAGGCGGCGGAGCGAGCCGGGCTCCTCAAGCCGGGCGGCACGATCGTCGAGCCGACGTCGGGGAACACGGGCCACGGTCTGGCCATCGCGGCGGCCCTCAAGGGCTATCGATGCATCTTCGTGATGGCCGACAAGCAGTCCCCGGAGAAGCAGGCGCTGCTGCGCGCGTACGGCGCGCAGGTCGTGCTCTGCCCGACAAACGTGGAGCCGGAGTCGCCGGAGAGCTACTACTCCGTCGCCGCGCGGCTCGCCCGTGACATCCCCGGCGCGTTCAAGCCCGATCAGTACTGGAACCAGGAGAACCCGTCGGCGCACGAGGCGACGACCGGACCCGAGATCTGGGAGCAGACCGAGGGCCGGATCACGCATTTCGTGGCCAGCGTCGGCACTGGCGGCACGGTGACCGGAACGGCGCGCTATCTCAGGACGAAGAAGCCCGACATCACGGTGATCGGCGGCGACCCCGAAGGGTCCGTGCTCTCGGGCGACACCGCGCGCCCCTACCTCACGGAGGGCGTGGGCGAGGACTTCTTCCCCGGCACGTACGACGAGAAGATGGTCGACCGATGGGTCCGCGTCTCCGACCGCGACGCGTTCGCCATGGCCCGCCGCGTGACCCGCGAGGAAGGCATCCTCGCCGGCGAATCGTGCGGCACGGCCGTCGTCGCCGCGCTCGACGAGGCGCGCCGGATCATGCGCGAGCACGGCCACGCGGCCCGGGACACGGTCATGGTCGTGATCTTCCCGGACGGTGGCAGGAACTACCTCTCGAAGCTCTACAACGACGAGTGGATGCGGATCAACGGCCTCATGGCGAGCGCCGGGAGCATCGTTCGCGTCCGGGAGCTGCTGGGGGCGCGACACCACGATGGCGACCGACCCGCGGTCGTCCTCGCGCGGACGACCGACCTGGTTGGCTCGGCCATCGACCAGCTGCAGCATTACGGGATCAGCCAGCTGCCCGTCTCGGAGCGGCCAGAGGGCGACGACGTCGAGGGGATCATCGGCTCCGTCAGCGAGAAGGCGCTCCTCGACCGGGCGTATCGGGATCCGGCGGTCGTCGAGCGGACGGTCGGCGAGATCATGGACCGGCCCCTGCCGGCCATCGACCTGGGTGCGTCGCTGGACGACGCTTTCGCGCTCCTGTCGGGGGGCGCACCGGCGGCCGTCGCCGTGTCCGCCGGCAAGGCGGCGGGCGTCGTCACGAAGCTGGACCTGCTCGAGTTCCTGGCCCACCGCGGCCAGCGCGCGGACTGACCGGCGGCTGACCTGGACGAGTTCGTCCCGCCCATCCGAACGGAGCGGCTCGAGCTCGTCTCGATGACGGTTCCGTTCATGCAGGCGCTCGCCCGCGCGGACGTGGCGGCGGCCGCGGCCGAGATCGGCGCGACCGTGCCCGAGGACATGCCCGACTACCTGCGCGACTTCCTTCGCTACCGGCTCGCCCAGCTCGCCGAGGATCCGACGATTCGGCCGTGGCTCGGGCGAGCAATGGTCATCACCGATGCGGATGGCGGTCGCCACGTCATCGGCTCCGTCGGGTTCCACGGCCCGCCGGATGAGCTCGGCCGGGCCGAGATCGGCTACAAGGTCGAGCCTGCATATCGCCGGCAGGGCATCGCGCGCGAAGCGGCGGGCGCCCTGTTCGACTGGGCCTATCGCGAGCACGGCGTCACGCGCTTCGTCGCCTCGATCTCGCCGACGAACGAGCCATCGCTCCGGCTGGCGCGCGGGTTCGGGTTCCAGCAGGTCGGCGAGCAGATGGACGAGATCGACGGGCTGGAGCTCGTGTTCGAGACGACCTGGCCGCGACCAGGATCGCCGGGTCCATAGCCCGGGACCGCATTACCCGGACGTGACCGGCGTATTACGCGCCCTGCCCATCCTCGTCGAAGCGTCGAACGCTCGAAGGAGGAACGTCATGCAGATCGCGCAGCGGCTCGGAGCCGCGTTCGTGCTCGGAGCCGTCATCGCCGCGTGCGGCGGCAGTGCGGCGACGCAGGGCCCGGCGGCCACGCAGGCCGGTGGTGGTGGCGGAGGCGGCGGCAGCGCCACGCAGCAGCCCGCTGCGACAGATGCGGGAAATGGCGGCAACGGCGGCAACGGCGGTGTCGTGGTCGATACGAGCCACGGCAAGGCGCACATCGACATCGCAGGGCCTGCCTCGAAGTCCGCCGACCTTGGGTTCTCTCCCGTCCTGAGCCATTTCGGCGGCACCGACGAGACGGTCGTGTATTTCGTTGCAACCGAGGGCACCGAGGGCGCGCTCGCGCTCACGTGGTCCAGCGGAACGTTCGCTGCCGTCTTCACGAGCGCGGACATCACGGTGTCGGGCTCGGAGTGCACGACAGCAAACATGAAGATGGATGCGACATCGGTGAGCGGTTCCTTCGACTGCCCGACCAACATCGTTGTGCTCGCCTCGGGCGCGTCGAGCCAGAACGCGTCGTTCAAGGGGACGTTCGAAGCCCGCGGCTGACGTGCCGAGCGGTGGCGGGTTCTTTCCTGCCACCGCAAATCAGGACGGGAAGCGCCCGGGAGCGACCCTCCCGGGCGTTCGATTCAGCCGAGCCAGCCCAGGCGGAGCGCCTGTGCGACGGCTTCCGTGGTGCGCTCGACGCCGAGGGCTGCGCGCGCGTCGGCAAGCCGGCGATCGGCGGTCCGCCGTGAGAGGTGGAGCTCGCGCGCGATCGCCCCGAGGGATCGCCCGATCGCGAGACGAGCGAGGATGGCTCGACCTTCGTCATCGAGGCCCCGATCACGCGGTGGCTCCCTGCGTGTCGACGTGGCCAGGACCGCGCCGTGGATCACCACGGCATGCGCACGGCTCTCGGCGCCGAGCTTGTCCATGGCATTCGAGAGATGGCGCGCGACGGTCGGCCGCCCGATGCCCATCCGGCGCGCAATCTCCGGATTGGTCCGACCGCGCTCGACGAGCCGGAGCACCTCACATTCGCGGGCGGTCAGTCCCTTCGTCGGGAATGCAGGACCGCGTCGGACCTCGTGCTCTGCCATCACCATCGCGATGGCAGGGTCGCTGGGCGCGGTAATGCCCCGGTGACGCTCGGGTAATGCGCGGTCCCTCGAAGGTGCCCGCGGGCCTCCGAGGCGTCATCTCGCCGGTGCTAGAGCCAGGGCAGCTTCACGGGCAGGAACGCGTTGAGGAGGAGCCCGGCGATCAGGAGTGCGCCCGCGCGCCGGGTGTGAATGAACGCCTGACCGACGAACCAGAGCGGCCAGCCGACATAGCTGTGCGGCGCCACGTTCGGCCGGGGCTGCCTGAAGACCTTCACTACTTGGAGCAGCCGCGGGATGCCGAGTACGACGAGCGCGACCCACGGGCCGATCCAGCCGACCGCCGCCGCGAACAGCACGATCGGATAGAACGAGATCATCAGCAGCTGCGCGACGAGCCGTGCGTGCTTCTCGCCAAGCAGGACCGGCATCGTGTGGACGCCCTTCTTCGTGTCCGCCTCGATCTTGTCGATGTGCTTCCCGAACAGGACGCTCGTCACGAGGATCGCGTACGGAAGCGAGGCGAACCACGCCCAGCCGGGGATCTGGCCCGTGGCCACGAAGAAGGTGCCGACGACCATCAGCGGTCCCCAGACGACGAACACGCCGGGCTCGCCGAGCCCGATGTGCTTGAGGCGGATGGGCGGCGCGACGTAGAACACGGAGACGAAGAGGCCGCCGAGCGCGAACGCGATGACGAGCGGCCCGCGGACGCTCACCAGGAACAGCATGATCGCGAGGTCGATCGCGTTCATGAGCAGGATCGCGGCGCCGAGCTGGCGCTTCGTGACCCAGCCCGACAGGATCGGGTGGGGTGCGTACTGGGCACGGACGTAGTCGTCCGTGTCGATCCCGCCCTCCAGGTCGAAGTAGTCGTTGATCATGTTGTTCGCCGCGTGGGCGACGACGAGGCCGACGACCGCGAGCAGCAGCAGCCCGTAATCGACGGTGTAGCCGCCCAGGAGCCGCGACGCGCCGATCGCGAGGAGGCCGCCGATCAGGCCCGACGTCGCGGTCATGGAGAACACCGCGGCACGCGTGATGACGATCCACTTCGAGATCGCATCCGGCGGCTTCGTCATCCCCGCGGGGAGGTTGGCGGTGTTGTAGGCGGTCCACCAGACACGCATGCGTTGTGCGAGCACGACCAGGTCCCTTCGGTGGTGGAGCGGGGACGCTCCGTTCGAAAACTTGCTCCC
>DATFHO010000055.1:0-40206 GCA_035248345.1 Candidatus Limnocylindrales bacterium
GCTAGTCCTCGTCGCCGAACTCGAGGCTGTCGAGGATCGGCTGCACCGTTGCGTCGAGATCATCGACGCCGCCCGAGTCGGTTTCCAGCGTGACGATGAATGGCGCCCCTGCCCACCATGACCACATGAAGCGCGCGTCCCGGCCACTATGCAGGGTCCACCACCGCTCGGTCACCGGGAATGAGAGCAGGACCGGATTCTCGTTCGTCGACACATCGAAGACCGTGGCCGTTCCCTCGGCGAGCGGCCTCGATGTGCGTCGTTGGACTGCGAGCGACCCGTAGCCATCCGGAAAGGATTCGAACAGCCGGATGGCGTCGTCGGCAGTCGTCGTCGCGAGCGGCGTCGGGCCTGGGTCCCAGGAGAGGATGCGGGGAGCGCCAGTCATCAGCCCAACGACAACGGGGTCCGTGACGTCGCCGTGCTCGAGCAGAATGACGTCACTCTCGTTCGCCCGCACGGTCCAGCCGTGGCGGAGAGTGAACGCGATCCCGTCGCCGAACCCGAGCGAATGGTGCTCGCCTGCGGCGAGCCGGCACACGTTCCCGGTGCCGCCGGGACAGAGCTCGGACGAGCTGAAGTCCGTCGCCGGCGCGTTGGTCGGCGTCGAGGCGGTCGTCGGGATCGGCTCGGTCACCGGCTCCACGGTCGGCGAGGGCGTGCCGCACGCGGCGACGAGCACTGCGCAGGCGAGGACGCGTGCGGCGAGGCGCATGGGCGGAGGGTGCCACACCGCGCTACGATCTCCCGCGATGTTCGACGCGATCGGCCAGCTCTTCCAGCACGTGATCGATTTCCTCACGCCGATCCTCATCCCGGACTGGAAGGCACTGATCAACCTGCTCCCGATCTTCCTCGTCATCGGGGTGGTCGGGCCGCTCATCAGCCTGCTCGCGCTCGGCTGGGTCATCTACATCGTGCGGCGACCGCGATCGCGCATCCCGTATGCAGACCCACAGCCGCGCCCGGCTGAGCTGGTCGATGGCAAGCCTGTCTACCCGGTCGGTGAGCCGTACTGCACGACGGACCAGCTCATCTACCCGTCGGGCGCCACGAAGTGCGACGCCTGCCACCGCGATCTCGCTGTCACCTGCCCCAAGTGCGGCACCGGGCGGGCCGCCTGGATCGACACCTGCGGCACGTGCGGGCTCGTGCTCAAGATCAACCACACGGTTCCGGCCCTTCGACCCGCCGGACCGCCGCCCGGAGGCGCCGCGGCCGCGTAGCGGTCACGCACCTCGGGAACCGGCACCCAACGGCCGAGCGTCCGGAGAACCTTGGATGGAAGGCATCGCACAGGCACTCTTCACCGTCGGCACGATCGTGCTGGTCTTCGCGTTCGCGGCAACCATCGGCCACGCGGTGATGCTGGCCAACGGTCGACGGATTCGGGCCGCCGGCGCCGCCGTGGCCAACGCGACGCGCGCACCGCAACCAGCGTGGGCCGGGGTCGCGTCGGGCTCGTTCGTGGAATCGCAGGCGGCCATCGCCGCCGCTGGTCCGACGGACTACGCCGCTCCCTCGCCGCTCTCGAGCGCTGCGCGCTGGCTCACTCTCGGCGCCTTCGTTCTGCTCGCGGCATCGATGACGATCCGCGGGATCATCGTCGGCCGCGGTCCGTGGGGGAACCTGTTCGAGTTCTCGGTTGCGTTCTCGACGTCCATCCTGTTCGGCTACCTGGTCCTCGCGCGCCGCTACCCGATCCGGACCATTGCGTTCATTCCGGTGGGGGTGTCGTTGCTCCTCGCGCTGTATGCGTCGTCGCTGCCGCATGACATCAACCAGCTCGTCCCGGCCCTCCAGAACCCGCCGCTGCTGACCATCCACGTCGGGCTCGCGATGCTCTCCTACGGAATCTTCGCGACCTCGTTCGCGGCCGGCATCGCGTATCTCGTCCAGGGCAGGACGGATCGCTACTCGTGGCTGCCGTCGCACCGCGTCCTGGATTCGGTCGCGTATCGCGCGGTGATCATCGGCTTCCCGATCTTCGCGACGATGATCATCCTCGGCTCGTGGTGGGCGTCGATCGCCTGGTCGCGCTACTGGGGCTGGGATCCGAAGGAGACCTCGGCGCTGGTCACGTGGCTCGTCTACGCGATCTACCTGCACGCTCGCAACCAGCGCGCATGGGCGGGCCGGCCGGCCGCGTTGCTGCTGGTCGTCGGGTTCGTGATGGTGCTCGTGACCCTGTCGGGCTCGCTCTGGTTCAACGGCCTCCACGCCTACAGCGGGCTGTAGCCCACACCCGATCCCACGGCCGGAGCCGCGATTCGCTCAGAGCGTGCGGGTCACCTTGGTGAGCGAGCGCGGCGCCTCAGGGTCGAGGCCGCGCGCGATCGTCGTGTGATAGGCGAAGAGCTGGCCCGGCACGATCGACACGACCGGACGCAGCCACTCGGGAATCCCGGTCGGCAGCTGGATGGGCCAGCGGCCGTGGCCGTGCGCCGGACCCGCGTCGGCGAGGACGACTGTGTCGACATCGCGGGCCTCCAGGTCACCGACGAGCTCTGCCATCTGTTCCGCGGTCGCGCCGGCGGGCGCCAGCACCAGCGCCGGGATGCCCGGCTGGACCAGCGCGATCGGGCCGTGGCGGAAGTCGGCCGATGAGTACGGGTCGGCGAAGACCTGCGCCAGCTCCTTGAGCTTCAGCGCCCACTCGCGCGCCGTGGCGTACTCGAACCCGCGCCCCACGATCACGCATCGATCGAGCGAGCCGAGGCCGTCGACGACCTCCCGCACCCGCGGCTCCAGGCCCAGGGCCGCGCGCATCGCGTCGGGCACCGCATCCAGCGCCGCAGATGCCGCGGCATCCGGCGAGAGAGCCAGCGAAAGCCGTGCGATCGCCAGCAGCGACGTCGTGTACGTCTTCGTGGCAGCGATGGCGCGCTCCGGTCCTGCCGCCAGGTCGATGACGTGCGCCGCGACCTCCGCGAGCGGGCTCGATGGGTCGTTCGTGATCGCGAGCGTCGGTGCGCCCTGTCGGGCCGCGGCGGCCACCACGCCGACGATGTCCGGCGAGGCGCCGGACTGGCTGATGCCGATCACGAGCGAGTCGCGGACGTCCGGGTCCGCGCCGTAGATCGACACGACCGACGGCGTCGCGAGGCCGACGTTGAGCCCGTTCCGAACGCCGAGCAGGTACTGGCCGTAGATCGCGGCGTGGTCCGACGTCCCCCGGGCGGCGATCACCACGGATCGGAACGGCCGGGCGCGGTGGGCCGCCGCGAGCTCCGCGAGCGCCTCGCGCGAGGATCCGAGGTGGCGCCGCGCCGCCTCCGGCTGCTCGAAGATCTCGTCGTGGAGGGTCATGCGGCTCCCGGGTCCAGCCGCGCGAGGACGCGCTCGGGCACGGTCGTGACTGCAAGACGTGCCTCGTCGATGGAGCAGCCCGTGAACGCCGCGAGGTTCCGAACTGCCTGCTCGAGCCCGATCACGCTCCCGGCGAGCGTGCCGTCAGGCAGTCGGGCCGAGGTCTCGTCGCAGTCGACCAACCGGCCCGCGAGGCTGTGCCGGCCGGGCGGGACACCGAGCGCCGCGATGGCATCCGTGACCACCGCGAGACGATGCGCGCTCACCGCGCGCCGTACGATCGACACCAGCGCCGGATGCACGTGGAGCCCGTCGGGGATGAGCCACACGGTCACGCGATCGTCCGAGAGCGCGGCGCCGGGCAACCCCGGGTCACGATGGTCCAGCGGGGACATCGCGTTGAACAGGTGGGTGACACCGCGGATGCCGGCATCGAAGCCGCGACGGGCCTCCTCGAAGGTCGCGGCGCTGTGGCCCGCGGAGACGACGACGCCGTTCCCGACGAGTGCTTCGACCAGCGCGAGCGCGCCCGGCAGCTCCGGCGCGAGCGTTGCCATCCGGACCCCGGTCGCAGGCGACCAGTCGGCGACGGCACCCGCGTCCGGCGCCTGGAGCATGGCGGGGTTGTGGGCGCCGTTGCGCTTCGGCGAGAGGAACGGCCCCTCGACGTGCCAGCCGAGCGGCGTCGCGCCCGCGTAGCCGTCGGGCGTGCCCGCGGCCAGGACGGCCCGTGCCCGGTCGACCGTCGCCCACGACGGGCTGACGAGCGTCGGGAGGAAAGCCGTGCAGCCGAACCGCGCGAGGACCGCGCCGACGTCCCACAGTCGCTCGGGTGAATCGGTCAGGTCGAAGCCGCCCGCCCCGTTGACCTGGAGGTCGATCATGCCGCGAGCCGAACCGGCAGGCGGCCCGGAAAGCCCGCCTGGCCGAACAGTGCCGCCGCGAGCGCATCCATCGACTCGCGCAGGATCGAGTACGTCGCGATGTGCGTCCCTGCGCGCGGGTACGCCGCCAGGTCCCACGGCGTTCGGAGCGCCACCGTGACGACGGGCGTTTCCGTCTCGAGCAGCGCATCGACCAGGGCCGCCTGCTCCGAGCCGGGGGCTGCGCTGATCGTCCCGACGACGATGGCGTCCCACTCCCCTGCCCGGTCACGGATCGTCGCGATCTCCGCGCGAGTCGGCGGGTGCGACGTGATGATCTCGTCGACGGCGGGGTGGAACGCGCGCAGGGCCGCGGCGAGCGACGGCGCCACGTACGACGAGGTGTCGGCAGGCGTCAGGTCGCGCGGCGCGGGCATCACAGTGCCGATTCTCGCTCCCGTGCCGGGTCGAAGGGGCAGCGTTCCTGCAGCGTCGCGGACGAGCGTGAGCGAGCGCGCCGCCAGCTCACGCGCCAGCCCCCGGTTGTGCGCGGACCCGACCACGTCGAGCCCGGGGTCCGAGACCCGATCGACCCATTGCCGGAGCTTCCGCACCCGCGCCGTCGAGGCCGCCGCGGCCTCGGCGTCCAGGAGGTCCTCCTCGGCAGCGCGCCGCAGCGCCGTCTCGATTCGGCGCTGCGCGCGTCGGTCCGCCGTTGTCAGGAGCAGGTCGACGCCTGCCTCGAGGGCCTCCACGACCGCCCGCGCCTGCGCGGCGCCCTGCGGGATCGCCTTCATGTCGAGCGCGTCGGTGATCGACACGCCTTCGAACCCGAGCTCCTCACGGAGCAGGCCCCACATCATCCGTCGCGACAGCGTCGACGGCTGGGTTCGATCGCCGGTCAGCGCCGGCACGGCGAAGTGCCCCGACATGACCATGCGCACGCCGGCGTCGAATGCTGCCCGGAACGGCGCGAGCTCGACCGCCTCGAGCTCGGCAACCGATCGATCGACGACCCCGAGCTGGTGATGGGTGTCCGCCATGAGGCCGCCCGAACCCGGGAAGTGCTTCGCGGTCGCGGCAACGCCCTGCGCCTGGAGGCCGTCGAGCCAGGCGTAGGCGAGCCGGGCCACCTCGGCCGGGTCGTCGCCGAACGATCGAATCCCGAGCGACGGATTGGCCGGGTTGATCGCGACATCGAGCACGGGCGCGTAATCGACATTCACGCCGACCGCGCGGAGCTCCTGCCCGATCGCCTCGCCCACGGACCGTGCGAGCTCGGCATCACCGGTCGCACCGATGGCCATCGGGCCGGCGAACTGCGTGAACCCGTCGCCGAGCGCCATCAGCTGGCCGCCCTCCTGGTCCGCGGCGATGAGCAGGGGCGGATCGTCGGCCGCGCCCGGGCGTGCGCGCGCAGCGGCCTGGAGCTCGTCCGTCAGCCGGCGCACCTGCTCGGGCGAGCGCACGTTGTTCGGCCGGAACAACGTGAATCCTGCGGCCGGGGCGTCGGCCAGCCGTTGCCGGAGCCACGACGGAACGGTCGTGCCGCGAAAGGCGAGCATCACCCGCTCGAGAGGGTCGCTGAGCACGTCGAGATGGTACGGTGGCGGGCACGATGACGACCCCCGCCCTCGATCCAGTCGCGCTCGGCGCGCGCTTCCCGTCGGACTTCGGCTGGGGCTTCGCCGCCTCTGCCTACCAGATCGAGGGAGCGACCTCGGAGGACCGCCGGGGCCCGTCGATCTGGGACACGTTTGCCCGTGTGCCCGGCGCGGTCGACGGCGGCGACACCGGCGACATCGCGGACGACCACTACCACCGGTACGCCGATGACGTCGCGCTCATGGCGAGGCTCGGCGCGCGTCAGTACCGGTTCAGCGTCGCGTGGACGCGCATCCAGCCGGACGGCACCGGGCGCGCAAACGCCCGCGGGCTCGACTTCTACGACCGACTCGTCGACGCGCTCCTCGCCGCCGGCATCCGACCCTTCACGAACCTCTTCCACTGGGACCTCCCGCAGGCCCTCCAGGATCAAGGCGGGTTCGCCAATCCCGAGATCGTCGGCAGGTTCGCCGAATACGCCGGATTGGTGGCCGCGCGCCTTGGCGATCGGGTCACCGACTGGATGACCTTCAACGAGCCCGCCGTGTACGCGTACCTCGGGCACGCGGACGGCATCCACGCGCCGGGCATCCGCGACTGGCCGACGGCCATCCGCGTCGCCGACAACGAGCTGCGCGCGCACGCCGCGGCGTCGGGCGCCATCCGTGCGGTGGTGAAGGGCGCCCGCATCGGTGTCGCGTTCGACAACAACCAGGTCACGCCCTTCTCGGAGTCCGCCGCTGATCGTCGAGCTGCCGCCGAGTGGAGCGCGGCCCGCGATGCGTGGTTCCTCGATCCGCTGTTCGGGCGCGGCTATCCGGACGCGGGCCGCGCGGCGCACGAAGCCGCGGGCCACCTCGAGGGCGTGACGCTCACCGACCCGCCCGCGGGCGACCTCGACTACCTCGGCCTCAACTACTACCGCCGCGATCGCGCGCAGGCGCTGTCAGAGAAGCCCTTCGATTTCGAGATCGGCCCGGGTGCCGGCACGGACCAGACGCAGATGGACTGGGAGATCGCGCCGGACGGGCTGCGGGACACGCTCATCGACCTGCACCGCCGCTACGGGCCGCGCGAGCTGCTCGTGACGGAGAACGGCGCCGCGTACCCGGACGTCATGGCGCCGGACGGTGCCGTGCATGACGAGCCGCGCCTTCGCTACCTCGCCGGGCACATCGCGGCCGTTGCCGAGGCGCGCGACGCCGGCGTCCCCGTGACCGGCTACCACGCGTGGTCGCTGCTCGACAACTACGAGTGGAGCCTCGGCTACAGCCGCCGCTTCGGCCTCATCTACGTCGACTACGCAACCCAGCAGCGCACCCCCAAGGACTCAGCGCTCTGGTATTCGAAGGTGATCGCCGCCGGGTCGTGACGTTCCAATCCGGTCTCGTCAGCCGAGGCGTTGGCAAAGGCGACGGCGAGCACCGTAGCGAGCGCACCAGAAGGTGCGTGAGCGAGGCGCGCAGCCAGCAACGCCGCCACCGCCCGGATCACGAGACCGTTACTTCACGGAGCCCGCGAGGATGCCTCTCACGAAGGCGCGCTGGAGGGCGAGGAAGACGCCGAGCGGCACGATCATCGTCAGGAATGCGCCGGCCGTGAGCAGGTGCCACGAGCCGCCGCGCGGGCCGATCATGTTGAACAGGGCCGTCGGCATCACCTGGAGGTCCTTGGCCGGGCCGAGGAACACCAGTGCGACGAGCAGGTCGTTCCAGACCCACAGGAACTGGAAGATCGCGAACGCGCCGAGGGCCGGGATCGAGAGCGGCAGCACGATCCGGATGAACGTCTGGAACGCGGACGCACCGTCGATCGCGGATGACTCGAACAGGTCGCGCGGCAGCTGGCTCATGAAGTTGTAGAGCAGGAAGATCGCGAGCGGCAGCCCGAACGCGGTGTGCGCGAGCCAGATCCCGACGAACGTGCCGTACAGCGAGGCGCCGCTGTAGATCTTGAGGATCGGGATGAGCGCCATCTGCAGCGGCACCACCAGCAGCGCCACGACGATCGTGAACAGGATGCCCCGGCCCCGGAACGGGATCCAGGCGAACGCGTAGGCGGCGAACGCCGCAATCGTGATCGGGATCACCGTCGAGGGGATCGTGACGATCAGGCTGTTCAGGAACGCGTTGCCCATGTTCTCGCCGCCGAGGACGTTCTGGTAGTTCGACAGCGTCCACTGGTTCGGGGCGAACAGGTTGAAGAGCGCCTCCCACCAGCCCGTCTTCGTGATCAGCTGCGGATTCCGGAACGAGGTCACGAGCAGGCCGGCCGTCGGCAGCGTCCAGAGGAAACAGATGATCACCACGGACAGCCGGAGCGGGAGGCTGCTGAGCATCGGCGCGCGCCAGAAGCGCCCGCCGGTCTTCGCTCGCGCCATCGGTGCAGCAGGTGCCGTCATCTACATCGCCGCCTGTCGTCGGAAGTTGCGGAGGTTGAGGAGCATCACGGGCAGGACCGCGATGAACAGGACGGTGGCAAGCGCAGCGGCCCGCCCATCGTTGTTGAACTGGAACATCTCCTGGAACATGCGCACCGCCACCACGTTGTCGTGGTTGATGCCGCCGCTCATCGACATGACGACGTCGAAGATCTTCAGCGTGGCGATGGCGATCGTCGTCGTGACGGTGACGATCGAGCCGCGGATGAGCGGGATGATGATCCCGAAGAAGATGTTCCGCTCGCTCGCGCCGTCGAGACGCGCGGCCTCGAGCACCTCGATCGAGACGCCCTTGATCGCGGCCGACAGCACGACCATCGCGAACCCGGTCTGCAGCCAGATCATGATCAGCATCTCGGCCGGCAGGTTGATCGGGAATGTCGTCGCCCACGCGACCGGCTTGTTGCCGAAGGCAGTCCACACCGCGTTCAGCAGCCCGAACTGCGGCTGGCTCGGCGGCTGGATCGCATAGACGAACTTCCAGATCACGGTAGCGCCGACGAGCGAGATCGCCAGCGGCGTGAACACGAAGATCTTGGCCAGCGACTCGCGCCGGATCCGATCGAACAGCGCCGCCACGAGCAGCCCTAGCGCGACGCTCCCCGCCGTCGCGACGACGAGCCAGATCACGTTGTTGCGAAGGATCTCGAGGAACTCGGGCTTGGCGAGGCTCTGCCAGTTGGCGAGGCTGAACACGCCCTTCGTGTCGAAGAAGCTGCGCCAGACCGTCGAGACGGCCGGGTAGACGAGGTAGATCGTGAGCAGCAGCAGCGCCGGGCCGATGAAGACCCACGGCAGGATCCGGTCCCGCGTCTTCGGCTGGAGCCGCTCGACCGCGGTGCTGACGCCCGTGAAGAGCATCCAGATGCCACCGACGCCGACGAGCAGCGCGATGACGGCGAGGATCAGCTTGGCGATGAACTGGTCGCCCAGGCCATTGCGAAGCAGGTTCGCGCCATCGTGGTTGCCCAGCTGGTCGTAGAGCCAGGCCAGGATGTTCTGCCCACCCTGCGGGTCGATGAGGACCTTGACGCCGAGGCCGGCGAGGACCAGCCCGACGATGCTGGCGACCAGCACCCAGCGCGGCGTGCCGTACGTGGTGCTGTACGTGGTGGTGTGCGGTGCGCGGTCCATGGCCCGGTCGTCCGCCACTGGCCCCTCCTTGGCGGGAAGAGTAGCGGGGCGCCTGCCGTTCGGCGAGGCGCCCCGCGCGCTATCCGAGGTTCAGCTGCGTCCTAGGAGGACGGCCAGCTGTCGTCGATGGCCTTCAGCACGGCATCCGTGTTGGAGCCGTTCTGGTTGGCCCAGTCAGAGATGTTCGTCCAGAACGAGCCACCGCCGACTGACGGAGGCATGAGGTCGGAGGCATCGAAGATGACCGCCGTCGCGCCGCTCAGGATCTGATTGGCGACCTTGAGCTTGTAGTTGTTGGCGTACCAATCGGCCGGGACCTTCGAGTTCGGCGAAAGGACGCCGACGCTCTTGATCCAGCCCTCGAGGCCTTCCGGCGTCGCGAGGAACTCCGCAAGAGCGCGGACCTCCGGGCGATCCTGGAGAACCATGAAGGAGTCAGCCGAACCCTCGACGCCCTTGAACTGGTCGGAGATGGTCGGGAACGGCGCAATCGCGATGTCCCCGTCGTCGCCGATCTTGTACTTCGAGTCGCCACCGTTGGTGCGGCGATCCGGGAAGAAGTCCGGGCCGTACCACGTCGGGATCTTCTGCATCCAGCAACCCGGGGTGAGCGTGTCGCCGTCGAACATCGGATCCATGGCGGTCTTGAGGTCGTTGTTCACGGCCTGGGGGCCGCCGCCGTCGATCGCACCCTGCTTGAACAGGAGCGCGCCGACCTTGTCGAACACGGCCTTGATCTTGGGATCGGAGAACGTGACCTTGTGGCTGATCCAGTCGGCCGTGACCTGCGGATCCTCGCTCTTCGCGAGCACTTCCTCGATCCAGTCGGTGAGCTCCCAGCCCGTCGCCGTGCCGGGGCCGCCGGCGCTGACGCAGAACGGGTGGCTGCCGTCGGCGATGATCTTGTCGCTCAGGGCGACGAGGTCATCCCACGTCTTCGGAACCGTGTACCCCTTCGCGGCGAATGCCTTGACCGGGTACCAGAACATCGACTTGACGTCGGCCTTGGTCGGGATGCTCCAGATGTGCGCGCCATCGGAGGTGAGGCCGATGGTGGACGCGAACTCACCCTTGAGCTTGTCCACGTTCATGAACGTCGCGAGGTCGATGACCTTGCCGTCCTTGGCGTAGGCAAGCACGCCCGTGGGCTGCGCGAGCTGCGCCATGTCCGGCGGGCTGCCGCCCTCGATGCGGGTCTTGAGCACGGTCTCGTGGCTCGACCCGATGCTGTCGTGCTGGACGACGATGCCGGTCGCGGCCTGGAAATCCTTGATCGCGGCCGCGAAGCCCTCGGCCTCGCCACCCGTCCACTGCGTCTGGATCGAGACCTTCTTGCCGGCAAACGGCTTGTCCGAGCCAAGCGCCTGGTCGAGCTCCGCGTAGCCGGTCGGGACCGTCGGGAGATTGAGCGCCGCGGGCGGAGCCTGGGTCGCCTCAGCGCCCTGGCTGGCCGCGGCCGTCGACGCCGGCGTGGTCGCGGCGGGCGTGGTTGCCCCCGGGCCGGTCGGCGCGCTGCTCGCCGCGGGCGAACACGCCGCGACGATCAGGAGAACGCCAGCCATCAAGGCTGACGATCGGTGCTTCCCCATCAAGTTGCCTCCTCCATAACCGTTGGTGCCAATACGAACTATCCGTGTCACCGCAAGCCCTCTTTCCCAGCGTGCGGTGCGCTGCTGGGACCAAGTTCGTTCGCGTGGCGCTCGTTCCGTTCGAACCTCCTTCTTCGTGGCAAGCCTATGCGACAGTCAGGGATATGCAGCCCGCTCAGGCGTGGCCCACCTCCCTCCCGGCCGCCACGACGGCGCCCGCACCTGCGAGCGCTTCACGCGCGACGATGACCGCTCCCCACGCCCCGGCATCCGACCCGGCGGGCAGGAGCTGGACGAGGTCGGGCGAAAGGATCTCCGCGGCAAGCGGCGAGGCCGCCCGGAGGCGGTCCAGCTCGGCGCGGATCGGCGCCATGAACGGCTCGCCGGCGTGGGAGACCCCACCACCGAGGACGATCCGTTCGACGTCGTAGGAAAGGGCGAGGAGATGGATGCCCCAGGCGATGGCGCGGCCGGCGTTCGCGATGACCCCTGTCGCCGTCTCGTCGCCGCGCGCGGCGGCGGCGAACACGCCCTCGGCATCGGTGGCGGGCGTTCCGTCGTCGGGCGCGGTGTGCCCTGTCGTCGCGGCGGCTCCGTGGCCGTTCCGCGTCGCGGCCCAGCCGGCGAGGGTCGCTCGCGCGAGCGCGGGCCCGGCCGCGATCGTCTCGAGGCAGCCACGATTGCCGCACGCGCACGGCGGCCCATCCGGCTGCACGACGACGTGCCCGATCTCGCCGGCGAGCCCGTGCGCGCCGTGATGGAGCTTGCCGTCGAGCACGACGCCTGCCGCGATGCCCGTGCCGATCGCGAGGAACACCAGCGACTCGGTGGGCCCGAACAGGCGGCGCCGGTGGAGGCCCAGCGCCGCCGCTCGGACGTCGTTGTCGATGAAGGTGGGGATGCCGAGTCGCGCTTCGAGGCGCGGCCCGAGCGGAAGGTCATGCCAGTTGAGGTTCACCGCGAGCGAGATCTGGCCTCGCTCGCGGTCCACGCGACCCGGCACGCCGATGCCGAGCGCCGCCACGACGTCGGTGGTCGCGCTGGCTTCGTGGAGCGCCGCCTGGACGAGCGACGCGATGGCGTCCGCGGCCTGGTCCGGTGCACCGACGGCCGTCGGTGCGATGTGGCGCGCGAGGACCTCGCCATCGGCGTCGCAGACGAGGATCGCGGTCTTCGTGCCGCCGATGTCGGCACCGACGATCAGTCCGCGATCGCGGGTGGCCGCGTTCGCGCTCATTGCGGGGCTCATCCGACTCGCCTCATGCCGCCCGCCTGATTGCCGCGCGCCCCGCCGCCAGCCCCAGCTCCGAGGTCAGCAGGAGCGCTGACGCGCCCATGACCACGAGGTCGCCGATGGGCGCTGCGATGTCGATGCGAACGTCGGCCGACAGCGGCGGGAAGGAGCGGCGTCGCGCTTCGTCGCGGACCGCCTCGAGCCACGGGTCGCCGAGGACCGCAACGCTCCCGTGGAGGACGATCCGCTCGACGTCCAGCACGCCGATCAGGCCGCCGATGACCTGGCCGAGGTAGCGGCCGGCGCGCAGGACGATCGCCTTGGTTGCCTCGTCGTCCGCCGCGAGGCCCGCCACGAGGTCGGTGAGCCGCAGCTGGCCGTCGTCGGTGAGGCGGCTGCCGAGGAAGCCGTCGGGGTCCGATCGCGCGGCGTCGAGCGCCTGGCGGAGGAGCGCGCGGGAGCTCGCCACAGTCTCCAGGCAGCCGATGCGACCGCAGCGACACTCGGGGCCTTCCTCGACGACGGTCGTATGGCCGATCTCGCCCGCCCCAAAGCCATCCCCATGGAACAGCTCGCCCCCGAGCACCACGCCGGCCCCGATGCCGCGCCCAACCGTGATCGCGACGAGATTGCTCGTGCCCGTCTGGCGCTCGCCGAAGAGCTGGAGCGCCAGCGCGGCGGCGCGCGAGTCGTTCGCCACCTGCACCGGCAACCCATAACGCTCGCGGAGCATGTCGCCGAGCGGCAGGTCCGGCCAGTTGAGGTTGACCGCCCAGCGAATCGTGCCGGTTCCGGCATCGACGATGCCCGGCGCGCCCACGCCGATCCCGAGCAGGGTTTGCTCGCGGCCCTTCGCCAGCTCGTCGATGAGCTCGTGGACGAGGTCGACCGCCTCCTCGCCATCGGCAGCGCCCACCTCGCGCTCGGCGGTCTGGACGACATTGCCTCGAAGGTCGACGACGGCGCCGCGGAACCGGAGCTCCGCGAGGTCCAGGCCGACGACGTGGCGCGCCTCATCGACCAGCTCGAGGAGGATCGGTGCCTTGCCGCCGGTCGAAGGGCCGCGGCCCATCTCGCGGGCCATGCCTTCCTCGAGCAGCTCGGAGACGAGGTCGCCGACGGTCGTGCGAGTGAGGCCGCTCATGCGCGCGACCTCTGCGCGGCTGATCGGGCCGTGGTCGTAGAGGGCGCGGAGCACGAGCGCGGCGTTATGCGCTCGCGTCTGCTGATGCGTCGCCTTGCCCGGGATCGCGACCACGCCCGCGGGGACCTCCTCCGAAGTCGTCCGAAGCTCCGCTGGGGATGCACCGGCCAGGGTCAGGGGCGCGCGTCTGGCCTGCGCGGGGAACTTCGTTCAGAGTCTGGACAATCCGCCACCCCTTTGTCAAGAGAATTGACGAACCCGCCACCCGGAGGCGGACCCGCTTGCCTCCGGCGCGCCGCCCCGGTGTGCGTTCGAGCTTTTTCGGTATTTCTCACCGGGGGACCCGTAACGCCAGTTTTCGCGCTACCAGCACGACCGATCCGTCCACCTCGTGCTCAGCGACGCCAGCGTCGCCCGGCGGCGGGCGCCGATTCCCTTCATGTTTGTCGATACCGGTCCCTGGATGAGAATTACCGAAATTCGGGGCAGGGCGCGGGCCTGGCCCGATCGTTGGGGGGTCGGGCCGCACGGCACTGGGGCCCCGGAGGGCCATCGCGCTACCGTAGCCCTCGTGAGCCTCGTTCTCGACGGGTTGGTCAAGCGGTTCGGGCCGGTGACGGCGCTGGACGGGATCTCCTTCGAGGTGCCGAAGGGCCAGGTGTTCGGGTTCCTCGGGGCGAACGGCGCCGGCAAGACCACGACGATGCGGATCGTGCTCGACATCCTGCGCCCCGATGCCGGCACGGCCTCATGGGACGGCACGCCGACGACCCAGGTGCCGCGCGAGACTTGGGGCTACCTGCCCGAGGAGCGCGGCCTGTATCCCCGACTCCAGGTGCTCGATCAGCTCGTCTTCTTCGCGAGCCTCTACGGGATCCCACGGGACCAAGCGGCAACACGCGCGCGCGAGTGGCTCACCCGCTTCCGCATCCCCGACTACGCGACCCGCCGCGCCGAGGAGCTCTCGAAGGGCAACCAGCAGAAGGTCCAGCTGATCGCGGCGATCCTCCACGACCCCGCCGTGCTGCTGATGGACGAGCCGTTCGTGGGGCTCGACCCCGTCAACGTCGCACTCCTGAAGGACGCCTTCGCGGAGATGCGGGCGCGCGGCACGACGCTGATCTTCTCGACGCACCAGATGGAGATGGTCGAGGAGCTGTGCGAGGCGGTCGCGCTCATCGACCGGGGCCGGCTCGTGCTCCAGGGGCCGATCCGCGACGTCAAGCGTTCGACCGGTCGACGGGTCGTCCGACTGGCGGTCGATGGCGATCGTGCAGCCGAACGGGACGGGGCGGCTGGTAACGGCAACGGCGCCGCGGCGCCGGCGTGGCTCGCGGACCTCAAGGGCGTCCGGCTCGCCCGTACCGGCAACGATTACCTCGAGCTGGCGGTCGATCGCGACGTCGATCCCGAGTCGATCCTGCGAGAGGCGATCAAGCGTGGCGAGCACGTGACGAATTTCCTGATCGCCGAGCCGTCGATCGAGGAGATCTTCATCGAGAAGGTTGGCCGCGCCCCGACGCCGGTCGAGGAGAAGACCTTGGCAAGTGCGGGGGCGACGGCATGACGGCGCCAAAGGCAGGCTTCGCCGACCGCACGCTCCCGAACCTCATCGCCGTCGCGCGCCGCGAGTTCATGTACCGGATCAAGACGCGCGCCTTCCGGCTGACCACGGCGCTGCTCGTCGTCGGTGGCGTGGCGCTCGCGTCGGCGCCCACGATCTTCACGTTCCTGGACCGCGGCTCCGATGGTGAGCGGATCGAGGTCATCTCCGCGGAAGCGCTTCCGGGGGTCGATGTCGCCGGCGGTCTGCAGACCATCCTGAACGCGTCCGTCGCCGGGGCGCCCACGGTGCCCGTGAGCGGCCAGAGTGGTCCCACCAAGTTCACCGTCGTCGGCGTGTCCGATGTCGATGCTGCGCGGAAGGATGTCGTCGATGGCAAGGCGTCGGCCGTCCTCGCGCTGAGCCGCGCCGCAAACGGCGATCTCAGCTACGACCTGTACTCCAAGGGCAGCGTGCTGTCGCGAACGAACCAGCTGATCCACCAGGCGGTCGTCTCGATCACGATCCAGGACCGCCTCGCGCGCGCGGGCGCGCCACAGCTGAACCAGGCGGAGCTCCTCGGGCCCTTCGCGTTCAACCTCAAGTCGCCGGATCCGAACGGCCCGGCCCCCGCCGACCCGACCTCGAACCCGGGCGCGTTCCTGACCGGATTCGGGCTGTCGATCGCGATCTTCATGGCGATCCTCCTGTACGGCCAGTGGATCGCCTACTCCGTCGCGGAGGAGAAGAACTCGCGGGTCATGGAGATCGTGCTCGCGGCCGCGACCCCGTTCCAGCTGCTGGCCGGGAAGGTCATCGGGGTGGGCGCGCTGGCGCTGCTCCAGTACGTGATCGTGTCCGTGCCGATGCTCGTGGCGATCGTGTTCCAGGGCCAGATCTCGGCGCTCATCCTCGGGACGCCGGCCGGCGGCGGCGCGGCGGGCGGGCTGGACCTGACGTCCGGGCTGTCGATCGGCATGGTGGCGACCTTCGGGATCATGCTCGTCCTCGGGTTCGCCGTGTACGCGTCGCTGTATGCGGGCGCGGCGTCGCTGGTCTCGCGCCAGGAGGACATCAACCAGATCGTCGCGCCGCTCACGATCGTGTCGGTCATCGGCTACCTCGTCTCGACCTATGCGGGCACGGGCCTGATCCCGCTCGACTCCCCGCTCGTGATCGTCCTGTCGTACATCCCGCTGTTCTCGCCGTACCTCATGCTCACCCGGCTTTCCACGGGGACCGCCGCGCCGCTCGAGGTCATCGTCGCGATCGTGCTCCTCGCGCTGACGATCCCGGTCGCGTTGTGGATCGCCGCGCGCCTCTACCGCTCCGGCGTGCTGATGTACGGCCAAGCGCCCTCGCCGCGCACGCTCTGGAAGGCGCTGCGCGCCGGCTGATCGACCAGCCGCCCCCGGGGCGCGCAGCCGGCGCGCATGGGCTCCCACCCAGCCTTGCCACCGTTTTGCAACGCCTCTTCCCGACCATCCGGATGCCGCCCTCCGACCACGACGTGGATGCCGGAACGCAGGCACGGAAACGGGAGAGATGGATGAACCCGAGACAGCATCTGGCGCGCCTGATGGCGGCGCTGATGGTCATCGGAGCGCTGCTGGGCGCGGCCGCCCCTGCCGCCGCGCGAACGCCAGTCGCACCTTCCGGCGCGGCGCAGGCCACCGACGCGACCCTCGCGGCCCCGCTGGCGAGCTACGGCGAGCCGTTCCACTGGCTGCCACCGCTGGGCGTCGAGTCCGGCGACGCGACGAAGTTCGATGCGTCGCTGCTCAACGACCTGGTGGTGACGATCTGCCGCGTCGAAGGGCCGGCGTGCACGCCGGTCAAGACGCTGACCTCCACCTCGTCGCTGTCGGAGCGGCTGCGCATCGGCCAGACGAGCGGCAAGGACAGCTACTACCTCGCGAACTGGGACGTCTCGAAGCTCAAGCTCGAGCCGTTCACGTTCCGGCTGTCCGTCACTGTCGCCCGGCTGCAGATCGGGTCCATCGACGTCGGGCCGTCGACGTACAAGTCGTTCGGTCGGACGTGGCCCATCAAGTTCCGCGTCGAGAAGAACCCCATCATCCGGGTCCGCATCCTCCACGAGGCGGGCTTGAGCGCATCGCAGGTCGCCAATCGCATCCGCCTCGAATTCGGCATCTGCGGCGACGACCTCGCGCAGCTTCTCCGCAACGACGTTGACCCGTTCGACCAGGACGATGTCGACCAGGCGGTCGCCGGCGTCTGCCAGGACGCCGAGATCCCGGCGACGACAAAGGTCGCCGACCCGGCCACGCAGAAGGCGCTGACCGCGTTCGATCCCGAGACCGGTCGCATGACGTTCTCCGGTTCCTCCTCGATCCTCACCAACCTCAAGGCAGGTGACGTCCTCGTCGGCGAGCCGGCGGCAGCCGCGCCGAACGGTTACCTGCGCCACGTCACCTCGATCACCCGCAACAAGAAGACGGGCATCACCGTGGTCGAGACCACGCAGGCTCGCCTGGACGAGGCGATCCGCAACGGCACGATGGACGCCGAGGGCATGCTCGATGCCGGCGACGTGCAGTCGGTCACGACCACGCCCGGCGTGACGTTGACCTCGCGTGCGATGCCGCAGCGCGGCGGTTCACTCGCCGCAGGGGTCGAGGCCCTCGACCTCGGCAACAACTACGAGTTCCACGAGAACATCGACATCACCATCGATGGCTCCGCGTCGAGCGGCGCCGTCAGCGGTGACGGCACGATCCACATCACCGGCTCCATGGACTTCAACGCCGGCTACAACGTCGGCCTGGGCATCGAGGACTGCCTCGACTCACCGCCATTCTTCACGTGCGTCGATCGCTTCGAGGCCCATTTCGGGTCCCGGATGAACTCCAACCTGAAGGTCACCGGCGACTTCAACGGCCACCTCGAGAAGGAGGTCGTCCTCTCGACCCACTACTTCAAGCCGATCATCTTCTTCATCGGCCCCATCCCGGTGGTGCTGCTGCCGATCGTGAAGGCATCCGCGGGGATCAGCGGCGACGCGCACCTCGACTTCAGCTTCGAGCTGGACGCGACCAGCGCGATAGACATGGGCGCAAAGTGGACGGACCCGGATGATGGTGGTGTCGGCTGGGAGAACGTCTCGGCCTGGCCACCTGTCATCACCAATCTCCAGCCCCACGCGGACGCACTGGCGACCATGGACGTTCGCGCGTATGCCGAGGCAGACGCGAAGATCCTGCTCTACGGCGTCGCGGGACCCGGCATCGCCGGCCATCTCGGGCTGTGGGGCCACGTGCAATTCCCCGGCACCCCGCTGTGGAAGATCTACGGGATCGCCCAGGGCGAGATCAACTTCGCCGTCGATCTCGGCGGCCTCCTGACCCTCGCCGAGTATCACGCTCCGCTGCCCGAGTTCTCGATCAAGCTGGCCCAGGCGGAGAATGAGCCGCCCACCTGCTCCGGCCGCACGGATCCGATCCCGGTCGCGCCGGGGGTCGCGACCTACCTCGGGCCGCAGAGCGCGACGGACTCGTTCTCTGGCGGCTACTTCGCGTGCGCCGACCCGGAGGGCGGCGAGCTCGATCCGCCGATCGGCAAGGAGAACGGCGCCACCATCAACCTGTCCGCCGCGAAGTGGGACTCGGGCGAGCACGACGTCGTCATCACCGTCACCGACGAAGATGGCAAGACGAGCGACCCGTTCACGCTCCACATCAAGGTGATCGATACGCCGCCGATCCTGTCGACGACGAGCGTCGGCGGGTCCATCCCGGTTGGCGTGCAGTACTTCGCCACGGCGTCCGCGTGGGACGTCGAGGGCGGCGAGCAGCACGGCGGCAGCTACCTGCCGTGCACGGCCTTCACCTGGGAGGTCACGGGCGGGGTTGCCACCAAGGCAGCCTCGAACCGCACGTGCACCATTTCCGTGGTGTTCACCCAGACCGGAGCCCAGACCATCAAGGTCACGGGCACCGAACCGGGCGGCAAGTCCTCCACCGAGACGATCAACGTCTTCGTCGGCTCGGCGCCCGCGAACGCGGCGCCGGTCATCGACATGGACCACTTCGACGTCATGGCCGCCACGGGACCGAAGGTCGGCTGCTACCCGGGCATCAACGACTGCCACGAGGCATGCGCGAGCGGCTTCTTCTGCATGGTTCCCCAGGACTCCATCCTGTACAACGGGACCGTCGGGTCGTTCAAGCCGCCGCTCACGCTCTCGGTGGACGCGGTGGATCCCGACGGGTCGCCGCTCACCGTGCAGTGGTTCTGCCAGGTGGGTACGTACCAGTACGCGATCAAGGACAACGGGGACGGCACGTTCGAGTGCAATCCCTACACCTCCTCGATCTCGACGCCGATCCTCATCTGGGCAACCGTCAGCGACGGCACCACCACGGTGAAGACCGAGGTGCGCCGGCTGCTGATGCTGGACCGGCTGGTCTAGCTCCGATCCGTTCTGCCGCGGCAGGCCCCGTGCCGGCCGCGGCACTCAAGTTGCGAGGCGGCCGGCACCCTGCCGGCCGCCTCGTGCCGCCTTCCCCAAGCTGCTCGGCGGCGCCCATCGGGCGCTGCCCTGCCGCTTTCAGCTACCGAAAGCGCCGGCTCGCCCAACTTTTTTCGGTAATGGTCACGGGAGGACCGCTAACGCCGAACTTGAGCGTCTCAGCGCACCTCAGGACGCGATTCGCTGCCCGGCCCGAATGATTTCGTGCTCAGCGACCGTGCACTTGGAGCGGCGCACCCGGCGCACGGTGGCAACTTTTCCGTTAAGGGTCCCGGGATGACCGTTAGCGAAAAAGATGAGCCCGTTCACCTCTCCGACCGGGTCGCGGAGCCACGCTCGGGCCGCTTTGACGCGTCCGGGCAGCGAAGCGCTGAAGAGCGAGGCATGCGCATCGACGCGGCCTCGATTGTGGTCGCTGTCCCCGATCACGAGGAGCCGCGAGATGGCCAGCGGATGCCACTGCATCGGCGCAACGGCGCGAATGGCGTTCCGCGCATGTCGATCCAGCGTGGCGAGCAGGTCGTTGATGTCCACGAGCTCGGTCTTCAACTCGATGATCAGGAGGGCACGCCGAGCGGCGTGCCAGCACACGAGATCGATGACCCCGCGATCCCCGTAGTGCGAGAACCCGACCTCCGGCCGCACCGTCCAGCCAGGAAAACGACTGAGCCAACGCGTCACCGCTTCCCCGAGCGACGCGTGCGCAGCGTTTGCGACCCGCTCGAGATCCGCGGCGCGGGAACGAGGCAGGAGCTCGACACGAACATCGAGGACCTTGGCGACCGCACGAACCTTCCGCAGGGATAGGGTGTCCAGCAGCCCTCGCTCGAGGCGAGACACGGAGCTCGCCGACAGTCCGGCTGCCTTCGCAACCTCACGCTGCGTCAGCCGGCGCTTGACCCGCGCCGCTCGAATGACGATGCCGAACCGCTGGTCATCCACGCCGTTGAGCATGGCCAAGCGGGCTTATCCGCGGATCATCTGCCGATTTCGATACCGAACAAGCGTTCGATATGATGGACCGCCGGCAGCCGGCTACGCGGCCGGGGTGGACAAACCCGCTTGGCGCGTGGACAGGGTCGGCCGGCACGTGCACAAGGGTGCGGCGGGCGTGGAAACGCAGCCGCTGAACGTGGGCCGAGCGTGGATGGTTGCCGACGGCTCACCCACAAGATGTTGCGATCGGACCGCGTTACAAACCACAACATCTTGTGGTTTTCCCTTGACTCGGCCGTCCGAGGCCGGTATCGTTACAGGTCTCGCGCAACGCTGCCAGGAGCCCCGATCGACCGTTCGGACACCCATCCCCAAGGTTCCGGAACCGTCGCCGTCGAACCCCATCGACGGGACCCCGCCAAGGCAGTTTCCATGACGCGACACAGAGCCCGCGCAGCTACGCGGGAGCCCGGCCAACCGGGCAAGCGAGGAGAGGACGCAATGGCCCGAGCGACTGGCGCCACAGCCCCCAGCAACACGAAGATCGACGAGGGCACGGCGCACGCCGCGAAGGACTCGGGCACCGCGAAGGCCGCGGGCGCCGGCAAGAAGACCCGCAAGCTGAGCGGCCAGTACGGCGCGAGCTTCGACGGCACGGACGGCTTCGGCCACCCTGCGAAGGGACTCAGCTGGGACCGCCGCTTCACGACCGAGGGCGTCCACCCGTACGACGAGCTCGAGTGGGAGCTCCGCACCGCCGCGATCTCGAGCGAGACCGGCAAGACCGTCTTCGAGCAGAAGGACGTCGAAGTCCCGAAGAGCTGGTCCCAGCTCGCGACCAACGTCGTCGTCAGCAAGTACTTCCGCGGCCACGTCGGGACCCCCGAGCGCGAGCACAGCGTCAAGCAGCTGATCGACCGCGTCGTGAACAGCATCGCCGCCTGGGCGCACACCCAGCGCTACTTCGCGACGGATCGCGACCTCGATGCGTTCAAGGCCGAGCTGACCCACCTCCTCGTGAACCAGAAGATGGCGTTCAACAGCCCGGTCTGGTTCAACGTCGGGATCGAGCCGAAGCCGCAGTGCTCCGCGTGCTTCATCAACTCGGTCCAGGACAACATGGGCTCGATCATGGACCTCGCGAAGACCGAGGCCATGCTCTTCAAGTTCGGCTCCGGCGCCGGCAGCAACCTCTCCCCCATCCGCTCCTCCCGCGAGCGCATGTCGGGCGGCGGCGTCGCATCGGGCCCGGTCAGCTTCATGAAGGGCTACGACGCCTTCGCCGGCGTCATCAAGTCCGGTGGCAAGACCCGCCGCGCGGCCAAGATGGTCATCCTCGACGCCGACCACCCGGACGTCCTCGACTTCATCGACTCGAAGATGCTCGAGGAGAAGAAGGCCTGGGCGCTCATCGAGCAGGGCTACGACCCGAGCTTCACCGGCGAGGCCTACGGATCGGTCTTCTTCCAGAACGCCAACCACTCCGTCCGCGTGACGGACGAGTTCATGAAGGCGGTCGAGAACGACGCGGAGTGGACGACCCACGCCGTCCGTGGCGGCGAGGCGGTCGACACGCTTCGCGCGCGCGACATCTTCCGGCGCATGGCCGACGCGGCCTGGATCTGCGGCGACCCGGGGATCCAGTACGACACCACCATCAACGACTGGCACACGTCCGCGAACACGGATCGGATCTACGCGTCCAACCCGTGCTCCGAGTACATGTTCCTGAACGACACCGCCTGCAACCTGGCCTCGCTGAACCTCATGAAGTTCGTCGATGCCGACGGTGAGTTCGATGTCGAGGCGTACCGGTACGCGGCTCGCGTGACGCTCACCGCGCAGGAGATCCTGGTCGACAACGCGTCGTACCCGACGCCGAAGATCGAGGAGAACTCGCACAAGTTCCGGCCGCTCGGCCTGGGCTACGCGAACCTCGGTGCGCTGCTCATGTCACGCGGCCTCGCGTACGACTCCGACGAGGGTCGCGCGTTCGCTGCGGCACTGACCGCGATCATGCACGGCGAGGCGTACCGCCAGTCGGCCGTCATCGCGCGCGATCACGGCGGCCCGTTCGCCGAGTACGACATCAACCGCGAGCCCTTCCTGCGCGTCATCGCGAAGCATCGCGACGCCGCGTACCAGCTCAAGGAAACGGCCGTCCCGCAGGACGTGCTCGATGCCGCCAAGGTCGTCTTCGACGAGGCGCTGGAGCTCGGCACGGACTACGGCTACCGCAACGCCCAGGTGACCGTGCTCGCCCCGACCGGGACGATCGCGTTCATGATGGATTGCGACACCACCGGGGTCGAGCCGGACATCGCGCTCATCAAGTACAAGAAGCTCGTCGGCGAGGGCTTCCTCAAGATCGTCAACCAGACGGTCCCGCAGGCGCTCCGCAAGCTCGGCTACTCGGCCGAGGAGACGGATCAGATCCTCGCCTACATCAACGAGCACGAGACGATCGAAGGCGCCCCGGGCCTCAAGCCCGAGCACCTCCCCGTGTTCGACTGCGCGTTCAAGCCCGTCAACGGCGAGCGCTCGATCCACTACATGGGTCACGTTCGGATGATGGGTGCGATCCAGCCGTTCCTCTCCGGCGCGATCTCGAAGACGGTCAACATGCCCGAGGCCGCCACGGCCGAGGAGATCGAGCAGGTCTATCTCGAGGGCTGGAAGCAGGGCCTGAAGGCCATCGCGATCTACCGCGACGGCTCGAAGCGCTCGCAGCCGCTGTCGACCGGCAAGAAGAAGGACGAGGGCTCGGCCGAGCAGATCCAGACCATCGAGCAGCTCCGCAAGGAGCTCGCGGCGGTCTCGCTCGAGGCGACGAAGCCGCACCGCCGCCGGCTCCCCGCCGAGCGGAGCGCGGTGACGCACCGCTTCGACATCGCCGGCCACGAGGGCTACATCACGGTCGGGCTCTACCCGGACGGGCAGCCCGGCGAGATCTTCCTGAAGATGGCCAAGGAGGGCTCGACGGTGTCGGGCCTGATGGACGCCTTCGCGACGACGGTGTCTGTGTCCCTCCAGTACGGCGTGCCGCTGCGCGACCTGGTCAACAAGTTCGCGCACGTCCGGTTCGAACCGAGCGGCTTCACCGGCAACTCGGAGATCCCGATCGCCAAGAGCATCGTGGACTACATCTTCCGGTGGATGGGGTCGCGCTTCCTGAGCGACGACGACAAGTCCAACCTTGGATTGCAGGCGCCGGCGGCGTCCGCCTCCCCGTTCGCCTCGCCGGCGGTCGGGCTCGCTGGGCGGGCCACTGAGGCTGAGGTGCCATCTTCTGGGCCCGCCAACGCTTCGCCCGCGCCGCCGTCTCCGGCGACCGGGTCGGCTGACGCCGGCAAGAACGAGCAGCCCAAGGCCAGCCTTGATGCCGCCGCCCCGTACGCGGTCAGCATTCAACCGGTCGAGCTGCCCAAGCCCGAGAAAGTCGAGCTGGGGTATCTCGCCACTGTCGGTGCGACTTCGAATGGACATTCGAACGGGCACAGCAATGGGCATTCGAACGGCCACTCGAACGGGAATGGCCACACCAATGGCGGTGGGATCACGCTCAACCTGGGTGGCACGAAGGTTGCCTTCGCTGCCCAGGCCGACGCCCCGTCGTGCATGGACTGCGGCTCGATCATGGTCCGCAACGGCTCTTGCTACAAGTGCCTGAACTGCGGCTCCACGAGCGGCTGCAGCTGATCGACACCTAAAGGACGCCGCTCCGAGAGGGCCCTCTTCCTCCAGAGGGCCCTCTCACTTTTTCTCGCAACAGGTACGGATGTCGGATCGACGGACCGACGAACTCGACGCACGCTCGCTTCGACACCTCCGCGGATCCCTAAGATCGGAGGAGTGCCATTGTCGCAACCCGAATCGGGTGATGGCGCAAAGGGGGCGTGGGTGAAATACGGGGCGGACTACGCGGGCGCTCGCTTCTACAAGGCTGACCTACAGATCCAGACGCCAGGTGACACAGCCCACTGGGAGGACGCGGGATCCTCCATTGCCGCGCTGGGTAATGAGGGCGCCGCAGAAGCGTTTGTCCAACGGTGTTACGAGGTCGGACTCGAGATAGTCGGCATCACCGACCACAACTTTCTTGGCAAAGAGTTCCTACCCTTCGTGATGGCAGCCGCCAACCGGCTGGCAACCACCTACGGGTGGGAGTTGACGATATTCCCGGGATTCGAGATTCAGGCGAATGTTGGCCGAGGCTGTCACGTGATCGCCTTGTTCGAGCCCGGAACCGACCTTGAAGATATCGATCACCTAGTGACCGAATGTGGGGTGGCTCGACCACGGATCCGAGACGGACAGGCCGTGCGCTCGACACGACGCCTCTCGGAGATCCTAGAGATAGTCCAGAGGCGAGGCCGCGACGGCCGCGTCCACGGGCTCGTGATCCTCCCGCACGCTCAGGCCGAAGCCGGCATTTTCGACACCGACCGTATCGCCGAGTGGCTTCAGCAGCAGGAATTCACGAATCCGGACCTGCTGTGCGTCGAGGTACCCAAGCCCGTCGCGACGATGTCGGAAGGGTGGCAACGGCTGTTTCGCGCCGGGGAAGACTGCCTGCCCGAGTGGCGCCGCCGGCGGCCCATCGCCCAAATCATGTCGTCTGACGCGAAACGCCTCGAAGGGACCACGAACTACGTCGGCTGGCGACACACCTGGATAAAGCTGAGTAGTCCATCGATCGAGGGTCTGCGTCAAGCGTTCCTCGATCCCCAAAGTCGCCTCAAACTGCAAGACGAGCGACCAGAGGACTCATTCCGGTATCCGGCAATCCGCCGCCTCCGCGTTGAGAACGCCGGGTTTCTCGCGGATACCGACCTATCGCTCAGCATGAACCTGAATTCGATTATTGGCGGCGGTGGAACGGGCAAGTCGACGATCATCGAGTACCTGCGAATCGCATTGGGCCAACAGGGCGGGATAGCGGGTGATGCGGCGCAGAACCTGAATCGTTTGAGAGAGACGATTGCGGCAAATACCACGATCGAGGTTCAGCTGGAAAGAGACGGGCGTGAGTGGTTGGTGCGCAGTACGGGCGGCGCGGCGCCCGACATCGTCGGTGGAGACGCTGTTCCGAACCTAGCCAAGTTCTTTCCAGTTCGTGTCGTCAGTCAACGCGAAATCTTCGCTATTGCTGACGATCCGGAGGCGCGCACACGGCTTCTCGACGGACTAATCCGGGACCCACTGGACGAATTGGGACGACGTGCGGACGACCTCGTGTCGGAGATCAAGAGGCTGGACGCCGAACTGCACACTCGAGCCGCCCTGGTAATCAGACGTGATGATCTGCAAACGGAACTCCAGGACGCGGAGCTGCGGTTAGCGAACCTGACCGACGCTCAGGCTGACATCGCGGAGTGGCGCCGATTGCTCGACGAGGGCGCTTATCTCGATGAACTGAGTTCGATCGTCGCCGAGTGGGAGCCTGCGGCGACTGAGTTCGTCGAGGAGTTGACGAACGAGACCACCCCCGAGCCAGCAACGGACGTGCCGCACGCGGCCGCATTGGTTGACGTGAAACTCTCGGTCGAGAACTCGCGGGCGGCGATGGCGGCCGCGATCACGGCCGCCGCTGAGGAAGCGAAGAACCGGGCGGTGACCGCGCTTGACGCGCCGGAAATCAAGGCCATTAGGGCCGAGATCGCTGCAGCAGGCGAGGCCAACGACGCCCGCCGCGGAGAACTGCTCGGTCGCGGTATCGACCCCGACAGCGTGCGCGAGTATCAGACCGATGTCGTTAGCAAGCGTGACCAATTAGTCGCCACCGAAGAGGCGCTCTCTCGCCTGACCGCCGTTTCCGGGCGGCGGGCGGAGTTGAAAGCGAGGCTGGACGAAGTTTGGCGTGCAGAGGCGCGCCTACGCTTGGAGGCGGCAGCGCGCGTACAAGCCTCCGTGCCCAACACTCGGTCGGGACGTCCGTTCATCGAGGTCCTCGTTGAGGCATTCGGCGACATGGCGCGATTTCGCGAAATGCTGCGCCGCTGGCTAACTGACAGGCGGCGAATGACGATCGAGCAGTGGGACGGATTCATCGATTCGGTGGCGGCTGCCACGCCGGCGGGCGTGCCGCCTTCGAGCAGTTTGCGAACGTGGCTAGGCGAATTGCGCGCGGGCAATCGACCGGCCGGCTGCCCGTGGTCTCCCACCGACCGGGAAGCCGCGGTGTTGCTCGAGTGGATGGACGACGAGCGTATGGCGGAGCTGGATCTCATGAGGGTCCCGGATAGGGTGTCCGCCGCGCTATTCCGGGCAGATGGGACACGAGCAGGCGAGCTCGAACGCGGGCTATCCATTGGCCAGCGGTGCACCGCAGTGTTGGCCATCCTCCTCGCCCGGGACGACGTGCCCATCATCATCGACCAGCCCGAGGATGACATCGACAACGAGTTCACCTACCGGGATCTCGTCCCACTCATCCGGTCTACCAAGGAGAATCGTCAACTCATCGTGACGACACACGATCCGAACATCCCCGTCAACGGCGATGCCGAATTGATCATCGCTCTCGAAGCGAGAGACGCTCGCGGAGTTCTCAAGACTTACGACACGGACCGGTGTGTCGGTGCACTCGACCAACTGCATGTGCAGCGGGCCGTGGAGGACATCATGGAGGGCAGCGAGGACGCCTTCCGACGCCGGTATGAGAAGTACGGCTTCTAGTCAGATGAATGGACGCGTCGATCGTGCCCAGACCGTTAGCGAGGCGTACGCGCGTGAACAGCTGATCGACCCAGCCCTCCGGGCGCGGGGCTGGACGGAAGATCTCATCCGGCGCGAAGAAACGATCGGCGCGATCGACATCATTGACGGCCAGCCGCGTCGTGCATCCAAGGGTCGCACCGACTACACGCTACGGATTAGGGCGACGTCGGATGCGCAACCCGTCGCCGTCGCCGTTCTGGAAGCGAAGTCTCAGGACAAGCATCCCGAGTACGGTTTGGATCAAGCCAAGGCGTATGGAAGAGCCCGCCAGCTAAACGTTCCGTTTGTCATCGCTACCAACGGACACCTATGGACCCTCTTCGACCGGATGCGCGGAACGACGACACCAGTGCCTCGGCCTATGTCGGAGTTTCCCACGCCATCGGAGATGCGACGGGCCTACGAGGGCGCGGTCGGTATTGACCTGTCGTCCGAGTCCGCCCGTCCGTTGAGCGTGCCGTATCGAGGCGGTGAGGCCAGCAGGCGCTACTACCAGGACGCGGCGATCCGGGCCGTTCTCGAGAAGCTCGCCCGGGGCGAGAAGCGGGCACTGCTCAGCCTGGCAACGGGTACCGGCAAGACATTCATCGCGGTCAACCTGCTCCGCAAGATCGCCGACGCCGGTCAGCTGCGACGAGCACTCTTCCTCTGCGATCGCGAGGAGCTCCGCAACCAGGGACTCAGTGCCTTCCAGAACGCATTCGGAGCAGACGTCGCGGCCGTCTCCGGCTCGAACGCCCAGAAGAACGCCCGGGTCCTCATCGCCACGTACCAGACCCTCGACATCGACACGGACGACGCTGACGCGGACTTCTTAGACATCAACTACCCGCCCGACTACTTCAGCCACATCGTCATCGACGAGTGCCATCGCTCGGCCTGGGGCAAATGGTCGAAGGTGCTGACCATGAACCCGAACGGCGTCCAGGTGGGCCTCACGGCGACGCCTCGACAGATCGACTACGGGCGCTCCACGGATGCGCAGGTGGACGCCGCGATCAGCGCCGACAACGTCCGCCACTTCGGCGAGCCCGTGTACGAGTACGACATCGGCCAGGCGATCGAGGATGGCTACCTCGCTGCGTGCGAGATCGTCCGGCGCGACATCTTCCTCGGGGGGAGTCCGTTCGCCGAGCGCGAGACGGGCCTCGAGCAGGACGACCTCTGGGGAACCACGCTCGCGGACGCGATCACGGGCGAGCTCGTGGGTGTGGGCGAGACGCGCGAGCGCTACGAGGCGGGCGCCTTCGAGTCGAAGCTGCTCCTCCCGGACCGAGTCGAGGCAATGACCGCAGACCTGTTCGACCTGCTCCTCGCGACGGGCGGCCCGGAGCAGAAGACGATCATCTTCTGCGCGCGCGACCAGCACGCGGATGGTGTCGCGATTGCCATGAACAATCGATATGCCGCCTGGTGCAAGGACAACGGCAGGAAGCCAGCCGACCCGTATGCGTTCAAGTGCACCGCCGCCAGCCACGGCGGCGACTACCTCGCCGATCTGCGCGGTGCCTCCCGCAGCCACTTCATCGCCACGACAGTCGACCTGCTGACCACGGGCGTCGATGTGCCGGTCGTCCGCAACATCGTGTTCTTCAAGTACGTGCGTTCGCCGATCACCTTCTACCAGATGATCGGCCGCGGGGCACGCCTCGATCCGGCCTCGGGCAAGCTCATGTTCCGGGTCTACGACTACACCGCTGCGACGCGCCTCTTCGGTGAAGCTTTCCGAACGCGGGCGACGGTCGAGCGCGACACGCCCTCACCTGAGGGACCGACCGGGCCGACCGAACGCACGATCCAGGTCCAGGGCATCGATGTCCGCCTCGGCGACGCCGGCATTGCGATCCTCACAACCGTCGATGGTGTCGCGAGGCCCGTCACCCTCGAGGAATACAAGGAACGCATCGCGGCCTCGCTCGTGGAGGAGGCGGCAACGCTCGACGAATTCCGCAAGCGATGGATCAAGCCGGCGGAGCGACGGGCGCTCATTGCGCAGCTGCCCGACGCTGGCCGCTCAGCAGGGCTCGTCCGGACCGTCGAGGAGATGTCGGACTTCGATCTCTACGACGTGCTGGCGGAGCTTGGCTATGGCCTCGAGCCGAAGACCCGACTGGCACGCGCCGAGGCTTTTGGATACAAGGCGAGTGATTGGCTGGCAGGGCTTCCACCCACCACCGCGGCGACGCTTCGGGCTCTCGCTCGCCAATTTGCTCGAGCAGGCACGGAGGAGCTCGAGAACCCGGGCGTTCTGCAGACGCCAGAGGTTATGACCGCGGGCGGCTTGGGTGCTCTGAAGCTGCTTGGCTCAGCTTCCGGTGTACTCCAGGCGACGAAGGAGCGCCTCTTCGCGGCCTGATGGACGTGCCATTCAGCGCTGCCGTGTCCCCGAGGAACGAGTTCGTCGCTGCAAGTGGCGCCATCGGCATCGGGCGTTTCGTCGGCATGGAACACGTTGAGTCGAGGACCGGGAAGCGGATCGGTTCAGCTGAGATTGACCTGGCCAAGACCTCGGGGTCAAAGCAGATATTCCGTCGAGGAGACATCGTCTTTGGCCGCCTTAGGCCTAACCTAAACAAGGTTTGGCTCGCTGAGTTCGATGGTTACTGCTCTGTGGATCAGACCGTTCTCGTTGTTCGCCGCGGGTTTGACTCGCTATTTGTGTCTCTTTTCATGCGCTCATCAAGATTCCGCGATCAGGTCCGCCCTCTGGTTCGCGGTGAGCTTCCGAGGATCCGGACGCGCGAGCTGCTCGGCCTTTCAATTCATGCGCCGTCTCTTGGTGAACAACGGGAAATTGCGGATCGACTTAACCTTCAACTGACTGCCGCCGATCGCATCAAAGACGCCGCCAACGCCCGACTTGGAACCATCCCCGCACTTCGGCGGTCCATCCTCAACGCAGTGTTGGCGGCGGCGGAACCCGCGCCGACGAAGCGGCTCGGTGACGTATCAGTCTTCGTCACCGACGGCACACACCAGCCGCCTCCGCTGTCGGCCGCAGGAGTGCCGTTTCTCTTCGTCAGGGATATCGTCGGCGGGGCACTCGATCTCGATCGGGTTCGCCAGTTTGTCTCGGACGAAACATTCGACGCCCTAACAAAGCGAAGGCGCCCCGAGAGGGGAGACGTCCTGTACTCCGCGGTGGGTAGCTTCGGGGTCGCCGTTGAGGTCGACACTGATCGCAGGTTCACATTTCAGCGGCACATCGCACACGTGCGACCGGACCGGTCTCAAATCAGCCCGGCATTCCTCGCAGCTGTCTTGAATTCACGCCTGGGACGTTCGCAGAGCAACGACGCGGCGGTTGGCGGTGCTCAGAAGACGGTCACGCTCGGCGCTCTGGCGGACTTCCAGATCCCGGTCCCGGGGCTGAAGAGCCAAGAAATCCTCATGCAGTCACTTGACGCGCGCTTGTATGCCTTGGAACACCTTGCTCAGGTGGTGGCCCCCGCAATCCCGGCGGTTGCAGCTCTTTCGGATGCATTGCTCTCACGATCCTTCACTAGCCTGAGTGCCTGAGATGTCAGGGCTCCAAGGGCCATCGAAGATTCGGGCCACGACTGGCCGTCTCGCATCCCAGGGATCCGTGAACGCAGCGATCAAGCAGATCGCCGATGTCATGCGCCGCGCGAACTACGCGGGCGCACTCCAGTACGTCCCCGAGCTTTCGTGGATCCTCTTCCTCCGCATTCTCGACGAGCGCGAGGAGCTAGAGGCCGAGGAGGCAGAGGCGCTCGGAGTCGGGTTCACGCCGTCGCTTGAGGCGCCGTTTCGGTGGCGCGACTGGGCCGCGCCTGGCGGGTCGAAGCGGACGGAGCTGAGCCAGGGCGCGATGGGTGCCTTCCTGCCGTTCGTCGACAACGAACTGCTGCCGTACCTGCGCGGCCTGCGCGATCGATCAGGCGCGACGACGCGGCAGCGCGTCATCAGCGAGGTCGTGTCGGCCGTCGACGACATCGGTGTCGATACCGAGCGAAACCTGCTCGACATCCTCGACCGCGTGCACGAGATCCACCTCGAGGCGGTCGACCAGACGCACGTCTTCACGCTCAGCCAGGCCTACGAGGGCCTGCTCCAGAAGATGGGCGAGAAGAACAACGACGGCGGGCAGTTCTTCACGCCGCGCGAGGTCATCCGGGCGATCGTCCGGGCGGTCGACCCGAAGGTCGGCGAGACGGTCTACGACCCCGGCTGCGGCACCGGCGGCTTCCTCGCCCAGGCGTTCGAGTGGATGCGGGCCGGCCTCGGTTCAGGCGCCACCGCCGAGCAGCTGCGGGTGCTGCGCGAAGACACATTCTTCGGCCGCGAGAAGGCGGACCTCGTCTACCCCATCGCGCTCGCCAACCTGGTGCTCCACGGCATCGACCACCCGCACATCTGGCACGGCAACACGCTCACCGGGCAAACGACCTACGGCGGGCTGTTCGCGGGCGCGCCTTCGTTGTTCGATGTCGTGCTGATGAACCCGCCCTTCGGCGGCAAGGAGGGCAAGGAGGCGCAGACAAACTTCGCCTATAAGACCGGCGCGACGCAGGTCCTGTTCCTGCAGCACGTGATCGACTCGCTGAAGCCGGGCGGTCGGTGCGGCATGGTCATCGACGAGGGTGTTCTCTTCCGCAACAACGAGACGGCCTTCGTGCAGACGAAGCGCAAGCTGCTGAACGACTGCGACCTGTGGGCAATCGTGTCCCTGCCGCCCGGCGTGTTTTCCTCAGCCGGCGCGGGCGTCAAGACGAACCTGCTGTTCTTCACCAAGGGCGGCACGACCGAGCGCGTCTGGTACTACGACCTCTCGGACGTCAAGGTCACCAAGAAGCAGCCGCTCACGCTCGACCGCTTCGACGAGTTCTTCGCGCTACTTCCTTCGCGTGGCGACTCGGACCATTCCTGGACCGTCAGGCGCGATGCCATCGAAGCCAAGAATTTCGACCTGAAGGCGGTTAACCCGAACGCTAAAGCAACGGAGGACACTCGGACGCCCGAGCAACTCCTCGACATCATCGAAGCGGAGGGTCGGAAGGTCGACGCCGCAATCGCGGAGTTGCGCCGGCTTCTCGCTGAGTAGGCGCCCGTATGCCGTGTTGCTTCGTGGCTCAGGCAGCCGGCGACACCTCTCGGCGCCGCTCAGCATCGATCAAGAGCCTATCGAGCTGTTGCCGCATGAGCCGAAGGTCCTTCGCGAGGTAGAAACGCCGATCGCTATCCCGAAGAAACCACGGCTCAACGGCGCAGGCGAGGCCAACTTCAGCCGGGATCGACACGGCCAACGCTCCCGCGGTCAAATCGATGCCGCGAACGCCAGGGCGCAGGTACTTCTCCACCCAGAGAACGCGCATAACGAACCCGTGCTTGTCGTCCTCAAACAGGAGTCCGAGGGGCAGTTTGAGACGGTGACCCTTCCAGATCACTAGATCCGGGACGTGCTTGTACAGCGTCGAAACATACCGAGCTGGGTGTTGCTGGCTCAGGAACGTCAACTTCGGCAGGAGCGACTCGATGTCGGCGGCTGTGCGCAGCTTCTTAGGGGTCGGCCCTTTGCCGGCCGCAACCAGTGATTCGAGGCGCGCGCGGGACGCGCCCGAATCCCCTCCGCTTTCGAACAATGCCGCGGCAGCTTGGTACAGCCAGTTCCGCGGGTAGTAGGAGTACGGCTTACCGCGCCGAGGCTGCTCACACAACAGGCCTGCGTCGGGATTCCGAACCAAGCGGCCGATATCGCGTACTGCAAACGTAACTGTCACTGGTCGACTCCCTATCTGCTTTCGCAGGGACCTGACGCGGGCTCGCCGGTCGACGAGGTCGACTTCGCCAGCCCACACCTTCGTGGGAATCTCCGTTCTCAACAGAACGGCTGTTCTACAGGATACCCCGTGGTTTGTCCGCGCTCAAGATGCGATCTAAGGTCGGAACGGTCGTCCGTCGGTAGCTACCGCTCCCCCTCGCCGAGAACATCTGCGGGAACAAGAGCCTCAACCCTATCCAGGTTCGGGCATCTGTACGACGAACCCCTCGAGGGCGTACTCGGGTCTAGCGGGAGCAAGGAGAGCCGACACTTGATCCATGAACTGCTGCTCCTCGCCGGCGACCTTCTTGTTTATGACTATCCACCTGCGTTCGCCTCGCTGGGCTGCCGCTTGCAGTCGCGTGTTGACCGCTTCGTCTCGGAAACTGTAGCCCGCGATGACGATCGTTCTTGCCGCGCGTGCTCTCTGTTCGAGTTCCAAGAATGCGTATGCAAACGGCCACTCTCTGCTTTTTCCGACCTTCCTTGATCCGAGGATCGTCGACGGCGTGAAATTCGTGTCCTCAGCAACTGCTAGGCGTTCGAAAATGCCGGCCTCACGTACCGCCGCGCTGTCGAATTTGAAGATGGCTCCGTCCGATTTTCTACGAAAGTGGGTCAAGCAACCGTGGAGGTGGTGCAGCTGAATCGGTCGCTGCGGGGGATCTTCGGGATAGAAGAGTCGGCCCAGCAACGGCTCCGCATCTGGTGCTATTCGCACCATCTCCATTCGAGACTCAAGACCAGAGAAGAAGTCCGTAAGGGCGGGCTTCAATCCGAGCGCATCGTCATTCACGAAAATCCGCTCGATCAAAAGGTCGTAGTTGAGGGTGAAGAGGCCTAGTTGGCCGTGGGCCTGGTACATGACCTTGAGCCACTCGGCAAAGGCGAGGATCCCCGCGCCTAATTCGACCCGTGCACCCTCTCCAATTGCTCCCAAAATCTCTGCGCAGTAGGCGAAGTACAGGCGGCGCACTAGGGCGGGAACGCCACGGTCTCGAAGTAGGGAAGCCGCATCAATCAAATCCGGGTGCGTCGAGCGCGCGGCCAAACCCATGAATGCTGCGACGACTTCCTCGGCCGCTTCTAGCCCGGCAACAACCCCTTCGAAATCCATCAGGGGATCGACGTCTCCGAGGTGAACCTCCCGCAGCAGGCGGTCCAGGTCTTGCTGGTCCTCCGCGTGGCGCGCCAAGAAGGCGGCTGTCAAAGCGTCGAGCCTGAGAGCGGGGTTGACGGCAATCGGTAGGCCATTGCCAATGAGCACAACTAGATCGCCGTGTGCCCCCGTCATTTGGTTCCCTCCGATACTTCACTCCGCGGTCTGGCGTCCTGAACCTCAGTCGGAACTGCAGACCTGTCGTGTCCAACGAGTCACGGTCGTGTCGACGATTGTCGTTTCTCCCACGACCTTTTCGCGCGCGTTCAGATAGGCCGCTCCATGCTCTGTGCCTGCACACGAGCAAATGCAATCGTCGCCCATCGCTTCTCGGCAACGCGTGTCACATTTGTTTGCGAGTCCGCCATCAGTGACGACCTCGATGCACCCGAATTCATTAACGAGGGCCGACACGACCGCGCGTAGCGAACTCCGGGACGCTCGCCAAACTGGACGTTCCCACTCCGGACGCACGCCGCGACCCGCCGACATGAGCAATTGCCGGTTCTCTGGTCCGTACGGCATCCGAATGACTAGACGTCCACGAAGCGGCCTACGAACAGTCACTTGGGCCCGTGCGGCAACCATCCCCGGCGACTTTATCCGGTTTCGCCAACTTCGCGAGTTCCTACCGCTCGCGATCGCCGCGCACGAAGAAGTACGTGCCGATCACGATGAAGGCGACGAAGAGGGCAACCGTGACCGCGAGATCCAGCCACAGGGGATGGAGCACCGCGAGGGCGTACTCGGCCTTGCCGGCGTAGAAGATGTTGCGGGCGAGGTCATCGAGTAGGTCATCGGCATGAGCGTCGCGAGGAGCCCAAGCAGGCCTGACGAGGACTGGATCGGGATCAGCGCGCCGGCGAGGAACATCTGCGGGAACACGAGCAGCCCGACGCCGATGCCCGCGACCCGTGGGTTGCGCACGAAGCCGACGAACAGGACGCCGAGCGAGCCGCCGGCCAGCGCGACGCTCCTGTGCGCGAAGTTCGCCAACCGGGCACAGGTCGTCGCACAGAGGCAGCGCCATCGCCCTTGCCGCCCATACCATCGGGCGACCGGGGAATCGACGACGCCTGTGCGAAGCAGGTCGAACGACGCTGGAGAGCTTGATGCGAACGCCACACCGATTCGTTGGCCGCCGGGTCCTGGGATCCGCCCTGACCGCGACCCTTGCCTCGACGCTGCTGATCGGCGTCGGTGCGGTCGCGGCAGCGCCGCCTTCGAAGGCCACGGTGTGCCATCTCGGGACGACGGGCACCATTTCGCCGATCACGATCCCGGCGAAGGCCGCTGCGGCACACGTCGCGGCCGGCGACTACGCCGCGGACCTCACGCTCGTCGGCAAGACCGTCTACGCGAAGGCGTGGACCAACATCGATGGCATCGCCGGCTACTCCATCTGCGACAAGCTCATCGGCGCGTACTACGAGTCGAGCGGCGACAGCCACCTGAGCGCGGGCGACACGTTGATCGTGGGCTCCTATCCCACCGCGTTCGAGCCGCCGTACAACTTCGGCAGCGCTGCGATCACCCGGACGATCGTGGGCGTCACGACCTGCACCTCGACCGATTCGATGGTCGATCTCGGCGATGGCGCCTATGCCGACCTGACCGCCTTCGCCATCGGTGAAGCGTTCGATTACAGCACCGCGGCCGCTGACGTCGTCCTCGTCCAGGACGCCTTCAACGACATCCTCGTCGACCTCATCGCCGTGTACGGGGGCGTCAGCCTCATCCGCTTCGACGCGATCAACTCGCCGTTCCTTGACGTCGAGCTGTCGACGGGCTGCGCCGGGTAGACCGGCATCGAACCGGGCGCGCTGGGGGCGCCAACGCCGGGGCGGTCGAGTGCGACCGCTACGCTCCGACCGATGGGCGTCGAGCTGAACTCGGTCGGCGATGTCGTGCTCCGCGACGCGCGGACGATGCGGGCGCTCGCGGAGCCCGGTCGGCTCACGGTGCACGACGCCCTGCGCCGCGGCGGGCCGATGACCCTCGCGGCGCTCGCAACGGCCGTGGGAATGTCCGTTGCCGAGGTTCGCGCGCACGTGGAGTCGCTCGCCGCCGTCGGGCTGGTCGAGCTTGCAGCCGAACCCGGCCGTGGAACCGACACGTGTGCCGCCGTCGGCATCGGCGTGTTCTTCGAGATCCCCGATGACCCCGAGGGGCAATCCGCCGCCCGCGCGCTCGCCGCACAGATGCTGCTCCAGAACGCCGATCTCCCCCGACGCTGGGCCACCGACGTGGAACCGAAGCTGCCGATCGAGTGGGCCCGCGCCGCCGGCATGATCGGCGCAAAGCCGATCGTGACGCCGGCCGAGCTGGCGGAGCTCCAGGCGGCGATCGAACGCCTTCTGGAGCCCTACCTCACGCGAGTCAGCGATGCGGTCCCTGCTGCTGCGCGCCCTGTCCGCGTCCTTGGCTTCTTCATGCCGGATGCCTTATCTGAGGGCAACGAACCTGATAAGCGGAACCCTCGCGAATTGCGGCGCCGGATCATGCGTTCTGGATGACACGACGAGCAACGGATCGGGCAAGGCCGGCCGAGCCCACGGAAGGCGGAGCGGCGCGAAGCGTCTAGAGAGATCAAGGAATCGGAACAGATAGTTGACCCAAGTTCCACGCCAAGCCTAAACTCCAGACCGCCATCGGTGCGAAACAGCAGGAGATACGATGCGACGCGTCTTCGCTTCCCTGTTAGGAGTCGTTCTGGCGTCTACTTTCTCAGCCGCACAGGTGGCCCTCGCAGACCCGCTCCCGTGCAACGGCAATCCGCAAATCCAACTCGCGGATGTCGGATATACGCCGGTTCTCGCGCTGTGTTTGAATTCAAACGTTGTCAATCTGGCCAACGTGTCAACAGGCGGTCTCGCGTGTAACTACGGCAGTGGCAGTCACTTCAATTTCAACGACTGCTTCAATTATTGGCAGGTCTTTCGGTGGAATACCTACGACTACGTCTGTCTCTACGATGATTCGAATTACAACGGCGGATGGGCGCTGATCGGTAAGGGAGCGACGAGCGGTTGGCATTCGCTCGGCCTTGTTAATCGAGCATCATCAATCCATTGGTGGGGATCGAACGTTCAGATTTGCTAAGGCGTTCCTTCACGGCGCGGCCATTCTGCGCCGGTTACCGCTCGCGATCGCCGCGCACGAAGAAGTACGTGCCGATCACGGTGAAGGCCACGAAGATCGCGGCGGTCACTGCGAGGTCAAGCCACAGGGGATGGAGCACCGCAAGGGCGTACTCGGGCTTGCCGGCGTAGAAGATGTTGCGGGCGAGGTCGATCGAGTAGGTCATCGGCATGAGCTTCGCGAGGAGCCCAAGCAGGCCTGACGAGGACTGGATCGGGATCAGCGCGCCGGCGAGGAACATCTGCGGGAACACGAGCAGCCCGACGCCGATGCCCGCGACCCGTGGGTCGCGCACGAAGCCGACGAACAGGACGCCGAGCGAGCCGCCGGCCAGCGCCAGGATCGGCGACAGGGCGAGGACGCGCAGCAGGTCCCCGAAGTCCAGCGGAATGGACATCACGAAGACCATCGACAGCACGCCGACGAGCGACATCAGTGACGCCAACGCGGACCCGATCGTCTTCCCGAGCAGCACGGCGTAGCGTGAGATCGGGGCGACGAAGAGCTCGGCCGTGAGGTCGTTCTCGCGCTCTTCGACGAGGTTCGTGACGCCCGTGATCGTGCCCTGGTACAGGGTGTTCGCGATCATCCCGATGAGCATGAACGGCAGGTACGCGTACGGCAGCGCGCCGCCGAGGTTCTGCGAGATCGACCCGCCCAGGATGCCCATGAAGATCACCGGGAAGATGATCGTAATGGCCAGCGAGACGGGGCTCTTGAAGGCTCGGAGGACCTCGCGCCAGGCGATCGCGCCGACGGCGTTGAGCTCTCGCGCGAGCCCGGATCGGATGCCGGGCGCCGCCGTGGCGCGTGCGGAAACAGCAATTGACTCCGCGGTCACGCGGCTTCCTCCTCGGACTTCCCGTCGATGAGCTCGACGTATGCCTCTTCGAGGCTGGGTTCATGCACCCGCAGGACGGTCAGGGGCGTCCGAATGCGGGCGATGATCGACTGCGCGGTCGCGTCCGCGTATTCGACGCGGAGGAGGCCATCCGCGTCCGCCTCCGGCGCGAGCCCGAGCGACGCCAGCTCAGCGCCGAGGGCCGATCGGTCATCCGCATCGATAGTGATCGATCGAACGAGCAGCCTGCGCTTGAGCTCGTCGGGCGTGCCGAGCATCGCGATTCGACCGTGGTCGATGACGCACACGCGGTCGGCGCCCTCCGCCTCCTCGAGGTAGTGCGTGGTCAAGAAGATCGTGGTGTTGTCCTCCTCGCGCACGCGGCGGAGGTACGCCCACAGGTCGCGCCGGCTCACGGGGTCGAGCCCCGACGTCGGTTCGTCGAGGAACAGGATCCCGGGCCGGTGCATCAGGCTCCGGATGATCTCGAGCTTGCGCTTCATGCCGCCCGAGTAGGTTCGGAGCGGCTTGAAGAGCACATCCTCGAGCCCGACGATGCGGGCGAGGTGCTCGATGCGGTCGCGGTACGTCGCGGGCATGAGCCGGTACATCGGCTTGTACGCGTGAATCCCGTAGAGGGCCACGTGGAGCCGGATGTTCTCCTCGCCCGACAGGTGCAGGTCCAGGCTCGGGTTCTGGAAGATGATCCCGATCCGCTGGCGGACGCCGGCAGGATCGTGATCGAGGTCGTGGCCGTCGATCCTAACCGTGCCGCTCGTCTTGGCGAGGATCGTGGTCAGGATCGAGATCGTGGTGGTCTTCCCTGCCCCGTTTGGGCCGAGGAAGGCGAACAGCTCCCCCTGTTGGACTTCGAAGCTGATGTCGTGGACGGCGGGAACGCTCGACTTCTTGTAGCGCTTGGTGAGGTGCTGGACGGAGATGACCGGGGCGCGGTCAGGCGCCCCGGCTCTGGTCGAGCGGTCGGCTGCGGCCTGGGCGGCCATCAGCGGCCGCGGCCTTCGGTCGACTCGGTCGAGTCGTCGGTCCCGGCGTCCTCGTCTTCGGACAGGAGCCGGTACATCTGCTTTCGAGCGTCGGTGAGGATGCGGGTGGCCTCGCGCTTGGCGCGCGCGGACCCGACTCGCTGGACCTGCACGACCGCGGCCGCGAGCTCCATGGCCAGGCGCATGACGTCCGGCGCCTTCGTGTCCGTGCCGTCGGCCTCGTCCCACGTCGGCGCGGGGTTCTCGGCGACGACCTTTCGGCCCTCGTCAGTAAGGGTGTAGGTGCGTCGACCGTCGACGTCCTCGCCCGTGATCAGGCCCTCGTCGGAGAGCTGCTGGAGCGTCGGATAGATGCTGCCGGCGCTGGGGCGCCACATGCCGCGGCTCTTGTCCTCGAGCGCCTGGATGACCTCGTAGCCATGCATCGGTCGGTCGGCGAGCGCGCCGAGGATCAGGGTGCGGACCTCGCCGCGTCGGACGCCGGGACGGCCGCCGCGCCCACCCGGGCCTCCGCGACCGAAGAGCTCGTTGAGGTCGAACGGCGGGTTGCCTCGACCGTGGTGCCGCATGTTGCGGCGCATCTCCTCGCGAAGGTGGCGGGCCATCGGGCCGGCCAGGTCGCGGAAGCCTCGGGGGTCATCGCGTCGGGGCCGTGGGGCACCGAAGCCGCGTTGGCGGCGGTCGAAGTGGGCGTCCTCTGGGTTGTGCTTGTTGTCGAACATCGCTGGGTTCCTATCTGGATATGTGTGGACTTGCGCCTCGGCCATCCGCGGTTCGGCCGCCTGGCGCTAGTTCACGATATATCGCGATAGTTTGCGATGTCAAGCGGCAAACTTTGGAGGGTAGGCTCCGCGCGTGGCAGCGACAGACGTGACGTCGGCCAGGCACGTCAGCGTGTTCTGGAAGCGATGGCCCAAGGCGCGTGCCAAGTTCGACTCCGAGATGGCTCGTGGGAACGCCGGGCTGGCGTTCAGCCGGGTGCAGCGAGAGGTCGGCTACCTCGACAAGGGCATGGGCTGGGACATCTCCCCCGGCAGCACAGCCACGAACGCCCTCGTCCTTCGACCGCGTGGCGACGCGAAGCGCCGCGCGCTTGCCCGGTTGTGGCTGGATGCCTCCCCTCCCCCGAATGCGTCGTGGGAGTTCGGTATCGGCCTGCCGCCGCGCCCGGTGACCGAGACGGTGGAGTTCACGACGATCGATGGCGAGCACGTCCTCGTCGAGGACATCCTCGAGTACCTCCACGCCGAGGACGACGAGGAGTTCCTCG
>DATFHO010000056.1:0-9513 GCA_035248345.1 Candidatus Limnocylindrales bacterium
ACCAGCGCGTCGTCGGCCAGGATGAAGCGATCAGCGCCGTGGCCAACGCGATCCGCCGCTCGCGCTCGGGCCTCGCGGACCCGAACAAGCCCACGGGCTCGTTCCTGTTCCTCGGCCCCACCGGCGTGGGCAAGACCGAGCTGTGCAAGGCGCTTGCGAACTTCCTGTTCGACAGCGAGGAGCACCTCATTCGCGTCGACATGAGCGAGTTCATGGAGAAGCACTCCGTCGCACGCCTGATCGGCGCGCCGCCGGGGTACGTCGGCTACGAGGAGGGCGGCTACCTCACCGAAGCCGTGCGCCGCAAGCCGTACAGCGTGATCCTGCTCGATGAAGTCGAGAAGGCCCACCACGACGTCTTCAACGTGCTGCTGCAGGTGCTCGACGATGGTCGCCTGACCGACGGGCAAGGCCGCACGGTGGACTTCAAGAACACGGTGATCGTCATGACGTCCAACATCGGCTCGCACCGCATCCAGGCGATGGCTGGCAAGCCGTACGAGGACGTGAAGGATGCGGTCTGGGACGAGCTGAAGAACCACTTCCGCCCCGAGTTCCTGAACCGCATCGACGAGACGGTGGTGTTCCACGGCCTGGACGCGAAGCACATCGCGCAGATCGCGAAGATCCAGCTCAAGGTGCTGGAGCAGCGCCTCGCGAAGATGGACCTCGTGCTCGACGTCTCGCCCGCGGCGCTGGAAGAACTCGCGAAGGTCGGCTTCGACCCGGTGTTCGGCGCGCGGCCGCTCAAGCGCGCGATCCAGCAGCGCATCGAGAACCCGCTGTCGAAGTTGATCCTCGAAGGGCGCTTCCCGCCCAAGAGCACGATCAGCGTCGGTGTGGACCCGGTGCGCGAGCCGGGCGTCTTCAAGTTCGGCGGCACGAAGGCGCCCGCGCGCGAGGCCGAGACGGCCTGAAACGAAAAGCCCGGCGGTGCCGGGCTTTTTTTATTCGGGCGACTTCACGATCCGCAGATACGGCTTCGGCGCCTTCCAGCCCTGCGGGAAGAGCTTCTTCGCGTCGTCGTCCGACACCGAGCCGGCGATGATCACGTCGTCGCCTTTTTTCCAGTTGACCGGCGTGGCGACCTTGTACTTGGCGGTCATCTGCATCGAGTCGAGCACGCGCAGGATCTCGTCGAAGTTGCGGCCCGTGGTCATCGGGTAGGTGAGCATCAGCTTGATCTTCTTGTCCGGTCCGACGACGAAGACCGTGCGGACCGTCTGGTTCGTGGCGGCGGTGCGGCCCTCGACCGTGGTGTCCTCGGCGGGCAGCATGTTGTAGAGCTTGGCGACGGTGAGGTCCGCGTCGCCGATGATGGGGTAGTCCACCTTCGCGCCCTGCGTCTCCTCGATGTCGCCCAGCCACTTGGAGTGGCTGTTGATCGGGTCGACCGACAGGCCGATCAGCTTGGCGTTGCGCTTCTTGAACTCGGGCTCGATCTTCGCCATGTAGCCGAGCTCGGTGGTGCAAACGGGCGTGAAGTCCTTCGGGTGCGAGAACAGGACGGCCCAGTCCTGGCCGAGCCAGTCGTGGAACTTGATCTCGCCGTCGGTGGAGGGAGCGGTGAAGTCGGGGGCGACGTCACCCAGCTGGATGGCCATGGGGAAAGAGACTCCTCGCGAGTGTTGAGAGACAGGAGGAACAGCGATCGATCCGCGAGAGGGGCGCGGATCGGGGTCAGCCGGCGTCAGGCCGGCGACGGACACCTACACCAGCGCTCGGTCATCCGCGTCCGGGACGTGACGGTGACGACCGTCATGCCTGGGCCGCCTTCGCCGGAGCTGGGTCCGCTGCTGCGGGTTCCACGGACTTCGCGTTGCCGGGCTCGAGCGCGCCGTGGAGCGTCTCGAGCGAGAGCATCGCGCACTTCATGCGGGCAGGGCTGATCTCGATGCCGAGCATCTCGAGGACGTTCTCGGCGCCCATCGCGTTCGCGGTGTCGACCTGCTTGCCCTTGATCTCGTCCGTCAGCAATGACGCGGAAGCCTGGCTGATCGCGCAGCCGCGGCCGGTGAACCCGACGCCGTCGATCACGCCGTCGCGCACGCGGAGCTGCAGCGTGATCCGATCGCCGCACAAGGGGTTCGCACCCTCCTGTGAAAGCGTCGCGCCATCGAGCACGCCGAAGTTATGCGGCCGGCGATAGTGCTCGAGGATGTAGTCGCGGTACAGGTCGTCCATGAACTGCGCGAGTCTACCGCTTCGGCTCAATCCCTACCAGCGAGGTCGGGTATCCCGTACCCGGCGGCGTTTCAGGGCTGGCGGTTGAACCAGACGCCACCGGGGCCTGTGTAGCTCGCGCCCTCGCCCCAGACGGCGATGGTCTTGCCTGCCGACGTGATGGCCATCTCACCGTAGTCGCCGTAGACCTCCTGGAAGCCGGCGGCGGTGACGTACGGAGCGCCGCTCGTGGCGTCCGAGATCTTCACCGCTGCCGACCACGTCGCGCCGCCGTCCGTCGAGGCGCGGTAGTAGACGTTCCACTGGTCGACGTTGCCGCCGCCGCTCGTCTGCATGTACCAGGCGCGGAAGTCGCCCGAGGCGCCCGCCTCGATCGTGGGATCGACCGATTGCTCGCCAACGACGGACAACGTGACCGCGGCGCTCCAGGTGGCGCCCTTGTCGGACGAGCGCTTCGCCGCGATCGTCTGGAGCCCACCGGAGGTCGCGGCGCCGTCGTACAGCAGCACGACCTTGCCCGCGGCATCGGCGGCGAGCGCGTGGTGGCCGAGGTAGTAGTCGGGCGTGCAGCCATCCGCGACGCACGCGATTCCGGGCTGGACCTGCGCGACGACGCGATCTGTGAACGACGCGCCGTTGTTCGTCGAGACGAAGACGTGCTCGTCGATCGTGCCGGAGGGGATCGTGCCCTTGTTGCCACCGCCGCCGTAGAGGATCGCGCTCTCGCCGAGGTACACCGTGCCATCGGGCGCAACGTCCGCATCGAACGCGAAGTAGTAGCGGTCGTTGTTCGTGAGCTTCGTGACGGCCCACGTCGCCCCGAAGTCGTGCGACTGCGAGACGTAGGCGTCGCCGCCCGTCGGGCCGTTGAACGTGATGAACAGGTCCTTGCCGCTGTCGCTGGTGGCGAGGATCGGCTTGTCGTTCCACGACACCTTGCCGTACACGCCGACCGGCGCGGACCACGTCACGCCGTGGTTCGTCGACTTCGTGAACATGATGTTGTAGCCGTTCATGTAGACCGCATAGACCGCGCCGGTGGCCTTCGCGACCTCGATGATCGGGTCGAACTGGCCGGAGCCCTTGCACGCGCACAGCGGCACGCCGTCGGTCCAGGTCGCGCCGCCGTCCGTGGATCGCTCGATCGCGATGTATGGGGTCGGACAGTTGCCCGGGCACGGCTTCGTGGAGCCGTAGCGGGTCGTCAGGATGTAGACGTAGGGCGCCGACGGGTCCGCGGCGATCGCGGGCTCCCAGTCGTCCGCGGCGGTGTCGACGAGCTGCTCGCCGGCCCAGCCTGCGGCCGGTGCATTCACGACCGGGGCCGTCAGCTTGCCGGCCTTGCCCTGCTCGACCGCCTGCTCGAACGCCTCGCTGCGCTCCTCGACCTCTTCGCCCTGCTCTTCGGCTTCCGGATTCGCATCCGCGTCCTGGCCCTGGCCAGGCCCGCCGCGGGCAAGGTCGCTTGGCCCATCCGAGGTGACGAACCGCGTCGCGAGCAGCATCGATGCGACGAGCGCTCCGAACACGACGAAGGCGATTGCCGACCAGCGCAGTGACGACGTCCGAGCCACGATCCCTGTCCTCCAACCGATCGCGAAGCCCCAGCGCGGGGAGTGTAGGCAGCGGCGCAAGGCCGCCGGGCCGTCGCCCGTACTCTTGACCACGTGGAGGAGCGAGTCGGTGGTGACGTGACGCACCGCCCGTCGCCGCGTCGATTCGTTCGGCTTCGTGCCGCGCGAGCGGTGCTCGGGCTCGTGGCGGCGCGCGCCCGACGCCGCCGGAGCGCGGCGGCCCTCGTCGCGCTGTCGGTTGCCGGATCCGTCGTCGTCCTCGGGTCGCTGCTGGGGGTCGGCATCGTCACGGAAGACCTCGCGACGCGGCGCGCGCTGACGGACCTGAGCCCGTCCGAGCGGCTCATCGGGCTGCATCGGTACACGCAGGACGGCTTCCTGAGCGCGGACGACGACACGGTAGCCAGGGCAGCGCTCCAGCCCGTGCAGGGCGTGACGGAGGATGTCCTCGCCATCCGCATGTACCAGCCGGCGCGCGATCCGTATCGCGTGATCATGCTCGACGGCCTCTCGAGCTGGGTCGACGTGACGGAGGGGCGGCTCCCGAAGCCGTGCCGGGGCGGATCGGGAGTCACGTGCGAAGCGGTCCGGGTCGGGATCCCGCTGGCGAGCGGGGCGGGCGCCGTCGGCTCGACGATCGAGTTCGAGGGCGTTCGATTCGATGTCGTCGGCGTCGCCGTCACGTCACCGAACCTGCCGCTGCAGGTCATCCAGCCCCAGGGCCTCGCGCTCATGGTGGATGGGTTGTCCGGCTACCACGAACCGAAGGAGCTGCAGAACACGGCGCGAACCGGCTACTGGCTCGCGCCGCTCAAGCCCGACGCCCTGCACAGCTGGACGCTCGCCGACCTCGGTGCGCGAGTCGACGACGTCGAACGGGCGATGGGCGCGCTCGGCCGGACGTTCCTGCTCGACACGCCGCAGCAGACGCTCGACGCGGTCCATCGCAAGACCGAGATCGCCCTCGGCCGGCTCGTGTTCATCAGCTCGCTCATCGTGGGCGTGCTCCTCGCCTTCGCGGTGTTTGCGGCGGCGATCGAGCGGTCCGACATCGAGATGGAGGATCGCCGGCTGCGTGCCGCCGGCGCGGGCGCGGGCACGCGGCTCCTGTTCGTCGTCGGCGAGGCGATCGTGCCCGCGCTGGTCGGCGCGGTCCTCGGGCTTGCGGGCGCGATTGCCACCATTGCGTGGATCGCCGCGCAGCAGGCGGCGCCTGCGGATGTCGTGCTCGGCGTCGCGCTCTTGCAGCCCGCCGCCGTGGCCCTGATCGGTGGCCTGGTTGGGCTCGCTGTGCTCGCGATCGTGCTGGGTATCCACCCGTCAGCCGGGCGCTTGCTGCAGCCACGCATCGTCGCGGCGGCCGTGGTGCCGGCCGCGGCGGTCCTCATCTGGCAGCGCATCTCCGCGGGCCCCGCGGACCCGGACCAGCTCGCAGCGGCCGCGACGTCGCCGGCGGCCGCGCTCCTGCCGGGCGCGCTCGGGCTCGCCGTCATCCTGGGTGCGCTCGTCCTGCTGCCGCCCCTCCTGCGCGGGTTGGCACGGATCACCCGCCGCGCACCCATCGGCATCCGGTTGGCCGCGATCTCGGTCGCGCGGGAGCCGCTGCGGCCCGCCGCGATCATGACGTTGCTCGCGTTCAGCGTCGGCGCGGTCGTGTTCGGGCAGGTGTACGCGGCGACGCTCTCGCGCGGTGCGGTCGACCAGGCAGCGTTCGCAACGGGCCTCGACGTCCGCGTGCAGAGCCTCGCGGCAGAGGCGCCGTTCGGGCTGTACGTGGTGCCGCTGCTCCAGCGGGGCAAGCTCGGCAGCGACGTCGAGGTCCAGCCGATGGTCCGGCAACCCGGTGAGACCGCGAGCCGGAAGACGTTCACCCTTGCCGCGATCGACGGCACCGCGCTGGGCCACCTGAAGGGCTGGCGGCCTGAGTTCTCGCCGTCGTCGCCTGCGGACCTCGGGGCAGCCATCCACCTGGATGGCTTATGGGAGCTCGCCGCCCAGCCGATCCCGGCCGGCAGAACATCGGTCCCGATCGATGTCGACTACGCCGGCGACACGATCCACCTCCAGCTCGTCATCAGGTACGGCGACGGCTCGGTCGACTACCCGGACCTCGGCGAGCTCGCGCAGGGCCGGCAGCGGATGACGGCACAGCTCGACCCGGAGGCCGGCGCCGCGGCCGGCGCGGAGGTCCTCGGCATCCTCGCATCGAATGGGGGCGACGCCGGTGGCGGCGGCTCGAAGCAGGGCCAGCGCCAGGAGGGCGACATCACGATCCGCGGGCTCGAGGCGCTCGTCGATCCGTCGACGCCGGTGCACCTGCTCGCCTCCGGCGCAGCAAACCAGTTCGTGCGTCCCGTGGCGCGGACGGACGGGCTCGTACTCCCGGCGATCGTCTCGCCGGAGCTCGCATCCGACGTGAATGCCGACGGCACCATCGACACGACCATCGGCACGAGCCTGCCGCTGAAGATCCGCCCGATTGGCACGACGACCGCGATGCCGTCCATCCTCGACCAGGATCGGCTGGTGATCGTGGACCTCGCCCCGCTCGAGCTGGCGATGGACGCGCACGATCCCGGCTCGGGGCACCCGAACCAGGTCCTCCTGGGCACGCCGAACGACCAGCGGACCGCCGAGGTGACGGCGGCGCTCGGACAGGATCCCTTCCCGACGATGGTCGTTGCGTCCCGGCCGGCAATCGAGGCGGCCCGTTCCAACGACCCCTTCGCGCTCGGGATCGTCTGGGCGCTTGCCGTTGGAGCGATCGCGGGGCTGCTCCTGTCGTTCGTCGGCGTGCTCCTCGCGATGGCCGCCGACCTGCGCGACGAGCGCGGCGAGCTGTGGGAGCTCGAAGCGCAGGGCACGACACCGCGAGCCCTGACGTTCCTCGTCGTGCTGCGGACGATCGCGATGTGCCTCGTCGGTGCTGTGGCGGGCGTCGCGATGGGCATCGGTCTCGGGTGGTTCATGGCAGTGTCCGTGGGCGTGGGCGCCGATGCGGCCGCGCCGATCCCGCCGCTCACGCTCGTGGCGCCGTGGGGCATCGTGCTCGCGATCCCGCTTGGGCTCCTCATCCTCATCGCACTTTCCGTGTACGTCCTGGCGCGCCGGCACTTCGCCAAGGCGTCCCTCGGCATGGGCGTCCGATGACGGAGCTTCGGCGGCCGCCCGACGGCGCGGACCGCGTCGTCCGCGCCGAGAGCGTCATGCGCATCTACCCCGGCGCCGCCGGGAACGTCGCGGCGCTGCGCGGCTTCGACATCGAGCTCTCGGCCGGCGAGGTCGTCGCGATCGTCGGGGCATCGGGTTCGGGAAAATCGACGATGCTCCGGATCCTCGCCGGGCTCGATCGGCCATCCGCCGGGTCCGTTGAGTCGTTCGGCGTGCCGCTCGAGCGGGCGACGGAGCGCGAGCTGGTTCGATACCGCAACGACGTCGGCGTGATCGACCAGCAGTACTGGCGGTCGCTCTCGCCGTACCTCACGGCACGGACGGCGATCGAGCTGCCGCTCCGGATTCGTGGCTGGTCAAAGGAGGCCCGCGCGGCTCGCGCCCAGGAGCTGCTGGACCAGGTGGGCCTCGGCGATCGCAGCGCCGCGACGCCTTCGCGGCTTTCCGGCGGCGAGCAGCAGCGGATCGCGTTCGCAGCAGCGTTGGCGCCGCATCCCCGATTCCTGCTCGCCGACGAACCGACGGCGGAGCTGGACGAGCGCACGGCGGCGGAGCTGGTCGCGCTGCTCCAGGCGCTGGTTCGCCGCGAGGGCGTGACCGCGATCGTGGTGACGCACGACGCCCTGGTCGAGCAGATGGCCGACCGGATCGTGTACGTCCGCGACGGCCGGGCGATCGCGATGCGCATGGGCGCGGGCGCACCCGCCGAGCCGATCACCGATGCGAGCGGCTGGCACGCGCCGCCGTTGCCATCACCTGCCTCGTCGATGGCGCCCGTGCCGCCGGCGGAGGGATCCGTTCCAGCCGTCGTGGTGTCCGGACTCTCGCGAACGTACGGCGAGGGCGCCGGTGCGATCCACGCGGTCAAGGACCTCGACGCGACGTTTGCGTCGGGTGGGCTCCACATCGTCACCGGACCCTCGGGCTCCGGGAAGTCCACGCTCCTGCGGCTCATCGCGGGCCTCGACCGCCCGACCGCTGGACGCGTCGTGACCCTCGGGACGGACCTGGCGGCGCTGGATCGCGAAGCGCTAGCAGCATTCCGCGCGAAGGACGTGGCGTTCTGTCCACAGGCGCCGCGGCTCGTACCCTTCCTCACGGCCCTCGAGAACGTGGAGCTGGCGCTCGCGATCCGCCGAGGGGGCGACGACGCGGCGACCCGGACCGCACGTGCGCAGGAGGCGCTGGCGCAGGTCGGGCTCGCCGAGCTCGCGGGTGCCTCGCCGACCACCCTGTCCGGTGGCGAGCGGGTCCGTGTGGCGATCGCGCGCGCCGTCGCCGCCCGCCCGCGCCTCCTGATCCTCGACGAGCCGACGGCCGCCCTGGACCGGGCCTCCGCAACATCCCTGATCGAGATGCTGGCCGCCCTCGACCGCCAGCACGTGACGATGGTCGTGGCCACGCACGACCGCGACCTGATCGCAGCCGCCTCGGACCGGTTGGACCTGAGGGACGCCCGCCGGGGCTAGCGGGCCAGATCGCACCGCCGCGGCGTCGGCCGCAGCGTCCGCGGCCCGGCCGCCGGCTAGCCGAAGATCCGGGCGACCTCGCCGAGGCCGTCGACCAGTCGGTCGATGTCGGATGTCGTGGTGTAGACGTTGAAGCTCGCGCGGGCGGTGGCCGGAAGGTCGAGGCGCTCGTGGAGCGGCATCGTGCAGTGGTGGCCGGCGCGGACCGCGATCCCGGATCGATCGAGGATCTGCGCGACGTCGTGCGGGTGCACGCCCGGCAGGTTGAACGGGATGACGCCGGACCGGATCGAGATGTCCATCGGGCCGTAGATCTCGATCCCGGGAACGGCGGCCGCGACACGCGGCAGCGCATACCCGAGCAGCTCCGCCTCGTGGTCACGCACCCGCTCCATCCCGAGCGCCATCAGGTATTCCGCGGCGGCACCCAGGCCGATCCCGGCCGCGATGTCCGGCGTGCCCGCCTCGAACTTCCACGGGATGTCGTTCCACTCCGATCGGCGGAGGTGGACCTCGCGGATCATGTCGCCGCCGGCCATGAACGGCGGCATCGACTCGAGCAGCTCGCGTCGCGCCCACAGCGCACCGGAACCGGTCGGGCCGAGCATCTTGTGGCCGGAGAACGCATAGAAGTCGGCGCCGATCGCCTGGACGTCGACCGGGACGTGCGGCACCGCCTGCGCGCCATCAATGAGCACGAGCGCGCCCGCCTCGTGCGCCATCTCCGTCATCTCGATGACCGGGTTGATCGTGCCCAGCGTGTTCGACACGTGGGTGAACGCGACGAGCTTCGGCTTCAGCCGGAGCAGGACCTCGAAGACGTCCTGGCGGAGCACGCCCTCGTCGGTGATCGGGATGAACTCGAGGTCGCCGTCGCGCTCCTGCGCGAGCAGCTGCCACGGGACGAGGTTCGCGTGATGCTCCATCTCCGTGAGCACGATCGCGTCGCCGCGATTGACGTTCCGTCTGCCCCACGAGTACGCCACGAGGTTGATCGCCTCGGTCGCGTTTCGTGTGAAGACGACCTCGTGGTGGTCCGGCGCGTTGATGAACCGGGCGACGGACTTGCGAGCACCCTCGTACTGCGCGGTCGCCTTCTCGCCGATCTCGTAGAT
>DATFHO010000057.1:0-4210 GCA_035248345.1 Candidatus Limnocylindrales bacterium
AGTGGAAGGTCTCGCGGCTGATCGAGATGTCCTCGAGGCCGGCCTTCAGGAAGGCCAGCATCTCGTTCTTGCGGTACTCGGGCTGGACCCAGTCGGGGTTCGCCTCGAAGTGCGCGAGCAGGCGCTCGCCGTAGTTCGAGAGCCTGAAGAACCAGTTCCGCTCGGTGAGCCACTGGAGCTGAATGTTGGGGTGGTTCGGGCAGCGCATGCCCTCGGCGGTCTCGTGGAGGTCCGACGGCGCCTTGAAGCCCTCGTTCGGGCAGTACCAGCCCTCGTACTTGCCGAGGTAGATGTCGCCGTTCGCGAACGCGCGGCGAACCATCTCCTGCGAGGCGCGCCGGTGATCCGGATCGGTGGTCCGGATGAATCGGTCCGGCGCAATCAGCAGCTCGTCCTCGGCCGACGTGAAGAGCCCGACCATGTCGTCGACGTACGCCTTCACGTCGCGGCCCTGGGCGGCGGCGCTTTCGGCGATGTTCACCGAGTGCTCGTCCGTGCCCGTCAGGAACCGCGTGTCGTCGCCCTTCATCCGATGCCAGCGGGCGACGACGTCGGCCCCGATCACCTCGTACAGGGTGTGCAGGCCAGGCTTGTTGTTCGGATACGCGATGGCGGTGGTCAGGTAGTAGCGCGGACGGTCAGGCATGGGTCTCCGGTCGTGAGGGTCGACTGGATCGACGGTTGACGGGTTGGAGGCGCGCCGTCGCGGCGCGCGGGTCGAGATCGGCGGCCGGTCGGCCGTCGGGTGCTCGGTCAGCCCCGCCGGCGGATCGACCGCCCCGGCATCGCCATCAGGCTCCGGGTGCGGTGCATGCGCGGATGATCCGTGCTGGAGCGCGGGTCGGTCAAGCGGGCGCCCTGCGTGCCGTCAGGCTGGCGCCCTGCCCAGAGTCAAGCGTCCGGCCGATCGACCCATGGCGCGCGCCACGCCGGCGCCTCGAACGGCGCAGCCCAGTACGTCGTCTCCTTGAAGACCAGCCCGTCGCGCAGCTCGATGAGGGTGACGGACAGGTAGACGTCGTCGTTCGGGTACGTCACGCGCCACTCAGCCCACCAGAAGTCGCCGCTGCCGACGACCTTGAGCACCGTGTTGCCCGGCGTGACCACCCACCGGTCCTCCGAGCCGATGATCCGGGTGACCTCGGTCCTCGGCGTGCCGCCGGGATAGTTGTTGATGATCTCGGCGAAGTTCTCGGTGCCGTGGACGCGTTCGCCGGACTGGGGCCAGTAGACCATCCAGTCGGGGTGACGCAGGCGGGTGAGCGTCGGCAGGTCGAACTCGACCATTGCCTGCCCGTATTGCCGGACCGTTTCCTCGCTCGACAGGTTCACCATGCGCGCAGTATCGACGCTGCGGCTCAGTGACGGAAGTGGCGGCGCGCGGTGATCCGCATCGTCGCCCCGGCCGCGTCCACTGCTGCGAGCACCTCGCCGTCACGAACGGACCCGCCCGGCTGCACGATCGCCGTCACGCCCGCGTCGAGCAGCACCTGCGGCCCGTCCGCGAACGGGAAGAACGCATCCGAGGCGGCGACCGCACCGCGGGCGCCGGCGGGCGCGTGGAAGCGCTCCGCCTTCGCCACTGCCTGGCGGCAGGCGTCGACGCGACTCACCTGGCCCGAGCCGAGACCGACGAGCTGGCCGTCGCGGACGAGCACGATCGCGTTCGAGACGACGCCGCGGACGAGCCGCCACGCGAGATCGAGATCGGCGGCTTCGGCGGAGGTTGGCTGGCGGGTCGAGAGTGTCGCCCACTCCCCGGGATCGTCGAGCAGGTCGTCGGCCGCGCCGACCAGGACCGCGCCGCCCGCGCTCCGGAACGCGTCGAGGTAGCCGACGCGCATCGTGCCGTCCGCCCGGGGGCCAGCGGGATTGCCCGTGAGCGTCCCGTCGACGACGAGGCGCAGGTTCGGCTTCGACGCGAGGATCTCCAGCGCCTCTGGCTCGAACCCCGGCGCCACCACCACCTCGAGGAAGATCGATGTCAGCTCGGTGGCGAGCGCTGCGTCGACCGGCCGCGTCAGCGCGACGACCCCGCCAAAGGCCGCATCCGGGTCGCCGGCAAGCGCCGCCCGCCACGCGTCGAGGGCCGTTGCTCGCTCCGCAGCGCCGCACGGATTGGTGTGCTTGACGATCACGGAGGCCGCGCCGCGGAGATGGCGCGCGATTGCCGCCGCGCCGGACGCGTCCAGCACGTTGTTGTACGAGAGCGCCTTGCCCTGGAGTGGCGGCTCGCCGCTCGCGAACGGCCCGTCCTCGGCACGAGCGCGCCGGTCCGTGCGCCGGTAGCGGGCCGCGGGCTGGTGCGGGTTCTCGCCGTATCGCAGCGTCTCGACCTTCTCCAGCGGCAAAACGAGGACCGGCGGGAACGGATCTGCGGACCCCGGGAGGCCAGGCTCGGCCGGCAGGTCGACGCCGGCATCGAGCATCCGGCACGGCAGCTCCGCCGAGATCCGGGCGTCATACGCCGCCGTGTGCCGGAACGCCTCGACCGCGAGCGCCGAGCGCAGTCCCAACGGAACACGGCCGCCATCGCCCCCGAGCGCCGCGAGGACCGCTTCGTACCGGGCCGGGCTCGTGACGATCGCCACGCTCTGGTGGTTCTTTGCCGACGCGCGAATGAGCGCGGGGCCGCCGATGTCGATCTCCTCGACGAGCTCGTCGAAGCTCGTGCCGTCGCGTTCGGCGGCCGCCGTGAAGGGATACAGGTTGACGACCACGAGCTCGAAGGGCGCGATGCCGGCTGCCAGCAGCGCCGCGCGGTGCTCGGGGCGGCGCTGGTCGGCCAGGATGGCGCCGTGAATCGCCGGGTGGAGCGTCTTCACCCGGCCATCGAGCATCTCGGCGAACCCCGTGACGGCGCTGACGTCGGTGACCGGCAGCCCGGCGTCGCGCAAGGCGCGCGAGGTGCCTCCGGACGAGACGATCTCGAACCCGAACGAGACCAGGCCGCGCGCGAAGTCGACGAGGCCGGTCTTGTCGCTGACCGACAGGAGCGCCCGACGGGGCGTTGGCGGGGCGCCGGTGCCGGCGGCGAGCAGCTGGGCAACCGCCCGCGGGAGCAGTCGGTGCTCGACCGCCTTGATCCGTTCGTGGAGGCTCGTCTCGTCGTCTTCCGCGGCGATCACGACCGGCTCCTGCAGCACGATCGGGCCACCGTCGAGCGTCGCGTCGACGAGGTGGACCGTGCAGCCCGTCACGCGGACGTCGTGGGCCAGCGCAGCCCGAACGGCGTGCGCGCCGGGGAACGAGGGCAACAGGGACGGGTGCGTATTCAGGATCCGCCCTTCGAATGCCGCGAGGACGGCCGGCCCGACGATGCGCATGTACCCGGCGAGCGCCACGACATCGATCGCCGCCGCGGTCAGCGTCTCGGCAAGCGCCCGGTCCGCATCGGCGCGCTCGGCGGGGTCCTTCGAGGCCAGCCCGGGCACCAGCGCGTTCTCGATCCCCTGCTCCGTCGCCCAGTCGAGCGCAGGGCATGGACGATCGGCGAAGACGAGCGAGATGTCGCCACCGAGGTCGCCGCGACCGGCGGCCGCGGCCAGCGCGCGCAGGTTGCTGCCGGCGCCGGAGACGCCGACCGCGACGCGCTTCATGGACGCCCCACCGGCGTCACGCGTCGGACCGGAGCAGGCCTTCGACGTACCGGGCGCCGAGTCGAGCGACCGGCGCCACCTCGCCCACGAGCACCGCACCGGGGAACGCGACGGGCATGGCGCTCGCGGCCTCGGGGGCGACGACGACGACCATTCCGATGCCGCCGTTGAACGTCGCGCGAACCTCGGCCTCCTCGAGCCCGCCGAGCGCCGCGAGCAGGCGCATCACCGACGGCATGGTCCAGCGGCCGGAATCGACTCGCGCGCCGAGCTCTGCCGGCAGCGCCCGCGGCACGTTGCCGGACAGCCCGCCGCCCGTGATGTGCGCGAGCCCGTGGATGTCGTGCCCCGCCGCCCGGAGCGAGCGTCGGCCCGCCAGCACGGCCTTTGCGTAGATCCGGGTCGGCGTCAGGAGCACATCGCCGATCGTCTGCATCTCGTTGGCGGGTTCCGCGCGGAGCGCCTCGTCGCGGCCGGCATCGCCGACCGTCATCGCGAGCTGCTCCTGGTAGGGCCTGTCCAGTGGGATGGCGTACGAGGCAAGCAGCGACCGCACGAGCGAGAAGCCGTTCGAGTGCAGCCCCGACGACGGGAGCCCGAAGATCAGGTCG
>DATFHO010000058.1:0-21139 GCA_035248345.1 Candidatus Limnocylindrales bacterium
GTTCGACCAGTTCGCGGACAAGGAAGGTGAGCTCGTCACCGGCACGGTCAACCGCGTCGAGCCGCGGGCGATGATCCTCGACATGGGCAAGGGCGTCGAGGGCGTGCTCTCGACCACTGAGCAGTCACCGCTCGAGCACTACCGCATCGGGCAGAACGTCAAGGCGTTCGTGCTCGAGGTTCGGCGCACCCCGCGCGGGCCGGCGCTGTTCGTGAGCCGGACCCACAAGGGCTTCCTCAAGCGCTTGTTCGAGCTCGAGGTCCCCGAGATCCACAACGGCACCGTCGAGATCCGCGCCATCGCCCGCGAGGCGGGGTCGCGATCCAAGGTCGCGGTCGCCTCGCGCCAGGACGGGCTGGATCCGGTCGGCGCCACGGTGGGCCAGCGCGGCGCGCGCGTCCAGGCAGTGGTCGCCGAGCTCGGTGGCGAGAAGATCGACGTCATCCCGTGGAACGACGACGCCGGAACGTTCGTTGCGAACGCACTCTCGCCGGCGCAGGTCCTCTCGGTCGACATCGACCAGGAGCACCGGATCGCCAACGTCACGGTGCCCGAGCGGATGCTCTCCCTGGCCATCGGCCGCGAGGGCCAGAACGCGCGCCTCGCCGCTCGCCTGACCGGCTGGCGGATCGACATCCGCAGCGACGTCTCCGTCGCCGAGGCCAAGGCCGCGGCCACAAAGGAGCCGGAGCCTGAGCCAGTTGTCGAGCCCGAGGTCGAGGCCGACGGCGCTGCCGAGCCCGAGAAGGAGCTCGTCGCGGTTGCCGCGGCGCCCGCGAAGAAGACCCGCAAGAAGAAGGCCGATGCCGCCGCGGACGCCTCCGACGAGGTGTCGTCGTAGGCGCGGCAGCGGCAACGCTCGAGCGTCGAGCGGCGCCGGGACGAACCTGCGTGGCCTGCCGGACCAGTCGCGACAAGCGCGACCTGCTCCGTGTCGTGCGCGCGCCGGACGGCAGCGTCGCGTTTGACCGTACCGGCCGGGCGAACGGTCGCGGCGCGTACGTGTGTCGCGACGAAGCCTGCATCACCACGGCCATGGGCCGCGGTGGGCTCGCCCATGCCCTCGAAACCAACCTTCCGGCGACCCTCGCCGACCAGCTGCGCGGCGTGATCGCCGAGGAGGCGACCCATGGCGCGTAGTCGAAGTGGCACCCGAGGCCGTCGTGGCCCCCGCAAGCCGCCGCGTCGCGACGGCGCATTCGGCCAGACGGCGGTCCAGGTCGCGGATCCGAAGGACCGTGGCGCAGTCGAGCTGCCCGCGACGATCACCGTCAAGGAGCTCGGCGAGCTGCTCGGGGTCAACGTCGCGGACGTCATCCGCGAGCTGATCAAGAGCGGGATCTTCGCCACGATCAACCAGCTCATCGACCGCGACACCGCGTCGCTGGTCGCGAGCGAGCTCGGCTACGAGGTCGCGGAGCCGCAGGCACAGGGCGTCGTCAGCGCCGGCGAAGATGGCGAGGACGCCCGTCCCGCGGCGGCGGCAAAGGAAGAGCTCTTCACCGAAGAGGACACGGCCAACCTCGTCGACCGCGCCCCGATCGTGACCGTCATGGGCCATGTCGACCACGGCAAGACGAGCCTCCTCGACGCCATCCGCTCGACCACGGTCGCGGCCGGCGAGCGCGGCGGCATCACCCAGCACATCGGTGCGAGCGACGTCACGCGCGGCGATCGCCGCGTCGTGTTCCTCGATACCCCGGGCCACGAGGCGTTCACCGCCATGCGTGCCCGTGGCGCCAAGGTCACCGACATCGCGGTGGTCGTGGTCGCGGCCGACGACGGGGTCATGCCCCAGACGCTGGAGGCGATCGGCCACGCGAAGGCGGCCAAGGTGCCGATCATCATCGCCCTGAACAAGATCGACAAGCCGGATGCCAACCCCGACCGGGTCAAGACCGAGCTCACCGAGGCCGGCGTCGTCATCGAGGAGTACGGCGGCGACACGCCGATGGTGCCGGTGTCCGCGAAGACGCGCATCGGTCTCGACGACCTCGTCGACATGGTCCTCCTCGTCGCCGATCTCCAGGAGCTCAAGGCCAACCCGAACCGCTCCGCGATCGGCACGATCGTCGAGGCGCGCATGGACAAGTCCCGCGGCGCGATCGGCACGGTGCTCGTCCAGACCGGGACGCTCAACGTCGGCGATGTCATCGTCGTCGGCGAGACGTTCGGTCGTGTTCGCGCGCTCGAGGACGAGCACGGCAAGCGCATGAAGAAGGCCGGGCCGGCCACGCCGGCGGTCATCCTCGGCCTGTCCGAGGTGCCCGAGGCCGGCGACATCCTCCGCGTCGTCGCCGACGAGAAGGCGGCCCGCACCGCCGTCGAGGCCCGCAAGGCCGAGCTCGCCGCCAAGGGCGGCGAGGGGAGCGGTCGCGCGACCCTCGAGGACCTCTACCGGCAGATCCAGGCCGGGCAGGCCAAGGAGCTCCGGATCGTCCTCAAGGCGGACGTGTCGGGCTCCCTGGGCGCGATCACGCACGCGCTCGGCCAGCTCAAGACCGAGGAGGTCAAGCTCAACGTCCTCTACGAGGGCGCGGGCGAGATCAGCGACAACGACATCCTGCTCGCCTCGGCATCGAACGCGATCGTGGTCGGGTTCAACACCTCGATCAGCGACACCGCGCGACGCGCCGCGGAGGCCGAGAAGGTCGACGTCCGCCTCTACGACATCATCTACCAGCTCACCGACGACATCGAGAAGGCCCTCAGCGGCCTGCTCGAGCCGGAAGAGGTCGAGGTCATCGAGGGCCGCGCCGAGGTCCGCAAGCTCATCAAGGTGGGTCGCTCGGTCATCGCCGGCTCGTACGTCACGGACGGGCGCATCGTCCGCTCGGGCGGCGTGCGGCTGTGGCGCGGTGGCAAGGTCATCGTCACCGACAAGATCGACTCGCTGCGCCGCTTCAAGGACGACGTCCGCGAGGTCCAGACCGGCTTCGAGTGCGGCATCGGCCTCGTGAACACGACCGACATCCTCGAAGGCGACGTGATCGAATGCTTCACCACGCAAACGGTCAGTCGCTCGGCGCTCTCATAGGTCGCCGCGCCGACTGACGATGCGTTCGTTGACCGCTGCGGGCTTCGCTCACGCACGTCCACGTGCGTTCGCTCCAGTCCTCGCGGTCGCCTTCGCCTCGCCAGCCGGCATCGGCGTGGAACGGCGCCCGGAGTGACGGCACGAACTGATCGCATCGACGAGCTGCTGCGGCAGGAGATCGGCGCGATCCTTGCCAAGGACGTGCAGGACCCGCGGATCGGCTTCGTGACGGTGACCGATGTCGAGACGGCGCCGGACCTGTCGACAGCGCGCGTGTTCGTGAGCGTCATCGGCCAGCCGGCCGAGCGCGAGACGACCATGCGGGCACTCCAGCGCGCCATGCCGTTCGTGCGCCATGAGCTGGGGTCGCGGATCCGGCTGCGGCGCATCCCGGAGCTGCAGCTGCGCGCCGACGACTCCGTGCAGCGGGGCACGCGCGTGCTCCAGCTCCTTCACGAGCTCGAAGCCGGCGAGGACGTCACCGAGCCCCTGCCGATCGAGGAGACCCTGCCGACACCCACCCCCGGCGTGCCGATCGCACCCCCGCCCGAGGCGCGACGGCGTGGTGGCAAGAGCCGCGGCGCGCCTCGTCGCTCGAGTGGCCGGACGAGGCCGCCTCGATGACGGTCGACCTGAAGCCATGGCTCGATGCCGTTCCGACGGCCGCTGCCGGCGCGATCTTCGCCTCGCGGCGCCCGATCATCGCGACACACGAGAACCCCGACGCGGACACGCTCGGCGCGGCGCTCGGCGTCGCGGCGATCATCGAGCACTTCGGCGGCGCCGCCACGCTCGTGTCCACCGATCCCGTGCCGCCGCTGTACGACTTCCTCGCGGGCGTCGACCGGTTCGTCCAGGATCCGCCGGTCGGCGACTACGACCTGCTCGTCGTGTGCGATTGCGGCTCCCTGGACCGTCTGGGAGCCGTCGCCCAGCGCAACAAGGCCCTCTTCGACCGCCTGCCGCGCGTGCTCATCGACCACCACGCGTCCAACACTGACGGCGGCGCCGACGACTGGGTGGATCCCGGCGCAGCGGCGACCTGCGAGATGGTCGCGCTCATTGCAGCCCGGCTCGGCGTCCCCCTGGACGTCGCCGACGGGCTGCTGTCGAACGCGCTGATGGCGGGAATCGTCATGGACACCGCGACGTTCGGCCATCCGAATGCCACGCCGCGGACCCTCGCCGTGTCCGCCGCGCTGGTCGAGGCCGGCGCGCCGCTGAGCGACATCTCGCGGCGGCTGTATCGGTCGAAGCCGGATGTCCAGCTCAAGCTGTTCGGACGGGTGCTGGATCGGCTTGAGACGGCGGCTGACGGCCGGGTCATCTATAGCTGGCTGACGGATGCGGACTTCAAGGAGACGGCCACGATCAGCTCGCACTCAGAGGGCCTGATCGACCTCCTCGCGCAGTCCGAGACCGCCGACATCGCGATCCTGTTCAAGGAGGCTGGTCCCGCGACGACGCGCATCTCCGTGCGCACGAAGCCGGGCGGCGTCGACGCGACGGTCCTGACCGGTGCGTTCGGCGGGGGCGGCCATGCGCGCGCTGCGGGCGCGTCCGTCGATGCGCCGATCGCCGACGCACGAGCGCGCGTGCTTGCCGAGGCGCAGCGGCTGCTCGCTCCTTCCGCAGCCTGAGGCGGCCGATGCCTCGACAGCCCGACGCACCGGGCATGCACGGCGTCCTCGTGGTCGCAAAGCCGGCGGGCCCGACGTCGCACGACGTCGTGGCGTTGGTTCGGCGCCTTGCCTCGACGCGGCGCATCGGTCACGGCGGGACGCTCGATCCATTCGCGTCCGGCGTGCTCCCGCTCTTCCTCGGGGGCGCCACGCGCCTGGTCGAGTACCACCTGGCCGACGACAAGGCGTACCGCGCGACCGTGTGCCTCGGCGCGTCGTCGTCCACGGATGACCTCGATGGCGAGCTGACGCCCCTCGGTGGCGCCATTCCGGATCGAACGGTATTCGAGGCTGGGCTCAAGACGTTCATGGGTCGCCAGGAGCAGCGCCCGCCGGACTACTCCGCCGTGCAGGTTGCGGGCCGCAGGGCGTACGCGATGGCGCGCGCGGGCGAGGCAGTGGAGCTTCCGAGCCGCACGGTGGCGATCAAGGGTCTCGACGTCCTCGAGTGGGATGCGAGCGACGCGGAGCGGCCGATCGCCATCGTCGACGTGCGCTGCTCTGCCGGAACGTACATCCGTGCGCTGGCGCGCGACCTCGGGGAGCGGCTGGGTTGCGGCGCGTACCTCGGTGGCCTCGTTCGAACCGCGAGCGGCCCGTTCACGCTCGATGGCGCCCTGACGCTCGATGCGATCCGCGAAGCGGCCGCGAGCGGCGGCCCGGACGGGATCCGGGCGCTGCTGCTCCCGCCGGACACTGGCCTCGATGCGCTCGCGGCCGTCACCCTGAGCGATCGCGAGATCGCCGACGCGGGCCAGGGCCGGTACGTGCGGCCCGCTGCGGGCATGGGCGCGGCGACGGACGATGCGCCCTTGCGGCTCGTTGACGCGGCGGGGACGATCGTGGGTATCGGGCGGCGCGACGGGAACCGGATCGCGCCGACGAAGATCCTGCCGCGCTGAGCGGGATGGACGTCGTCCAGGGGATCGATGCGCTCGAGCCATCGCTCGGGCGGCTGTTCGTCGCGATCGGCGTCTTCGATGGCCTCCATCTCGGCCACCAGTACCTGCTGCGCGAGCTTCGCGAGGCGGCAGCGCGCCACGACGCCCGGCCGACCGTCATCACGTTCGATCACCACCCCGACGAGATCCTGGTGGGCAACGCGCCGGCCCTGCTGTGCGACCCGGATGAGCGGCTCGCGCACATCCAGTCGGCGGGCATCGACGTCACGGTGATCCAGCACTTCGATCTCGCGCTCCGACGGACCCCGTTCGACGTCTTCATCCGCCGGATCGCGGAGCGCATCGAGCTCGCGGGCTTCCTGATGACGCCCGACTCGGCATTCGGGTTCGAACGGGCCGGGACCCCCGAAACGGTCGCCGCGCTGGGCAGGGACCTGGGCTACGACGTCACCGTCGTGCCGGCCTTCGAGCTCGACGGCCAGCCCGTGAGCAGCTCGGAGATCAGGCGCGCGATCGCCGCGGGGGACCTGGCAACCGCCGAGCGCCTGCTCGGCCGGCCCTACGCGGTCGTCGGCCTGACGTCTCGAGCTGCACGCGATCCGGTGCTGACCTTCGACATGCCGGTTGCCATGCCACCGGCCGGCCTATACCTCACGCGGATCGAGGACGTGGACGAGGCGGTGGACCACGGCGTGAACCACGCGCACGTCCAGCCGCCGGGCATTCGGCTCGACGGGATCTGGATCGGCGGCCCGCGGCTCCGCCTCACGTTCGAGGCGTGATCGCGGTCCTCCGGCAGCGCAACTTCGGCCTGCTGTGGCTGGCCGGGCTCATCTCGATGATGGGCGACTGGGTCCTCATGGTCGGCGTGCCCGTCGAGGTGTACCGACGAACAGGCTCCACGCTCGCGACCGCGGGCATGCTGCTCGCCTGGCTCATCCCCGCCGTGGTGCTCGGCTCGGTCGCCGGCGTGTTCGTCGATCGCTGGGATCGACGGCGGCTCATGATCGTCGTGAACATCCTGCTCGCGGTCACGCTGCTGCCGCTCCTCGCGGTCGACAGCGCGGGGATCTGGCTCGTCTACGTCGTGTTCGTGGTCGCGAGCATCCTGGGTCAGCTGTTCGAACCCGCGGAGGTCGCGCTGCTGCCGAACCTGCTCGAGGGCGGGGAGCGCGAGCTCGTGCGTGCCAACGCGCTGAGCGGCATCAATCGCCAGCTCGCCCGGATCGTCGGCCCCGCGATCGGCGGCGTCGCGGTTGCAGCCGGCGGGCTCGTTGCGGTGACGGTGCTCGACGCCATCTCCTTCGTCGTCGCAGCCGGGCTGATCCTCGCGATCCGAACGACCCGTGGCCGGGCCGAGCCCGCGCCGGGCGCAAACCCCCACCACGACAGCGTCGAGCACGAAGCCGCCACGGCGTGGACGCGGCTCCGCCACGAGTGGGCGGAGGGCATCCGGATCATGGTCCGCCACCCCGTGCTCCGCGCCCTGCTGGCCTTCGTCGTGATCAGGAGCATCGGCGAAGGGCTCACCGGCACGCTCTTCGTGCCCTGGGCGACGGATGCGCTCCACACCGACGCGACGGGCTACGGCTGGCTCCTGTCGACCCAGGCGATCGGAGGGCTTGCGGGCGCCGCGGTGGTCGGTCGCTTCGGCCATCGCATCGACCCGCTGCGGCTGCTCATCGGGTCGGCCGTCACGTTCGGGCTCATCGACCTCGTGCTGTTCACGTATCCCGCCTTCTACCCGGTGCTTGCGCCGGCCCTGGTCATGATGGTCATCGTCGGCGTTCCCGGCGCCGCGATGGGCGTCGCCCTGACGACGATCCAGCAGTCGAACGCGGAGGATCGGATCCGCGGCCGCGTCGTCGGCGGGCTGATGGCCCTGGGCGCGCTCGGCTCGCTCATCGGCGCGGTCGGCGCCGGGTTCCTCGGCGAGGTCCTGCCCGTGATCCCGCTGCTCATCGTCCAGGGCAGCGGCTACGTCATCGCGGGCCTCGCGGTGTGGCGGCTGACGCGTGGCGTCCGCGCGCAGGCTGCCGCGGCCTGAGCACGATCGGAACCTGCCTGCTATCCTCCGCCGGTCATAGAAGTGGAAGAGAACCAATAGCTTGTTCGTGTCGGAGGACCGAGTGCCGCTCGCGCCCGAAGGGAAGACGGAGATCATCACCGAGTACGCCGTGAATGACGGCGATACCGGCTCGCCCGAAGTGCAGATTGCGCTCCTCACGGAGCGGATCAAGGCGCTGACGGATCATCTGCGCAGCTTCCCCAAGGACAACCATTCGCGTCGCGGCCTCCTCAAGCTCGTCGGCCAGCGCCGTCGCCTTCTCGCATACCTGCTGAAGAAGGACAACGCACGCTACCGCGCCGTCATCGGACGGCTCGGACTCCGCCGCTAGCCTGACCCGCCGCCCCGCCCGGACAGGGCTGGGGGAGCGACTCGCCAGCGCCGGACCGGCTCGCCGCCAGGTCGGAACCTCTGCCACGGCAGAGAGGAATGCACACCAAGTGCCACAGGTCTTCGAGACCGAGTTCGGTGGTCGTACGCTGACCGTCGAGACCGGTCGTCTCGCGCTGCTTGCCGGCGGCGCCGTCACCGTTCGCTACGGCGACACCATGGTCCTCGGAACGGCCAACCGCTCCGACCCGCGCCCGGGCCTCGACTTCTTCCCCCTCACGGTGGACTTCGAGGAGCGCATGTACGCCGCGGGCAAGATCCCGGGCGGCTTCATCAAGCGCGAGGGCCGCGCGTCCGAGGCGGCGATCCTCGCCGCCCGCCTGACCGACCGCCCGATCCGCCCGCTGTTCCCCGAGGGCTACAAGGACGACGTCCAGATCGTGCTTACGGTCCTCTCGACCGACCAGGAGAATGACCCCGACGTGCTCGGCACGGTCGCGGCCTCCTGCGCCCTCACGATCAGCGAGATCCCGTTCATGGGTCCCGTCGGCGCGGTTCGCGTTGGCCGGATCAACGGCGAGTTCGTGGTCAACCCGACCTACAGCCAGCTCGCCGAGTCGGAGCTCGACCTGATCGTCTCCGGCACGCGTGACGCGATCATGATGGTCGAGGCCGCCGTGAACCTCCTGCCCGAGGCCGTCATGGCCGAGGCGGTGCTGTTCGGCCACAAGGCGCTCCAGCCGCTCATCGACCTCCAGGAGCAGCTCCGCGAGGCCGTCGGCAAGCCCAAGAAGCTCGGCTACATCGAGCCCGGCACGGACTCGGTCCTCGAGTTCGTCAACGCGGTCGAGGAAGGCAAGGAGCTCGTCGTCATCGACGTCGAGACCACCGGCATCGACACGACCCTCGCCGACATCGTCGAGGTCGCCGCGGTCCGCATCAAGAAGGGCAAGATCGCCGACCGCTGGTCGACGCTCGTCAAGCCTGCGCGCCCGATCGTCGGCAACCAGATGCACGGCATCACGGACAAGGACGTCGCGAAGTCGCCGTCGCCGGCGGACGCCGTCGCCAAGCTCCTCGACTGGGCGGGCGACGCGATCCTCATCGGCCACAACGTCGGCTTCGATCTCGGCTTCCTCGCCGAGGCCAGCGGCAAGAGCTTCACGCCGGGGACGTACCTCGACACGCTCGTGCTCGCGCGTGACGGCTACCCGACGGGCCCCGAGAGCTACAAGCTCGGCGACCTCTCGAAGTTCTTCGGCATCGAGCTGCAGGGCAGCCACCGTGCCGCTCCGGACGCCGAGGCGACCGCGGAGCTCGTGCTCAAGCTCGCCGCCGACATCCCGGCGCGCGTCGCGGGCCTCAAGAAGGGCATCTCGGATTCGATCCGGATGCAGGCCAAGGACAAGGCGGCAGCGGCCGCCGCCCTCGAGGCGGCGAAGCGCGAGGCACGCCTTTCGAAAGGCCTGTTCGGGCTCGTCCACAAGAAGACCGTTCGCCATATGGTCCTGACCGAGGGCGTCCGCATGGACGGCCGCGGCCTGGACGACATCCGGCCGCTCTCGGCCGAGGTCGGCGTGCTGCCCCGAGCCCACGGCTCCGGCCTCTTCACGCGCGGCCAGACCCAGGCGCTGACGATCGCGACCCTCGGCCCGTCCTCGGACGTGCAGCGGATCGACACGATCAGCCCCGAGACCGAGAAGCGCTATATCCACCACTACAACATGCCGCCGTACAGCACCGGCGAGAACAAGCCGATGCGCGGCCCCGGCCGGCGTGAGATCGGTCACGGCAACCTTGCCGAGCGCGCGCTCTACCCGGTCCTGCCGAGCGCCGAGGAGTTCCCGTACGTGATCCGGCTCGTGTCGGAGTGCGTGACCTCGAACGGCTCGACGTCGATGGCTTCGACGTGCGGCTCGACCCTCGCCCTCATGGACGCGGGCGTGCCGCTCAAGGCGCCGGTTGCCGGCGCCGCGATGGGCCTCGTCATGGAGCCGGACGGCAAGTTCGCGGTCCTGACGGACATCCTCGGCAAGGAGGATGCCTTCGGTGACATGGACTTCAAGGTCACCGGAACGCGCGACGGCATCACCGCGCTCCAGATGGACATCAAGGTCAAGGGGATCAGCGAGGCGGTCATCCGTGACGGCCTCGCGAAGGCCCACGCGGCCAGGATGGCGATCCTGGACGTGATGGCCGGTGCGCTGCCCGAGGCCCGGACCGAGATGTCCGAGTTCGCGCCGCGCATCATCACGATCAAGATCAACCCCGAGAAGATCCGCGACATCATCGGCAAGGGCGGCTCCATGATCCGCAAGATCCAGGAGGAGACCGGCACCGAGATCAACGTCGAGGACGATGGCTCCGTCGAGATCGCCGCGGTCAGCGGCGAGAACTCGCGCAAGGCCATCCAGTGGATCGAGAGCCTCACCCGTGAGGTCGAGATCGGCTCGCTGTACCTCGGCAAGGTCACCCGGATCATGGGCTTCGGCGCGTTCGTCGAGATCCTGCCGGGCAAGGAGGGCCTCGTCCGGATCGGCGAGCTCGCCGACTACCACGTGCCCACGGTCGAGGACGTCGTGTCCGTCGGCGATGAGGTCATGGTCGTCGTCACCGAGATCGACCGCCAGGGCCGCATCAACCTCTCGCGCAAGGCGGCCATGCAGCGCCACCAGTCGCGCGAGCAGGTGGAGGCGTAACCCTCGCCGTTCCAGCAGCGGGCCACCGGCCCGCGGCGCGACTCGCAGCTCAATCGGAGACCCCGGCCAAGCGGTCGGGGTCCTTCGATTCCCTGCGCGCCGCTTCAGCGGCGGGCCTCCAGCCCGCGCGCCGGCGCATGCTTTTTCGGTAATTGTCATCGGGGGACCACGAACCAGGAAATTGCACTCCTGCGGCCCGGATTCGACGAGCGGCGGCTCGGATCCACGTTTCGGAGCGATCGAGGAAGGCTCCAAGAAGGCAGCGAGTGTTCCGATTGCAGGCTTGATGAGCCCGTCGCGTCCTCGGTGGTTCCGTTCTGGGGCGAGGTCGGGCTCGGCTATACTCGCGGCCGTGCCCGACTGACCTCACAACCCTGCGGAGCCGTGCCCGGATGGACCAGCCGACAAGCCTCACCGTTGCCGTCGTCGGCGCCACCGGCGTCGTCGGTCGGACGATGGTGCAGGTGCTCGGCGAGCGAGGGTTCCCGGTGGGCGAGCTGCGACTCCTGGCCTCGGGCCGCAGCGCCGGCCGGACGGTCAGCGTGAACGGTCGTGAGATCGAAATCCAGGCCGCCGAGGGGCTGGCGTTCGATGGTGTCGACATCGCGCTCTTCAGCGCCGGCGCGGACATCTCCCGTGATCTCGCGCCGCAGGCAGCTGCACGCGGCGCCACCGTCATCGACAACTCGTCCGCGTGGCGGATGGAGCCCGAGATCCCGCTCGTGATCAGCCAGGTCAACGCCGACGATCTGGAGGCGCACGAAGGGATCATCGCCAACCCCAACTGCTCGACGATGCAGCTGGCGCCGGTGCTGATGGCGCTGCGTGACACGGTCGGGATCGAGCGCGTCGTTGTCGACACGTACCAGTCCGTCTCCGGGACCGGCGCCGATGCGATCGCGGAGCTGGAGGGCCAAGTGCGCGCGCACGCGGCCGGCGAGCCCAAGCAGGCGAGCGTCTACCCGCACCCGATTGCCTTCAACGCGCTGCCCGAGATCGACACGTTCCTCGAGAACGGCTACACGAAGGAAGAGTGGAAGGTCGTCAGCGAGAGCCGGAAGATCCTCCACCTGCCGGACCTGCGCATCTCGTGCACGGCCGTGCGGGTGCCGGTGTTCGTGAGCCACTCCGAAGCGGTTCACGTGGAGACGAGCGATCCGATCACCCCGGAGCGGGCGCGCCGCCTGTTCGAGGCGGTGCCGGGCGTCGTGGTCCAGGACGACCCGTCCGCCCACGAGTACCCGCTCGCCACGGACGCGGCGGGCAAGGACGAGATCTTCGTCGGGCGCGTGCGCCAGGATCCGTCGGTGCCGGATGGTCGCGGGTTGGCGCTCTGGGTCGTGTCGGACAACCTGCGCAAGGGCGCGGCGACGAACGCCGTGGAGATCGCGGAAGCTCTCGTGGCCCGCGACTGGATCAAGGCGCGGTCGAGGCGGCCGCGGATCGGCGCCGGAAGCTCCGCGTGACCCTGGCGGGGGTGGTCACGGAGACGACGACCGAGCAACGGCGCGCCGCCCTGGAGGCAATCGCCGCCGAGGTGCGCGTGTGCCAGAAATGCCGGCTGTCACAGCAGCGCACGAAGGCCGTGCCCGGCGAAGGCCACCCCGACACCGAGGTGGTGTTCGTCGGCGAGGGACCAGGGCAGACGGAGGACCAGCAGGGCCGCCCGTTCGTCGGCCGTGCCGGCGAGCTGCTCGTGAAATGGCTCGCATCGATCGGCTGGCGGCGGCAGGAGGTGTTCATCACGAACATCGTCAAGTGCCGCCCGCCCGGCAACCGTGACCCCGAGCCGGACGAGATTGCCGCCTGCGCTCCGTATCTGGAGCGCCAGCTCGAAGTGCTGGATCCCGCCGTCGTCGCGACGCTCGGGCGGTTCTCGATGGGCCACTTCCGGCCCGGCGAGCGCATCACCCAGATCCATGGCACGCACGCCCCCGCGCCGGCCGAGACCGGCACACGCGATGCGGTCGCATTCGCGCTCTTCCATCCCGCCGCCGCGCTCCGGAGCACGGAGGTCGAGCGCCAGTCGTACGAGGACATCGCGCGGCTGCCGAAGGTGCTCGAGGCCGCTCGGGCCGGGCGGACCTCGAACGCGCCCGCCGCCGCCCACGCGGCGCCCGAACCCGCGACCATGATCGACATCGAGGCCGAGGAGGCCTCGAACGTCGATGACGTCACGATCGAAGACCTGCCGGCCGACGACGGCCCGACGCTCTTCCAGCCGGAGCCCTGATGCCCAGCAGCAAGCAGAAGCAGAAATCCGCAGCCGCGCCCGTGCCGCAGCCGGGCGACACGCCGCTGCGGATCATCCCGCTCGGCGGGGTGGGGGAGATCGGCAAGAACATGTACGTCGTCGAGTACGGCGACGACATCGTGGTCATCGACTGCGGCCTGATGTTCCCCGACGAGGAGATGTTCGGCATCGACCTCGTCATCCCGGACGTCACGTACCTGCGCGAGCGCAAGGCGAACGTCAAGGCGTTCCTGATCACGCATGCGCACGAGGATCACGTCGGCGGCCTGCCGTACGTGCTCCCGAATTTCCCCGGCGTCCCGGTCTACGCCTCCACCCTGGCGCGCGGCCTGCTCGGGATCAAGATCAAGGAGCACAAGCTCGTCTCGAACCCGTTGCTGCCACTCGATCCCGGCGATGAGCTCCAGATCGGGCCGTTCACGGCAATCCCGTTCCGCGTGGGGCACTCGATCCCGGATGCGATGGGCATCGCGCTGCGCACGCCGGTCGGGACCATCGTCCACACCGGCGACTTCAAGTTCGACCACACCCCCGTCGACGGCAAGCTCTCCGACTTCTCGATCATCGCGAAGCTCGGAGCGGAGGGCGTCATCTGCCTCCTCTCCGACTCGACGCGCGCGGAGAGCCCGGGCTACACGCCGTCGGAGCGCACGGTCGGCGAGGCGTTCCGGGAGATCATGGAGCCGCTGTCCGGGCGGGTGATCGTGGCGACGTTCGCCTCGAACATCGCGCGCATCCAGCAGGTCCTCGATGCCGCCGCCACGTTCGACCGGAAGGTGTCCGTCATCGGCCGGTCCATGGAGCAGAACTTCCGGATCGCCGCGGACCTGGGGTACCTCAAGTACGCCCCGGATCAGATCGTCCCGAAGGACAGGATCGGCGACGTCCCCGACGGCAAGATCGTGATCGCCACGACCGGCTCGCAGGGCGAGCCGATGTCCGGCCTGGCGCGCATGGCGAACCGCGACCACCGCTTCGTCGAGATCGAGACCGGCGACACCGTGATCCTCAGCGCAAGCCCGATCCCGGGCAACGAGGAGTACGTCGCCCGCACGATCGACAACCTGTTCAAGGCCGGCGCGAACGTCATCTACCACGCGATCCGCCACGCGCACGTCTCGGGGCACGCGAGCCAGGAAGAGCTGAAGCTGATGCTCAACCTCGTGCGGCCGCAGTACTTCATCCCGATGCACGGCGAGTTCCGGATGCAAGTCCACCACGGCCGCCTCGCGGTCGAGACGGGCGTCGCGCCGGAGAACGTGTTCATCATCGAGAACGGCACGCCGATCGAGTTCTGGGCGGACGGCTCGGCGCGCCGCGGCCAGCCGGTGCCCGCGGGCTACGTCTTCGTCGACGGGCTGTCGGTCGGTGACGTCGGCGAGATCGTGCTCCGCGATCGCCGCGCCCTGGCGAACGACGGCATGTTCATGATCGTCGTCACGGTCGACAAGCAGACGGGCACCGTGATCGGCCGGCCCGAGATCATCACCCGCGGCTTCGTCCACGGGAACGAGCAGGACCCGATCATCGACCAGGCGATCCAGCGGGTGCTCGAGTCGATCGACAACCCGGGCGACCACATCAGCGAGGTCGCGCTGCTCAAGAGCCAGATCAAGGACGGCGTGTCGCGGTTCCTGTTCGAGCGCACGAAGCGCCGGCCGATGGTGTTTCCCGTCGTGGTCGAGGTCTAGGTGGCGACTCGGAGGCGGCGCCAGGCACGCCGCCGCAGCTCGTCCGGGATGCCGTCGATCCGGCTACCCGACGTGGGCGCCGAGGTCGCGCGGTCGCTCGTCGGGATCACGCTCCTCGTCCTCGGCGCCATCACGCTGATCGCGTTCCTCCCAGGCGAGGGATCCGTCACGACGTGGTTCCGGGACATCGTCGGGCCGTGGTTCGGCACGCTCCGCTGGCTGCTGCCGTTCCTCCTGCTCGCGACCGGCTGGTACATCGAATGGGGCCCGGGCAAGTCACCCGGGTCCGGCTGGGGCTTGACGCTCCTCGGCGTCGTGATCGCGTACGTGGGCCTGCTCGGCGCGGCATCGATCTTCAAGCCCACCCAGCTCGGCGTGAGCGCGAGCGGCGGCGGCATCGTCGGCAAGGTGCTGTCGGACATCCTCAAGGGCCTGATCACGCCGGTCGGCGCGTTCATCCTGTTCGTCGCGATCGGGATCGCCGGCGTGCTGATCGCGTTCAACCTGCGCCTGTCGCAGCTGATGCGCCCGGTCACGTCGACGGCGCGATGGGTCGGTTCCTCGGCCGCCGACAGCATGCGCCGCGTGCCGCCGCCGGACCCCGCCAACTCGACCAGGGGCGCCAACGGCAAGGCCGGCGCACCCACGTCACCGACTGCGGAGGTCGGCGTTCGATCCGGCGGGCGCGTTCGCGGCGGACGAATCGCCGGCGCGCCTGGTGAAGCTGCCGGCCAGACCGGCCTGTTCGGCGAGGACAGCCCGGCACCGATGCCCTCGCCGGTGCCCACGTCGGCCACGTTCGCCCCGGCACGCACGCCGGGCGCCGCCGGGGGCAGCGCCGCGACCGCGGTGGCGGAGCGCCCGCGACCCCTGCGCGATCCCGATGACGTCACGGACGGCTCCGACTCGCCGCCGACGAAGGAGAAGATCGAGTACGTCCTCCCGCCGCTCGACCTGCTGGACCAGGCGGTCGAGCATGCCAACCCCGGCGGGGACGAGACACTCCACCTGCGGACCGAGGACATCATCATCAAGAAGCTTCGGAGCTTCGACATCGAGGCGAAGATGGTCGGGCGGAATGCCGGCCCGGTCGTCACGCAGTACGAGGTCCAGCCGGCGCCGCACATCAAGGTCAGCCGCATCGAGGCGCTCGCCGACGACCTCGCGATGGCCCTCGCGGCCAGGACCCTCCGCATCGAGGCGCCGATCCCGGGCAAGGCCGCCGTCGGCATCGAGATCCCGAACCAGGACTTCAACGTCGTGACGCTGCGCGGGATCCTCGAGACGCTCGACTTCAATGCATCGGGGTCCAAGCTGACGTTCGCGCTCGGGCGCGACGTCGCAGGCCGCCCGCAGGCCGTCGACCTCGCGAAGATGCCGCACCTGCTCATCGCCGGCGCCACGGGCTCCGGGAAGAGCGTGATGGTCAACGCACTGATCACGAGCCTGCTGTGCAATGCCAGCCCGGACGACGTGCGCATGGTCCTCGTCGATCTGAAGCGGGTGGAGCTCGCCGCCTACAACGAGATCCCGCACCTGCTCGTCCCGGTCATCACCGAGCCCGAGAAAGCCAAGGCCGCGCTCAAGTGGGCGGTCAACGAGATGGAGGCGCGCTACCGGCGCTTCGCCGGCGCGACGGCCCGCAACATCCGCGCCTACAACGACACCCGGGCCGATCCGGAGGATCGGATGCCGTACATCGTCCTCGTCATCGACGAGCTCGCCGACCTCATGATGCGCGAGGGCAAGCACATCGAGGACCCGATCGTTCGCCTCGCCCAGAAGGCCCGCGCGACCGGGATCCACATGGTCCTCGCGACGCAGCGACCCTCGGTCAACGTGGTGACCGGGCTCATCAAGGCCAACTTCCCGTCACGAATCGCGTTCGCGATGGCGTCCCAGATCGACTCGCGAACCATCCTCGATGCCCCCGGCGCCGAGGACCTCATCGGACGGGGGGACATGCTCTACCAGCCCTCGGACCTGCCGCGCCCGATGCGCCTGCAGGGCGTCTTCGTCTCCGATCCCGAGATCGCGCGCGTCACGACGCACTGGAAGAGCCAGGTGGACGGCAAGGTCCTGTACGACATGGCCATCCTTCAGAGCGACGAGGAAGGTTCGGCGTCCGGCGACGAGCTGGCCGACGAGGACGCGGACCGGCTGCTGCCCGATGCCGTCGAAGTGATCCGCGAGTACGACCGCGCCTCCGCATCGCTGCTGCAGCGCCGCCTCAAGGTCGGCTACGCCCGGGCCGCGCGCATGATCGACCAGCTCGAGCAGCGCGGGTACATCGGCGCGTTCGACGGATCGAACGCTCGGGTGGTCCTGCGGCGGGACGGGGGTCCCACAGACAACGGCGCCGGCCCCGGCGATGATTGACCGATGACCGCCCGCGACCACGCCCGACCCGCCACGAAGCGTGTCGGCGATCGCCTCGAAGCCGTGGATGGCAGCCCGTCACTCCCTGATCGGCTCGCGATGGCCCGCGAGAAGAAGGGCGTCGACCTCATCCGGGCCGAGCGCGACACCAAGATCCGCGTTCGCTACCTGAGCGCGCTGGAGCAGGGCGACTATCGGGACCTCCCGGGCGCCGTCTACACGAAGGGGTTCCTGCGCAACTACGCGATCTATCTCGGGCTGGACCCGGACGACGTGCTCCGCCAGTGGCGCCGAGAGCGTGGTGAAGCGACGGCGCCGGAGCCGGTGATCATCCCGCCGCGCCCGATCGAGGAACCGACCCGGCCCCTGCGCTTCTCGCAGTCCATCGTCGTCGCGGCACTGCTCACCGCCGGGATCATCGTGTTCTTCGTCTACCTCTCCGGGCAGCTGCTGCGCTACTCGCGCCCGCCAGAGCTGGGGCTCACCAACCCGGCGACGGCGGTGCTGACGGTCGACGAGGCGACCACGAGCTACCTCCTGGCAGGCACGGCCACGGCCGGCACGACGGTGACGATCACGGCTCCAGGGCAGACCCAGCCGATCCGGGTCACCGTCCTCGCCGACGGGAGCTGGAGCCAGAGCGTCGACCTTCGGCGCGGCGAGAACAAGTTCGAGATCGACGCCATCGATCCCGCGACCGGGAAGACCAGCGAGACACCGCGCAAGGTCGTCATCACCGTGCCGTTCCTCGTGATCCAGGCGCCGACCCTCGTCATCCTGCAGCCGGTCGATGGGACCACGTACGGCAACGGCGCGATCGCCATCGAAGGCACGACGACGAACGCGAAGTCTGTCACCGTCACGACGACGTTCCTCGGAACGGAGGTGAGCGGCGCGGGCGCGAGCCCCGCCCCAACCGCGGCGCCGACCCCGGCGCCATCACCTGCCGGCAGCCCCGTGCCCGGGGCGACGCCGGATCCCGGCACCACGATCGACGTCGGCGCCGATGGCTCGTTCGCGTTCCCGCCCCTGGAGCTCACCGCGGGTCGCTGGTCCATCAAGGTCACCGCGACGTCGGCCGAGGGCAAGACCGCGTCGCAGACGCGCACGATCACGGTCGCGTACAGCGGCGTGAACCTTGCCGTGTCGATCAAGGGCGGACCGGCGTGGATCAAGGTCTGGATCGACGGCCAGCTCGTCGGGCCCCAGGGCGGCACGGTCTACGGGAACGGCAAGACGCTCACGTTCACGGGCAAGAGCTCGATCGAGATCCGGACGGGCTCCTCCGGCTTCACGCGGTTCACCCTGAACGGCGTGGGCCTCGGCTCGCTGGGCAAGACGGGCGTGGCCGAGACGTGGCTGTTCGCGCCGCCGGCGGAGCCGCAGAAGACCCAGCGCCGCTGATCGTGCCCGGCACGCTCGTCCCGCTGGCGGAGCGACTGCAGGGCATCTGCCTCGGTCGGGGGCTCACGGTGTCGCTCGCCGAGTCGTGCACCGGCGGGTTGGTCGCGGCGACGATCACCGAGGTCGCCGGCTCGTCGGGGTACTTCCTCGGCGGCGTCGTCTCGTACGCCAACGAGGCGAAGGAAGCGCTCCTTGACGTCCCCGCAGCAACGCTCGCGGCGCACGGTGCGGTCAGCGCACAGACGGCGCGCGCGATGGCGCTCGGGGCCCGGACGAGGTTCGGGGCCGCGCTCGCCGCGTCCGTGACGGGCATCGCCGGCCCCGATGGCGGAAGCGTCGAAAAGCCCGTCGGGCTCGTATACCTGGGACTTGCCGGCCGCGAAGGCGCTGATGTCCGCCGGCTGCAGCTCACGGGCGACCGGCAGTCGATCCGGGAAGGTGCCGCGCGCGCAGCGCTGGAGTGGCTGATCGAGGCCGCGACGCAGGGTGCCGGTCCAGCGGCGGCGCCGGCATGACGCGCACGGCGGCGGAGCTGGGCGCGGGTCTCGCACCGGCCCGCGATCCGCGCCAGATCCGCCCCGGAGAGCGCATCCACATCCTCGGGATCGCCGGCGCCGGCGCGTCTGCCGCCGCGCTGCTGGCGAAAGCGGCCGGGGCGATCGTCACCGGCTGCGATCCCGGGGGGCCGTCGCCGTACACGCGTGCGCTCGAGGCGGCCCGCATCCCGATCGAGTGGTCGCACAACGCCGCCCACGTGGGCGTGAAGCCGCCGCCGGACCGCCTCGCGGTCACGAAGGCACTCACGGCAATCTCGCCGGACCATCCCGAGCTCCAGGCGGCTCGAGCGCGCGGCATCCCGGTGGAGTCGTGGCAGCAGGTCGTCGCGGATGCGGCGGTGGGGCGCGATGTCGCGGCCGTCGCCGGCACGCATGGCAAGTCGACGACGTCGGGGTGGCTCACGTGGCTGCTCGCGGAGGCGGGGGACGATCCGTCGGCGTTCGTCGGGGCGCTGCTGCCAGCTGCATTGACCGGCAACGTTCCCGCGACGGCGCGGCTGGGCCACGGCGCGCCGTTCGTGATCGAGGCCGATGAATACGCGGGCAACTTCGATCCGTACCGGCCCGCGGTCGCCGTCGTCACGACGGTCGAATGGGATCACCCGGACGTGTTCGCGGATCGCGCCGCCGTGATCGACGCGTTCGCAGCGTGGCTGGATCGTGTGCCGGGCGCGACGATCGTTGCCAACCTCGACGATGCGGGCGTGCGCGACCTGCTCGGCGTGGTGGAGCGCAGAGGAGGGCGCACAGGGGAGGTCATCGGCTTCTCGGCCGGGTCCGGCGCCGCAGTCGAGGTCCGCGCCGGCATCAAGGCTGTCGGGCCGGGCGCGGGCGCGAGGCCCACTGCAGCGCCAGCAGTGGTCGTCGATCGCCAGCTCAGCGCATGCATCGTCGAGCGCTCGCCCTCAGGGACCGTCATCGACATCGACGGCCTCGCGGACGGCATGCGGCGCGTGCACCTGCCGACCGTCGGCGACCACAACGTCGTCAACGGCATGGGAGCCCTCGGCGCGGCAATCGCGCTGGGTGGTGCCGAGCCGGACCGTCTCCTGTGGGCGCTCGGGACGTTCCCAGGCATCGGACGGCGGCTCGAGCGGAAGGGCGAGGCGAGGGGTGTCGTCGTGTACGACGACTACGGGCACCATCCCACGGCGATCCGCGCCACGCTGGCCGCGCTGCGCGAGCGCGAACCGGGTCGGCGCGTGTGGGCCGTGTACGAGCCGCTGACATTTCACCGCACGGCCGCGATGCTCGATGCGTTCGCCGACGCACTCGCGGAGGCGGATGCCGTCGCCATTGCGGACATCTGGGCAAGTCGCGATCCCGACACGCTGATCACGTCCCCGGGCGCCCTCGCCGCCGCGGTCCGCCAGCGGCGGCCCGGCATGACCGCGTACGCACCGGGATCCGTGGAAGCGACCGCGGCGTGGCTTGCGCAGGAGGTCCGCGAGGGCGATGCCGTGCTCGTGATGGGCGGCGGCAAGAGCTACCGGATCGCGGAGCTGCTCGTCGAGGGGCTCCAAGGGTCCTGATCGGACGGCCCATTGCCGAACGGGCCTGAACAGGCATACTGGCGCCCGACAACATCCGCAGCTCCGGTGTGGGCATCCGCCGCGCCGGCCCAGGAGGCGATCGACCCGTGAGTGGGGAAGTCTCGTTCGACGTCGTCAGCGAATTCGACGCCATGGAGCTTCGAAATGCGCTGGACCAGGTTCGTCGCGAGGCGAGCCAGCGATACGACTTCCGCGGCGCCACGGTCGACCTCGAGCAGGGCAAGGATGAGCTGACGCTCCTGACCGACGATGAGTATCGCGCGGCCGCGATCAAGGACCTGATCCTGTCCAAGGCCGTGAAGCGGAACCTGTCGCTGAAGATCTTCGACTTCGGCAAGGTGGAGCCGGCCGGTGGGAACAAGGTCCGCCAGAAGATCACCCTGCGACAGGGCCTGCCCGAGGACCTCGCGAAGAAGATCACGAAGCTCATCCGCGACGAGTTCCCAAAGGTGAAGTCGCAGATCCAGGGCGACGCCGTGCGCGTCTCGGGCAAGAGCAAGGACGAGCTCCAGAAGGTCATCACCCGCCTGCGCGGCCTCGACGAGGTCGTCGAGCTGCAGTTCCAGAACTACCGGTAGGCCGC
>DATFHO010000059.1:0-16793 GCA_035248345.1 Candidatus Limnocylindrales bacterium
CCAGACGATGTCCTGGGTCACGCCGTACTTGTTCGCGGCGCGCTCCTTCTCGTCCCTGGGATGCACGATGAACGCGCCCAGCAGGCCGCGCCCGACCTGGTCGGTCGCGTTGTGGTGCGAGTGGTACATGTGCGAGCCGGTGGTCTTCGCGGTGAACTCGTAGGTGAAGGAGGCGCCCGGCTGGATCGGGTCCTGGGTGATGTGGGGGACGCCGTCCATGTTGTTCGGTAGCTGCTGGCCATGGAAGTGGATGCCGGTCGTCTCGTCGAGGTTGTTCGTGAAGACCGCCTTGACGCGGTCACCCTCGATGACGTCGATGCGCGGACCCGGCCAGGTCCCGTTGAACCCAAGGGCGTCGATGGGCGCCTTCTGGGCGTCGATCTTGTGGCTGATCTTGTCGATGGTCAGCTCGAACAGCTTCGCCCCGTTGTCGATCTTCGGGTCCCCGAACAGCTGGTTGCCCATGCCCTCGACCGCGGCGGCCTCGCCGCCGAGGAACCGCTTGACGACCGCGAGGGCTGCCGCGTCGTGATCGTCGGCCGCCGCTGAGGGCGCAGGGCTTTCCGCGCCGTGATCATGGGACGCTGCGGCGCTCGGTGCGGCGGTCGCGACGGCGCCCGTGGCGGACGGCGCGCCGGTCGTGGGGTTCGGGCCGTAGGTCCACGCGGGCAGCTTCGACGTCGGCGTGCACGCGGCAAGCGTTGCCGCGGCGAGACCGCCGCCGGCGATCACCGCGCCGCGCAGGAACTGCCGGCGGCTACCGGCGAGCTGGGCCGCAAGGCCCGATGCCAGGCTCGGCTCGTTGTCGATGGGGGATGCGGTGGACGGGACCGGGGGGACGCTTGTCTCAGTCATGGGCGGATGGTGGCGGGGGTGGGCGGCACCTCAAAGTGACATCCGGCCCAAAACACCGGGCCACTCGGGTCGAGGGCGGATAGGCTCTCGGCCGTGAGATCCGACGAGGCGCTCTACGCACTGGATCGGGCGACGCGCGCGATCGCGGGCGAGCTCGACATCGAACGCGTGCTCCAGCAGATGGTGGACAGCGTCCGCGACCTCGTCGGGGCGAAGTACGCGGCGCTCGGGATCATCGGGCCGGACGGGCACCTGCAGCGCTTCATCACGAGCGGCATCGCGGCCGAGCACCGCATGCTGATCGGGGCGCTGCCCAGCGGGTATGGGCTCCTCGGCACGCTCATCCGCGATGGGGTGTCGCTCCGGATCCCGGACATCTCCAGGCACCCGGATTCCTACGGCTTCCCGCCGGAGCATCCGGAGATGCACTCGTTCCTCGGCGTCCCGGTGCACGTGGGTTCCGAGACGGTCGGCAACTTCTACCTCACGGAGAAGCGCGACGCGCCGGAGTTCTCGGCAGACGACCAGGAGCTCGTCGAGATGTTCGCGCGCCACGCCGGGATCGCGATCCAGAACGCGCGCCTGCATCACGACGTCCAGCAGCTCGCCGTGGTCGACGAGCGGCTGCGCATCAGCCGCGATCTCCACGACGGCATCATCCAGAGCATCTACGCGGTCAGCCTCTCGCTGGAGGACGTGCTCGACCTGATCGAGTCGGACCGTGCCGAGGCGGAGGCGCGGGTCGACCGTGCCATCGACCGGCTCCACACCGCGATCGGGGACATCCGCGGATTCATCACCGGCCTCGGGGTGGGCCTCGGCGACGGCGCGGGACTCCGGCATGCGCTCGAAGCGATGGCGGCGGACCTCCTCGGGGGCACCGGCATCGATGTCAGCGTTGACGTCCGCGGCGCGTCCGAGCTCGATGCCCGGCTCCCGCCCGAAGCGAACCACGAGCTGCTCCAGATCGCGCGGGAGGCGGTGAGCAACGTCGCCCGCCACAGCGGCGCGCGGCGCGCGTCCCTCTCACTGGTCGTCGCAGACGACGAGGCCGTCCTCCGGATCGAGGACGACGGAGCCGGGTTCGATCCCGAAGAGAAGCGCGGGAGCGGGCATTTCGGGCTCGCGAACCTGCGCGACCGCGCGGCGGGGGTCGGCGGCACCCTGGACATCCAGAGCGAGCCCGCAAACGGCACGCGTATCATCGTTCGGCTGCCCCTCGCGCCCACGGAGAGCCCAACGTGACCCAATCCCAGCCGCCCGCGTCGCGGCCGTTCCGGCTCCTGATCGTCGACGACCACGAGGTCGTCCGCCAGGGCCTCGTCGCCCTCCTCGACCGCCGCGACGGCTTCCAGGTCGTCGCCGAAGCGGGCACGGTCGCCGAGTCGATCGAGCAGGCGCGCCGGTTCGAGCCCGACATCGTCGTGATGGACGTCCGCCTGCCCGATGGCTCCGGCATCGAGGCCTGTCGCGAGATCCGTGCCGAGCTGGCCAACACGCGCGTCGTGATGCTCACGTCGTATCCCGACGAGGAGGCGGTCCTGTCCGCGATCGTCGCGGGCGCGGCCGGGTACCTGCTCAAGCAGATCCGCGCGCGTGACCTCGTCGCGGCGCTGGAGGCCGTCGGTCGCGGCGAATCGCTGCTCGACCCGGCCGTGACCGAGAAGGTCCTCGAGCGCGTGCGACGGATCGCGATGGGCGGCCAGACGGACGAGCTGGCGGTGCTCACGTCGCAGGAGCAGAAGATCCTGATGCTCGTGGCCGAGGGCAAGACGAACAAGGAGATCGCGTCGGAGGTCTTCCTCTCGGACAAGACCGTCAAGAACTACGTGAGCTCGATCCTGTCGAAGCTCAACCTCGAGCGGCGTGCCCAGGCTGCCGCTTTCGTCGCGAAGCACCGGATCGGCCGCACGCCGGACTGACCGGCTCGCCGACGGGCCGGCTGGCGGCTCGGCGTCCGCCATCCGGCGCCTGCGTCGCCACCCGGCGCCTGCGCCGCCATCCGGCCCGGTGGATTGGGCCGTCCGGCACGTCTGCCGAGCAGGGTTGCTGCCTAGCCTCCGAGGTGAGCTAGGAGGCATCGACCATGGACCCGCAGCTTGCAATTCCCGCGGACCACGCCGCGGCCGTCGTCTGGCTGGATCGCCGGCATGCGCTCGTCGCGCGTGCGGATGGAGGCCATCACGTCGTCAGCGAGGTCGACCGTGAGGCCGACTCGGAGCCCGGGTACCTGCTCCGCGTGATCCACGCGGCGGCCGAGTGCGATCGCGTCGTGGTCATGGGCCCCGATGCCACCCGGATCGATTTCGAGCGCGGGTACGTCGCGCTGTACCGCCGACCGGATCGGCTCATCGACGTCGGCTATGCATCCCAGCCCGCACGGAGCGAGCTCGTGGAGCAGCTGCAGCTCATCGCGCCGGCGCTCACGTCGCACTGAACCGCCGGCGAGCCAGGAGGTTCGCCATGACTGCCACCGTCGGCGCCACTGAGGTCGAGGAGCGGATCGTCGAGCGTGAGCACCTCATGCTCCGCGCCGGGATCGCAATGCTCGAGAGCGCGATCGACGACGCGTCCAGGCTGACGAGGCCGGAGCTCGCGCAGCGCGTCGCGCGCACCACCGCATGGCTGCATCGCGAGGTCCTTCCACACGCCGCGTGGGAAGAGGCATTCCTGTACCCACAGGCGGATCGCGCGACCGGCTCCCCGTGGACGACCCGCGGCCTGCGGTTCCAGCACGAGCAGATTCGCGAGCTGGCGGGTGCGCTCGAGCGGACGTCGGTCGTCGCCCACGAACACTGGACGCCCGAGATCATGTACGCGCTCGTTGCCGCGATGGCGAGGCTCGACGCCCTGCTGTCTGCGCACCTCGCGCAGGAGGAGCTGTCCATCCTGCCGCTGCTGGATGACGACGTCGCCGTGCGGCAGGCCACGGAGCCGACCCGAGGCTGAGCGATGCCGCTCGCCGTCCACGCCGAGGCCACGGACCGCCTCGTTCGAGACCTCGACGACCCGGTCCGATGGGCCCCGGCTGCTGCGACGCTCACCGCCGAGCTGGGCTTCCGCGTCATCGAGCCCGATCGGACGGGTCACCGTGGCGGCGCGACCGAGGGCCATCTCCTCGTCGCCCTCCGCGAGGCCCCGACGCTCCGCCACTTCGACCCGGAGGTCGTCTCGTATTACGGGCCGGCGCCCGAAGGCGCGGCACCGGCCGCGCTGGCCCGGCTCCCGACCGGGGCGGCCGTCGAGGCGACGGCGCTGTGGGGCCACGTCCACGTGGTGGATCGGATTCCCGTGGAGAACCGGTTCCTGACGTTCGGCGGGACGCTGGACGCCCGGGGCGTCGATGCGTCGCTGACCATCGTCCACCTGCGCTCCCCGGCGCCGATCGTTCGATGGGGCGGTCGCAGCCAGGGCACCGACGCCCTGACGCTGGCCATCGGTGCGTTCTTCGGCCGTCTCCTGGTGCCGGTCGACTTCCTGCCCGGGGCTGCCCGGCGGATCGATGCCGCGCCGCCCAAGGTGCTGTTCGCCGCCTTCCTGTGCGACACCGTGCGGCGTGCCGCGGGCCGGCGCCGCCTGCTCGGTGAGCCATCCGAGCTCGATCAGTGGCTTGGGCGCACCTGGGCGCGGACGCGCGAGGATGGGCTCGTCCGGGTCGCCGCCGAGACCCTGCTCGCCGACATCGGGTTCTGAGCGGGCCAGCCTGACGACCATCGGCCCCGTGCGGCGGGCCGAACGGACCGGCGGTCCGGACCGAACCGCCGAATATCCTCGCTCCATGAAGATCGTCACCGCCGCCGAAGCCGTCGCCGGCATCCGCTCCCGCGACCAGCTCTACCTCCAGTGCGCCGCGGCGACGCCGTCCGTGCTGCTTGATGCACTCGTCGCACGCGCCCCGGAGCTCGAGGACGTCAGCGTCGTCCACCTGCACTGCGAAGGGCCCGGGCCGCACCTCGGGCCGGAGATGGCAGGGCATTTCCGCCACCGGGCGCTGTTCATCGGGCCGAACGCCCGGGCGGCGGTCAACGAGGGCCGCGCAGATTACGTGCCCGTCTTCCTCTCGGACGTACCGCGGTTGTTCGCCTCGGGCGCCCTGCCGCTCGACTCCGTCTTCGTCAACGCCACCCCACCTGACGCCCACGGCTTCTGCTCGCTGGGCACGAGCGTCGAAGCGATGCACGCCGCGATCAGGGCGGCGAAGACGGTGATCGTGCAATTCAACCGGGCCGTGCCCCGCACCCTCGGCGACAGCTTCATCCACGTCGATGACATCGACCTGGCGGTCGAGTGCGACGTGCCGCCCTACGAGGTGCGACTACCGCACATCGGCGAGGTCGAGCGCCGGATCGGTGGGTACGTCGCGGACCTCATCCCGGATGGTGCCACCATCCAGATGGGCATCGGCGCCATCCCGGCCGCCGTCGGGTCCGCACTCCATGGCAAGAAGGACCTCGGCGTCCACACCGAGATGTTCACGGACACCGTCGTCGACCTGGTCGAGGCCGGAGTCATCAACGGGTCGCGCAAGGAGCGCAACCGGGGCAAGATCGTCGCCGCGTTCCTCATGGGCACCCAGCGCGCGTACCAGTTCGTGCATGACAACCCGATGATCGAGATGCGCCCGGTCGACTTCACGAACGACACGAGCGTCATCCGCACGTTCAGCCGGATGACCGCGATCAACTCGGCGGTCGAGATCGACCTGACCGGCCAGATCGTCGCCGACTCGATCGGGCATCGCATGTACTCGGGCGTCGGCGGGCAGATGGACTTCGTCCGGGGGGCGTCGCTGGCGTCGGAAGGACGGGCGATCATCGCGCTGCCGGCGACGGCGCAGGACGGCGCCCGCTCGCGCATCGTCCCGTCCCTCCAGGAAGGCGCCGGCGTTGTCACGACACGTGCTCACGCACGCACGGTCGTCACCGAGCACGGGATCGCCGAGCTCTGGGGTCGGTCGCTCCGGGAGCGCGCCCACGCCCTCATCGCCGTCGCAGCGCCCGAGTTCCGCGAGGATCTCGAGCACGAAGCCGCCCGCCTCCACCTGATCTAGGCACGGGGCCGGCCGAGCCGTAGCCACGCCGCAGCCGCGAGCGCCGCAGCCGCGAGCGCCGCAGCCGCGTTCGTCCGTCGGGGGCAAGTCGAGCGGGAGCTGCGACCAAGGAAGCCGCTGTGCGCCCCGCGCGGCGTCGTGATGCCTCGATCGGGACGTTCTGGCGTCGAACGCCAAGTTGGAGTTGGGTTTGAACGGGGGAAAGGGTGGGTGCCGGGCGTCCCTCCGACACCCACCGCAGTCACATCCTCGGAGGCGGCGTGGGCCGCGGGTAGGGCCGAACGGCCCGTTTTGCTCGACGCTCCCACAACGAGGTCCCGCGCGGACGGGCCATCCGGGTCGGTCGATCGGGCCGCATGGCGCTCTCGTTCGATGGGTCCTGATCGATAGGTTGATGCCGCGGAGGTATTCGCGGTATGACGAACCAAACAGCGCCTGCAACAGCGCCCCACGTCGCCGGGTCGGTCCTGGACCGGCTCCCGCCGCCGGTCCGCGCGCGCCTCAACGCCCTGGGCTCGATGCACACCTACGAGCCCGGCGGCGAGATCCTCCGCGCCGGTGCGCCGACACCCTTCCTCGCGGCGGTCGAGCGAGGGCGCGTCGCGTTGCGGCTGCGCGTCCCCGAGCGTGGCCGGGTCACGATCGTGACCGTCGAGCCCGGCGAGCTCCTCGGCTGGTCCGCCGTGGTCGCGCCGCATCGCGCAACGGTCGATGCGGTCGCCACGACGCCGACGCGGCTCATCGCGTATGACGCCGCGGCGCTGCGTGAACGTCTCGCGGACGACTGCGAGCTCGCTGCCAGACTCCTGCCGCTGGTGCTGGAGTCGGTGTCGGAGCGCCTGACCGCGAGCTGGGACCAGCTCCTCGATGTCTTCGGCGCCCAGCCGTGGGAGCCGTGGTGAGCACCGTGGCGCTCCCCGCGAGCGACTGGCAGGTCGGGATCGACGGCGGACCGTCGTTCCTGCCCGCATCGCGGCTGGATGACCTCATCGTTGCGCTGCACGCGGATGGTCGCCGCGTCGTCGGCCCGACCGTCGAGAACGGCGCAATCCACATGGCCGAGATCGAGCGCGCGGCAGAGCTGCCGTTCGGCTGGCGCGTCACGGCCGCGCCTGGAGCGGCTCGACTCGAGCGACTCCCCGCGGGCGACGATCGCGCCGCTCGGGCATTCGATACCGGGCCTGCGTGGAGCGGCATCAAGCCCTGGACATTCCCCTCGAGGGTCGAGGCGCTCCGGCTCGAGCGCGCCGCAGACGGCCGTGTCTCGGTCGCGATGGACGCCGCCCCGGGGATCGCGACGGCGATCATCGGCGCACGCGCGTGCGACCTCGCGGCGCTGTCGATCCATGACCGCGTCCTCGCCGGTGGCCCGGCCATCGATGCCGACTACGCGGCGCGCCGTGCAGACCTCCTCGTGATCGCGGTCGAGTGCGCGTACGCGACGTCAACCTGCTTCTGCACGTCCATGGGCACCGGCCCCTCCGTGACGTCGGGTGCCGACATCGTCCTCGCCGAGGTGGCGGGCGGCCTTGTCGCCCGTGGGGAGACCGCCGTCGGTCAGCGCCTCATCGCCGCGCTCGATCTGCAGCCCGCGTCGCCCAGGCAGCTCGAGACCGCAGCGACGCAGGTCGCCGCGACGGCGGCATCCATGGGCACCTCGGTCCAGACGACGGGGCTCCGCGATCGGCTGCTCGCGAATCTCGACCATCCGCGCTGGCAATCGATCGCCGAGCGATGCCTCGCGTGCGGGAACTGCACGGCTGTCTGCCCGACCTGCTTCTGCACCGGCACGACAGTCGCGTCCGACCTCGACGGGCAGGAATCCACGGCCGTGCGAACGTGGGACAGCTGCTTCACCGCCGGGTTCGCGCAGGTCGCCGGTGGCGGCTCGTTCCGACCACAGCACGCCGACCGATACCGCCAGTGGCTGACCCACAAGTTCGCGACGTGGTGGGACCAGTTCGGATCCGCGGGTTGCGTCGGTTGCGGCAGGTGCATCGCCTGGTGCCCGGTGGGCATCGACATCCGCGAGGAGCTGGCGGCGATCGCGGGCGAACCCGCTGCCGCAGCCTCCGTGCCGGGCACCCGGATCCTGGCGATGGCGCCCCCGGCAGCGGTGGCGGCCGCCGCGCCCACGGCGCTTCGAACCGACTACGTCACGGTGACCATCGCGGAGGTCCGGCCGGAGACCGCCGACGCCGCAACCCTCAGGCTCACGACGGACGACCCGGCCCTCCTGGCGGCTCGGCCCGGCCAGTTCGTGATGGTGGCGGTGCCCGCGTTCGCGATCCCACCGATCTCGATCTCGCGCATCAATCCCGACGGCCTCGAGCTGACGATCCGCGGCGCCGGTCCGGCGACGAGCTTCCTGACGCGCCTCGGCCCGGGTTCCACGCTCGCGCTGCGCGGTCCGCTCGGCCGCCCGTGGCCGATCGAGGACGCAATCGGGCGCGACGTCGCCATCATCGCCGGCGGCATCGGGCTGGCTCCGCTCCGCGGGCTCATCGACGACGTTCTCGCGGATCCGGGTCGCTTCACCTCCGTCCGCATCTATCTCGGCGCGCGGACGCCGAACGACCGGCTGTTCGTGCCCGAGATGGACGCGCTGGCCGCGGCCGGCGTGGACATCCGCGCCACGGTCGATCGTGCCGGACCGAGCTGGCTCGGCCGGGTCGGCGTCATCACCGAGCTGTTCCGCAATGCACGCCGCACGGGCGAGAACGTCACGGCGTTCATCTGCGGCCCGGAGCGGATGATGACCGCGGTCGCAGACCGGCTGGCGGACCTCGCCGTCCCCCCGGAGCACACCTGGCTCACGCTCGAGCGGCGCATGGAATGCGGCGTCGGGCTGTGCGGGCATTGCCAGCTCGGCGGCCGGTTCGTGTGCAAGGACGGCCCCGTCTTTTCGATCGCGGAGCTCGGCACGGATCTTCGACGGGAGGGGCTGTGATGGCCGCGCTCGTGTCGGTCCCGACCCGCTCCGGGCGGAAAGCGGCCGCCCCGCGCCCTCGCGTTGGCGTCGTGAAGCTCGCGTCCTGTGACGGCTGCCAGCTCACGATCCTCGATCTCGAGGACGAGCTCCTCGCCCTCGCGGAGCGGTTCGAGTTCGTCGAGTTCGCCGAGGCGACATCGCGCCGATCGTCCGGCCCGTTCGACGTCCTGTTCGTCGAGGGCTCCATCTCCACCCCGGAGCAGGCAACCGAGATCGTGCGGCTGCGGGCGGCGTCGCGCGTGCTCGTGGTGATCGGCGCCTGCGCAACCGCGGGCGGCATCCAGGCGCTGCGAACCGCCTCGGAGCACGAGGCGTTCCGGCATGCCGTGTACCCGGCGCCGGCGTTCGTGGAATCCCTCGCGGAGGCGAAGCCGATCTCGACCTACGTCGCCGTGGACTACGAGCTCCGCGGCTGCCCGATCGACGGTCATCAGCTGATCGAGCTGCTCACCGCGCTGACCACGGGCCGGCGTCCGCAGCTGCCAGACCAAGCCGTGTGCCTCGAATGCAAGCGCCGCGGGATCACGTGCGTCGTCGTCGCCAAGGGTGAGCCGTGCCTCGGCCCGGTGACCCAGACCGGCTGTGGGGCGATCTGCCCGGGCGTCGGGCGCGGCTGCTACGGCTGCTTCGGCCCGCGCGAGGGGGCCAACGTCGACGGGCTCGCCGGCTGGTACGTGGACGGTCCCGCGCTCGGCGGGATGGCCCCGGCCGACGTGGGTCGGCTGTTTGCGGGCTTCACCGGCGCGAGCGCGCCGTTCCGCGCCGTCACCGATCGGCTCGGCGGTCGACCGCCGCTGCCCCTCGTGCCCGCCACCGCCCACCGACCCGAGCTGCGCCCCGAGGGCGTGCCGGCGTGGGCCGAACGCTCCGAGCGGAAGGAGGCCATCGATGGGCCACGGTAGCGACCTGCGCTTCCAGGTCCAGAACCTCACCCGCGTCGAGGGCGAGGGCTCCCTCCACCTGACGATCACCGACGGTGCGGTCTCGGAGGCGCACCTGCAGATCTTCGAGGCGCCGCGGTATTTCGAGGCGCTCGTCGCAGGCCGCACGCCGGACGAGGTCCTCGACATCGTTTCCCGGATCTGCGGCATCTGCCCGGTCGCGTACCAGATGAGCGCGGTGCACGCGTTCGAGGACCTGTTCGGCGTCGAGGTCGAGCCGCAGACGCGGGCGCTGCGGAGACTCCTCTACTGCGCCGAGTGGATCGAGAGCCACGCGCTCCACATCTACCTGCTCCACGCCCCGGACTTCCTCGGCTATCCGAGCGCCGTCGAGCTCGCGACCGATCACCGCCAGCTGGTGGCGGACGGACTCCGGCTCAAGCAGGTCGGCAACGACCTCCTCAAGCTCCTCGGCGGCCGCGCGATCCATCCGGTCAGCGTTCGTGTCGGCGGATGGTCACGCGCGCCCCGCAGGCGAGAGCTGGAGGCAATTCGACCGGCGCTCGAAGAGGCCCTGCGCCTGGCCCGGGCGACGGTGGATGTGGCCCTTTCGCTCACGCCACCGACGTTCGAGCGCGAGCCGCGTCTGGTCGCGCTCCACAACCCGCACGAATACCCGATGAACGACGGCCGGATCGTGTCCAACGACGGCCTCAACCTCGCGCCCGGTGCGTGGAGCGAGGCGTTCCACGAGGTCCAGGTGCCCTGGTCGAACGCGCTCCAGGCACGCGGCTCGGATGAGCTGCCGTACCTGCTCGGGCCGGCGGCGCGCACCGTCCTCGACCACGAGCAGCTGCACCCGCTTGCACGCGAAGCGCTCGACCGGAGCGGCGCGCTCGAATCCATCCGGCGGAACCCGTACCGCAGCATCGTGGCCCGCGCGATCGAGCTGGTGCACGCGACCGCCGACGCCATCGACATCGTCGACGCCTACACGCCGCCCGAGGCCGCGAAGGTCCCGTGGGCGCCGCGCCCCGGCACAGCGGCGTGGGCGACCGAGGCGCCGCGCGGCCTCCTGTTCCACCGCTACGAGGTTGGGGAAGACGGGAAGGTGGCCGCCGCGACGATCATCCCGCCGACGTCCCAGAACCAGGCCGCGATCGAGGCCGATATCGCCGCGTTCGCTCCGCAGGTGCTCGACCTGCCGATGGATGTCGCGACCCACCGCCTGGAACAGCTGATCCGCGCCTACGACCCGTGCATCTCGTGCGCGACCCACTTCCTCGACCTGCGCATCACCCACGGCGTGCCGGCATGAACGCACCGGCGCCGACCATCCGCCTCCTCGTCTGCGGCACGGCCGATCGCGGCGACGACGGGGCCGCATTGCACGCGGTCGCGAGCCTCCTGCCGAGCCTCGCGCCGGACCTGCGCCAGCGGCTGGAGGTACGGCGGTGCCCGCAGCTCGACGCTGTGGACCTCATCGACGTCGCGCCGGGTGAAGCGTGCGTCGTCCTCGACACGGTCGTCGGGATCGAGCCGGGGACCGTGGTCGAGATCCCGCTCGACGAGCTCGTGACCCGGACTGGGATCGCGCCGCGCTCGTCGCACGCGCTCCCGATCGAGCAGGTGCTCGGCATCACGATGGCCGTGCGCGGCAGCGTCCCCGCCGGGACGTTCGTCGGCATCGGCGGCAAATGGTTCGGCTTCGGGCAGGTCCAGTCCCGGGCCCTTCGCCAAGGCATGCCCGCGTTCGAGCGGGCGGCCGAGGCGGCAATCCTGGGCCTGACCCACGAGGTGGCGCGATGACCGAGCCGAAATTCCTCGGCGTTCCTGCGATCGTCGACGGCTCGGAAGCCGTCGGCCACGTCGAGACGCGCCTGAGCGAGATCGCGTGCGTGTACCCGATCACGCCGTCGACCACGATGGCGGCGATCTACCAGGCGGCCGTCGCGGATGGCCGGACGGACCTGTGGGGGACGCCGCTTCGGTTCATCGAGCCGGAATCGGAGCACTCGTCCGCATCGGCGGCCGAGGGTGCGGCCCTCGCCGGCGCACGGGCCACGAACTTCACCGCGGGCCAGGGGCTCGTGCTGATGAAGGAAGTCCTGTACGTCATCGCCGGCAAGCGCCTGCCGGTGGTGTTCCACGTCGGCGCGCGCGCCCTCACGAGCCAGGGCCTCAACATCCACGCCGGCCACGATGACGTGATGGCCGTTGCCGACTGCGGCTGGGGCGTGCTGTTCGCCCGGAACGCGCAGGAGGCCGCGGACCTCGCGCCGATCGCCCGGCGCGTCGCGGAGGCGACCGCAACGCCCTTCATCGTCGCCCAGGACGGCTTCCTGACGACGCACACCCTCGAGAACGTCCGCCTGCCGGAGGACGAGCTCCTGCGCGAGTTCGTGGGCGACCCGCGCGACCACATCCGCGACCTGTTCGATCCCGCCGAGGCGCTCATGACGGGCGTCGTCCAGAACCAGGACAGTTACATGAAGGGGCGCATCGGCCAGCGCGCATACACGGACCGGATTCCCGCGGAGCTCGCCGCGGCGATGCAGTCCTGGACGGAGCTGACCGGGCGGCGCGTCGACCCTGTCGCTACCTACCGGACCGAGGGCGCGAGCGAGATCCTCGTCGCCATGGGCACGATCGCCGACACCGCGATCGCCGTCGTGGACCACCTCCGCGCCCAGGGCCGGCCCGTCGGCTGCGTCGCGATCACGGCCTTCCGGCCGTTCCCGGCGGCGGCACTCAGCGCTGCGCTCCGGCACGCGCGGGCCGTCGGCGTCGTGGAGCGGACCGACGAGCCGCTCTCCGCGACGAACCCGCTGACGCGGGAGATCCGCTCGGCCCTGTACGACGCCGCTGCCGAAGGAGAGATGGTGCCCCGCGTGCGTTCATTCGCGGCCGGACTCGGGTCGCGCGACGTCGGCGCCGGCGACCTCGTCGCCGTGTTCGATGCCCTCGCGCTGCGGGATGACGGCGGCGACCGCGTGCGGGTGCTCGGCATCCGGCACCCGCTGGCGCTGGCCGCGACGCCGATCGACCTTCGCCCGGCCGGCGCGTACTCGCTGCGCGGCCATTCGATCGGTGGGTTCGGCAGCGTCACGACGAACAAGCTCGTGGCGACCCTGACCGGCGAATTGTTCGGCAAGTTCGTCCATGCGTATCCGCGCTACGGCTCGGAGAAGAAGGGCCTGCCCACCACCTACTACCTCACGATCGCCGACGCGCCGATCCGGCTCCATGCCGAGCTCGACCGGGTTGATTTCGTGCCGCTCCACGACGTCTCCGCGTTCGAGCTCGGCGATCCGCTCGCGGGTCTCGCCGACAACGGCGACGTCTTCATCCAGTCCGCGCTCCCGACTGCCGACGCGATCTGGGCGTCGATCCCGGCGCGCGCGCGCGCGGAGCTGCTCGCGCGGCACATCCGCGTGACGGCGCTCGACACGGCGGGCCTCGCGAAGCGCCATGCGCCGCGCCCCGAGCTCCAGATCCGGATGCAGGGCGTCGCGCTGGTCGGTGTCTTCCTGCGCGTCGCGCCGTTCGCCGACCGCGCCGGCCTGGACCGCGACCAGCTGCTCGAGGCGGTTGGTTCGCAGCTCGGCCGGTTCTTCGGCAAGCGCGGCACGAGCGTCGTCCAGGCGAACCTCGCGGTCATCGCCGAGGCGTGGGACGGCCTCATCGACGTCACCGGCGCCATCCGCGGTGGCGGCGGGCATCTCGACCAGCACGCGCCCGCGTCGGCGCACACCGAACCCGAGGGAGTGCCGGCATGAACGCGTTCGAACGCTTCGATCCCAGCCCCACCGTGGCCGAGCACATGCGTGGCGACCCGATCCTGGTCCACGCCGACGCGGCCCTCGCGGAGGCGATCGAGCTGATGGACCGGCATCACGTGCACGGCCTGCCGGTCATCGACCACACCGGAGCGCTCGTCGGCGTGCTGTCGCAGACGGACCTGAACCGAGCACGGAGCACGGAGTACCTCTGGTCCAGCTGGCCGGGCCTCTCGGTGCGCCACCTCATGACCAGCCCGGCGATCACGATCCACCGCTCGACGCCGCTCATCGTCGCGGCGCGGAAGATCGAGCAGCACCAGATCCACAGGCTCGTCGTGGTCGAGGACGGCGACGAATCCAGCCCGATCGGCGTCCTCTCGATGACCGACCTCATCCATGCCCTGGCCCTCGAGACCGGGCCAACGGAGCACGCGTGATGACCGAGCTGCTGACAGACCTCCTGGCCAAGGCGCCCGGCGAGCTCAAGGAGGCGCATGACGTTCGGCTGACGACGGCGCCGCCGCCGCTCCTCGACATGGATGCCTACGTCGAGGAATTCGGCCGATCCGTTGTCCCCGCGTATCGGCGGGGGATCGCCGATCGCGAGCTGCCGGCCGATGCCGGTTTGGCCCGAAGCGTGATCCCGCCGGCCACCGCGGCGACACGTGACTTCAGCCACCTCGCGCCCCGGATCCCCGAGCTGCTCGCCGAGAAGTGCGTCGGGTGCATGGCGTGCGTGAGCGCGTGCCCGGACACCGCGATCCTCGGGGTGGTGACGCCGGTGTCCGAGCTGGACTCGCGCATCGACGGATTCGCGGCCTCGTCAGCGCAACCGGCCGTTGCGGCCGCATCTGCGCGCGCCCACTTCGCCGACACGCAGAAATACGGCGACATCCCCGAGCGCCGCGGGCTCGAGCGAGGGGCATTCGGCATCTTCGTCGACCCGGCGCACTGCAAGGGCTGCGGCGAGTGCGTGGAGGTCTGCGCCGGCCTCGGGCACGACGCACTGTTCATGCTCGACAAGGTCGAGGACGAGGCACTCCGGCCGCCGACGACCCCAGGAGCGGCCGCGGCGTCGAGCGCAGCACCGGCCGCGGCACCGGCCACGACCGAGCATGTGCACGAATCCACGCTCGAGCGGTACCGCCGCGACATTGCCTTCTTCCGATCGCTGCCCCCGACCCCCGCCGAGTACCGCAACGAGAAGGCACTGGCAGACCTGATGCTCGGCGAGCAGGCGCTCGGCTACGTCGGCGGTGCCGGCTCATGCGCGGGCTGCGGCGAGGCGACGGCCGTCCGAATGATGGTGGCGGCCACGCGCCAGGTCCATGGCGCTGAATCCATGGGCATCGTCGCGGCAACGGGCTGCAACACGGTGTTCGGGTCGACGTACCCGTTCAACCCGTATCGCGTGCCGTGGACGAACTCGCTGTTCGAGAACGCCCCCGCCGTTGCCCTCGGCGTGCGTGCCCGGTGGGATGCCCAGGGCCACGCGGACCGGCGCCTATGGGTGCTCGGTGGCGACGGCGCGATGTACGACATCGGCTTCCAGGCGCTGTCGCGGATGGTCGCGTCGGGCGCGGACATCAAGGTGCTCGTGCTGGACACGCAGGTGTACTCGAACACGGGTGGTCAGGCGTCGACCGCGACGTTCGGCGGCCAGGTGACGAAGCTGTCCGCCTTCGGCAAGCAGCTGCACGGCCGCCCGGAGCGGCGCAAGGAGCTGGCCCAGATCCTGATGGCCCATGGTGAGGTCTTCGTCGCCCAGACGACGCCGGCGCACCTGAACCACTTCTACCGCTCGATCCTCGACGCGAACGAGTACCCGGGCCCGGCGGTCATCATCGCGTACGCGGCATGCATGCCGGAGCACGGCATCGCGGATGACGCGGCGACGCGCCAGGCGAAGCTCGCCGTGGAATCCCGGGCGTTCCCACTGCTGACCTACGACCCGCGCCGCGGCGAGGCCATCTCCCAGCGCCTGTCGCTCCAGGGCAACCCGGCGCTCAAGGCGGACTGGGCGACGACGCCCGACGGGTCCGTGCTCGACTTCCTCGCATTCGCCCGGACGGAGGGACGCTTCGCCGCCCATTTCGGCGTCGACGGCTCGCCGACCCCGGAGATCGAGGCGACCCGTGACGATCGCCTGCAGAACTGGCGCGGGCTCCAGGAGCTGGCCGGGCTCCGGCAGGTCGAGTGACGGCGACGCCTGCGAGCTGATTCGCGAGCTCGGGCCTGCCTGCGGCCATCGCCGGCGTCAAAATTGGTCTGCGTCCGCGACAATCCGCATGTGGACGACGACAGGATGACGAAGGCCGCCACGAAGCTCGACGCCGCAGAGGTAGCCCGGATCGACGCGTGGTGGCGCGCGGCGAACTACCTGTCGGTCGGCCAGATCTACCTGCTCGACAACCCGTTGTTGCGCGAGCCGCTCAAGCGGGAGCACATCAAGCCGCGGCTGTTGGGCCACTGGGGCACGTCGCCCGGCCTGAACATGCTCTGCGTCCACCTCAACCGGGTCATCAAGCGCGACGACCTGAACGTGATCTACGTCATCGGCCCCGGCCACGGCGGGCCGTCCCTGGTGGCGCACGCCTACCTCGAAGGCACCTATAGCGAGGTGTATCCGAACATCTCGCAGGACGCCGAGGGGATGCAGCGGCTGTTCAAGCAGTTCAGCTTCCCCGGCGGCATCCCCAGCCACGTCGCCCCGGAGACGCCCGGCAGCATCCACGAGGGCGGGGAACTCGGCTACGCCCTGAGCCACGCTTACGGGGCCGCCTTCGATAACCCCGACCTGATCGTCGCCTGTGTCGTCGGCGACGGCGAGGCCGAGACCGGGCCGCTGGCCACCGGCTGGCACGGCAACAAGTTCCTCAACCCGGCCCGCGACGGCTGCGTGCTCCCGATCCTCCACCTCAACGGCTACAAGATCGCCAACCCCTGCTTCCTCGCCCGCATCCCGAAGGACGAACTGCAGAAGTTCTTCGAAGGCATGGGCTACAAACCCTACTTCGTCGAAGGCCACGACCCCGAGTCGGTCCACCAGGAACTCGCCGGCGTTCTCGATACCGCCGTCGCCGAAATCAAACAAATTTGGAACGACGCCCGCAAGAAAGGCAACGTCAAACGGCCAGCTTGGCCAATGATCGTCTTCCGCACGCCAAAAGGCTGGACCTGCCCGCCCGAAATCGACGGCAAGAAGTGCGAAGACTACTGGCGCAGCCACCAGG
>DATFHO010000060.1:0-10484 GCA_035248345.1 Candidatus Limnocylindrales bacterium
GCTCTCGCTGACTAGACTGGCTTCCGCAGACGCGGAGGCCAGTCGATTCCATGTACTACGTCCGCCACGGGTCGATCCCGCAGCAGCGCCACACGCAGCATCGCGCTCCCGACGGCAGCCTCTACGCCGAGGAGCTGTTCGGGGTCGAAGGCTTCACCGGCCGGAGCTCGCTCCTCTACCACCTCGTGCCGCCGACGCGCACGCACAAGCTCGAGCCGGGACCAAGGATCCACCTCGAAGCCGCCGACGACGGCCTCCATCGGCACCGCCTGACGAAGACCGGCGGAGTCGAGCCGAAGGGCGACGCGATCACGGGCCGCATCCCGCTCTACTTCAACAACGACGTCGTGTTCGGCATCGTCCGCCCGGCCGAGGCGATGCCCGAGAACCGCTTCTACCGGAACGGGATCGCCGACGAGATGCTCTTCGTCCACGAGGGCACCGGCGTGTGCCGGACGAACTTCGGCGACCTCCGCTACCACCCGGGCGACTACCTCGTGCTGCCGATCGGCACGACGTGGCGGCTCGACCCCGACGAGGGCTCGGACCAGCGGATCCTCTACCTCGAGGCGCCGTCCGAGATCGAGCCGCCCAAGCGCTATCGGAACGACTACGGACAGCTCCTCGAGCACTCGCCGTACTCGCAGCGCGACATCCACGCGCCCGAGTTCCGCGAGCCGATCGACGAGCACGGCGACTTCGTCATCGACGTCCGCTCGAGCGACCGGATCACCGCCTACCACTACCACCACCACCCGTTCGACCTCGTCGGGTGGGACGGCTACCTCTGGCCGTTCCGCTTCGACATCGCCGACTTCCAGCCGATCACCGGCCGTGTCCACCAGCCACCGCCGGTCCACCAGACGTTCGGCGCGCGGAACTTCGTCGTGTGCTCGTTCGTGCCGCGCAAGTTCGACTACCACCCGCTCGCGATCCCGGCGCCGTACAACCACTCGAACATCAACAGCGACGAGGTCATCTACTACGTCGCCGGCAACTTCATGAGCCGCCGCGGGGTGGATATCGCCTCGTTCACCCTCCACCCGGCAGGCATCCCCCACGGGCCGCATCCGGGCTCGGTCGAGGCATCGATCGGCAAGGAGGGCACGGAGGAGCTCGCGGTGATGGTCGACACGTTCCACCCGCTCAAGCTCACGCAGGCGGCGCTCGACCTCGACGACGACCGCTATCCCTATTCGTGGATCCCGCCGGAGGATCCGCACGGCCACGCCGCGGAGCTCTCCGAGCGCGGCCCGGAGGCCTTCCCCGACTGACCGACACCTGCTCGGTCAGCCACCGTTGAGGACCCCGAGCAACGCGTCTTCGACGGTTTGCGTGTCGACGTCCCCGAGCACCTGGACGTTCGGAGCCCCGGTCAGGAGCCGCATGGCGCCCGAGGCCGATCCTTCGTCCGTGGTGAAGCCGATCCGAACCTGGCTGATCGGGGCGATGTCGTAGCCCGCCGCGACAACGGCGGCAAGGGGATCCCACAGGTAGTAGCCCGACGTCATCCACGCGTTGGCGCGGAACAGGTCGGCAAGGATGACGGCGCCCGGGCCGTCCGTCTGCGCGAGGGCTCGCCCGATGAGGTCGTACGTGACGGGGGCCTGGCTGGTCGCATCGAGCGTGACGAACGTCGGGTCGACCAACGAGTCGAGCACCTTCTGGGCGGCGGTCGGGTCGACGTACACGTTCCACTCGGCGAGTGCGTTTCCTTCGGGCGCGCCGGGTCCGAAGATGTTGCCCGGGACGTGGAGCGCGCCTCCCATGACCGTCACGGGACCGAGTCGACCCGCGAGGTTGGGATCCGCATTCAATGCGTCGGCAAGGTTCGTCAGCGGGCCGGTGGCGAGTACGTGGAGGCCCGGGTGCTCCTTCGCGAGTACGACGAACAGCTCGGCGGCCGTCGACGTCGACGGCGAGCGGGTCGTGGTGGGCAGCTTCAGGCCGGACCCCGTGTCGACGGCCGTCCGCCACGCGTCGGGGAACGCATGCGCGCCGTCGAGCGGTGTCTCGCGGCCGCAGGCGACTGGGATGTCGCGCGCGTCGAGTCGCTCGAGCAGCCGGAGGACGACGTCGACGCCGCCGGCGCAATGCGCCTCGCCGGTCCCCGATACGGTGATCCCGACGAGGTCGACGTTCGGCGCCGAGACGAGGAACGAGAGCGCGATCACATCGTCGGCAGCGACATCGGTGTCATAGACGAGCGTGACCGGGTCGGGCACGGCGATCGAAGCGGCAGGTTGCGGCTGGAAAACGGTCCGCGCTGGGCGTAGAGATGCTGCGATCGACGGCCCGGTCGACGCAGGTGCGGTCGCTGACGGCGGATTCGGTGCGGAGGGCGACGGCCGGGCTGCGGAGCACGCGGCAATCAAGGCTGCGCCGAGGAGCGCGACAGACCGCGCGCCTCTGCGCAACCTACTCGTCCGCGAGGCGGAGTTCGGTCGCGGCCCTGCCGGCTCCGCTGCCGGTCTGCGCAACGACCACGCCGATCAGGATCATTGCGCCGCCCAGGAGCTGGATCGGTGTCAGCGACTCCTGGAACAGCAGGCTCGCGAGGACGATGGTCCACACGGGTTCAACGGTCGAAACGAGTGATGCGCGCGCTGCGCCGATCCGGTGGGAGCCGGCCCGGAACGCCTGCACGGCGATGAAGGTCGACACGAGTCCGACGCCGGCGATCCCGAACCACGCTTCGCCGGGAATCTGCGCGGGCAGCACGGGGCGGTTCAACCAGAGTGCCGTGACCCAGTACGTCACGGTCGTCGCGGTGAGCATCACCGCGCCGGTCACGGTTGGGTCCGTGGCATCTTCGTGCTCCGCGCCCGTGCCGGAGCGCCGCTCGCCCGAGAGTCGAGCTGAGAGCACGATCCAGATCGAGTAGATGACTGGCGACACCGCGACGAGCGCGAGCGACAGGAGCGGCGGCACGGCGGTCGCGTCGATGTTGCCGACGGCGAGCGCCACGCCCACGAGCGCGATCGCGAGCGCACCCCACGCGCGGCGGCCCTCGAGCGGGCGCCCGACCTGCAGCGTGATGACCGCCACGATCGCCGGGTACGTGTAGACCATCAGCCCCGCGAGCGACGCCGACACGTGCTCCAAACCGGCGTAATACGTCGCCGAATTGCCGGTGTACAGGACGCCGAGCAAGACGGCGACGATCACGGCGCGCCGGTCGACACGCCGGAGGCCGGCGCGGGCCGCGGGGACCACCGCAATCCACGCCCAGGCCGCCGCGGCGCCGATGAGGAACCGCCACGCCATCAGCTCGTGCCATCCCACGCCGGCGCCGTAGACCGGCTTCGCGAACAGCGCGCCCGAGCCGAACGCGAACGCGGAGATGACCGTCAGGATGACTCCCAGCAGGATCTGCGAAGGCATCGGGCGAGGCTAGCAAGCGGGCTGATCCCGCATCATTCGCCCGATGGCCGAGGAACGCCGACTCGTCACCGTGCTCTTCGCCGACGTCGTCGGGTCGACCGCGCTCGGCGAGGCGCTGGATCCGGAGGACGTTCGCGCGCTGCTTGGCCGGCTCTACGCGATCGCCACGGAGGCCGTGGAACGTCACGGCGGCCGTGTCGAGAAGTTCATCGGCGACGCGATCATGGCCGTGTTCGGCGTCCCGGTCGCGCACGACGACGACCCGGCCCGAGCCCTCAGCGCCGCGATGGAGCTGCGCGACCGGGTGAAGGCCGACGCGCGGCTCAGCGCCCAGGTCCCGATCCGGCTCGGCGTCAACGGTGGCGAGGTCATCGCGTCGCGCGAGGAGGACGCCCGCGTCCTCGTGACCGGCGACCCGGTCAACACGGCCGCGCGCCTCCAGTCCGCGGCGGATCCCTGGTCGATCCTCGTCGGCGAGCGGACCGTGCGCGCGGCCCAGGACCGGTTCCAGTTCGGCCCGCGCGTCGAGGTCGAGGCCAAGGGCAAGGCAGTCCCGGTCGCCGCCCACGAGCTGATCGGCGTCGCGGCCGGCCGGTCACGGAGACGGGCCACGAAGATCGTCGGGCGCGAGGCGGACCTCGACCAGCTCGAGCTCGTCGCGCGCCGCGCCTTCGATGAGGGCCGGCCGTATCTGGTGAGCGTCGTGGCGCCGGCCGGAGTGGGGAAGTCACGGCTGCTGGAGGAGTTCCTCGGCCGGCTCGATCCCAAGGTCACGGTCGTGATGGCGCAGTGCCTGCCGTATGGCCAGCGGCTCACCTACTGGCCGATGCGCGCGATCCTCCTGTCGATCGTCGGCTGCCCCGAGGGAGCGACGCCCGACGAGGTTCGAGCGGCGCTGGGCCGCTGGCTGCGGGCCGCCAACGAGCCGGACCCGGACCGCACGGCGGAGCTGCTGGCCGCGACCATCGGCGCCTCGGAGATCGAGGGCGACCGACTTGCCGTCTTCGCGGCATGGCGCCGGTTCGTCGAGCTCGCCGCGGCGGAGCAGCCGCTCGCGCTGGTGATCGAGGACCTCCACTGGTCGAGCGACAGCCTGCTCGACCTCGTGGATGCGGTGCTCCAGCCGCGCGCTGACGTGCCGCTCGTGATGATCGTGCTGGCCCGCCCGGAGCTCCTCGATCGGCGGCCCGGCTGGGGTGGTGGTCGCCGCAACGCCGTCTCGATCGCGCTGGAGCCGCTCTCATCCAAGGCCGTCGAGGCGCTCGTCGCCGACCTGCTCGACACACCGTCGCCGGAAATCGTCCGCGCTGTGGTCGCGCGAGCTGAAGGCAACCCCTTCTACGCGGGCGAGATCGTCAGGTCGCTCGTGGACCGCCTCGGGGCTGACCCCAGCGCCGCCGCCATCGAAGGCGCGATCGCATCACTGCCCGATAACGTGCAGGCGACCGTCCTCGCGCGCCTCGACGCGCTCCCGCCCGTGGCGCGACGCGTCGTCCAGCTCGGCGCCGTCATCGGGCGGACGTTCGAGCCGCGCGCGATCCCGGCGGTCGACCCGTTGCTGAGCGAGCTGGATGCCACGACCGGCGTCGATGACCTCATCGACCGCGAGCTCGTGCGCCTCGGGATCCGTGGCGAGGTGACCTTCCGGCACATCCTCATCCGCGAGGTCGCGTACAACACGCTGCCGCGCGCGGAGCGCGCCCGGATCCACGGCACCGCCGGACGCTGGTTCGCCGACGAAGCGGCGGCGCGCGGCAGGGTCGACGAGCTTGCCGAGCTCATCGCGTTCCACCTCCGCGAGGCGGTCACCATCGGCAGCCTGACGGGCGACCCCGTGGCGCCGGAGCTCGCCGCCCTGGCCGTCGAATGGTTGCGCCGTGCCGCCGAAGCCGCCGCCGCCGGAGCCGCCGCAGTGGAGGCGGCGCGGCACCTGAACGCCGCGATCGAGCTCGCGCCCGCCGAGCTGCAGCCCGAGATGTACGAGCGGCTCGGGCAGATCTGGGGCGGTGGTGGCGGCGACGCGGGCCCCATCGCGTTCGAGAAGGCGTGGGAGCTTGCGCGCGAGCAGCACAAAGGCCCGGAGCCCGAGCTGCGGCTCCTCGGCCAGGCAATGTGGATGCGGGCGCGCTGGATCGGCTCCCTCGGCCACCTCCTGACCGACGAGGAGGCCGCGCGCCGGTACAGCGAGATCGAGCGGCTGATGGGCCTGGAGACCTCTGACGTCGCGCGCTTCCACGGCGAGCTGGCCCTCGGCTTCCGCGGGCAGGACAGCGAAGGGATCATCTCGCCCGCCCAGCTCGAGATCGCCGATGTCTGGGCGGCTCGCGCCGTCGAGTCGGCGCGCAAGCTCGGACAGCCGGATCTGCTCAGCGCGGCGCTCGACTGCGCCGACGCCAACGCCCTGGGACGCGACGACATGACGAAGGTGCTCGAGTTCGTTCGCGAGCGCCACGCGATCGAGGACCGCGTCTCCACGCCCGAGCGCGCAGATGCCTGGATCGTCCACGCGTGGGCGGAGGTCATCCGCGGCAACCTCCGCGAGGCCGAGCAGGCAGCGGAGCGATCGCGGGCCGGGTTCGGGACCGGCCAGGCGGCGTCGTTCGTGCTCGGCGCAACCGCATGGCGGATCGTGGCGCTGCACGCCCTCGGGCGTTGGGACGAGGCGATGGCCGACGTCGCCCGTGCCGAGCGAGCGCTCCAGGAGTCCGAGCTCACGACCCCGTGGTATTCGTTCAACGGGTTCATCGCGGCGCTCGCCGTCGCACGCGCCCGGAATGACAGCGTCGGGGCGGATACCTGGAAGAGCCTGATGCTCCGGCTGATGGAGCGCGGCAATCCCGGGACGCGAACGCGGGCGATGGTCGGGTACCTGACGGGTGACCTGGACGCGCTCGCCCGAGGCACGATCCACAGGTTCCAGGATTTCTCGCCGCGGCTCGATTACGTCCACCTCGCTGCCGGCCTGCTCGCCGACCGCCGGCACGCGGTCGATCCGCTGGCGCTGGCAGCGCTCATCGACCACGCCGAATCGAAGGACCTTCTGTTGATCTCCTCGCAGGCGCGGCGCTTGCGCGGAATCGTCAACAGCGACGCGGGGGACCTGCGAATTGCGCTCGATGGGTTCGATCGGATGGGCGCGCGGCCGTTCACCGCCCGTGTTCGCACCGAGCTTGGGGCGCTGACAGACGATCGGGAGATGGCTGATCGGGGCCTGGACGAGCTGGAGGGGCTCGGCGACGTCGAGCAGGCTGCTCGGGTCGCGGCCGAGCGGAGGACCCGGGCGAAGCTCGCCTAGCGGCGATCCCTCGGGCGGTCCGCTATGCCTCGGGCGCGAGCCCGAACATGTGGCGGCAGCCCTCCAGTCCGTCGACGGTGATCGTCGGCCGGGGTCGCCCCCGCCAGCCATCGAGGCTCATCCGGAAGTTCTGTGTCGGGCGCGGGTTTCCGTGTGGCGCCAGCTCGCCGAAGCCGTTCTTCTCGTACCCGACCGCGAGGCTCACGTTGTTCGACGCGTGGTTGTCCAGGAACGCCGAGGTCTCCGCGAACCGCGCACCGAGGTGATCGAAGGCAAGGCCGAGCACCGCCTGCCGCATCAGCTTGCCGATCCCGTGGCCCTGGTGGGGCATCCCGAGCCACGAGCCCGTATGGACCGTGCGGAACGCCGGAAACGCCTCGGCGCGCACGTCCTGGAACCCGACCGGCACCCCGCGCTCCCAGACTCCCAACGTGAGCACCCAGCTTTCCGTGGACCAGCGCGCCCGGCTGCCGACCCACCACTGGTAGGACGCCAGGTTGCGCTCGGTGGTCGGCGCGTCCGTCCATGCCATCCCGAACGGCATCTCTGTCTTCGGGTGGAGCCCGGCCTCGATGATGTCCGCGAATGCCGGGAGCTCCGCTTCCGTCGGATACCGCAGCTCGAGCTCGCCGGTTCGCACGACGAGGTCGTACAGCGGCCAGAGGTCGCGCAGCGCGAACGGGGCGGCGGTCATCCCGGCATCATACGGACGTGACCACCTCCGAACCCCGGCCCTGGCCGGGCGCCGTGCTGCGCCGGCGGATCCTTGCCGGCGAAACGTTGTTCGGTGCCTGGGCGAGTCTGAGCTCGCCGGGGTCCGCAGAGCTCCTGGGCCGCGCCGGCTACGACTGGGTCGTGGTCGACATGGAGCACGGCTACACGACCGAATCCGAGCTGCTGGCACACCTGACCGCGATCGAGGGCTCCGGCTCCGTGGCGCTCGTGCGGCCGCAGTCCGGCGAGCGGCTCCGCATCGGACGTGCGCTCGACATGGGCGCCGCCGGGATCGTCGTGCCGCGCCTGGACACCGCCGAGCAGGTTCGCGAGGCCGTGACGTTCCTGCGCTACCCGCCGAGCGGCCAGCGTGGCGTCGCGCTGCTGACTCGTGGCGCCCGCCTCGGGACCGTGAGCCATGCCGGCGTGGCGGCCCTCAATGGGGACATCGTCGGGATCGTCCAGATCGAATCCCCGTCTGCGCTCGACGCGTCCGACGACCTCGCCGCCATCGATGGCGTCGATGTGCTCTTCGTCGGCCCGGCCGACCTCTCGCACTCGCTCGGGATCCCCGGCCAGTTCGGGAACCCCACCTACCAGGACGCGCTGAAGAAGGTCGTCGCGGCCTGCCGCAAGCACGGCAAGGCGCCGGGCATCCTCCTGTACGACCACGCGTCGTTCGCGCCGCACCTCGACCTCGGGTTCACCTTCGTCGGGCTCGGTGCGGACATCTCCTTCGTGAACGAAGGCGCGAAGGCCGCGCTCGCGGCTGCGAAGGCCCGCTGACGGCATCAATCTACCCAGGCTCGCCCAACCTCGATCTCGAGGCGGCCGAGACCTGGATCCGAAGCGTCGTCGAGCCGTCCGCCCCAATCGATCTCGTCCGGGTTCGGCCCTGGGCGAGCGTGGTCCAGGTCCCAACGGCCGACGGGATCGTTTGGTTCAAGGCGTGCCAGGCGCAGCAGGCGTTCGAGGCCCGGCTCACGGCCGAGCTGGCGCGCCGCTGGCCCGATCGCGTCGCCGAGGTGATCGCCGTTGAGCCGGATCGGGGCTGGCTGCTCACGAAGGATGCCGGGCGCTCGATCGGCGACCTTGGCAACCCGCCGGAGCTCTGGGCGCGGATCCTGCCGCGCTATGCCGAGCTCCAGATGGGCGAGCGAGCATTCGTCGACGACCACCTCGCGCACGGCGTGCTCGACCTGCGCGTCGCCCAGCTGCCGGCGCGCTACGCGGACCTGATCTCGCGCGAGCTGCCCCTGGAGCTGGCGGAGATCGAGGCGCTTCGCGCGTTCGAACCGCGCTTCGCCGAGCTGTGCGCGGAGGTCGCGGCCGAGTCGCCGACAGACACGATCCAGCACGACGACCTCCACGTGAACGGCGTCTGGATCAAGGGCGATTCCATGCGGGTCATGGATTGGGGTGACAGCTCCATCGGGCATCCCTTTGCGTCGCTCGTCGTGACGTTCCGGTTCCTGGAGCACCACGAGTACGGCCCGGGCGGCGGCCTTCACCCGGCAGATCCGTGGTTCGCGCGGATCCGCGACGCGTACCTGGAGCCATGGGGCGGCTCGCGACTGGTGACCGCGTTCCAGCGCGCGATGCGCATCGGCCGCTTCGCGCACGTCATCGCCTGGCTGCGCCACCGCGATCCCCTGACCGCCGAGGCTCGCATCGCCTTCGACGCCGAATACGCAGTCGTCCTCCGGCGTGCCCTCGCGGTGATCGACGAACCGGGCTCCTGATCGGAACGCACTACACTTTCACCTCGTGACCGACATCACCGAGCGCGCCGTCGCGTCGCGCGTTCCCGGCCTCATCGACGAGAAGCTCAAGCAGCTCAGCGGCCGCGAGCCGTTGACCGTCGCTCCGGGTACCTCGCTCCAGGCGTGCATCGACCTCATTCGCACCACCGGGACCGCCGATTCGGTGTTCGTCGTGGATGCGCGCGGCAAGCTGCTCGGCGTCCTCACGGAGCGCGACATCTTCGGTCGCCTGACGGCGCCCGGGGCGGACCTCGCGAAGCCCGTTGAAGAGATGATGGTCGACCACCCGAATACGCTGAATTCGGAGGAGCCGATCCGCCGCGCGCTCGAGCTCATGCAGACCGGCAGGTTCCGCAACGTGCCACTCGTCGATGAGGCGGGCGCGCTCGTCGGGGTCGTCCGACCGGTCGATGTCCTCAAGTACCTCGCCGAGGCGTTTCCGGAGGAGCTTCTCAATCTCCCGCCGCGGCCCCACCAGCTCATGGACGCCACGGAGGGCGCGTGACCACAGAGGCACCCCAGCGGGAGACGCCCGCCCAGAAGCTGCTCGAGCGGGTCACGATCCGCTTCGCCGGTGACTCCGGCGACGGCATGCAGCTCACCGGCACCCAGTTCACCCGCACTGCCGCGACCTTCGGCAACGACATCTCGACGTTCCCGGACTTCCCGGCCGAGATCCGCGCCCCGGCCGGCTCGCTCCCAGGCGTCTCCGGCTTCCAGCTGAGCTTCTCGTCGACCGAGATCCACACGCCGGGTGACGCGCCTGACGTGCTCGTGGCGATGAACCCGGCGGCGCTCAAGGCCAACCTCGGCGAGCTGCCTGCCGGCGGCGCCCTGATCGTGAACGAGGACGCATTCACCGCCCAGAACCTGTCGAAGGTCGGGTATGCGTCGAACCCGCTCAGCGACGGCTCGCTGAAGCAGTGGAACGTCTTCTCGGTGCCCGTCTCCACGCTGAACTCGCGCGCTCTCGAAGGCCTGGGGCTGACGAACAAGCAGGTCGACCTGACGAAGAACTTCTTCGCCCTCGGGCTCATGTTCTGGCTGTACGAGCGCGACATGGCCGCGACGATCAAGTGGATCGACGAGAAGTTCTCGAAGCGTCCGGAGATCGCGGAGGGCAACAAGCGCGCGCTCAAGGCGGGCTACAACTTCGGCGAGACCACCGAGATCTTCCACGAGCGCTACATCGTTCCGCCCGCGAAGCTCCCCGCCGGCCACTACCGGAACATCACGGGCAACGAGGCCGCCGCACTTGGGTTCGTGGCGGCATCGCGGCTCGCGGGTCGTGACCTCTTCTACGGCTCGTACCCGATCACCCCGGCTTC
>DATFHO010000061.1:0-3690 GCA_035248345.1 Candidatus Limnocylindrales bacterium
CTTCGGCGACCTGCACATGTACGGCCCCGAGGGCATCCAGTTCTACACCCGCGCGAAGGTCATCACCTCGCGCTGGCCGGACCCTGGTACGTCCAAGGTCGATCTCGGCTTCCCGCGCACGCGCTAGGTTCGAGCCGCGCCCGTGGCCATCGACGATCGCGCTGGGGTCGAGGCTGTCGACGCCGCGCGGTCACGGGTCCAGGGCGTGCGTGACTGGATCCCTCGCCCGACGCTGACCGGGACGGACTACACCGCCGCCGCCGTCTGGGCAGAGGAGCGCGAGCGGCTGTTCTTCGGCGGCTGGTTCTGTGTCGGCCGGGCGGACGAGGTGCCGTCGACCGGCGACTACCTCGTTCGCGACGTTGCGGGCGAGTCGGTGTTCGTCGTCCGCAATCGAGAAGGGGAGCTGCGCGCGTTCTACAACGTGTGTGCGCATCGCGGCACGAGGCTGCTGGACCAAGAGCCCGCCTGCGGCACGCTCGGCAAGGCGCTCAAGTGCCCGTACCACGCGTGGTCATACGACCTGAACGGGCACCTGCTCGCGACCCCGAATGTCCACGAGGACGAGGAGTTCGAGCGCGCGGCGCATTCCCTGAGCGCGATCGCGGTCGGGGAGTACGCGGGCTTCCTGTTCGTGTCGCTCGCCGAGAACCCGCGGTCGCTCCGGGAGCACCTCCTGGACTCGAACGAGACCATCACCGACTTCGACCGCTATCGAATGGACCAGCTCAAGCTCGCTCGGCGGATCACCTACGACGTCAAGGCCAACTGGAAGATCGTCGTCGAGAACTACAACGAGTGCCTCCACTGCCCGACGATCCACCCGGAGCTCGTGCAGGTGATCCCGCTGTACCGCAAGGGTGAGGTCTGGGATGGCGAGACGCGCGACGGCGGCAACGAGATGGCCGCCGGCATGACCTCATTCACCGCGACCGGCGTGTCGGACTTCCCGAAGTTCCCGGACCTGCTCGATGTCGATTACAGCATGTACTACGGCGCGTTCCAGTTCCCCAACCTGATGGTCAACATGCATCCCGACTCGGTGATGGCGTACCTCGTCTACCCGAAGGCGCCCGACCGCACGACGGTCATCTCGGAGTTCTACTTCCGACCGGAGGCGATGGCGCTGCCGGGGTTCGACCCAAGCCCGACCGCGGACCTGTGGGACCTCATCAGCCGCCAGGACTGGGCGGTGTGCGAGCGGGCGCAGCTCGGCGTCTCGTCGCGTTCGTACCGCTCCGGCGTGTATCCGCGCCAAGATCGTTTGCTCTTCGACTTCAACGAGCGCTGGCGCCGCGCGATGAACCGCCCGACCATCGACTGACACGGCGCGTTACCGGTACGTCACCGGCGCGTTACGCGCGGCTCCCATCCTCCCGGCCATGGACCGACCGTCGTCGCTGCTCGGGCGGCTGGCCGCCGTCTCCCTCGTCATCGTCCTCACCGGTTGCGACACCACGACGAAGCCGTCCAGTGCAGCGACGGCGGGGCCCGGCGGAAGCGGGGCCACGGCCCAGTCGAGCCAACCGGGCGGGTCGAGCCAGCCGGCCGAGTCGGGCCAGCCTGCCGGGTCGGCGGAGCCCTTCGGCTCGGCGGAGCCGTTCCCGACGCTCGACGCCGTCGCGAACGCGCCGCTGCCTGACCCGACGACCACCGATCCGGTCGACATCGGGCTGGACCTCTTCATCGACGCACGTGTTCCGGATGCGGTGGTATCGACCCTCGCACTGATGGGTGTGGAGGTCGATGACGAAGGCGGCGGCGTCCTTCGCGGCGGCGAAGACACCGGCGCCGGCAAGCTCGTGCTCACGGAAGCGGAGGTCCGCGGGTTGATCGCGATGTCCGTCGAGGATGCGGACGCGTTCGTGAATTCCGGCGCGGCGCCCTTGACGATGGGGGACCTCTACCAGGCGCTGGCGCCATCGCTACCGGCAACCTACACGGAGGCGAAGTTCATCGACGGCTACGCCCGGGCCTACGCGGAGCATCCGGACGCGTTCGCCGCCCAGGTTCTCGGCGTTCCCGTTGCCGACGACACCACCATGACCCGCCTCCAGGCGTGGGTGCTCCTCGTGGACGGCTTCCTCGGCCGCCGCGCCCTGACCGCTCGCGCGGCCGCCTGGACTGCCCGATCGAGCGTTTCCCTCGGGACTGCGACCGCGTATCAGCCGCCGCTGACCTCCCAGATCGCCGGTGTCTCCGACCTGCAGTGGGCGTACCTGGTCTCGCGGATCCCGACGCTCGCCTACACCATTCCATTCGGCACCAGCGGCGGGAGTGCCGTGCACGAAGGGCACGGTGGCCAGGGCCAGCCGGCCACCCTCACCGCCACCGTCACGCTCCCTCCGCCCCTGCGCGACCCGGCGACGGGCCAGGTCCTCCTCGAGCCGCACAGCGGCCCGAACGGCATCACGATGGTGTGGAGCAGCGACCACCAGGGAACGCTCGTGCGCCACGGCACGCTGGACCGCAGCCTCCTGAGCCCGGTGACGACCGACGGCGGCGGACAGGTGCGGATCAGCTTCACCCCCAAGAAGGAGGTCGCGAACGGCCAGGGCCAGGTCGTGACGGACGTCGCGAACCTCTATGCCCAGGTCGACGCAGCCGAGCTCGTTCGCAACGTGTACTTCGTCGCCGCCTCGCCCGGGCTGCTGAACACTGTCCTCGGCCTGGCGCGCGGCACGGTGCGGTCCACCTCCACCGACTTCCCGATCAGATGGCACGAGAAGGACACGTACGACATCTACATCCGCAACAGGATGGACGTCGCGCTCGACCAGGGCACGGATGGGGGCCCGATCCTGATGCAGGCACATCGCGTCGGCAGGAACGAGGCGAGGGGGACGATCTACAACAACGGCGACGGGACGTTTCGCGGATCCATGCTCGGCTGGGTGGACACGACGCTCGACGGCAACTCGTTTGTCGGCGAGTGTCACGACCACACCGATGCGCTCCAGTGGCTGTACGTCGTCGGGCACGAGGTGGATGCCGAGGTCACTCCGCCGTTCGTGATCGTCGACGGACACCGAGCCGACACGGACCTGATGATGTACTTCTACCCGGCCAGCCCGCCGTCGGGGACGCTGGGCAAATGCCAGGGAACGATGGAGTTCCCGGGCGGCGGCCCGGACGACCAGCCGCGGGGCGACATGCTCCCATTCAACGACACCATGTGGACGGCGATCTTCAACACCAACGACTGGCGGACCAACCAAGGGCTCGTGGTGTACCTGCCGTCCGACGGCACGCTCGAGGTCACGGACAACCGGGACATCTATCCCGAGAGGAAGATCTTCTCGCAGTGGAACATCGTGGTGACGAAGCCCTAGCGAGCGCGTGCCGCAGGTATCCGGTCAGGCGGGCAGCCGCCGCAACACGAGCAGGGCGATGTCGTCCGCAGGTTCTTCGTCGCCCTGGAAGGCGAGCACCTCGTCCACGACGGCGCGACATGGCGCAACGGCCCCGCCGGGGCGCGTGGAGCGCCGGAGCGCGGCCCTGAACCGCTCCTCGCCGAAGCGCTCGCCACCCGCTGCGCGCGCGTCTGTGACGCCGTCCGTGTAGAGCACCAGCGCGTCGCCACGTGCCAGCTCGAGACGCTGGAGCCGGACATCCAGCCGCCCGAACATCCCGATCAGCGGCCCGCCGCCTTCGACGAACCGCGGCTCGGCGCCGTCGGCAGGAACCACG
>DATFHO010000062.1:0-48716 GCA_035248345.1 Candidatus Limnocylindrales bacterium
TTACGCGCCGCTTATCCCGCAGTCGTCCGCCCCACGAAGCGGCCGTAGCCGCGCTGGCCGACGAACGCACCGTCGCGAACGACGGGTCGGCCCCGGACGAAGACGGATCGGACCGCGCCCGGCAGCTCCAAACCCTCGTACGGCGTGTAATCGCTCGTGTGGTGCAGCTCCGCGGCGCGCAACACCCGCCGCGCGCCCGGATCGAACAGGACGAGGTCCGCGTCTCGACCGACCTCGATCGCGCCCTTCTTCTCGAGTCCGAACAGGCGAGCGGGCGTCGTCGATAGCAGGTCGACCATCCGCTCGATCGAGAGCCGCCCGCGCGCAACCCCGAGGCCGTATGCGATCGACATGAGCGTTTCGATGCCCGGCGCGCCGTTCGAGACCTTGTCGAACGAGACACCGTGGAGCGCCTCCGCCTTCTCGACGCCCATGCGATCCGGAACATGATCCGTCGCGATGAGGTCCAGATCGCCGGTCGCGAGCCCGGCCCACATCGCGCTCTGGTCCGCATCCGACCGGAGCGGCGGGGAGATCACGGCGCCGGCGACGACGGCCGGATCCGGCGACGCATACCGCGCCGACGTCAGAGCGAGGTAATGCGGACAGGTTTCCGCGTGCGCACGGACGCCTGCCGCCTTCGCATCACGGACATGCGCGAGCGCGGCCGCGGACGACAGATGGACGACGTGCACCGGCGCTCCGGTTGCCTGCGCGAACGCCATCGCCCGGTGCGTCGCGACGGCCTCGGCCTCGGTGGTCCGGGTCGTGGCGTGGAACTGCGGCGCGGTGTCGCCGCGGGCGAGCGCGCCGGCAACGGCCGTGTCGATGAGGACCGGGTCCTCGCAGTGCAGCTGCAGCATCCCACCGCGCTCCGCAAGCACGGCCATCGCGTCGTAGATCCGGCGGTCATCGAGCCGGAAGTCGAACACCATGAACGCCTTCGCGGTCGAGACGCCCTCGTCGACCATCGGGGGAAGCTCGGCGACCGGATGGTCCATGCGGCCGGAGATCGCGAGCGACACCGCGTAGTCGACGGCGGCGTCCTGCTCCGTCGCGGCCCGCCACTCCCTGAGGCCGGCGAGCAACGACCGCTCGGCGGCGGCCGACGACCCCGTGCCCGGGTTGTTGAACGCGAGGAACGTCGTCGTGCCGCCGAACGCGGCCGCGACCGAGTCCTGGAAGAACCGATCCGGCTCGGCGTCAGTGGCGACTCTCGTGTGCGTGTGGACGTCGACCGCGCCCGGGAGCACCAGCAGGCCGCTCGCATCGACGACATCGGCGGTTGCCGACCCGATGCCAGCCCCGATCTCCGCGAACGAACCATCTCGAACCAGCACATCCGCGACGCGCGATCCGGAGGCCGTGACGACGGTCCCGCCTCGAATCAGGAGGTCGGGCACCTAGAAGCCGCCGCCCCCGCCGTCACCACCGCCACCGTCTCCGCCGCCGAAACCCCCGCCGCCTCCGCCGCTGTCCCCGCCGGCCGAGCCGCCACCGGAATCGCCGCCGAATCCGCCACCGAATCCGCTGCCGGTCCCGCCGTTCGAACCGCCTCCCGGGCCGCCGAACCACGGCCACTGGCCGCCCCCATCCCCCGGACGTCGGTTGTTGAGGATGAGGCTGATCACTGCGAGCACGATCACGACAACCGCGATGGTTCCCATCTAGAAGCCGCTGCCCCCGCCTCCGCCACCGCCTCCGCCGCTGCCAGTGCCGCCGGCACCGCCGGCACCGCCGCCGCCCCCGAAGCCCGAGCCGCTGATCGGCGGATCCGCCGATGGACGCCCGCGGTTCGGAAGGCTGAGCATCCCGGTGTTCTTGTCGCGAAGGTCGTGGTCGAAGTCCAGGTGACTCGCCTCCGGATCATCCGATCGGTGGCGACGCACGAGCACGAACACGCTCACCGCCACCACGCCGGCGAGAAAGGCCAGGACCTCCATCACTCGGCTCCGTCGGCTCGACGCGCCTGTGCCGCGTGGTCGCGCCCGAAGAACGGCGCGTTCGACGTGGCTGCTCGCGACGTGCCCGGCGGCGAGACGTTCGCGCCGTAGCCGATCGGGCGGCTGGTGTCGAAGTCGATCTGCTCGGCCTTCGACCGGGAGGGGCCGCCGATGCGATCGCGTGCGATGAAGAGCATAACCGCCGTCGCACCGATGAGGAACGCGAAGATCTCCATCGGACCTTCCTACGCCTTCGGCCAGCGCTCGGCGTCGGAGGGCTCCGGGATGGAGTCCTGCGACCATTCGCGATCGAACGACTGCATGGGATGGATCGGGTCGATCTGTCCGCGCCGCTTCGTTCGGAAGTACGAGAGGCCCAACGCGAGGATCACCGTGCCCACCAGCATGTACAGCATCAGCCGACTTCCTCGATGTGGATCGGCTGGGCGCCCTCCCAGAGCGCGCGGCGGCCAACCTCGCGAAGGCGGTCCTGCCAGCCGTCGTCGGGGACGATCGATGCGAAGTGGTTCGCCGCCAGCTGCCCGACCTTCGATGACGTCGTGCACGCGCCGTACGGAAAGAAGATCTCGCATTCGCTGATCCCGCCGGGATACATCGCGAGCATGCCCGGCGCGGGATGCGAGGTGTGGTTCTCGTAGTCGATGCCGGGGCGGAACTCGCCATACGGGATCCAGGTCGACTCGCCGGACCAGCGGCAATGGATCAGCTTCGAGTCGATCGGCAGCATCCGCCGGATGGCTTCGATCGTCTGGGGCGCGTCCTGCTCCCAGCGCGCGTTGAACTGGATGTCGCCACCGACCGTGATCCGCAACGCTCCCATGCCGGCAGCATACGTGCCCGGTCGCGCTCGGGGTAGAGTGCGCGCGTGACCGACGACCGACCGACGATCTCGACGCACGTGCTCGACACCGAACGCGGACAGCCCGCGGTCGGCGTCCACGTCACGCTCTACAAGCTCGCGGATGACGGCGCCATGCGCCTGACGCAGGCGCTGACCGATTCCGATGGACGGGTGCGCGACCTGCTCGAGCGGCCGCTGGCCGCAGGTCGATACCGGCTCGAGTTCACGCTTGCCGGGCGGACGATGCCCGACGGCGGCGGCGGCTTCTTCGACCGCCTGTCGGTCGATCTGACGATCGAGGACACATCGCGCTCGTATCACGTGCCACTGCTGCTCGCGCCGTATTCGATGACGACCTACCGAGGGTCGTGACAGTCAGCTGTCACAACGGGCGCCGAAAGTGGCGCGCATGGAAGCCCGCATCGTCAGTTTCCCGAACAGCCAGCCGGCCGTCCGCGTGTCGGGGGACCGGATCGACATCGAGCGCGTCACGCTCCACGACGGCCCGCTTGCGGGCTGGCTGGCGGCGCAGCCGCCGGACGACCACTCCATCCTGGTCGAGCGCGCGCTCCGCATCGGGCTGACCGCCCTGCAGAGCGTGGGCGTGACCCTGAACGTGGACGCCGTGCGTGCTGAGTTCGAGCGCTTCGCGGACCAGAGCCGCGCCGCGAACGACAAGGCCGCCCAGGCGCTCGAAGCGACGCTCCGCGCGAACTTCGGCGATGGCGACGGCAAGCTGCCGCGCACGCTCGAGGCCTTCCTCGGTGACCGCGGCAAGCTCAAGGCCACGGTCGAGGAGCTGTTCGACCCGGGTCGACGCGATTCCGCGCTCGGGCGCATCTCCGGGATGCTCGAGACCTATTTCGACGGGGATGCCTCGCGGCTCGCGCGCCTGCTCGACCCGACTCGCCTCGGTTCTCCGCTCCACCAGTTCCGCACCGAGGTTGCGGACGGCTTCCGCGGCCTCCAGGAGAAGCTCGCCGCCATCGAGGCCGCGCAGAAGGCCCGGACCGAGGAGCGCTCGAAGTCCGCAGCCAAGGGCGGCGACTTCGAGGACCTCATCGAGCACATGCTCGGCGAGGTGGCGCGCGGCGCAAACGACCTGCTGGAGCGCACCGGGACCGAAGCCGGCGACGCCGGTCGCTCGAAGAAGGGCGACTTCGTCCTCACGCTGGATCCCGACGTGTGCCGCGGCTCCGAGGTTCGTGTCGTCGTCGAGGCCAAGGACCGCAAGATGTCGGGCCGCGAGATGCGCGACGAGCTGCGCGCCGCCAAGACCAACCGCGACGCGGCGGCAGCACTGGTCGTGTTCACACCGCAGCACGCGCCCGCAGGCATCGCCCCGTTCGACGTCCGTGCGGGCGACGTGTACGCAGTCATCGACCCGACGGACCCGGACTCCGCCACGCTGCAGGCCGCCGTCCGCCTCGCACGGCTCGTCGCGCTGGCCACGCTCCGCGAGTCGGAGGCCGAGGTGAACGTCGCCGAGGTCACGGGTGCGCTCACGAACATCCGCGAATGCCTCGACGCGATCCGCGCTCTCAAGGTCCAGCTGACCTCCATCAGCTCGACATCGACGGCCGTTTCAGCCGGGCTCGACAAGATGCGCGAGGCGATCCTGGCCTGGATCAGTCGCGCCGAACGCGAGCTGACGGCCCCGGCGTCGTGATCCGGGCCGCTCGCGGCGTTGCCGCCATCAGCGGCTCCCCTCAGGCCCGGGTGTGCGCTCGCGTCGCCGCTTCGGCGGCGCCTTGCGATCAACCCGGCTCACGACGCCGGGTAGCCATACGGCTACAGGGGTCGGTACCAATTGGCCGCTCGCGCGCGAGAGGGCTGGCGCGCACAGTGCGCTGCATGAACAAGCGAAACCTCGCGACCGTCCTCTGGTTCTTCGCCGGTTGGGTTGCCGCTGGTGGCGTGTTCGCGATGTCGGGCTTGCCCGGCGACCTGGGGGCGGTCGTCGGTGCAGTCGTCGCAGGGCTGGTTCGCTGGGATCCTGCGGGCTGGATCTGGACGCAGCCCGCCGCCACGCGCCGCGTGCGCCCGATCAACGAAGTGGCCGCGGAGCTGGAGCGGAACAATGGCGCCGGCACCGTGGAACCGGAGCGCGTAGCGCGCTGATCCCGGCGCTGCGGCGTGGCCGCGGCTGTCCGCGAGCCGTAACGGAACACGCATCCCTGATTGCCGGCGCGGTTGCGACCGGGTGGTAGAGTCGCGTCCCGCTCGGAGCGAGCACCGAGCGTCGAGCATGAGGGAAGTCCGTGGCGCGCTCCATGTGGAAAGGGGCCATTCAGTTCGGCCTCGTGACCATTCCGGTCAAGCTCTACCTGGCGACTGAATCGCGCGCCGGCGTCAGCTTCAACATGCTCCACGAGAAAGACGGCTCGCGGATCCAGATGAAGGTCTACTGCCCCGAGGACGAGGAGATCATCGAGCGCTCGGAGACCGTGAAGGGCTACGAGTACGCCCCGGGCAAGTACGTCGTCATCGACGACGAGGACCTCGAGAAGCTGCCGCTGAAGACCGTTCGCTCGATCGAGATCGAGCAGTTCGTCGACGCGAACGAAGCCTCCTCGAACACGAAGTTCGTCAAGCAGGCCTACTACATCGAGCCGGATCGGGTCGGCCGCAAGGCGTTCGGCCTGCTCAAGGAGGTCCTCTCGGAGAAGGGCCTCACCGCGATCTGCAAGATCGTGATCCGCGATCGTGAGGTCCTCGCGGCGCTCGACCCGTTCGAGCAGACGATGCTCCTCTCCACCCTCTACTGGCCCGACGAGATCCGCGCGCTCGGCGAGCTCGACCTGCCCGACGAGGAGCTCGAGCTCAAGCCCGCGGAGATCAAGATGGCGTCCCAGCTCATCGACGCGATGACCGGCGAGTTCGACCCGGCGCAGTACCGCGACGAATATCGCGAGGCGCTGATGCAGGTGATCGAGTCGAAGATCGAGGGCCGCGAGACGGTCGAATCGGAGCCGACCGAAGAGCCGACGAAGCTCGTCGACCTCATGGCCGCCCTCCAGGCGAGCGTCAACGCGGCGACCGCATCACGCGGCAAGCCCGTGTCGGTCGCCGACGCGAAAGCCGCGAAGAAGGCAAAGGCCGACGAGTCGAAGGCCGAAGCTGACGCCGAGGAGAAGAAGCCGGCGCGCCGGCGCAAGTCCGCCTAGCACGGCGCGCGGCCGCGGCGGCCTCGGCGGCTCCGCGGCGCGACGCGCGGCACCCGGGGCGCCGGGCGCGACCCGACTAGCTCGACGCGAGCAGCTTCGCCACGTCGAGGCTCGCCTCGATCGTCATCCCGTTCGGCGTGACCCCGGCGCCGGTGAACTGCCAGCCATCGTTCCGGCCCGGGGTGACGAGCTCGAAGTCGCCTTGACCGAATGGATCCACGATCACGACCGAGCCGTTGTCGACCCCGAGCGGCACCTCGGCGCGAGTGCCGAAGATCTGGAACGCGATCGTGCCGTTGCCGAGCTCGACCCCGGTGACGTCGACGCCGCCCTCGGCGAACGCCGACTCGATGAGGCGCACCGCAGCACCGCGATCCAGCGTCGCGACGGCTGAGAGCTTCGCGGATGCCCCCGCGAGCTCGACCTCGTCGATGGAGAGGGAGCTGGCCTCGTCGATGGGAACCTGGATCGCGGCAAGGGTGCCGGTCGAGCCGCCGAAGGAGCGGCCGGAGGTCGCAACGTCGGTGAGCGTCACATCGAGCGCCCCGATCGTGGCGTCACCGCGCTGCAGATCCGTCGCGTGGACGTGGATACGGTCGACCGTGCCCTGAAGGATGCCGAAGACGTTGCAGTCGACGTCGATGTCCAGGTGCTGGTCGCCGAACGGCGATGCGTCCTGCACGGCGGCGACGATCATCGGCCGGGCAATGAACGGCACCACGATCGCCACGCCCGTCACGATGAGGGCTGCGAGGACGATTGCGGCAAGGATCGTGCGCACGGGTCGCGACATGCTAGGGCCGGCGGCGGCAAACTGGCGCTGATGCCGCTCGAGGAATACCAGCGCAAGCGCAACTTCCGGAAGACGTCCGAGCCTGCGGGCGCAGCCGTCGCGGGCGGCGGCACGCGCGCCGGACGGTACGTCGTCCAGCGCCATCGCGCCACCCGCCTCCACTACGACTTCCGCCTCGAGATCGACGGCGTCCTCGTCTCCTGGGCGGTTCCCAAAGGCCCGACGCTCGATCCGTCCGTTCGGCGCATGGCGGTCCACGTCGAGGACCACCCGATCGAGTACTTCGACTTCGAGGGCGTGATCCCGAAGGGCCAGTACGGCGGCGGCGACGTGATCGTGTGGGACTGGGGCCAGTGGACGGCGGAGTCGGAGACGCCAGACGGGCGCCGCGGCGTGGAGGATGGCGAGCTCAAGTTCGTGCTGACGGGCGAGAAGCTCCGCGGCCGGTTCACGATCGTCCGGACCAGCGGGCGGGGCTCGAGCGGACGCGGCGGCGGGCGCGACGACGATGGCGGCGGCGAGCAGTGGCTGCTCCTGCACAAGAAGGACGACGCCGCGGTCCCGGGCTGGGACGCGGAGGATCACCCGCAGTCCGTGAAGACCGGCCGAACCAACGACGAGGTCAAGGAGGACCGCGACGCGATCTGGATCAGCAAGGCGCCGGCCGCGGCCGCCGAGATCGACCTGAGCGCCGCCACGGACGAGAAGCTTCCGGCCTTCATCGAGCCGATGGCGGCGACGCTCACGGGGAACGGATTCCGGGACGACGACTGGCTGTTCGAGATCAAGTGGGATGGGTACCGCGTGGAAGCGGTCGTCTCGAACGGCACCGCGAAGGTCTTCACGCGCAACGGCAACGACGCGGAGACGTACTTCCCGAAGCTGCTGACGAAGGCGACGTGGATCGACGCGAAGGAGGCGATCGTCGACGGCGAGGTGGTCGCCATCGGGGAGGATGGCCGACCCGACTTCTCGCTGCTGCAGGAAGGCACGGGCGGCAAGTCCGGCCGGTTCGTCTACCAGGCGTTCGACCTGCTCCACCTGGACGGGCGATCGCTGCTCAAGGTCCCGCTGGAGAGCCGGAAGCAGCTGCTGAAGTCGGTCCTGCGCGCCGAGGATCGCCGCGTTCGATTCGCGGATCACGTCGTCGGCGAGGGCCTCGCGTTCCTGGAGGCCGCGAAGGCCCAGGAGCTCGAGGGCATGATCGCGAAGCACCGCCGCTCGATCTACGAGCCGGGCCGGCGCACGCGAACGTGGCTCAAGATCAAGATCCGGCCCGAGCAGGAGCTCGTCGTCGGCGGCTGGACGCCCGGCGAAGGCGCGGCGAAGGACCTCGGGGCGGTGGTCGTCGGCTACTACGAGACCGAGGGTCGCAGGAAGAAGCTCCGCTTCGCCGGCAAGGTGGGCTCGGGGTTCACCGCGGCGACGCGCAGGAAGATCCGCGACCGCCTCGCCACCCTCGAGATCGGCGAGTCACCGTTCGACCCGCCCCCGCCGAAGGACTACAAGGGCCGCTGGGGCGGCGAGCTGAAGCACGTCGTGTGGGTCGATCCGCAGGTCGTGATTCGCGCCGAGCTCGGTGGCTGGACGCGCGATGGCATCGTCCGCCAGGCAGCGTTCAAGGGCTTCGACGAGGGCAGCAAGAAGGCCACCGACGTCGTCCGCGAGCAGGCGGTCGCGACGAAGGAGACGGTCGAGGCGGCCGACGAGGCGGTCGATGCGGCCGAGGCGGCAATCGATGCAGCGCTTGCTCCGGCAGCGCCCGAGCCGGTCGCGCCGCCGAAACGCGCCGTGCGCAATGCTGGTGGGGTGAAGCACGACTTCGAATGGACTGCGACCGACGACGAGCTCGCCGCGCTCGCCGCGATGACCAAGGACGGGACGTGGTCCGTCGGTGGGTTCGAGCTCAAGCTCACCAACCTCGACAAGCCGTTGTTCAAGCCGCGCTCCGACCAGCCGGACCCGGAGAAGCCGGTCACGAAGCGCGAGCTCATCCGCTATTTCGCCCGGATCGCGCCGACGATGCTCGCCCACCTCGCCGAGCGGCCATTGAACATGCAGCGGTTCCCCAACGGCGCCGACGGACCCAGCTTCTGGCAGAAGGACATCCCGTCGACCGCGCCTGACTGGCTGCGGCGCTGGAAGGAGGTCGGGGTCGAGGAGCGCGACGCCAACGAGCACCTGATCGCAGATCGGGTGGCGGCGCTGTGCTGGCTCGGCAACCAGGCGTCCTTCGAGGTCCACGCATGGACGTCGCGCCTCGAGGATCCCATGACGCCGACCTTCGCCCTGATCGACATCGACCCAGGCACGAAAACGACGTGGGAGGAGACGCTCACGCTCGCGCGGCTCTACCGGACGGCACTGGAGCATCTCGGCGTTCGCGGCTACCCGAAGACGACCGGAAAGCGCGGCATCCAGGTGTGGATCCCGATCGAGCCGAAGTACACGTTCCGCGACACGAGCGACTGGGTCGAGCAGCTCTCGCGCGCAGTCGGCGCGACGGTCCCGAACCTCGTCTCGTGGGAGTGGTCCAAGGCGAACCGCGGCGGCAAGGCGCGGCTCGACTACACCCAGAACACCTACATCAAGACGCTCGTGGCGCCCTATGCCGTGCGTCCAGCGGACGGGGCGCCCGTCTCAACTCCGATCACGTGGGACGAGCTCGATGATCCCGATCTCCGCCCCGACCGATGGACGGTCCGGACGGTGCTCGAGCGAGTCGAGCAGGTCGGTGACCTCTTCGCGGGCGCCCAGACGGACCTGCAGGAGCTGCCACAGCTTTAGGCGGTGCCGGGGGTCCCGTTCTCGTGGGCACTCCGACTCTGGCCGCACCGCACGGCCGGGCGTAGCGTCGCAGTCCGGAGGCGACCCATGACGACTGCAATCGCGTACCCGCCGGTGGCGGGCCTTCCGAAGCCACATCACGTCCGGATCGTCAGCATCCCGGATCGGCGCTGCCTCGCCATCGATGGCGAGTCGGAGCACGGAGGTTTCGAGTTCCAGGTCGCGATGAGCGCGCTCTATCGAACCGCATACGCGCTCCACTTCCTGCTCCGTGAGCGCGGGATCGATGCCAGGATCGGACCGTCCGAGGCACTCTGGACGCGCCGAGACGGTGCGGAGGCGTGGGCTGTCGGTGAGCTTGCGTTCGAGCCTGCGGCCTGGCGCTGGACGCTGCTGCTCAGCGTGCCGGTCGAGGCCAGCGACGATGACATCGCGTCGGCGCTCGCGATTGCGCGCCGCAAGCACCCGTCGCCGGCGCTGACGCGCCTGTACGTGATGACCCTGCGCGAAGGGATCACCGTCGAGGCGCTGCACGTCGGGCCGTACGACACCGAGCCCGAGACCATCGCGAAGATGCATCGCCTCGCGATCGACGCGGGTCTCCGGCCGAACGGGCCCCACCACGAGATCTACCTCGGCGACCCTCGGCGGACCGACCCGCAGCAGCTCAGGACCGTGCTTCGCCAACCCGTCCACTGACGAGCCGGCGATCAGACAAGCGGGCGCACGTCCTCCACGAAGCGCTGCACGTCGCGCTCGAGGCCAGCGGCATCTCGGGACGGGAACATCAGGACGAGGTGGCCGACGCCGAGCTCGGCGAACGCGCGAATCTCGGCCGCGGCCTCCTCCGGCGAGCCATGGATCGTGTAGAAGGACTCCTTGTCCTTCCCGAGCTCGATGCGCGTTCGGGCGGACAGCCGAGGCATCGGCCGGCCGGCGGCCTCCGCAGCGTCGCGGATGATCGGGATCCGTGGCGCGTAGCTCGCCGGCGAGGTCGCCGAGGCGTGGTAGGCGTCGGCGATGCGGCCCACGCGCCGGAGCGCTCGTTCGTCGCGGCCGCCGATCCAGATCGGGAGCGCCGCCCCCTGGTCGGGCAGGGGCTGGAAGACGAAATCGGAGAACTGGAAGAACCTGCCGTCGAACGGCGCTGCGGAACCTGACCAGAGGTGTCGGCACAGCGCCACCGTTTCCTCGGTGTAGGCGCCGCGCTGGTGGAAGCGCTCTCGAACGCCGATGTTTGCGAACTCGTCCTCGCTCCAGCCGACGCCGAACCCGGCGATTGCGCGCCCGGCCGACAGCGCATCAAGCGTCGCGAGCTGCTTCGCGAGCACCACGGCGTTGCGCATCGGGACGACCACCACGCTCAGCCCAAGTCGAACGGTCGACGACTTCGCGGCGAGCCAGGCCAGCGTCGTCAGGGACTCGTACGTCCGGCCGTAGTCCTCGGCGGCCGCCTGGTTCACGAGGAGGTGGTCGGTTGCCCAGACGTCCGTGAAGCCATGCTTCTCCGCGAGCTCGACCGCGGCCGTGAGCCCCTCGACATTCGCATCGAAGCCGATATTCGGCAGCGCCAGTCCGTAGTCCATGGCGGGGCAGGGTAGGGCGATCGTTCGAGCGTCGTCGTGCCGCGGTCCTCGGTTGGCGTGCGGCGAATCCTTAACCTTTCCGTAAACGGCAAGGTTGTGGTACGATCCGCGATCTCATGACCGTCGAATCGCCAACCCGCGTGACCGCCGAGGAGCCGCTGCTCCGCATCCAGGCGGTCGCGGACCAGGTCGGGCTGACGCCGCGCTCGATCCGGTACTACGAGGAGATGGGGCTCGTGAAGCCCGCGGCGCGCTCGGACGGCGCGTACCGGCTCTACGACGCGGACGATGTCGCCCGGCTGCAGTTCATCAAGGCGCTTCGGGACGAGACGGGGTTCAGCCTCGCCGAGATCGGCCAGCTGCTCGAGGACGAGAACGCGCGGCAGAGCATCGGCGCCCGCTTCCGTGCCAGCACGGACGCGACGGAGCGCCGCGCGCTCCTGAACGACGGCATCGCCCGCATCGACCGCCAGGTCGCGACGCTCCGGGCGAAGATCCAGAAGATCGACGAGATGATCGCGTCCGCCGAGGCCCGTCGAGCGCACCTCGGAGACCACCTCGCCGAGCTCGAGCCCGGCGCGACCGTTCGCGCGCACCCGGACCGCGCACGTTGAGCAACATCCCGACACAACCCGCAGCCGGGGTGGCGGCCGGCCCCGGCGGTTCGTTCGGCAGCAACCTCGCGGGGGCTCGCGCGTTCCGCCATCGCAACTACCGGCTGTTCTTCACTGGCCAGCTCATCTCGCTCGTCGGCACGTGGATGATGACCGTCGCGCAGAGCTGGCTGATCCTGCAGCTGACCGGCGATCCGCTGCTCCTCGGCGCAGTGGCCGCGGCGCAGTTCGGGCCGGTCCTCGTGCTCGGCCTCTTCGGCGGGATCATCGCCGACTCGCTGCCGAAGCGACGGACGCTGATCGCGACCCAGGTCTGGCCGCTCGTGCTCGGCCTGATCATGTCCGCGCTCGTGTTCACCAACACGGTGCAGGTCTGGCACGTCCTCCTCATCGCGTTCCTGCTCGGCTGCCGGAACGCGGTCGACATGCCGACGCGCCAGGCGTTCGTCGTCGAGATGGTCGGCAAGGAGGACATCGGCAACGCGGTTGCCTTCAACTCCGCGATGTTCAACGCCGCCCGCGTGCTCGGTCCCGCGGTCGGCGGCATCACGATCGGAGCGCTCGGCGTCGGGCCGGCATTCCTCGCCGACGCCCTCAGCTACGTCGCGGTGATCATCGCCTACCTGATGATGCGCGAGCGCGAGCTGCACACCCGGCCGGGCATCGACCGCCCAACCTCCGTCGAGGCGGTCCTCGTCAACCTTCGCGAGGGCCTCAGCTACGTCCGGCGGACGCCGCTCGTGCTCGCCGCGATCTCCGTCGTCGCGCTGGTGTCGACGTTCGGCATGAACTTCACCGTCGTGATCCCGCCGTATGCACAGGGCGTGCTGCACACGGACGCGGCCGGCTACGGCTTCCTGATGTCGATGGTCGGCGTCGGCTCGGTCCTGTCCGCGCTGTTCATCGCCTTCACCGGCAAGACGACCCCGATCGTCATCGCGCTCGGTGCGATCACGCTCGCGTTCGGCGAGATCGTCCTCGCGGCCTCGAGCTCATTCCTCGTCAGCCTGATCGCGATGTTCTTCGTGGGCGTCGGCGGCATCTCGATGGCGGCCACTGCCAACACCGTGGTGCAGCTCGCGGTTCCGGACCGCCTCCGTGGCCGAGTGATGAGCGTCTACACGACCGTCTTCGCGGGCTCGACCCCGGTCGGCGGGCTCGTCACGGGCGCGATCGCCTCGAGCGTGGGCGTGCAGCTCGCCATCGGGCTCGGCGCGGTGCTCAGCCTCGCGACCGGTGTGCTCAGCCTCTCGTGGCTTCGCGGCAAGGCGCGACCGCAGCAGTCGCAGGAACGACCCATGGTCGTCCCGCCGTCGCTGCGCGAAGCATCGAATGTCAGCGCGGCGGCGCCTTCGGCTCCCAAGGCAGGGCCAGCAACCCGAGCAGCGGCTCCCCGGTCGACTGGGCCAGGCTGACCGACCCGTCGGCAGCCCGCTCGAGCACGAGCTCGACGGTGTCGTCGCCCGGATGGTTCGGGTCGTACACGCCGATGACCACTCGCTCCCGGGACGCCTCGTAGCGGTACGCAACGACCTGGTGACCGAAGTCCGGCGAGACCAGCGCAGACCCTGAGCGCCGCACCAGCCCGACCATCGCCAGCCGGCCGTCGTCGATCGATCGGCGGACCCGTGGCCAGGCCACCCTCACCGTGTGCACGAGGCGTGCGCGATCACTCGCGAACGCGGCCATCGCGAACCTCGCCGGGACCTGGAAGGCGCGGCCGAACGAATCCACCTGCCGGCTGACGATCTCACGGAAGAGCGGATCGCCGAACGCCGGCGGCCCCTCCTCGGCCGGCGGCGCTGCGCCGTCCGTGAACCGGTCCGCGGCCACGAATGCCATCCCGCCGCACAACCCGCGACCCACGTCGCCGATCCCGAGCTGGACCAGCCCGAGCTGCCACGTCCAAGCGGGTCCCGACGGCCATCGGTTGGCGAACCGGAAGCCGTTGCGCGAGGGCAGGAATCCCTCGACCGCGTTCGACGCCACGGCCGGCCGCTAGACCCCGGCGTCCACGGGCGCCTCGGGCGGTCCCGCGGCCAGGAGCTCGTCCAGCAAGGCCGGCAGCCGGCGCGGCGCGAAGGTCCGATCGGACGCGCGCAGCTCATCGGGCGTCCACCAACGCATGCCGACCATGCCCTCGTTCGCGAGCTCCTCGGCGGTGAACCGCGGGCGCGGCTCGAACGCCTCGGTACGAACGAGGTGAAAGCGCTCGCGCTGGCCGTCCCATCGGCCACCGAACAGGGGGATCACGTGTTCGCGCGTCCACACGCACGGACCGAGGGTGAAGGCGGTGAGGCCGATCTCCTCATCCAGCTCCCGGCTGATCGCCAGCTCGAGCGGTTCGCCCTCCTCGATGCCGCCGCCGGGGCACGCCCACACCTCGCGGCCATCGAACGAGAACTGGACGAGCAGGATCCGGTCGGCAGGGTCGAGCACGATTGCACGGACGGCGGAACGCATTCGCAGCGGTGTCACTGCCACAGGATGTCACCCCTCGTAGCGGCATCCACATACCGCGCGGGCCCTCGGTGGTCGCTGGCAGCGACGGGTTTTGACGTCCCGCAGCGCGTCCGGTCGCTGGGAGCGACCAAGAGGCGTGAGATCGGCATTCGGGAGGCGGCTCCGGTCGGCGAAACCGGCACGCCCAGTCGCTCCGAGCGACCGAACTGACGGCACATTGCCGGATTCGGTCGCCCGCAGCGACGAGCGCCTACCCTCGCCTCCATGCCCAACGAGGCAGCAGCGTCCGCCACGACCCACACGCACACCAACCGGCTCGCGAACGAGACGAGCCCCTACCTGCTCCAGCACGCCCATAACCCGGTGGACTGGTTCCCGTGGGGCCCGGACGCGCTGACGCGGGCGAAGCTGCTCGACCGCCCGATCTTCCTCTCGATCGGCTACGCGGCGTGCCACTGGTGCCACGTGATGGAGCGCGAATCCTTCGAGAACGAGGAGGTTGCCGCTTTCCTGAATGCGCGCTTCATCGCCATCAAGGTGGACCGGGAGGAGCGCCCCGACCTCGACCAGATCTACATGGGTGCGGTGCAGGCGATGACCGGCGGTGGCGGCTGGCCGATGTCGGTGTTCCTCACGCCGGAGGGCCGGCCGTTCTACGGCGGCACGTATTACCCACCGGTTCCGGCACACGGGCTGCCGAGCTTCCGCCAGGTGCTCCAGGGCATGGACCAGGCGTGGCGAACGCAGCGCGCGGACCTCGAGCAGTCGGCCGCGCAGCTCGTCGCGCAGCTGAACGCGAACGCCGGCACGGTTGCAGGCGGCACGCCGCCGACGCCGGATGTCCTCGATGCCGCGGTTGGCTTGATCGAGCGCACGTTCGATGCCGCCAACGGCGGCTGGGGCGGCGCGCCGAAGTTCCCGCAGCCGATGACGATCGAGTTCCTGCTCCGGCGTGCCGCCGCGCGGGACAAGCGAGCGCTGCCTCTTGCGCGGAGGACGTTGGACCGAATGGCCGACGGCGGCCTCCGCGACCAGCTCGGCGGCGGGTTCCATCGCTATGCGACGGACGCGATCTGGCTCGTGCCCCATTTCGAGCAGATGCTCTACGACAACGCGCAGCTCGCCCGCGTGTACCTGCACGCGTGGGCGCTCACGGGCGACGAGCACTATCGGAACATCGCCGCAGGCACGCTGACGTACATCCTGCGGCGCTTGACGGCCGACAACGGCGCCTTTGCCGCGAGCGAGGACGCGGACACCCAGGGAATCGAGGGCTCCACGTACGTCTGGTCAGCCGCCGAGGTGCGCGAGGTCCTTGGCGACGACGCGGGGCTGTTCATGACGGCGTACGGCGTGACCGAGCGCGGCAACTGGGAGGGCTCGATCATCCTGTCGCGCGTCCGCCAAACCGACGAGCTCACGACGCTGTACTCGATGACGGCCGCGGAGATCGAGGCGCGGCTCGCCGATGCGCGCGCGAAGCTCCTCGTGCGACGAGACGCCCGGCCGCAGCCGGCCCGCGACGACAAGGCCCTCGCGGCGTGGAATGGGCTCGCGATCGGTGCGCTCGCGGACGGTGCGCGGCTGTTCCGCGTCGCGGGCTTGGACGGCCTCGCGGACCGGTACGAGGCGGCGGCTCGTCGGGCCGCCGGGACCATCCTGGACGGACTGCTCGCGGACGGCGGTCGGCTCGGTCGGTCGTGGAAGGACGGCCGGGCGACGGGACAGGGCGTGCTCGAGGACTACGCGACCCTCGCCGACGGGCTGCTCGCGCTGTACGAGGCGACGTTCGACGAGCGCTGGTTCACCACCGCGCGCCAGCTCGCCGAAGCGATCCTCGAGCGGTTCGCAGATCCCGCCGGCGGCTTCTTCGACACGGCGACGGACCACGAGCGACTCGTCACCCGGCCGAAGGACATCCAGGACAACGCAACGCCGTCGGGCGGGGCGATGGCAACGCTGGTGCTGCTGCGGCTCGCCGCGTTCACGGGTGACTCGCGCTATCGGGTCGCCGCGGAGCGGGCGCTCGCAAGCGTCACCCCGTATGCCTCGCGCTATCCCACCGCGTTCGCGATGTGGCTGCAGGCAATGGACCTCGCGCTCGCGCCGGTCGCGGAGGTAGCGATCGTCGGCGCGCTCGACGACGGCGCGACGAAGGCGCTGCTCGCCGTCGCGTCCGGCGGCTACGCCCCGAACCGGGTCGTCGCGCTGAAGGCGGCCGCGACCGACACGTCCGTGCCGCTCCTCGACGACCGCTCGCAGCTCAAGGGACAGCCGACGGCGTATGTCTGCCGCGACTTCGCGTGCCGGCTCCCGGTGACCGACGCCGACTCCCTGCGCTACGAGCTGGAGGAAGTCACCGCCGTCGTGTGACCCCGCGTGTCGTGCGCTCGTAACGCCGCGGGTGACCCCCGTGTGATCATCGTGGCGGAGGAGGGAGCCAGTGACCGACCCGATCGAGGACATCCTCGGCGATTACCGCGGATTCGCGGCCCAGCAGCGCGACCGCCTGCTGGCGCGCGGCATCGACGTCGCGCCGTTCGCGCTCAGCCACATCTGCTTCCGGGTGCCCGAGTGGGACCAGTACCTGCGCGTCCGGGAGCAGCTGGAGCGCCATGCGCGCGCCAACCGCGAGAACGTCTGGAACGGCCGGCCGATCTCGCTGATCCTGTTCGACGACCTGGAGGTGCTCGGCAAGCCGCTGCCGATGATCGAGCTCATCCCGCCCGTGCACCAGCGCGTCTACAAGATGGGCTGCGAGCACATCGGCTTCGTCGTGGGCGAGGACGACTTCGACGACTTCGTGACGCAGCACAAGCCCGTGCTGACCGGCCAGCAGTTCCAGGGTCCCGCGAGCACGCCTGATCCCGTGTACATCCTCATGGAGGACTTCACCCACGTGAAGTTCTACCGGCTCTCGCTCCAGGCGTCGGTCGAGAAGTTCGAGGGCGGTGCGTTCCAGCCCGGTTTCCACCACGTGGAGGGCTGGGAGCCGCAACGCTTGGTGACCGCCACGGGCCCGAACCCCCTGCCGCGATAACCTCGGCGAACACCAACGGAGGACGCGCGATGGCTGGCTTCGTATCGGGTCGTGATCGGCCCGCGATCGAGGGCGTGGGGCCTGACGATCGACTGCTGCGCCGGTACGCCACGCGCCCATGACGCTCGGCAAGGTCGTCGTCAACCGCTCCGTCTCCGTCGACGGGTTCATCGCGGGTCCGGTCTTCAAACGGCGTTGGGCGGGCGGCAAGAGCCCCGACCAGTGGATCCCACGGGAGACGATCGTCGAGATCGCGTCGGAAACCGGGGCGATGCTGTTCGGGCGCGGGACATCGGACTTCGGCGACCAGCTCGAGGCCGAGGAAGCGGGCAGCGTCAACTACCCCTTCGACGGCGCGCTGTTCCTGCTGACGCATCGGCCGCCCGATCCGCCCGTCGAGGGCCTCACGGTGCTGAGCGGCGACATCCGCGAGGCGGTCGCCACTGCGCTGGCCGCGGCCAACGGCCGGAACCTCGAGCTGCTGGGTGCGAACGTGGCCGCCCAGGCGTTCCGAGCCGGCCTGGTCGATGAGGTCCTCATCTACGTGTTGCCGGTCGTGCTCGGCGAGGGCGTGCCGTTCTCGCCGCCGGGCAGCGCGATGGTCAACCTGGAGCTGTACGAGAGCCGCCGCGTAGGCGACGTCACGCTCATGCGCTTCCGCGTGGTGAAGTAGCCGCCGCCACCATCGCGGCGGCCGGGCGCTGCGCACCTATGCTTCCCGGCTTGTGATCGCGTCCCTCGGTCGGTACCTCGGGCTGCTCCGCCAGGCCGACTTCCGCCGGCTCTGGCTGTCCATGTCCGTGAGCGCGCTCGGCAGCGAGGTAACCTTCCTCGCCCTCCCGCTCGTTGCCATCGTCGTGCTCCACGCGAACCCGGTCGAGGTCGCGGCGCTCGGCGCGATGCCCTTCGTTGCATTTGCGATCTTCGGGTTGCCAGCGGGCGTGTGGGTCGATCGCGTGCCGCGCAAGCGCGTCATGGTCATCGGCGACCTCGGGCGTGCGGCGGTCCTGCTCCTGATCCCGATCCTGGCGGTCGCCAACGTGCTGGCCATGTGGCAGCTCTACGTCATCGCATTCGTCGCGGGCGTCCTCACCGTGTTCTTCGAGATCGCCTACCAGTCGATCCTGCCCGAGCTGGTTGTGCGGGACCGGCTCGCGGAGGGCAACTCCCGACTCGAGGTGTCGAGGTCGGCCAGTCAGGTCATCGGGCCGGGGATCGGCGGCGCTCTGGTCGGCTTGCTGGGGCCGGCGACCGCCATCATCGCCGACGCGCTCAGCTACCTCGGTTCCGCGGCGTTCCTGATCGGTATCCACCCGAGCCGCCCACGTGCGCTCCGCAAGGCCTCGGAGTCACAGGGACTGTTCCGGGAGATCCTCGAAGGGCTCCGCTTCTACCGGCGAACGCCGGTGCTGCTCTCGGCGTCAGCAGCCGTCATCGTTCTCAATGTCGGGTTCCACATGGCCGGCGCAATCGCGCTCGTGTACTACGTCCGCGAGCTCCACATGTCGCCCGAAGCCATCGGCATCGCATTCGGGATCGGTTCGATCGGGTTCCTCGTCGGTGCGGCGGGCGGCGCGGCCGTGGGACGACGGATCGGCGTGGGCCCGGTCTTGATGCTGGGCTGCGGCGTATCCGCCGCGGCCTGGTACCTGCTGGTGCTTGCGCACACGGACACGGCGTTCCTGCTGCTCGTCGTCGTCGGGATCATCCAGGGACTCGTGCTCCCGCCGGTCTTCGTGAACAACGTCGCGCTCCGCCAGACGCTCGCCCCGGATGAGCTCGCGGGCCGCGTCAATGCCACCGCGCGATGGATGCATTGGACGGCGATCCCGTTCGGGCAGGTCGCGGGCGGCGCGCTCGCCACCGCCGTGGGTCTTCGCGAGACCATCGCCATCGGCGCGACGATCGGCGTGGCATCCGTGCTCGTCATCCTGTTCTCGCCGATGCGGCACGTCCGCGAGATGCCCGTTGCGGCACACCACGTGCCAGCGGACGAGCCGGCGCTGCCTGCTGCGAACCCGCTCGACGAGCCGACCCGGCCATTGGGCGAGGCGCCGGTCTAGGTCGCGGAGCGGGGCCCGGCGCCGCGCGCGGCACATTGCCACGTGCTTCCATATCATCGGCATCGCACGAGCCGCCTCTGGCCCCGCCCCGGCGCACCTGGAATACCTCGCGCCACTCGTGCCCAGCGCCCCAGCCCCCCAGCACGCCGTTGCGCATCTGCGCGGCGGGCTGCCCGCGCCAATCGCGCCCCTTGCGCCAATCGCGCCCCTTGCGCCCCGCCCCAGGCGCCCCGTGGTGCCCTGCCGCCCCGTGGTGCCCGCGCCCTTGAGCCACTGCAGCATGAGGAACTCGCGTGCCCAGCCACATCCGCGTCCCAATGTCTTCCCGCGCCCGACTCGCTGCCGCGGCCGCCACCGCCCTGACCATCGGCCTGATCGCCGCGTGTGGCCCAGGCCCGGCTCCCACGCCTCGCCTGCCGACGCCGGTGCCCGAGGCCACCGCCAGCAGCGTGGGAACGTCGCCGACGGCGGCGATCGAGCCGACCGCGGCCGCCACGACCGAAGCCGTCGCGACGCAGCTCGATGTCGCAACGAGCGGCCTGCCTGAAGGCACGTATGGTTGCTGGAACTACCAGCCCCACGTCGGCTTCGGGACGTACTGGGGCGAGCTCGACATCGATGGGCCTGACTCCTATAGGCACGTCGGCGTCGGCCGGGGCAGCTATTCGCTGTCGGGCAACGCCATCACCTTCACGGCAGGTGACCTGACCGTGTATCGCGGCGAGTACCCCGTGAACGGCGACGACATCGATCTCATCGGCATCGGCGACATGGACGGCATCTTCGTCCGCTGCAGCATCCCGGAGGGTTGATCAGATGACCGCGCGAACCACCACGCCCATCGAGCTCCTGTACGGCGCGCTCGGCGCCGATGGCGCACCGGGCGGCACGACGGGTCTGCCGCCGAGCGTGGCGGACCTCGCGACGCACGTCCGATCCACGAAACGTGGCCTTGGGGCGCAGCTGCTCGCCATGGGCCTCTGGAACCTGCGCGACGCCGGTGCGCTGGGCATCGAGCTGCGGAAAGGGAAATCGCTCGGGTTCATTCCGAAGACAGAGCTGATCATCTCCCCAGGCAACGGCTCGACCGCGTGGAGCGGCGTCGAAGCTGAGCTGCTCGGGAAGCTGCGCGAGAAGGGCGCCCGTGACGTGAGCTCGCTCGTGAGCTCGTGGTACGGCAGCCGGGGCGCCGGCAATCCCGATGGTGTCGCCCTCGGCCGGATTCGTGACGCGGCGGTCGCGGCGGGCCTGGTGCGGACGGCGACCGTCGAGGCGAATCGCGGCTTCCTGGGTCGAGCTGTGCGCGGCGCCACGAAGCAGGCGTATGTGGCGGACGCCGCCGCGATCGCTGCCGCGGCGCCCGACCTGGACACGATCGCCACCGGCTGGATGGCCTTCACCCGCAGCGAGCCGGAGCTCGCGCGAGAGCTCGTGGAGCGTGTCGACAAGGCCATCGAACGGAAGGGAACGGAGCAGAACGATGGCGACATCGGCGGCGGAGGCGGCGACTTCGACTGAGGCCCGCGGGGTCGGGCTGCCTTCGCGCCGCCTTCGGCGCTCCAGATCCGGGCGCGCTCCGCGCCGTCAGGCCGGCGTCGAGCCCGTGTCGGACGGCTTGTCGTCGTTCGAGCGGAGCTTGCTCGCCTCGATCCGCGCCTCGCGGACGCCGCGGCCGAACATCCTGCCGATCTCGGGCAGGGTCTTCGGCCCGCGCCAGATCAGCACGAGGATCAGGATCACGATGAGCACGAGCAGGACGTCGGTCACGGCGTGATGGTACGCCGCGCAGGTATCGTGGCTGCGTGCCACTGCTGGTGTACGGCCCGCGCTCGACGACGTACGACTTCGGCCCGGCGCACCCGCTCACCCCGCGCCGGTTCGGGCCGGGCATCTCGCTGCTCGAGACGCTTGGGGCCGTACCGGGTCTCGCTCCGGAGCCGGCCACGGACGAGGAGCTCGCCTGGGCGCACGAGCCGGCATACATCGAGCACGTGAAGGCATGCGGTGCGGCGCCGGCGGGCGCGCGCGGCATGGGCATCGGGCCGGGGGACACGCCGGCGTTCGCCGGGATGCACGAGGCGTCCGCGGCGGTGGCGGGCGGCTCGATCCGCGCGATGGAGGCGATCCTCAGCGGTGACGTCGACCACGCGTTCCACCCGGGCGGCGGCCTCCATCACGCGATGCCCGCACGCGCGTCCGGGTTCTGCGTCTACGACGACGTGGGGCTCGCGATCGCTCGCGCGCGCCGCTACGGGTTGCGGGTCATGTATCTCGACTTCGACGTGCACCATGGCGATGGTGTCCAGGCCATCCACTGGCTGGATCCCGACGTCCTGACCGTCTCGATCCATGAGAGCGGGTACTCGCTCTTCCCGGGCACGGGGTTCGCCGACGAGCTCGGCGGTCCCGGCGCCGAGGGCTCGAAGGTCAACATCGCGCTCGATCCGATGACCGGCGAGCAGGGCTGGGTGGAGGCACTGGAGATCGCGCTCCCGCCGCTCGCGGAGGCGTTCGGGCCGGACGTGATCGTGTCGCAGCACGGGGCGGACTCCCATGCCTGGGATCCGTTGGCGCATCTGCGGGTCACGACGACCGCGATGGGTCGTGCCGCGCACCTGGTTGACGGGCTCGCGCACCAGCATGCTGGCGGTCGGTGGCTCGCGACGGGCGGTGGCGGCTACGACGTCTACCGGGTCGTGCCGCGCGACTGGGCACATGTGTGGCTCGCGCAGTCGCATGCGAAGGCGCTCGGGGAGCTCTCGCCCGAGTGGCGGGCGCGCTGGGCGGCCGATGCCGAGACGTATGGCCAGGCGCCGATCCCAACGACGCTCGATGACGAACCCAACCTGGGCCAGCCCCGCTCGGATCAGGACGATCGCCTCGACCGACGTGCCGCCGCCGCTGCGCACGAGGTGCTCGAACTGGCGCTGCCGCTCCTCCGGTCGCGGGTGCGCGACCGCGGCTGAGCGCCAGCGCTGGAGTGCCCGCGCTGGAGTGCCCGCGCTGGAGTGCCCGCCCTGGAGTGCCCGCGCTGGAGCGAACGCGGTGGCGCCGGCAATGGAGCGCCCGCGGTTGAGCGCCGGCCGTTGACCACCGGCCGTTTACCACCGGCCGTTGAGCGCCCGCCGTTGCGCGTCCGCGGAAGCGGGACCGCGGAAGCGGGACCGCCGTTGAGCGATTCCAGGTACGAGTTCGACGAGGCTCGGGTCCAGGGTCTCGTGAAACGGGCTGAACCTCGGCAATCCTGATGCTGAATCCGCTCAACTCGACGTGAACGGGGTCGTGAAGCGGTCCCGGTGACCCAAGGTCGTCAAACTCGGCCTCGTGGTGCTCATTCGGCCCCGGAGCAGAGCTCAAAGGCGCAGAGCAGGGCTCAAAGGCGCAGAGCAGGGCTCACAGGCGCAAAGCAGGGCGCAAAGGCGTAGAAACGCCGATCGCCCGGGCTAGGGGCCCGGGCGATCGGGGAGCGAAGGGAGGTCGGTGTCGGTGCAGACCGGCCCTCCCTCGGGTTTGGTTGTCAGCTCGTCATCGCAGCGGGCATCGGCTGCCCGTGCCCTTCGACCACCCTCGCGTGCCAGGGGACACCCAGGCGCGGGAGGAGCCAGCGGTCGACGCCGTACCAGCCGGCGACCCGCCAGCCGAGGATCAGGCCGATCCCGAGGGCGAAGAGCACCGGGTTGGTGGAGGCGGAGCCCGCGAGCAGGAAGGACATGTTCATCAGGGCCCCGAAGAAGGCCGCGAAGCCGGTCAGGACTCCGAAGATCAGGCCCAGGCCAACCGCGATCTCACCGAAGACGATGAGGTAGGCGAACCAGGTCTGCGCGTTGTTGTTGATCAGCAGGTTGAGGAAGTCGCGATACCACTCGAACGTGATCGCGGCTCGGGCGGGCGCCTCGGGGATGGCCACCGCACCGTGCCAGTAGCCGGCGAGCGAAGCGCCGCCGTCGAGCCAGCCGGCGCCGATCGCCTTGCCGGCGGGGAAGAGCTTGTGCAGGCCGGCCTCAAGGAACGAGAAGCCGACGAACAGCCGGATCGGCAGCCAGAGCAGGCCTGCCCGGGTGTTGCTGAACAGGAACCGCGAGACTGCCGGGCCTTCGACTTCCACCACCGTGGCGCCCGGCTGCTTGCGATCCTGGAACAGGGTGAACGCGATGACGATCGCGAGGACCCAGAAGATCAGCGAAAGGATCGTCTCCACGTCCTTGCTCGCTGCGATCCCGCCGAGACCGATCATGTCCCACGGGGCTTCGATGTAGAGAACGAGCGCCGCGGCGATCACGCCCAGCGGCACCACGTACCGACGCAGTGTGGACATCTCTCTGTCCTTCCTTGCTCCCACTCCTCGGGAAGGGTCTCCCGAACTGCGCCAAGCATCATCTGCCCATCCGTCCAGCCGGAGGGCCCAATGGCCCGAAACGACCGGGACCACCGGCCCGGGCCATCGCGCCGTGGCATACGAACGCTTGTTCGAAATGAACGGGGCGGGGTAGAATTCCGGGTCCGTGAGCGTGCCCACTCGCCTCGATCCACTCGCGCCCTTCTCCGCGTCGGTGCGGGCCTGGTTCGAGTCCGCGTTCGAGGCGCCGACCCCGGCGCAGGCAGGCGGCTGGGCATCGATCGCGAGCGGCAGGCACACCCTGATCCACGCCCCGACCGGGTCGGGCAAGACCCTCGCGGCGTTCCTGTGGTGCCTGGACCGGCTGGCGCGCAATCCATCGCCGCCGGCGACGAGGGAGGCGCCCGGGTCCGTGAGGGTCCTGTATGTCTCGCCGTTGAAGGCGCTGACCTACGACGTCGAGCGGAACCTGCGCGCGCCGCTTCACGGCATCGCGCTGGCGGCGCAGCGGCTGGGCGAGCGGGAGCCATCGATCACGATCGCCGGCCGAACCGGCGACACGCCCGCCGAGGCGCGCAGGGAGCTGGCGCGGCGGCCGCCCGACATCCTCGTCACCACCCCCGAGAGCCTGTACCTGATGCTCACCTCGGCGGCGCGAGAGGCGCTGCGCGGCGTCGAGACGGTGATCATCGACGAGGTCCACGCAATCGCCGGCACGAAGCGGGGCGCACACCTGGCCCTGTCACTGGAACGGCTGGAACGGCTCCGCCCGGGGGGCGCGCCGCAACTCCAGCGCATCGGGCTGTCGGCGACGCAGCGACCACTCGAGACCATCGCCCGGTTCCTCGGCGGCGTCGGGCCTGGTCGCGAGGTCGAGATCGTCGATGCGGGCACCCGGAAGGCACTGGAGCTCGAGGTCGTCGTCCCCGTGGAGGACATGGCGCGGCTCGGCGAGGTGATCCCGAAGGACGAGCAGCCGGGTGGGCCGGTCGCGTTCGGCGACATGCGGACGAGCATCTGGCCATCGATCCACCCGAGGCTGCTCGAGCTCATCCGGGCGCACCGCAGCACGATCATCTTCACGAACTCGCGCCGTCTGGCCGAGCGGCTGGCACAACGGCTCAACGAGCTGGCCGGCGAGGAGCTCGTGCTGGCGCACCACGGCTCGATCGCGCGCGAGCAGCGCCTCCGGATCGAGGAGGACCTGAAAGCCGGCCGGATTCCCGCGCTCGTGGCGACGTCCTCGCTCGAGCTCGGCATCGACATGGGCGCCGTCGACCTCGTCGTGCTCGTCGAATCGCCGACGTCCGTCGCCTCCGGGCTGCAGCGGGTCGGCCGGGCGGGGCACCAGGTCGGTGAGCCGTCGAAGGGCGTGCTCTTCCCGAAGTTCCGTGGCGACCTCCTGGAGTCTGCCGTCGTCGTGCGGCGGATGCACGAAGGCGCGATCGAGACGACGGTCATGCCGCGCAACCCGCTCGACGTCGTGGCGCAGCAGATCGTCGCGATGACCGTGATGGATCGATGGACCGTCGCGGAGCTGCTCGAGACCATCACGCGGGCTGCGCCGTTCGAGACGCTCTCGCGGGAAGCGCTCGAGGCCGTCCTCGGGATGCTGGCGGGCGCCTACCCATCGGACGAGTTCGCGGAGCTGAAGGCGCGCGTCGTGTGGGATCGCGTGACCGACGTGGTCGAGGGCCGGCGGGATGCCCGCGTCGTCGCGGTCACGAGCGGCGGCACGATCCCGGATCGCGGGCTGTTCGGCGTGTTCCTCGCCGGCGAGGCAGGGACGCCTGGTCGTCGCGTCGGGGAGCTCGACGAGGAGATGGTCTACGAGCTGCGCGCCGGGATGCACGGGGACGTGATGGTGCTGGGCGCCTCGTCGTGGCGCGTGCTGGACATCACGCCGGACAAGGTGATCGTGGAACCCGCGCCGGGCATCCCGGGCAAGCTCCCGTTCTGGAAGGGCGACTCCGTTGGTCGACCCGTGGAGCTCGGGCGGGCGATCGGCGGATTCCTGCGCGAGGCGGAAGGGGAGCTCGCGCGCGGGGAGAAGGGTTCGCGGGCCCTCGGCGCGCGGCTCCGCGAGCAGCACGACATGGACGAGCTCGCCGCCAACAATCTCGTCCAGTACCTCCAGGAGGAGCGCGAGATCGCCGGCCAGCTTGCGACGGACAAGCGGCTGGTGGTCGAGCGGTTCCGCGACGAGCTCGGGGATTGGCGGCTCGTCATCCTGTCGCCATTCGGCGGTCGGGTGCACGCGCCGCTGACGCTGGCAATCGAGACGCGACTGCGAGAGCGCCTCGGGATCGAGGCCCAGACCATCTGGTCCGATGACGGCATTGCCGTCCGACTGCCCGAGGGCGAAGGCGATGGCGACGCGCGCCGCCTCGCTGAGATCGAGTCGCTGCTGTTCCCGGCTCCGGACGAGATCGAGGACCTGGTCGTCGACGCGGTGGGTGGCTCGGCGCTGTTCGCGTCGCGGTTCCGCGAGAACGCGGGGCGTGCGCTGCTGCTCCCCCGCAGGCGTCCCGGCGCCCGCACGCCGCTGTGGCAGCAGCGCCAGCGCGCGGCGGACCTGCTCCAGGTCGCATCCCGATACGGAAGCTTTCCGATCCTGGTCGAGACATACCGCGAATGCCTGTCCGACGTCTTCGATCTGGATGCCCTTCGCGAGGTCCTCGGCGGCATCGAGCGGCGGGAGATCACGGTCCACGGGGTCGAGACCGCGAAGGCGTCACCCTTCGCGTCGTCGCTCCTCTTCGACTACGTCGCGCAGTACATGTACGAGGGCGACGCGCCGCTGGCGGAGCGGCGAGCCGGTGCCCTGGCGCTCGACCGCGACCTGCTGCGCGAGCTGCTCGGCCAGGATGAGCTGCGCGAGCTCCTGGACCCCGAGGCGCTCGCGGATCTCGAGCTGTCGCTCCAGAACCTCACCGAGGATCGCAAGGCCGACAGCGTCGAACACGTCCATGACCTGCTGCGCCGGCTCGGCGACCTTTCCTCGGTCGAGGCGGCGGCGCGCATCGAGGGCGGCAAGGACGCCGCGACGGGCTGGCTGCGCGAGCTGGAGGCGACCCGGCGCGCCGTGATCATCCGGATCGCGGGCGATGATCGCTGGATTGCGATCGAGGACGTCGGGCGGTATCGGGATGGCGTGGGTGCCTCGCCGCCGCGCGGCGTCCCGGAGGCATTCCTCGTCCGCGTTTCCGGCGCGCTTGACTCGCTGCTCGCGCGATTTGCGCGCACGCACGGACCCTTCCTCGCCCAGGACCCGGCCGCGCGCTGGGGATTGCCGCTCGGCGTGGTCGAGGACGCGCTGGCGAGGCTCGCCGGCGCCGGCACGATCGTCCGCGGCGAGTTCCGCCCGAACGGCACGGAGCGCGAGTGGTGCGACCCGGAGGTCCTCCGGATGCTCCGCCGCCGCTCGCTGGCCCGGCTTCGGCATGAGGTCGAACCGGTCGATCCCGAAACGCTGGGGCGCTTCCTACCGGCTTGGCAGGGCGTGCATCCGGTCGGTGACGACGCGCCGCCGCTCCGAGGCACCGCCGCTCTGGAGCGCCTTGCCGAGGTGGTAGACCAGCTCGCGGGCGTGCCGATTCCCGCTTCCGTGCTGGAGCGCGACGTGTTGCCGGCCCGTGTTCCCGGCTACCAGCCGCGGCTGCTCGATGAGCTCGGCGCCCTGGGCGAGGTCGCGTGGGTGGGGCGGGGGAGCCTCGGCCGCGACGACGGCCGCGTCGTGCTCCACCGGCCGGGCCGGGAGCTGCCCGTGCCCGTCATCCCCGTCGGTGGGCCGGACGACGGCGCCGGCCGGCCATCGACTGCCCTGCACGAAGCGATCCGCGAGCATCTCGCCGCCAAGGGCGCATCGTTCTTCCGGGCAATCCAGGGCGCGGCGGCGCGCGCCGCGGCGAACGAACGCGAGGTCCTCGACGCCCTGTGGGATCTGGTCTGGGCGGGCGAGGTCACGAACGACACCTTCGCGCCGCTCCGTGCGCTTCGCTGGAAGCGGCCGGCGAAGGCGGCCGCGGGCGCACGGCCCAGACTCGGTAGGCTGACGGCCCTCGGGCCGCCGGAGGCCGCGGGTCGATGGTCCCTGGTGGGCTCGGGCGTCTGGGATCCCGCGGGTGCGCCCGCGAGCCCGACGGAGCGCGCACATCAACTGGCGCTGGCGCTGCTCGACCGCCACGGCGTGCTGGTGCGTGAGGCGGCGATGGCCGAAGGCCTCGAAGGCGGCTTCTCCGCGATCTACCCGATGCTCCGCGCGCTCGAGGATGCCGGCAGGATCCGGCGCGGGTACTTCGTCGCCGGGCTGGGTGCGGCGCAGTTCGCGCTGGCGGGCGCCCTGGATCGCCTCCGCGCGGTCCGGGAGCCCGAATCAGCCAGGGGCGACGACCCGGTGGTGCACCTGCTCGCTGCGGCCGATCCCGCCAATCCGTATGGCGCCGCGCTCGCGTGGCCCCGCCGCAGCGAGACCGACAAGCGACCCTTCCAGCGCGCGGCGGGCGCCTACGTCGTCCTCGTCGATGGCGTAGCCGCGCTCTACCTGGACCGCGGCGGGACCTCGCTCCAGACCCTGCCCGCCTTTGACGACCCGGCCGTCCGTCAGGCCGCCCTGGCGGCCCTGGCGCAGCTCCTCAATGACGGAGCCCGCCGCGAATTGGTCGTCGCGAAGATCGATGGGGAGCCCGCCGGACGCTCGCCGCACTACGAATCGATGCTCAAAGCAGGGTTCATCCAGGGATATCGCGGGCTCGTCCTGCGGAAATCCCGCGCGTCGGCGATGATCGCCTGATGCCGGAAGGGGATACGCTCGCAAGGATTGCTGTTGCGCTGAGGCCATACCTGGCCGGGCGCGTGGTCACTGGCGCCCGTGCGCGACTGCCGGGACCGCAGGTTTCGCGGATCGTTGGGCAGAAGATCGATGCCGTCGACGCCGCCGGAAAGAACCTGCTCATCAAGTTCGATGGCGGCCTCGAGTTGCGGACGCACCTCGGGCTGCACGGAAGCTGGCATCGATACCGCCCCGGCGAGACGTGGCGCCGCCCACCGTCACGTGCCGCGCTCGTGATCGAAGTGCCGGGCGCCGTCGCGGTCTGCTTCGATGCGCCGGTGGTCGAGCTCTTCGAGCGCCGCGCCGAGGTCGTCCACCCGACCATCTCGATGCTCGGTCCGGACCTCCTCGACGACAACTACGACCAGGCCGAGGCGATCCGCCGCCTGCGCGATGACGCGCGCAAGGACACCGCGATCGGCGAGGCGATCCTCGACCAGCGCGCGGTTGCCGGCGTCGGCAACGTCTACAAGAGCGAAGTCCTGTTCATGGAGAAGGTCGACCCGTTCGCACCCGTGAAGTCGCTCGACGACGAGACGCTGGACCGGATCCTGACCACCGCTCGGGAGCAGCTCCAGGCGAATGCGCGATCCGGTTCGCCCGCGGGCCGCTCGACGACGGTCGACATCAAGACCGGCGCGAAGCTCGCCCCGTCGCGACTCTGGGTCTACGACCGCGCGGGCCGGCCGTGCCACCGCTGCGGCGAGCTGATCAAGTCGGACTCGCAGGGCACCGAGCTGCCGCGCGTCACCTACTGGTGCGCCAGCGTCGAGTGCCAGGCGCCCGCCGCCGAGAAGGCCGCGTTCGCCGCAAACGGCGGCAAGAAGCCGAGGAAGCGCGCCGCTTCCTAGCGCAGCAGCGGCAGGATCCGCGCCGCGAGCACGGATCGAAATACGTCGATCACCAGGGACGCCCGGTCGGCGTCCGGGAGGTCTGCGCCGAGGATCGGATCGAGCACGGCATCGATGCGGTCGCGCCGTTCTTCCGCCGTGAGCTCCGGGTGCGCGGCCACCGAGATGTCCCACAGCTCCTCGTACAGGAACCAGGCGAACTCGTCGTAGATCAGGCGCGCATCGATCTCCCAGGCCTGCGCCGTCTGGATGGACGCTCCGACCTCGAGAAACGCCGGCAGCGCGTCCTCGACCAGCTCGCGCAGCTCGCGACCCTGCTTCTCGCGCAGCTCGGGCAGGCTCGTCGTCCCGACCGCCGCCGTGCCCAGGATCGCCCCCCAGCGGCTCGCCTGGCGCGACGCGGACTTGCTTTCGAGGGCACGGAGGCAAGCGTGGAACGCCCGCACGACGGACCACGCTCGCTGGGCATCGCCGCGCTCGTCGCCGAGGAGCAGCTTCTGGAGCGCCCAGAGGTCTGTGGCGGTCGGCTGTTCGAGGATCTGCTCGCAGAGCGCGCGGAGGCCGGTCACGCCACCGCCCCCGACGTGTTCACCGCGTAGAGGCGACGATCCTCCTCGACGCCTTTGAGCTTGTGCATCCCGCGATCGATGAACTCGAAGCCGGAGCCCGCCACGAGATCGCGAACCGACGAGGACACCAGGACCTCGCCTGCGCTCGCGGCTGCGGCCACCCTGGCCCCGACATGCACCGTGATCCCGCGGATGTCACCGCCGGGCATCTGCTCGATCTCGCCGGTATGCACGCCAGCACGAATCGAAAGCCCGAAGGGCCGGACGGCATCGATACACGCGAGGGCGGCCCGGATCGCGCGCGCAGGTCCGTCGAACACCGCGAGGAACCCGTCGCCTGCGGTGTCGACCTCCCGTCCGCGAAACCGCGCGAGCGCCGCGCGGATCGCCGCGTTGTGGCTCTCGAGCAGGTCGCGCCAGCGCGCATCGCCGAGGCGCGTCGCGAGCTCCGTCGAGCCAACGATGTCGGTGAAGAGAACGGTTGCGAGCACTCGATCCGGCTCCTCGGGTTCGCGCGCGCCGGTCAGGAACTCACGGATCTCGGCGAGCGTTGGATCGGGGTTGAACCAGGGCACGTGATCGGCGCCCGGCAGCTCGACGTACTTCGCGCCCGGGAGGTTGGCCGCGAGCCATCTCGCGTTCTCGACGATGCAGACGCGGTCGCCCACCTCGTGGATGACCAGCGTCGGGACGCGGATGCTGGGGACGATTCCGCGAACGTCGATGTCGAAGGCCATTCGAGCGAACGCCTCCCAGGACCCAGGGGTCGCGGCGTTTCGCTGGACCTTGCCCCACCAAGCTTCGATCGCGGGGAGCGACGGATCGTTCGCGATCGACGGGACGACCTGCGCGACGCCGCTCCCACGCCCCCAACGATCGGGAATTCGCGCGACAGACGCCTCGAACGACTCCGGTGTGTTCTCGCCCCACGGCCACTCGTCGTCCGTGCGCTCGCGCACCTCCGCGCCCTGCAGGATCAGCGAGCGCGTGCGCTCCGGATGGGCCGCCGCGAACAGCATCCCCAGCGGGCCACCCTCGGACTCGCCCATGATCGCCGCCGACTCCGAGCCGACCGCGTCCATCACCGCACGGATGTCGTCCATCCGAACATCGAGCGGCGTGCCGCCCGGAACGCGCTCGGACATGCCCATGCCGCGCTTGTCGAACAGGATCAGCCGCGTGAAGGCACCGAGCCGCTCGCAGAACCGGCGGAACGCGGGCAGCTCCCACAGCGTGTCGAGGTGCGTGGCCGCGCCCTGGACGTAGACGAGGTCGATGGGTCCGTCGCCGACGACGCGATACGCGATGTGAACGTCGCCGCTCTTCGCGAAGGCAACCTCGGTCATGCTTCGGGTCTCTGGCGCACGTCCGTATCATCGCGCCGATGTGCGAGCAGTACGTGGCGGTTTCGGCGCGGCCCTTCGCGATCGGCGCGCTGTGGCCGTTCACGGCGCGGCTCGAGAAGTACGGCATCGCCGGGTTCGGGTGGGGCCTGACCTGGGTCGGGGCTGACGGCGAGTTCCGAACGCACCGCGACATCGGGTCGTTCCGCGATGACCCGCGGCGGAACGAGATCGGCCGCGAGGAGACGAGCGCCCTGCTCGTGCACCTTCGGCGTCCGTCGCAGTTCTCGACGATTGGCATGCCGGACACCCAGCCGTTCGACGACCCGGCGGGGCGCTACTCGTACAGCCACAACGGCGACCTCGAGCATCACGAGTCGTTTCGGAAGCAGTTCCGGGATGCGGGCCGGCTCCACGTGCTCGCGGACACGGAGGTGAGCGCGCGCTGGCTCGAGGACCACTGGTCCGAGGCCGCGTCCGCGACGGCGGCGCTCGAACGCCTCCACGACGTCTTCGGCGGCCACGCGAACCTCGCGATCCTGACCCGCGACGGCGAGGCGCACCACTACGCGGGCAACCGCGAGAACCCGGTGTTCCGTTTCGACATCGGCGACGTCCGTCTCGCCTGCACCGGCATGTACTCGCTCGACCGGTCCGTGTTCACGTACGTCGCGCCCGAGGCGACCAACCGCGCCATCGTCAGGTACGAAGCGACCGCGTCGCTGCTCCGGGAGCCGGTCACGGCCTGATATGGCACTCGACGTCGCCGTCGAGGGGCTGGCCGCCGAGTCGGCGGTCGACGATGACGCCGGCGCGCGCCCGACCGCGCAGCTGCCGATCGGCCAGCTCCTCCAGATCTCGGTCTACTGGCTGGGCATCAACACGATCATGGGCGGCATCGGGGTCGTGGTCCAGGACCGGATCCCGGCGTTGGTCCCGGGCGAGATGCAGGGCCCGGCGCTGATCTTCCAGAGCATCGTCACGATGATCGTGGCCGCCGCCGTGCAGCCGACGGTCGGCATGATCAGCGACTACACGATCAGCCGATGGGGACGGCGGAAGCCGTTCATCGCCATCGGCGCGACGCTCGACGTGCTCTTCTGCGTCGGAATCGGGCTGTCAAACACGTACCTCATGCTCGTGGTGTTCCTGGTCGCGATCCAGTTCTCATCGAACTTCGCGCAGGGCCCGTTCCAGGGCTACATCCCGGATCTCGTGCCGGCGAGGCAGGTCGGGATGGCGAGCGCGCTCGTCGGGATCATGCAGACGCTCGGATTCGTGCTCGGCACGCTGATCATCACGTTCGCGGTCGTGAACGGCGCGTACCTCGTGCCGCTGGTCGTGCTCGGCGTGATCGAGCTCGCGACGGCGATCGGCACGATCGTCTGGGTCCGCGAGGGCGCCGCAGCCCGCCCACGGCGCGGCCGGAGCTGGTGGGATATCGCCAGGTCCGCCTGGGCGACCGACATCCTCGCCGAGAAGAGCTTCGTGAACCTCGTGCTGTCGCGGCTGCTGTTCCTCGCCGGGACGAACATGCTCCTCGGGACGTACCTGATCTTCATGAGCCAGACGCTGCTCATGCCGCGCGCCGACCAGGGCATGTGGATCAACGTCACCGGCGCGACGATGGCCGTCATGACGATGATCTCGACGCTCCCATCCGCCCGGATCTCCGATCGAATCGGCCGCAAGCCCGTGATCTACGCGGCGTGCGCGGTCGGCGCGATCGCGCTCGTCGTCCTCGGCCTCGCGCCGACGATCCAGGTCTTCGTGTTCGGGGCGGTCCTCATGGGCGTCGCGACCGGCACGTTCCTCGCGGTCGACTGGGCGCTCATGACCGACATCATCCCGAAGGCCGCGTCCGGCCGGTACATGGGCATCAGCAACATCGCGGTCGCCTCGGCGGGGCCGCTGGCGTCCGTGATCGGCGGCACGATGCTGTTCTTCGTCGGTGGTGAGCTCCGGCGGCCTGAGGGTCCGCGAGCCGCGTACCTGCTCGCGATCGTGGTCTTCGTTGGCGCCGCGTTCTTCCTTCGGCGCGTCGATGCGCGCCCTCGCGAGGCGCGCTCGCAAGCCGCCGCCTGATCGCAACCCCACGGGACCTTTGTCGGAGCAACAATCCGAGGTTCCGTTCGATAAACTGCCGCGCAAGGTGCCTCCCAGACGCACCGGTCGCGGCTCCGACGGGACTGTCATGGTCATCGGCGGAGCGGAAGACAAGATCCGCGACCGCGTGATCCTGAACCGGTTCGCCACCCTCGCGGGTGGCGCGGATGGCGTCGTCATCGTCATCTCGACCGCGTCGTCGCTCGGCCTCGAAGCGGGCCAGCGCTACCGCGAGATCTTCTCGGGCCTCGGTATCGGACAGATCGTGCCGCTGCACACGATGTCGCGCGCGCAGGCCAACGACCCGGCCTACTGCCGCCAGCTCGATGACGCGACGGGCATCTTCCTGACCGGTGGCAACCAGCTCCGACTGTCGTCGACGATCGGCGGCACGCTCCTGGCCGAGAAGGTGCTCGAGCGGTTCCGCGAGGGCGCGGTGGTCGCCGGCACGTCGGCGGGTGCGTCGGCGATGTCGAGCCACATGATCGCCTTCGGCGCGTCCGGTGGGACGCCCAAGCATCGAATGGCGGCGCTCGCGGCAGGCCTCGGCGTGCTGCCGAGCGTCATCGTGGACCAGCATTTCCAACAGCGGAACCGCTACGGCCGCCTGCTGTCGGTCATCGCACAGAACCCGTCCCTGCTCGGGATCGGGGTGGACGAGGACACGTGCGGCGTCGTCGGGCCGGACGGCGTGATGGAGATCATCGGGCGCGGGTCGGTCACCATCATCGATGGTTCGTCCGCCGAGACCGACGCCTGGGAGGTCCACGGCCACCGGCCGGTCATGATCTCGGGCGTCAAGCTGCATGCCCTGCCGTCGGGATACCGGTTCGATCTGCGTCGCCGCGAGCGGGTTGCGATGACGCCGCTCAAGGCGCTCGAAGGCGGAGCGATCGCTTCCTCCTGACATGAGAGCGTCCATGACTCGCGCCGACGCGATCGAGGTCCTGCGCCAGCGCAGCTGCGAGAAGTGGCAGGCCCATCCCGCGACGGTGCTGCCGATGTTCGTCGCCGAGATGGACTACCCGCTCGCGCCGGCGATCCGCGAGGCGCTTCACGCGGCGATCGATCGCGGCGACACCGGCTACGTCCACGCAGGTGACACGTCGGCCGGCGCCGCGTTCGCCTCGTTCGCGACCGATCGATGGGGCTGGTTGCCCTCGCCGGACCGCATGCGCCTGACGACCGACGTCAGCGTCGTCATCGTCGAGTCCCTGCGGGCCCTCGTAAAGCCCGGCGATGGCGTGGTCATCACGCCGCCGGTCTATCCGCCGTTCTTCGACCTCATTCCTGAGGCTGGCGGGACGGTCGTCCAGGTGCCGCTGCTCGACGACGGAACGACGTGGCAGCTCGATCTCGAGGGCATCGATCGCGCGCTCGCGTCCGGCACCGCCCGTGGCGTGTTGCTGTGTCACCCGCACAACCCGCTCGGGCTCGTGCATGACCGATCGACGCTGGTCGAGCTTTCGCAGATCGTTGCGCGGCACGATGGGTTCGTCGTGAGCGACGAGATCCACGGGCCGCTCGTGCATGCCGGCACGGAATTCGTGCCGTACCTCTCGGTCTCGGAGGAGGCTCGCCAGCACGGGATCGCCGCGGAATCGGGGAGCAAGGCGTTCAACCTTGCCGGCCTGAAGGCTGCCCTGTTCGTCGCGGACTCCGAGGCGATGGCGGCGAAGATCCACGCGATGCCGGAGGAGGTCACGGGCCGAACCGGCCTGTTCGGGCTCATCGCGACCCGCGAAGGCTTCAACCACTCGCGCGATTGGCTCGACGCGACGGTCCGCTCCATCGTCGCGAACTTCGACCTGCTGGAGCAGCAGCTCGCCGAAAAGCTGCCAGCCGTTCGACTCCGCCGTGGCCAGTCGACCTACCTCGCGTGGCTCGACATGCGCGGCCTCGGCTGGGGCGACGACCCGGCGAAGCGCGCGCTCGATGCGGCCGGGGTGGCGCTCGTCCGTGGCCTCAACTTCGGACCCCAGGGTGCCGGCCACGCCCGCATGAACCTGGCGTGCTCGCCCGAGATGGTCGTCGAAGCGGTGGAGCGGCTCGCTGCCTGCTGACCGGCCGATCGCCGATCGCGATTGCATGGCCTGCGATCTCGCCAGGCGCGCAGACAAGGTGCCGGGCGGTCGAGTCGCAACCCTCGGGACCTGGGTGGTCGAGCATTGCATCGGACCGCTCGGCGTCGGGACGATGGTCGTCAAACCGGCTCGGCACGTCGTCCACCTCGCCGACCTCGAACCGGTCGAGGTGGCGGACGTGGGGCCGGCACTCAGGAATGTCGCCAACGCCGTGACGAAGGCGGCCACGGAGCGAGGCGAGGCGCCCAGTCAGGTGTACACGTGCCTCTGGTCGCATGCGGGTCGAGAGCCTGGCCACATCCACTTCGTTGTCCAGCCCGTCACCGGCGCTCTCATGGACCGCTTCGATGCACATGGCCCGGAGCTGCAACTCCGGATGTTCCAGGCCAACGAGCCGATGGATCCCGACGCGATGGCCGCTGCCTCCGCTCGGGTGCGTTTCCATCTCGCGGAGGCACGGATCTCTTGAACTTGGGCGTAGCGCCAGGAGCAGTCCGGCCGTCGGAGGCGCATGTTCGTCCATGACCTGACCGGATGCATGCTCAGAGGGAGGGCGTGCGGACCGGTCGTCGCCTTCTTCGCGGTCCTGGCGGTCGTGTTCCTCTGCGTGGGGACCGGGCTCGCGGTATGGCGGTCCCGGCGCGGAGAACAAGGCTCGGCGTCGCGCAGCTTCCTTGACGCCGGCATCGTCGTGTCGGTCCTCTTCCTGATCGTCGGCACGATGACCCCCTCCGCGCCGGAGCCCACGACCTCGCTGAACCTCGTGCCCTTCAATTTCCTGGCGAACGCGATGAGGCTCGGCGGCGTCGACCTCCGGAATGCGCTCTTCGACGTCGTGGCGAACGTCGCGGTGTTCGTGCCCCTCGGTCTCCTGGTCGGGCTGCGGTTCGCGAGGCCGAGCATCCTCGAATGGCTGGTCGAGATCGCCTGCCTGATGATCGCGATCGAGGTCGCGCAGGCCTATGCGCTCGGCCGCTCGGGCGACGTCACGGACGTCATCACGAACACGGTCGGTGCGGTCCTCGGCATGGCGGTCGGACGGGCGCTCCGGCCCCAACCCGTGCCAGCCGAAGCGGCGGTCGAGGAGGCCGCGAAATGATGCGAATGGCACGCACGACACTGCTGCTCATCGCGTTTGCCTGCGTGGCCGCTGCCTGCTCGACGACGCACGACGCGACTCCAGCGCCGGTCGTCTGGGGCGTCGACGTACCCGAGGCCGATGCCGCCGCCATCGAAGCACAGCCGGTCGTCGCCCGGCGGAACGGGTTCGTCACCTTGCTCCCGATCTCGTCGACGGGCGGCATCGTCGCCGTCGACTACGGGTACGACATGCCGCACTGCGGCATCCACAGCCCCATCGATGTCGATGGCAGCTTCTGGGATCCCGTGAACCTGCCGCTCGACATGGATCCTGTGCAGTTCGACGGGTCGACGGGAACGTTTCGCCTCACGAGCCGGAACACCGCAACGTTCACGGACTCGAGCGGAAGGGTCCTCCATCTCCTGCGGCACGCGGGCGAGAAAGAGTTCGGAGTCTGCTTCTGACCCGGGGCTCGGATGCAGCGTTTCCCGGGCCCGAGGCGTCATGGGCAGGTGACAGCCATGACCATCCGAGTAGCAGGCGGCCAGATGGCGTTTGAGCGAGCTGGACGAGACGTAGTCGAGACGCTGCAGCGCGAGAGCGGACAGGCGATCTTCGGCTTCTGCCGGCGGCTCGGGTTGCCCGATGACGAGGCGGAAGAGGTCGTCCAGGAAGCCCTGCTCCGGCTCTGGAAGGTGCTTGCGCGCGGTGACCCGATCGAGACGCCTGCAGCGTGGGCGTTTCGGACCGCCTATCGGCTGTCGATGGACCGCCATCGCTGGCGGCGGCGCTTTGATGCCTTCGTCCATCGCGACCGGTCGACGGCAATGACGCCGGCGCACACGATCGATGACCTGCTCGCCGTGTGGACCGAGGTCGACCGCCTGCCACCTCGCCAGCGGGCGGTCCTGTACCTGCGCTACCGCGCCGACATGACGTTCGAAACGATCGGCGAGGTCCTCGGCATCGACGCCGGGTCTGCTCGAAGCAATGCCAGCCGCGCCATCACGACGCTGCGTGATCGGCTGGTCGAGGGTGACCGGTGAAGGACGACCGCGTCGAGGAGCTGCTGCGGACTCTGCCGCCGGACGAACCAACCTACGTCGCGGCGCCGCTGCCCGCGGTTGTGACGGTGCCGATCGCCCGGGCCACTCCCACGACGAAGCGGACGCTTACCGCCGCGACATCGCTCGCTGTCGTCGCTGTGATCGTGATCATTGGCGGCGCCTTGTTCGGGGCGACGATCGGCCGGTATATGGGCAGCCCGACGCCGTCGGGCCAACCAGCGCGATTCGAGACGACGTTGCCGAACCCGGAATGGTCGCATCCGGTGAGCGTTGTGCTCGAAGATCGGACAGGCCTCGCCCTGGGGTTCGCCCCCGAGCTCCCCGCTGTCGCGCCCGGTGGGCCCGACGGTGGGCAGATCGATGCGACGCCCCGGATCTACGCGGGCAACGATCCCACCACCTTCGCCGTCGTGTGGATGGGCGGCGCATGCGTCGATCGCATCGAGCTCGAGCTCACCGGCAGCAGCGCCAAGCTCGACTTGAGCATTCGATTCATCGTTCCGACCAACGCGGGCTGCCGGCTCGTGGGCATCACTCGAACCGTCTGGATTCGCCTTTCTCAGCCAGTCGATCCGAGCACGATCGCGATCAACGGTCGCGAAGTCCCGGTGCTTGCGCCTTCAGCCTCGCCGACCTCGATCGCTGAGCAGGAGATCTCGGACGCCTTCTGGGCGAAGGTCATCCAGTACGACGCGGAGCCCACGCGGTTCCACTACGACACCCTCGAAGACATCGTCGCCGACAGCGACCTCATCGTTCGCGGACGCATCACGGGTCAAACGATGGTGGGCTGTGCCGCGCAGCCCAGTCCAGCATTAGGTGAGCCCGACGTTTGCGATCTGGCCCAGCAGAAGTTCCTGCTCGTCACCATCGACGAGACGTTGAAGAGCGATGGGCCGCAGGCCTCGGACACCGTGATGGTGAAGCTTGCCTTTTCGGGGATCCCTGATTCGGACTTGCCGGGCGGTGAATTGATCCTCTTCCTGAAGAACTTCGGCAAGCTCTACACGGACTCCGGCGCCCCGACGCCGAGCGACTCGCCGCGGTGGCAGTGGTACGCCCTCCCGAACACGTATCAGGGCGCCCTTCGGAAGATCGACGATGTCGTGCTCGTGCCCGAGGCGCCCGCGGGCTGGTGGGAAGCGAACGGGCCGTTCCCGATCAACCTCGACACGCAGCCGTTCGGCGACGTGGTCGACCGGATCGCGGGCATCGTTGCGGCGTCGGAGGTGCCGACGCCCGGCCCCGGCGCGTCGGGCAGCCCAGTGGATGCTTCGTGCTCCGGCGGAGGCAAGGTCGACTCGACGGGGACGCAGTGGTACGAGGGCGTCTGCTACGGCTGGCGTGTCGGGCACGAGGACATCTCGGCCGGTGACGTCCACGACCGAAACCTCCAGTTGGGCTGCAACGCGAAGCTGTACGGAGACTCGGTCGAAACGAGCGGTCCTCCCTGGGGCGATCAGCGTTCGGACCTCGACATCGAAGTCTCGGATGTTCCGGACGGGATGACACTCGACCACATCGACAAGTGGACGTGCGGCACGAGGGGGCTGAGCGACCACGCGATCCTCACCGTCGCAGGCACCAATACCTACGTCGACATCGCGCGCTACCTCGATGGAAGCGGGTGGCTCGTCGTCGACGCACTCCCCGGCACGGTTCGCAGCTGCCAGGTCCGAGGGCTGCCGGCCGTGTGCGTCGACCGCGTTCCGACCAGCGAATACGCCATGAGCATCGCCTCGGTCTTTGTGCTCGAAGATCCGACGATCCATCCGTATGGCGTTGTGCTTCGGCTTTACAGCGAGGAGCTGCCGCTCGCCGACCTCCTCCGGGTCGCAGAACAGGTCGTCCGAACCTAGCCACCGCGGGTCGAGTAGGCTGAGCGTCCCTCGAATCGGGTGACGGAGGAGGCGAGCGTGGCGGCTTCTCGGGCAACGGGCGGTGCGAAGCCGGCGGCCACGGCGGCCCCGAAACCCGCAGCGACTGCGAAATCGGCGGCAGCCGCGAAGACCTCAACGGCGGGAAAGGCGAAGGCGGCCGCGTCCAACGGCTCGACCAACGGCGCGAGCGCGCCCGCGGGGACCCCGACGCCCGACCTCCGCGTCCTCGACACCCGCGTCCTGCGCGGCCCGAACTACTGGTCGACCCAGCCGGTCGTGAAGATGCTGGTCGATCTCGGCAGCCTCGAGGACTTTCCCAGCTCCAAGATTCCCGGATTCAATGACGCGCTCATCGAGTGGATGCCGTCGCTCGAGGACCACGCGTGCTCGCTGAACCGGCGCGGCGGCTTCATCACGCGGCTCAAGGACGGTACGTGGATGGGCCATGTCGCCGAGCACATCGCGCTCGAGCTGCAGAACCTTGCCGGCACGTCGGTCCATCACGGCAAGACCAGGAGCGCCGGAACCCGCGGCCAGTACAACGTGATCTACGAGTTCCGCGAGGAGGCCGTCGGGCTCGAGGCCGGCAAGCTGGCGGTCCGGATCGTCAACCACCTTGTCGCGCCCTCGGACGCGGCGCAGGGCCTGGATTACCTCGCCGAGCTCGAGGCGCTGATCCGGCTCGCCGAGCGCCAGGCGTTCGGGCCATCGACCCAGGCGATCCTCGACGAGGCCGCATCACGCGACATCCCGTACCTCCGCCTCGATCGCCACTCGCTCGTCCAGCTCGGGTACGGCGTCCACCAGCAGCGCATCCGCGCGACGATGACCTCACGGACGTCCGGCATCGCTGTCGACATTGCCTCCGACAAGAACCTCACGAACCGGCTTCTGGACTCGGCCGGCCTGCCCGTCCCGAAGTCGGAGGTCGTCGACACCGTCGAAGCCTGCGTCGCGGCCGCGCGTCGGGTCGGATTCCCGTGCGTGGTCAAGCCGCTCGATGGCAACCACGGCCGCGGCGTGCACCTCGACCTGAGGACCGACGACGACGTCCGCGCCGCCTTCGCCGGCGCGTCCCGTGAGTCGCGCTCGGGCGACCTCGTCGTCGAGAGCTACATCACCGGCAACGACTACCGCTGCCTCGTGATCGGCGGCAAGGTCGCGGCAATCGCCGAGCGCGTCCCGGCAAGCGTCGTCGGCGACGGCAAGCGCACCGTCCGCGAACTCGTCGATGAGACGAACTCCGATCCCCGACGCGGCATCGGGCACGAGAAGGTGCTGACCAGAATCAAGGTCGATGCGGCGGCCGAAGAGCTCGTGAAGGCGCAGGGCTACGACCTCGACGCCGTCCCGCCGAAGGGCCAGCGCGTCAAGCTCGCGCTGACGGGCAACATGTCCACGGGCGGCACGTCGATCGATCGGACGATCGAAGCCCATCCGGACAACGCCGAGATTGCCGAGATGGCGGCGCGCGTGGTCGGGCTCGACGTCGCCGGCATCGACTTCATCTGCCCCGACATCACGGTGCCGGTTCGCGAGACCGGTGGCGCCATCGTCGAGGTCAACGCGGCGCCCGGGTTCCGCATGCACACGCACCCGACCGAGGGCGAGCCGCAGTACGTCGCGAAACCGGTGATCGACCTGCTGTTCCCGCAGGGTGCCGGCGCGCGTATCCCGATCATCAGCGTCACGGGCACGAACGGCAAGACGACGACCGTCCGGATGATCGCCCACATCCTGAAGCTGATGGGCCGGCGCGTCGGCATGACCTCGACCGACGGCATCGTGGTCGATGGCCGGATGATCCGGCGCGGCGACATGTCGGGTCCGAAGTCGGCGCGGATGATCCTGCAGAACCCGACGGTCGACACCGGCGTGTTCGAGGTCGCGCGCGGGGGAATCCTTCGCGAAGGCCTGGGCTTCGATCGTGCGGACGTCGCGGTCGTGACCAACATCACGGCAGACCACCTTGGTCTCGGCGGCATCGACACGCTTCGCCAGCTGTCCGACGTGAAGGGCGTGCTGGTCGAGGCGGTGCCCCGAACCGGCACGGCGGTCCTGAACGCGGACGATCCGTACGTCGCGCGGCTCTCCAGCCAGTGCCGCGGGACCGTGATCCTGTTCTCGATGGAGCAGAAGAAGGGCGAGCCGGGGTTCGACCGCGTCGACGGCTACACGGGTCGCGGCGGCGCCGCCTTCGTCCTCAAGAAGACGCCCGAGGGCGACCAGATCGTCCTGCGCCATGGCCCGCGCACGATGCCCGTGCTGTACACGCACCTCATCCCGGCCACGTTCGGTGGCCGCGCCCGAATGAACGTCGCGAATGCGCTGGCGGCCGCCGCGGCGGCGTGGGCGGCGGGCGCGCACCTGCATGATATCCGCCAGGGGCTTCGAACCTTCACGACCTCGTTCTTTCAGGCCCCCGGCCGGCTCAACTACCTCGAGGTCGGCGGCGTTCGGGTCGTCATCGATTACTGCCACAACGTCGACGGCATGCGGAACCTCGCGGACTTCGCCCGGCGCATGAACGGGGTGGGGGAGGCCGCCGGCGCGAACGGCGGTGGTGGCAAGGGCGGTGCAGCGTCGGGCCGAGCCATTGGCGTCATCGGCATGCCGGGCGACCGACGCGACGAGGACATGCGCGACTACGGCGCCCTGGCTGCCGGTGCGTTCGACGAGATCATCATTCGCGAGGACCGGAACCTCCGTGGCCGCGCTCCTGGCGTGACCGCGGGCCTGGTCGCCGATGGCGTCCGTCGCGCCCGCGAGGACGGCTCCGGCCGAACAATCCGCGCCGACAAGATCCTCGACGAGATGACCGCCGTGAAGACCGCGCTTCGGCGCGCGAACCCGGGTGACCTCGTCGTCATGTGCGTCGATGACTCGATCGCGGTCTATCGCGAGGCGATGGCCTCCGCCGGCAAGCGCGACGGCAACACCGGCTTCGCCGACCCCGGCGAGCTCGAGGCGCCCGAGGGCTGAAGACCCAGGCCTTCCCCGCGTCCCCGAACGACCGCTCGCCCGCGGGGGCCGAGGTCCGCTACCTCATGGGCGGCCCGACCGGCGACATGATCCATTCGACGGTGCCGCCCGGCCAGGTCAACCGCGCGGCGGTCCACGCCACCGTAAGCGAGTTCTGGTACGTGCTATCCGGTCTGGGACGGATTTGGCGCCGCGACGGGTCCGGCGAGGACGTGACGGTGCTCGAGCCAGGCGTCACGATCGACATCCCGGTCGGGACGTCATTCCAGTACCGCTGCGACGGCACCGACGAACCGCTGCGGTTCATCTGCGTGACGATGCCGCCGTGGCAGGGCCACCACGAGGCCACGATCATCGACGGCCCGTGGACGCCGAACGCCCCGGAGGGCTGGCCCTAGGCGACGCGCGCAGCGACGAGCTCAGCTCGCCCAGTCGCTGGTCAGCACGATGTTCCCGTCGGTGGCATCGACGATGACCTCCGTACCTTCACCGCCGGTCGGTGAGGGCTGCGACCCGAGCCTGATCCGCCACGACTGGTGATCGAGCACCTTGGCCAGTCGATCGGCGAATGCCGGTGTCACGAAGCTCCCGACCTTCCCATGGTCCACGCTGATGACCTGGTCGATCGTGTATTTCGGGAACGCGTGGAGCGTGATCGCGATTGCGACGTCTCGGTTGACTTCGGCCGAAGGTGGGAGCGAGGCCGAATTGCACGCGACGAGGAGGAATGCGAGGGTCAAGGCGCTCCCAAAGCGCAGCGGACCCATCCTTCGCTGCGCAACCATCTCAGTCAGCGCGACCTCAGCGCCCGATCTCGGCGCACAACGGCGTCCCACCCAACAACTCCACATCGTCGACACACTCGGCGTCTGCAAAGGTGCGGATATCCGGTTCGATCAGCGGGCGATCGATGCCCGGAGCGTCCTGGATCTTCATGGCGCGGTTGTGCGCTTCCGCCTCCTCCAGGGAGCAGAGCTCGAAGACCCGACGTTCCGCCTGCTGCGCCGAGATGAAGACCGCGATGGGATTGGTGCCCGGCGTGTTCGCGGATGCCGTCCGGTCGACCCACGCTTGGAACGCGGCGGCACACGTGGCTAGTTCCATTGCCGCCGTCTGGGGCGGCATGGACGGCGCTGCCGTTACTGACGGACGGGACGAGCAGGCGACCGCGAGCACGGCCACAGCGGCCAGCCACCTTGATCGCACCGGCTCCGTCCTCGGTCAGCGTGACGACACGAGCTTTGCCAGCGCCGCGGGGTCGTCGATCGGGCGGAGGCCGCGGGCGGCGATCAGGTCGTAGACGGCTTCGCGATCTTCGTGGGTCAGCATCACGATGACTTCGAGCTGCTCCGCAGCCTCCGTTCGGTCGAGCTCGCCGGCGAGCGCCTCGGGCTCGGAGCCGTAGACGGGGATCTTCGACTTCCAGCCGCCCTCGCGGGCGCCGGCGCGGATCTCGCCGAGGACCGACTCGCGCGTCCGGCCCCGCAGGTAATGGAGCATCTCCTTCTGCACGAACCGGTCAACCTTGCCCGCCACGAGGCGACCCACGCCCCGGAGCGTGTCGTCGGGTCGATCACCCGCCAGGCCGACGATGGCCGTGATCGGCGCCGTCTTCCCGCTCCCGTTGCCCGCGGCCCGCGCGATCGACGTCACGACATCGAACAGGACGGCCACGCCCGCTTCGTTGTGGGCGAAGTCGATGACGACGATCCGCCGATCGTCCCGGAAGACGTTGAGTCGACCGCGCGAGTCCTCGGTCGCGGGGACGAACGACTTGAGCGCACGCGCGACGACGTCGATCGATGCGCCCATCGCCCGCGCGCCGCCGACGGCGGCCAACACGTTCGCGACGTTGTGGCGCGCGACGCCCCCAAGCACGATCGGCACGTCGGCGAGATTCGCGATGGCCCGCCATCGATCGCCCTCGGCCTCGCCGATCTTGCCCTCCCGAACGAGGTACGCCTTGCCGCCGCCCTTGAGATGGCGCGCCACGCGCTCGGAGCGGGCGGCGTCGAGCCCGTCGAGGCTGAAGTACGCGACATTGGCGCGCACCTTGCGCGCGATGCCGGCAACGTGCGGGTCGTCGGCATTGAGCGTGACCCAGCCGTCGGGCTTCGTGATCCGCGCGACGACCGACTTGACCTCGGCCACCTCGGGCAGCGTGTGGATGCCCTGCAGGTCCATGTGGTCCGACGAGACGTTCGTGATAACGCTGGCGTCGTTCGACTCGTAGCCCATGCCACGCAGGAGGATCCCGCCGCGCGCAGTCTCCAGGACGGCGACGTCGATGTCGTTCCGTCGAAGGATGTCGCGAGCGCCGCCGGGGCCGGTCCAGTCGCCCTGCTCGACCATCGAGTCGCCGACGACGATGCCGTCCGAGGTCGTCGAGCCGACCCGCTTCCCGCCCTCGCGGAGGATGTGGGCGATCAGGCGGGTCGTGGTGGTCTTCCCGTTCGTGCCGCTGATCGAGATCGCGGGCATGGTCCGTTCCGTGTCGCGGATCCAGGCGGGCGGGTCGCCGGCAGCCTCCTCGATCCGCGCCTCGAGCCGTTCGACGAACCGGCGCCTCGCGCCACCGAGCTGCTCCGACTTCTCGGCCGGGACATCGCGCTCGGCGAGCGCGAGCGCCGCCTCCGCGATCGCCTTCGATCGATCGTCCTGGAGCCAGGGCCACTCGACGATCCAGTGGTTCGGATCGGACGAGCGGTGGACGGCGAGCGGGCCGATCGCGCCATCCGGATGGTCGCGCCGGAATCGACGCACCCAATGGGCGATCAGCTGCACGCGCGACGGCTGCTCCGCCGCCGGCACGCTCTCGCCGAGGTGCACGATGTTGTGCGGCTCGGGGTCGCGCTGGCCGAACCACGTGCGGCGCCGCCCGATGCCGACCTCGACCTTGATCGCCGGCTCGAGCCGGTACAGGTTGGGGCCATCGAGCAGTCGGACCTCGATCAGGCGCATCGGCGCGAGGGTAGCAACGGGTCCTCACCGTTCATACTTCGATCTGTGAACACGCTCACCGCGCCGGGTGCCGCAGTCGAAGCGGCCGAGCTCGAGACGATCCGCGCCCGACTCGAGGCGGACCTCCCGACGTTCCTCGCCGACCTCGAACGGCTGGTGAACATCGATTGCGGGTCGTATACGCCCGCCGGCGTGAACCGGATCGGCGACTGGGTCGTCGGGCAGCTCACCGCGATGGGCGCGGCCGTGGAGCGGCGGCCGGATCCGAAGGGCAAGTTCGCGGACACGATCGTCGGGACGATCTCGGGCCGCGCGGGCGGGCCGCGCGTGCTGCTGATCGGCCACATGGACACGGTGTTCTCCGAGGGCGAGGCGGCAAAGCGGCCCTTCCGCATCGAAGGCGAAGCCGGGGCCGGCGCGATCGCCCGTGGCCCCGGCGTGACCGACATGAAATCGGGGCTCATCGCGGGCTTGCGCGCCGTCGGCGCGGTCGTCGCGCTCGGCGGCGACTTCCCGTTCGAACGGTTGACCTTCATCGCGAACCCCGATGAGGAGATCGGTTCGCTCTCGTCGACCCCGCACATCGAGGAGGCGGCCGCGACGGCCGACGCGGCGTTCGTGCTCGAGTGCGCCCGCGCGAGCGGCGACTTCGTCTCGGCGCGCAAGGGGATGGCGGACATCAAACTGACCGTGGCGGGTCGCGCGGCGCATGCGGGCGTCGAGCCCGAGAAGGGTCGCTCCGCGATCGTGGCCGGCGCCGAGCTGGTTCGGTCGATCCATGCGCTCAACGGCCGCTGGCCCGATGTCACGACGAATGTCGGCGTGTTTCGCGCCGGGACGCGACCGAACATCGTCTGCGATGACGCGGAGCTCCAGGTCGACGTGCGCGCCATGTCTGCCGAGCCGCTTGCGAAGGTGCTCGAGGCGATCAACATCATCGCGCTCAACCCGGCCGTGCCGGACTGCAACGTGCGCGTCGAGACGATGGCCCGCTGGGCGCCGATGGAGAAGCTGGAACGGTCGGGGCGGCTCGCGGATCACGTGATTGCCTTGGCTTCGCGGCTTGGGTTCGAGACGAAGGACGTGTCGACCGGCGGTGCGTCCGATGCGAACACGACATCCGGCATGGGCGTGCCGTCGATCGACGGGCTGGGTCCCGTCGGAGGCCTGGATCACTCGCCGGAGGAGTACCTCGAGGTCGATTCGATCGTGCCGCGCACCGCGCTGGTGGCCGCGCTGTTGCTCGAGGTCTCCCGCGACCCGGCGATCCACGCGTGGCGCGCGGATCCGCAGCGGCGTCCGCCCGTCCCTCGCTGAGTCCGGGATCCTCTTGAGCGCTCGGCGCCTCGTCTCGAGCGGCGGTCCGTGGGAAGCGCGCTACGGCTACTCGCGGGCGGTCGTCGCCGGCGACACGTGCCACGTCGCGGGCACGACAGACGCGGGTCCCGACGGCCGGTCGCAGCACCCCGGCGATCCCGCGGCGCAGGCGCGTGCCGTGCTCGCGATCATCGGCCGCGCCCTCGAGGAGGCCGGTTTCTCGCTCGCCGATGTCGTTCGAACCCGGATGTACGTGACCGACCGCGGCAACATCGCGCCCGTGGCGGAGGTCCACGGCGAGGTCTTCCGCGACATCCGACCCGCATCGACCGCCCTCGTCGTCAAGGCGCTCATCGAGCCGTCGCTGCTCGTCGAGATCGAGGCAGACGCGAAGCGCGCCTGACTACCCGGCGAGCCCCGTCGCGCGGAGGATCGCGATGAGCGCGGCAGCCAGCACCAGCCCCACGAGCAGGCTCTGCCGCATCGCGACCAGCGCGATGCACAGCGCGACGGCGATCCACTCCGCGCCGATGTGGAAACCCGGGTGCCGGGATGCGTCGAGGATCACCATCGTGTCGACCGCCGCGATCGCCGCGAGCACGGCCGGCCCGACGAGTCTGAGGTAGAGCCGGAGTCGCTCGGGCAGTCGATGCATGCCCGGCGCGAGCAGGGGCACCGCGCGCCACGGGTAGGTGGCGACGCCCATCAGGAACGCGAGCGGAACCAGCATGACGCTCACGACGCAGCCTCGTGGAGCGGCGCGTCGGCCGGCTCGGGCCCGAGGGCGATGACGCTCGCGAGGTGGCGTTCACCATGGGCGGGTCGAACGGCCATCCCGACCAGCGGCCCGATCACGCCGCCGGCGATGATGCCAGCGGTCGGACCCCAGGCGAGCGCGACGCTGACGCCGATCACGGCACCCGCCAGCGCGGCCACGAGCTCGCGCCTCCCGGTGACGAGCCCGACCGCGAGGCCGCCCATCGCGGCGGGGAAGATGACGTCGAGCCCGAAGCGGCTCGGGTCGGGGATCGAGCCACCGATCGTCACGCCGACCCAGGTCGCGAGGTTCCACGGGATCCACGTGCTGACGATCGCTCCGATCCAGTAGCCGCGGACGTCCGCGCGCCCGATCCGCCGGAAATGCGCGATCGCGAGCGCGAACGCCTCGTCGGTGAGGACGTGGGCCATCGCAGCGCGCTGGATTCGTGGGACGTTCGCGAGGTACGGCGCGAGCGCCGCGCCGTACAGGAAGTGCCTGGCGTTCACGAACGCCGTCAGCCCCACGATGGCGAGCCACGAGAAGCCGCCGAGCACATACCCGATGGCGATGAATTGCGATGCGCCCGCAAAGACGAAGAAGCTCATCGCGCCGGCCTCGACCGGCGAGAACCCGGCGGCCCTCGCGCTCAGTCCGTACACGAGTCCGAACCCGCCGGCCGACACCATGATCCCCATCGAATCCTTGAGGAGCCGCCGGCGCGAGGCCTCGAGGTCCATGGTCGTCGACGGGGTGGCGGAGGTTGTCGCGGACACGCTCGAACCCTAACCGATGTTGGTGCCGTGAGTGGTTACGGTTCGGGATCGAACCGGTGGCGCGCTAGCGGAGGAACGTCTTGCCGCAGGTCCCGTCGCAGATGACGTACAGGGCGTGGAGGTCGTGCGCGTATCCGGCCGCGTGCAGGATCCCGGCGCAGCCCTTGGTCGGGCACTTCCAGGTCCACCAGCGCTCCCTGGCATCGAGCGGGGTCGTGTCGGCCTTCACCTTGTCGCCGAGCCCTTCCTTCGCAGCGATGGCCGCGGCGACGCGGGCAGCCCGATCCGACTCGGTCTCGCTGGAGTAGGGGTAGTTCTGGCCGACGTTCGAGGTCACACAGGTCTCCGGTCAGGGCCGCCGCGGCCGGGGTCCAGGCTGAGTCGGGGGCAGGAGGAAGGCCGGTGACGGCTTCGTGTGAGCGCGGCGCGCCACCGGTGCCGGGGAGTATCGCACACG
>DATFHO010000063.1:0-36341 GCA_035248345.1 Candidatus Limnocylindrales bacterium
CGCTCGCGGCACACGCTGTGCATCTCGAGCCAGGCCGGTTGCGCCGTCGGATGCCCGTTCTGCGCGACCGGCGAGCTCGGCTTCACCCGTGACCTCGAGACTGCGGAGATCCTCGACCAGGTCCGATCCGCGCTCGTGCGACTGCGCGCCCGCGAGGACGTGGCGCGACTCACGAACGTCGTCTTCATGGGCATGGGCGAGCCGCTGTTGAACCTCGACCGCGTGCTCGAAGCCGTCTCCGTGCTCAACGACCCGGACAGGCTCGGCCTCGGCGCCCGGCACATCACGGTGTCCACGTCCGGCGTCGTGCCCGGCATCCGGCGGCTGACCGCGCTTGGGCCGCAGTTCACGCTGGCGATCTCGCTGCACGCTGCGCGGGATCCGCTTCGCGATGTCCTCGTCCCGCTGAACCGTCGGTGGCCCGTCGCCGAGGTCGTCGCCGCCGCCCGTGATCACGCCCGCGCCACGGGCCGCCGGATCAGCTACGAGGTCACGATGATCGGCGGGGTGAACGACACCGACGCCGACGCCGACGCGATCGCGAACCTCCTGCGCGGCGACCTCGCACACGTGAACCTGATCCCGATGAACGCCGTTGCGCACACGCCGTGGCAGGCCAGCCCGATGCCCGTGATCGAGGCGTTCGCGGCGCGCATCGAGGCGGCGGGGATCCCGACGACCATCCGCCGCAACCGCGGCCAGGAGATCGGCGCGGCGTGCGGCCAGCTCGCGGCCGAGCGGGCAGGGGAGCCGGCGGCGCCCGCCGTCGCGTGGCGCCGGCAGCGGCTGGAGATGGCGAGCGTCCGTGCACTCCGGGGTGACCGCAGTGACGAGCCCGTTCCGGCCGGCGTCGGCGGCGCCGGGGCGACGGAGTAGCCCGAGATGCGTCGCGAGCCCGCCAGCCCCGATGCCGCCGCGAACGCCCGCGCCCGCGTGGCAGCGAGCATCCTCGATGCCGATCTCGGGAACCTCGCGCATGCCGTCACCCGCGCCGAACGATCCGGCGCCGATCGCATCCACCTCGACGTCATGGATGGCCACTTCGTCCCGAACCTGACCTTCGGCGCGAAGATGATCAAGGCGCTCCGGAAGCGCACGCGGATCCCGTTCGATGCGCACCTGATGATCGCGAACCCTGGCAGGTTCATCGAGGAATACCTGGACGCCGGCTGCGACTCCGTGACCATTCATGTCGAGATCGATGAGCCGATCGAGCCGACGCTTCGGGCGATCCGAGCCGCGAGCCGCGCCGCCGGCCTCGCCATCAAGCCGAAGACCCCGATGTCCGCGCTCGACCCGTATCGCCAGCTCCTCGACATCGTGATGGTGATGACGATCGAGCCCGGCTTCGGCGGCCAGCCGCTGATGGCGGATGTCGCGAAGACGCGCATCCCGGAGGCGCGCGAGTACCTCTCGCACAAGCTCCACGGCGGCGAGGTCCACGTCGATGGCGGGGTCAACCGCGACACCGCAGAGCTCGTGGGCGGCCTCGGCACGGACATCCTCGTGGTGGGATCTGCGCTGTGGCTCAAGGGCCGCGACATGGCGCGCGAGATCCGGCTCATCCGCGCCCTGGCCGACGAGGGCTACCAGTACCAGCGCAACGGCGGTGAGCCGCCGATCCCGCGCGACCGCATGGCGATGTTCGCATCCCTGCGTCGACCGCAGGCGCGGACGCTCCGCGACGAGATCGAGGCCGCCGGAATTCCCGTGCTGCTCTTCCGCGCCGCGAGCGACCCGGCCGACATGGACGACGAGGTCCGGCATTGGGACCTGCTGCTGCCCGCGTCGGCCGAGGCGGCGGCGGAGCAGCGCTTCGCCGCGCGCCGGACGGAGCTCGAGCGGGCCCAGGCGAGCGCGGGCGTCTAATGCGCGCCCTGCTCCAGCGGGTCTCGCGTGCGTCGGTCGCGGTCGATGGCGGTTCGATCGCCTCGATCGGGCCTGGCCTCCTCTTGCTGCTGGGGGTTGGCCACGGCGACGACGACGCGGTGACCGACGGGCTGGCACGCCGTGCGACCGAGCTCCGGATCTTCCGCGACGAGGAAGGCCGAACCAACCGTTCCATCCTTGATATCGGTGGCGCCGCACTCGTCGTGAGCCAGTTCACGCTCTACGCCGACACAGCATGCGGCCGCCGGCCCGGCTTCACGAATGCCGCGCCGCCGGAGCTCGCGAACCGGCTCTACCTGCGTTTCGCCGATCAGCTCCGCGCAAACGGCGTCGCCGATGTCCAGACCGGCTCCTTCGGCACGGAGATGGCGGTCGAGCTCGTCAACGACGGCCCATTCACGATCTGGCTCGACACGGGCGATCGGCCCGCTGTGCCGCTGTCTTCGACGGCTGGGCTGTGGTCCGACCGCACCGAAACCGGCGAGGACTACGTCGAGCGTGTCCGGCCCGGTCGACTCGCGAGCCTCCAAGAGAAGCGCCGCGGGGGCTGAGACCGTTGGCCGACGCTGATCTCAGTCAGCGTGATGTCACGCGACGAATTGCGTCGTGGATCGCCATCAGGCGCCGGTGTTCATCCAAGATGCGGGCAATCTTGGCAATCCCGACCGGATCATTCAAGGTCGGCGGGAGCCCTTGCTCCCTGCGCGTCCGCTCGACCCACGCCCTGACAGTCTCGCGATCGAAGGCAGGTGACCGTTTCGTTCGTTTCATCACCCGATTGAGCGACTCGGAAACGACCGCGTCGTCGATGGATGGTTAGCGGGTGGTGAATTCCGTGTGCCGACGACGACGTCGGCGGGCGGGGAGCGCGGCCGCGATCGACCAGACGAAGACGGCGAGCCCGAGACCGAGGAGCAGCAGGCCGGGGAAGAAGAGGAAGTTGCCTTCGGGGTCGTCACACGATGGATCGGTCGTCAGGCAGCCGATGTCGAACATGCCGATGGACGTCGTGATCGCGCCACCGGCAATGAGCCAGAGCCCGGAGATGAACCCGATCATCGAGCGGTAAGTCCCTCGGCCGAACAGGCCGCGGCCGTCCAGCAGGGCGACGAGGCCCGCGACGAGCACGATGAAGCCGGCGAGCGGCCGGATCGGGAAGAGGACAAGCCCCGCGAGGAGCAGGACGACGGTCGCGACTCGATGCGCCACGTCAGGCGCCGGACGACCGGGAGCTTGTCGCTAGCGGGCGGACTTCGTCGCGGTGCGGCGGCAGCGCGTGCAGACGAGCGCCTTCACCGGCTGGCCGTTCTCCTGGATCACGAAGGGCTGGAGGTTCGGCTGGAAGCGGCGATGCGCGCGCACCCGGTTGCTACCGGTCGACTGGGGGTTGAAGCCACCCATCGACACCTTGCCGCAGATCGCGCACGAACGAGCCATCAGAACCTCAGGATGATCAGAGAGAGGGCGCTCAGGGCCGGTCGGGCCCGAACGGGGCGGTACTATACCACGCACCCCCGGGCGCTCCCGGGATCGGCGCATTGCGCATGCAACCGCATGCCGCGCGAACAGGGAGGGTCGGTGCCGGACCACACCATCGGCGGGCGAGCGCTGGTCACGCGGCGCGCTGTGATCGACATCGTTCGCGGGGTCACCCTCGGCTCGTACGGTGTCGCCGGATTCGCGGGCAGCTGGCCGGATCGCGTGCTCGGCTGGATCGAGCGGCGTCCGGGCGGCCTGCGCGTCTCGGTCGCGGGCGGGCAGCTTGCGATCCGACTCCACCTCCGCGTTGCCCACGGCCTGCCGATCGCCGAGGTGGCCCGCCAGGTCGATCACGCCGTCCGCCACGCCATTCGTGTGGCGCTCAACCGTGAGGTCGACCAGCTGTCGATCCGCGTCGCGCGCCTCGAGCTGCACCCGGGCGGCGAGCCACCGCACGCGAGCGTCTCGTCGGGTGTTGGACCGTCCGATCTGGCCGACAGCGGCACCGACGTCGCATGAGCGGCACCGGGACGATGGCCGCCTGATGGCGCGACGATCCTGCGACGGCGCCGGCCTCCTCGGCGCATTTCGGGCGGCTGCGGCCGGCCTCGAGGCCGCGGTCGACGAGGTGAACGCGCTCAACGTCTTCCCGGTCCCGGACGGCGACACCGGATCCAACATGATGGCCACGGTGCGCGCCGCGCTCGCCGAAGCGGAAGCGCTCGGGCCGACCGTCTCCGCCGAGCGGGTCGCGTCGGCGGCCGCGTTCGGCGCGCTCATGGGCGCCCGTGGGAACTCCGGCGTGATCACCAGCCAGATCCTCCGCGGGATCGCGGAAGGCCTTGCCGGTAAGACCAAGTTCAACGCGCTCGATCTCGCGAATGCGCTCGACCAGGGCACCAAGGCGGCGTACGGCGCCGTCGCGAAGCCGGTCGAGGGCACCATCCTCACGGTGATCCGCGAGGCATCCGCGGCGGCCGTCGCGAGCGCCGAGAAGGAGCGCACGCTCGAGGCCGTGATGACGACGACCGTGTCGGCCGCGCACGCCGCCGTCGCGAAGACGCCATCGCTGCTGCCGATCCTGCGCGAGGCCGGCGTGGTGGACTCGGGTGGGCAGGGGCTGTTCCGGATGATGGAAGCCGCCGCCGCGTACCTGTCGGGCGACCTCGTGGTGCCGGCACCACGCATGGCAGCCGCCGCGCAGGTGGCAGCGGCCGGTCACGGCGCCGGCGCGGGCGGGCACACCCCGAGCGAGGCGCACCACGGCGCACCGCCGGGCGCGGGCCTGCGCGACGAGGGCTTCGGGTTCGAGACGATGTTCCTGGCCCGCGCATTGGGCGGAAAGACGCTCGACGTCGATGGCATCCGGGCGTACTACGAATCGATCGGCGAGTCCGTCCTCGTCGCCGGGGACAAGCACGCGATCAAGGTCCACATCCACAACGAGCGCCCCGACCTCGTGCTCCAGTACGCACTGGGCCTCGGGACGCTCTCGAAGATCACGATCGAGAACCTGGATACGCAGGCGGCCGACGTGCGCGAGACGCGCGCCGCGGCGTTCACCGGCGAAGGCGCGGCTCCGGTCGCGGCGTCCGGCGCGACGAATGGCGTGAGCTCGAACGTGTCGAACGGCGCGAGCGGCATGAACGGCACGCCGCACGCCGCCGAGCCCGCGAGCGCGGAGGCGCTGCCGCTCGCGGTCGTCGCCGTCGCGGCCGGCGAGGGCCTCGCGGCGATCTTCAAGGACTTCGGCGTCCATCGAGTTGTCTACGGCGGCCAGACCGCGAACCCGAGCACCGGCGAGCTGCTCGATGCGGTCAAGGCGGTCAATGCCGAGCAGATCCTGCTGCTGCCGAACAACCCGAACATCGTCCTCGCGGCGCGCCAGGTATCGGCGATGACCGATCGACCCGTCGCCGTCGTCGCCACCCGGAATGCCGCCGAAGGCTTCGCAGCGCTCCTTGCCCTCGATCCCGACAAGAGCGCGCTCGACAACGCAACCGAGATGACCGCCGCCGGCCGGGCGATCCAGTCGCTGTCGGTCACCGAGGCTGTGCGCGACGCGACGATCGGCGGCAGGAAGGTGAAGCTCGGCCAGACCATCGCGCTCGATCCGGACGACGGGCTCGTCGCGGTGCATGACGACCCGGCGACCGCCGTGCTCGATGCCATCAAGTCCCTCAGCCCGGGGTTCGAGCTCCTCACGGTCTACTACGGGGATGGCGCCGACCTGGCGACGACCGAGGCGCTGGCTCGCCGCATCCACGACCTCGGTACGGGCGCCGAGGTCGAAGTCCTCCACGGCGGTCAGCCCCACTACCGCTACCTGATCTCGGCCGAGTAGGGGTGGCGGAGCGCCGGCCCGCCCCGGCCAAGGCAGCGGCGACCAAGGCCCCGAAGGAGGCGCCGCCGAGCGGTTCCGCGCTGCTCGACTGGCCCATCGGCAAGTCCGGCCTGCCGGGCGCCTCCGTCCTCGGCCGCGTCGGACGCCGCATGGGGGTCGAGAGGGTCCGCGACCTTCTCTTCCACCTGCCGCGCCGGTACGACGACCTGCGTGAGATGCGCAAGCTCGGCGAGCTGTTCATGGTCGAGGACGGGACCGTCATCTCCGCGCGTGTTCGAGTGGCGGATGTTCGCGTCGAGGCCTCGTTCCGGCGACGGGTGCAACGAACCATCGCCATCCTCGAGGACGACACCGGGACGATCCAGGCGACGTGGTTCGGGCGGCGGTTCATCGAGCGCCGGCTCCACGCCGGCGATCCGGTGATCGTGTCCGGCAAGCTCAAGCACTTCGGACGAACGCGAACCCTCGACAACCCCGACTTCCAGCCCGAGGGCAACGAGGACGAGCTCCTGCACGTGGGGCGCATCGTTCCGGTCTACCGGCTCACGCAGGGGCTCACAGCGGTCACGCTGCGGCGCGCTGTCCGTGAGGCGCTCGACAAGGCGGGCGCCTTCTATGCCGACTACCTGCCGGCGCGGATCGTCAGCGAACGCCAGCTCCAGCCGCTGGGCGAGGCCCTCGAGGAGGCCCACTTCCCGACAGCGTTTGACAAGCGGGACGCCGCCCTCGACCGACTGGCCTTCGACGAGCTGCTCGCACTCCAGCTCGGGATGGTTGCGCGGCGGCGCGAGCGCACCCATGAGCGCGGCGGCGCCGTTCCGGTCACCGACGCGGACGACGAGCGCATCCGCGAGTCGATCATCGCCTCGCTGCGGCGGAAGCTCGGCGACGGCATCGACCTGACGGCCGACCAGAAGACCGCGCTCGACGCGATTCGTGCGGACCTCGCCCGCCCAACGCCGATGCTCCGCCTCCTGCAGGGCGACGTCGGTTCCGGCAAGACGGCAGTCGCGGCGTGGGCGCTGGCCGCCGCGGCGCTCGCGGGCCGGCAGGCGGCAATCCTCGCCCCCACGGACCTGCTCGCGCGCCAGCACCACCGCACGCTCAACGACCTCCTCGAGCCGCTCGGGCTGCCGATCGAGCTGCTCACCGGCTCGCTCAAGGCCGCCGATGCCGATCGCGTGCGCGGTCGCCTCGCCGACGGCATGGCGCCGATCGTGGTCGGAACCCATGCGCTGATCTCCGAGTCGGTCGCGTTCGCGGATCTGGCGCTCGCGGTGATCGACGAGCAGCATCGCTTCGGGGTCGACCAGCGCGCGGCGCTGGAAGCAAAGGCCGGCGGCCGCGTGCCCCACGTGCTGCTCATGACGGCCACGCCGATCCCGCGCACCCTGGGCCAGATGCTCTATGCCGACCTCGACGTGACGGACCTGCGCACGCCACCCGAAGGTCGCGTCCGGATCCGTACGGGCATCCGGGAGCCCAACGCGCTCGAGTCCACGTGGGCGAAGGTTCGGGAGGAGGCGGCCGCCGGGCATCGAACGTTCGTTGTCGTCCCGTTGATCACGCCCGGCGATGACACCGAGACGGACGCGGACTCGGCGTCCGCGATCGACCTCGCGTTCGACCTCGATGACGGGGAAGGGGAAGGCGCGATCGCCAGCCCGGCGTCATCGGCTGTGGCCGCGGTTCCGGAGGCGGAGCGCCTGCGCGAGCTGCTCGCGCCCTTGCGCGTTGGCCTGGTCCACGGGCGGCTCAAGGCTGCGGAGCGGGACGCCGAGATGGCCCGGTTCCGGGATGGCGAGCTCGATGTGCTGGTCGGGACGACGGTGATCGAGGTCGGGGTCGACGTGCCCGAGGCGACGATGATGGTCATCGAGGGCGCCGATCGGTTCGGGCTGGCGCAGCTCCATCAGCTTCGCGGGCGCGTGGGCCGCGGCACGGCCGAGAGCTTCTGCGTGCTCGTCTCGGAAGCGACCGATCCGACGGCACGAGCTCGGCTCGAGGCGGCACGCGACCTGCGCGACGGCTTCGAGCTCGCCGAGCGCGACTGGGAGCTGCGGCGCGAGGGCAACGTGCTGGGCCTCGTCCAGAGCGGCCTGCCGAGCCTGCGCATCGCGTCGCTCCAGCGCGAGGGCCATCGGGAGCTGGCCACGGCCGCCCGCGCCGCCGCGGAGACGCTCCTCGATGACGCCGGCGGGCTGCGTCCCGGGAACGAGGCACTGGCGCGCGAGCTCAACGGCGGCTGGCTGGCGCGCGTCGCCGAGGCCGAGCCGGCAGGAGCCGCGTGAGCACGGAGCCGCGCGACCCGGGTTCGCGGCGGCCCGTTGGGCCGGGGCGGAGCCCGCAACGGGCGACAGCGCCCGGTGGGGCGGGCCGGGTGATCGCCGGGGTGGCTCGCGGTCGGCGGCTCGCCGCTCCCGGAGCAGGCACGCGACCGCTGACGGATCGGCTCAAGCAGAGCCTGTTCGCGATCATCGAGCCGGAGATCCGCGATCGCGCGTTCCTCGACCTGTTCGCAGGCAGCGGCGCAGCCGGGATCGAGGCGCTGTCGCGCGGCGCCGCGAGCGCCGTGTTCGTCGAGAAGCATCCCGGCGCGGTCCACATGGTCGAGCGCAACCTGCGCACGTCGAGCCTGCTCGGAGCGCGGGCACGCATCGTCCCGAAGGACGTCATCGGCTGGCTGTCGACGCCCGATGCGCAGACCGGGACCTTCGCGGCGATCCTCGTCGACCCGCCGTACGACAGGCCGGATCTCCTGCGTCGTACCGTGCACGCGGTGGCGGAGGCGGGACCGGGCGCGATCCTCGCGACGGACGGCGTCCTGATCGCGAAACACTTCCGGAAGGACGCGCCGAGCGGGAAGGTTGGACTGCTACGCTCCGACCGCGAGGAGCGGTTTGGCGACACGATGCTGACGTTCTATCGCTGGTCGGCCGTGGAGGGCGAGGAGGACCGATGAGAGTCGCGCTCTATCCCGGCTCTTTCGACCCCGTGACGAACGGCCACCTCGACGTCCTGAGCCGCGCGCTTGCGGTCTTCGACAAGGTCGTCGTCGCGGTCATCACGAACCCGCGCAAGACGCCGCTGCTGCCCGTCGACACCCGGGTCGTCGTCCTCGAGACGGCCATCCGTGACGCCGGCATCGACCTCGATCACGCCAGCGTCACGACCTTCAACGGCCTGACGGTCGATGCGGCGCATGCGCACGGCGCGAAGTGGATCGTGCGGGGCCTGCGCGCCGTCTCGGACTTCGAGGCCGAGGGCCAGCTCGCCCACAACAACCGCGTCCTGGCCGACGACATCGACACGGTGTTCTTCATGACGTCGGTCGAGTACGGCTACGTCAGCTCGAGCCTCGTGCGCGAGATCGCGAGCTTCGGCGGCGACGTCTCGACGATGGTGCCGCCCGCCGCGGCCACCGCGTTGCGCACGCTCGGCCGTCCACGCTGAGCGGTGCGATAATTCCGCCGCCTTGGACATTATGTTTCTCCTGGAACGGTTGGAGTCGCAGATCGCGACCGGCACCGGCGTTCCCCGCACGCGCAAGGTGCTCGTCGACAAGGACGCGATCCTCGACCTGATCGACCAGCTCCGCGTCGCCGTGCCCGAGGAGATCCACGCCGCGAAGCGCATCAACGCCGAGAGCGAGCGGATCATCGACAAGGCCAACGACGAAGCGGGCCGGATCACGGCTCGTGCCCAGGAGCAGGCCACGTACCTGATCGGCGAGAAGGGCCTGCTCGAGCTCGCCGAGGCCGAGGGCCGCCGCATCATCGGCGAGGCCCACGACGCTGCCGATGGGGTCCGTGGCGGCGCGGGCGACTACGCATCCCAGATCCTCACCACCCTCGAGGCCGAGGTCCGCAAGGCCCTCGCCGGCATCGAGAAGGGCATCGACGTCCTCGAAAGCCGCCGCGCCGAGCTCCAGCCGGCGCCGCCGCCTGCCGACGGCGACGAGCGTGACCTCGAGGAATGGCCCGACGCTGCCGCGAGCGAGAGCTCCTTCCTGGACGAAGAGGACGCGGGCCAGACCGTCGCGCGATGAGCGGGCCGGCGCCCCTCGTCTTTCCATTGGCGAGCCTGCTCGCCGAGCCGCCCGGCACGGAGCGGCGCTACGAGATCCACGGCGCGACGATCAACCTGCCCGATGACCTCCGGCTGACCGAGCCGCTGGAAGGCGGCGTCCGGATCACCCGGACGAACCGCGGCGTGATCGTGGACGCGGCGATCGACACATCCATCGCCGGCTCCTGCTCACGATGCCTTCGCGACATCGAGATCCCGGAGCACGTCGAGATCCACGAAGAGGTCCTGCCGAGCGTCGACCTCACCACCGGCCGCGCCCTCGACGCGTCCGCCGAGCCCGAGGTCGCGCGCCTGACGGACCACCACGAGCTGGACCTGGGCACGCTGACCGCCGAGGCGATCTCGCTCGGGGAGCCGATCGCACCGCTGTGCGAGGAGAGCTGCCCCGGCCTGTGCATCGAGTGCGGCGAGCGACTCGGGCCGGGTCACGTCGCACACGACACGGACGACGTGGACCCGCGGCTCGCGGCCCTGAAGGGCTTCCGGGTCGACGGTAGTGGGGAGACCGGCTAGACTGCGCCCTCGATCTGGCCGCGCTGCGGCGCGAAGGATCGTTCCCAGACTGACGAAGGAGCAACTACCACCATGGGCGTGCCCAAGCGACGGGTCTCGCACGCGCGACAGGGTGATCGGCGGGCCCACCTCGCCCTCGATCTTCCGCAGCTCGAAGAGTGCCCCCACTGCCACGAGCCGAAGCGCAGCCACCGGGCCTGCCCGAACTGCGGCTATTACGCCGGCCGGCCGGTCCTCGAGATCAAGGCGCCGAAGGAAGACGCTCCTCCGGCCCAGTAGCCTCGCAGTAGGCTGGCGCACATGACGAAGGGCGTCCGCCTCGCGGTCGACGCGATGGGCGGGGACCACGGTCCCGCCGAGCTCGTTCCCGGCACCCTCGACCACGCCGCCGCGCACCCCGAGGACCACATCCTCCTCGTCGGCGATCCGGCGCGGATCTCGGCGCTTGCCCCGACCCTGCCGTCGAACGTGGAGATCGTCCCGGCGAGCCAGGTGATCGAGATGCACGAGCACCCGGCGCTGGCCCTCCGCGAGAAGAAGGATTCGTCGATCACGGTCGCGTGCGACCTCGTCCGCGAGGGCCGCGCCGATGCGGTCATGACCGCGGGGCATACCGGTGCTGCGATGGCGGCGGCGGTCCTGCGCATCGGGCGGCTGCCCGGCGTCGATCGCCCGGCGCTCGCGGTCCAGATGGTTCGCGCAGGCCGCCCGTTCGTGCTCCTCGACATCGGCGCAAACCCCGATTCCTCGCCCGAGAACCTCGCCCAGTACGCCCGGATGGGCACGATCTTCGCGGAGAAGGTCGTCGGCATCGGCAGTCCGCGGGTCGCGCTGCTCTCGATCGGCGAGGAGAAGGGCAAGGGCGACGCCCGCATCCAGCGCGCAACGGAGCTGCTCGATGCGTCCGGCCTCCGGTTCGTCGGCAATGTCGAAGGCAAGGACCTCGTGTCCGACATGGCCGACGTGGTCGTCACGGACGCTGTCGCCGGGAACGTCGTGGTCAAGTTCTTCGAGGGCCTGTCGACCTTCATCTTCGATCTCTGGCGGGCAGAGCTCCGGCGGGGAATCCGCGGCAAGCTCGCGTACCTGCTGCTGCGATCGGGGATCGGGCGGATCCGGAAGGTGTTCGACTATGAGACCGCGGGCGGCTCGCCGCTGCTGGGGGTCAAGGGCGCCGTGATCATCACGCACGGCCGGGCGCGGCGGCGGATGATCGGGTTCGCCTGCGCCGTCGCCGCGGATACGGCCCGGACCGGAGTTCCGACGCTCATCGCCGACGCACTCCGGGAGGACGCCGCGCGACTCGCGCACGTCGAAGCTGCGCCGGTGGCAACGACATGACCGAGGGAATGACGACCGATCCGGTCGAGCTCGTCGAGGACGACGCGATGCCCGAGGGCGACGCGCCGGAGTCCGCGGTCGCGTCTGTCGATGTCGCCGCCGACCTGTCCGTCGGGCGGGGCGTGATCGTCGAGGTCGCGCGCCTCGCCGCGCTCGAGGTGCCCGAGGTCCTGCAGGTGGCTCGCCGCGGTCCCCGCTGGCGTGCCGCGCTCGCGGGTCCGCCGATCATGGTCCGGGTTCGCCCCGACGGGGTCGTCGTCCGGCTCCGGATCATCGCGCGGCCCGGTGCGGACCTGGCCGTCACGGGCCGGCGCGTCCGCGAGGCGGTCGGGCGTGCGGTGGAGCGCCTGCTCGGGCTCGAGGTGCAGGAGGTCTCCGTCCTCGTCGACGGCGTCGGCTCGTAGTGGCCGGCAAGGGGACGCCCGGGAAGGCGCGCAGGACCGGCACGGACGAAACCGCATCGGGCGACCGCATCCGATCGCTGCGCGCGGGGCGCCGCGAGGCGCTCGCCGCGGTGTTCGAGGCGGACTTCGGACAGCGCACCGCGGTGGCGGTGCTGGAGCGTGACCTCTCGACCGTGGAAGCGGACGCGGGCGCTGCCGAGCTGGCTCGCGGCATCGTCGGCGCAGTGGTCGCGAACCGCGTCGACATCGATGCGCGCATCGAGGCCTCTGCCCCCCAGTATCCGGTCGTCCAGCTGGCCCGGATGGACCGTTCGCTGCTCCGTTGCGCACTGGGTGAGGTGCTATATTCGGCCACGCCGAAACGGGTGGCCATCGCCGAGTGGGTCGAACTGGCCCGGATCTACAGTGGCGACCCGATGCGACGCCTCATGAACGGCGTCCTCGGGCGCATCGCACGCGAGACGGAACCCAATCCGATCACCTGACCAGTTCCGGAGGAGAGAGCCAGTGGCCACGACCTACGACCGCCTCAAGAAGATCGTCGTCGAGCAGCTCGGCGTCGACGAGGATGAAGTCAAGCCCGAGGCGTCGTTCGTCGACGACCTGAACGCGGACTCGCTCGACCTGGTCGAGCTGATCATGAGCCTCGAAGAGGAGTTCGGGACCGAGATCTCCGACGAGGACGCGGAGCGAATCCGGACCGTCGGCGACGCCGTCGAATACATCGACGAGCGGAACACCTAGACCTCTCCCGCACGGGATCGTGGACCGGGCCGACCTCCTCGCTGAGCAGCTCGGCCTTCCGATCCGGGATCGGCGCCTCCTGGCCCAGGCGCTGACCCACACCTCCTGGCTGCACGAGCATCCGACCGAGGGCCCCGGCCACAACGAGCGGCTGGAGTATCTCGGCGACGCCGTGATCAACCTTGCCGTCTCCGAGGCCCTCTATGCCCGTCATCCCGACGACGACGAAGGCGTGCTCTCCGCGCGCCGCGCTGCCATCGTGAGCGCGGTCGGGCTCGCGGAGGTCGCATCGCGGATCGATCTCGGCGCGTACCTGCTCCTCGGCGAGGGTGAGGCCGCGCGCAGCGAGCCGCAACGGCCCTCGATCCTTGCCTCGGCGCTGGAGGCGGTCGCGGGCGCGCTGTTCCTCGACCTCGGCTGGGAGCCGACACGGGACTGGCTCGTCCGGATGACGGCCCCGGAGCTTGACGCGGGCCTGGAGCCGCTGCTCCTCAAGAGCCCGAAGAGCCGCCTCCAGGAAGCCACGCAGCGCACGGCGCTCGGGCGCCCGGAGTACCGCGTCCTCGAGGCCGCCGGACCCGACCACGACAAGGTGTTCCGCGTCGAGGTCGCGGTGGGTGGCGAGGTCCTCGGGGTGGGGGTCGGGCGATCGCGGCGCATCGCCGAAACGGCGGCGGCCGCCGAGGCGGTCCAGATTCTCGATGCGCGGGCCGCGGAGCCGGTCGAGATCGTGCCGCCGGAAGACATGATGGCCGCGGGATGACGGCGCGATGACGAGCCAGGCGCGGCTGCTGTCGGTCCGGCTCCAGGGATTCAAGTCCTTCGCGGATCGAACGCACGTGGAGTTCGGGCCGGGGATCTCCGCGGTGGTCGGACCGAACGGCTCCGGGAAGTCGAACCTCGCGGATGCACTCCGCTGGGCGCTCGGCGAGCAGGGCCGCGCCCTCCGCACGCGAAAGTCGGAGGACGTGGTCTGGGCGGGCTCCGAGAAGCGCCCCGCAGTCGGCATGGCCGACGTGCAGCTCACGCTCGACAACGGCGATGGCCTGCTGCCGGTCGAGTTCGGCGTCGTGGAGCTCGGTCGGCGGCTGTACCGCTCCGGCGAGAACGACTACCTGCTCAACCGATCGCGGGTTCGCCTGAAGGACCTCATCGACCTGCTCGATGCCGGCCACCTCGCGGAGAACGCGTTCCTGTTCATCGGCCAGGGCATGGTGGACCAGGCACTGGCGCTGCGGCCCGAGGAGCGCCGGCCGCTGTTCGAGGACGTGGCGGGCGTCCGACGGCACGAACGGCGGCGTCGCCGCGCGGAGGAGCAGCTCACCGAATCCGAGGCGAACCTCGCTCGCGTCGAGGACATCCTCGCCGAGCTCCGGCCGCAGGCACGACGGCTCGCCCAGCAGGCGGAGCAGCAGGCGTCGCGCCGGTCCGCCGCTGATGAGCTGGCCGCGGCGATCCTCGATTCCGCACACGCGCGCTGGCACGCCGCCGGACGGCGGGCACGGGATGCCGAAGACTCCCTCGGCAAGCGACGACAGACGCTCGACGCGGCGATGGGCGAGCTGCTCGAGCAGGAGCAGGTGGCCGCTGCGATCGCCGGGGCACTCGACGGCCGCGCGACCGCCGAGGCGTCGGCGCGCGCTTCGTATGACCGGGCGCGCGACGAGCGGGCGGCACTCCAGCTGCGAGAGGGTCGCCACGCGTCCGAGGTCGCGGCCGCGGCGCGTGAGCGAGGGAGCCTCGAGGGTGTGCGCACGGCAGCTGCAGCCGAGCTCGCGGCGGCGCGACAGGCGCTCGCATTGCCGCTGGCCGAGCTTCCGGAGTCAATCGAATCCGAGCTCGCCTCGCTGGATGCCGAGATTGCAGCCACGGAAGCGGGTGGCCAGCCTGCCGGCCCCTCGTCGGCGGATCTCGCCGCGATCCGGCGGCTCGAAGCCGCGAGGGCGCAGGAGGTCGCCGCCGCACGCCGGCGCGCGGCGGATGCAGAGCGGCTCGCCGTCGAGGAGGCCGGCCGATCGGCCACTGCGGCGGCGCGGGTGGCCGCAGCAACCACCGAGCACGCCTCCGCCGCGCAGGCCCGGGAAGCGGCGCTGCGCGCCGAGAGCGAGGCGCGTGCCGCGCGCGAAGCGGCCCAGGCCACGGTCGCCAAGGCCGAGGCGGACGCGCGATCGGCGGCGGACCGTGCCGGTTCCGCGCGAGTGGGGGCGGCGACTGCGGCCGCCCGTCACGAGGACGCTCGCCGCGCGCTCGAGGCCAGCGAGGGCGCCGCGTTCAGCAAGGCCGCCCGAGCCCGCGGTGGCCGTTCGATTGGCGATGGCCTGATCGTGGACGGGCAGCTGACGCGTGCGGTCGATGCGGCGCTGGCGAGCCTGGGTCGCGCCCACGTCCTGCCGCGCGCCGAGATCGAGGCCGTCGCGAGCGACCGTGGCGTCGCCATCGCGGCCGAGGCGCTGGCGACCGATGCCTCGCAGGCTGCGGAGCCACCCGTCGTGATCGAGGCGCGAGCTCGGGGTGGCGGCCTCCTTTCGGCGGCCGTCCGGCGTGACGACAGCGCCGCCGTGACCCGCCTGCTCTCGCGGACCGTGTGGCTGCCCGACACCGCGGCCGCGATCGGGATGCAACCGCTGCTTCCCGCCGGCTGGACCGCCGTCGCGCGCGACGGGAGCGTGCTCGTCGGGGAGGTTGCCACGTGGACGCGGCCCGAGGCGCGCGGCCTGCACCTTCGTGATGACGCGGACCGGCTGGCCGGGGAGGCCACCAGGGCGGTGACGGCATCCGAGGCCGCCGCAGCCGCGCTCGGCGCGGCGGACGCAAAGGTCGCCGCGGCTCGCAAAGCGCTTGCCCAGGCACGGGACCTCGAAGGGCAGCAGCAGGTCGCACGCCGGCGCGCGGAGGAGGCGGAGCGGTCGGCGGCATCCCGACTCGACCAGGCGACCCGTGAGGCTGCGTGGCTCGCCGCCCAGGCGTCGCGACTGACCGCCGAGGCGCAGCGCCTCCGAGCCGCCCTCCCGGCCGAGGACCCGGCCGAGGCCACCATCGACACGAAGCCCGCAACCGCGCCGGGCGCGGACGCCTCCGAGGCGAAGCGCCGCGAGGCGCTCGCGTCGCTCCAGGCTCGGCGCCGGACGCTCGCCGACGAGATCCGCACGGCGCGCATCGCCCGGTCCGAGTCCGAGCGGCGCCACGCGCAGGCAGCTGCGGCCGTGGAGCTCGCCGAGCGCCAGCTCGCGTACGCGGCAACCACCGCGACGGAGCTCGCGGACCGCGAAGGCCGGCTGGCCGCCGAGCGCGAGGCGATCGTGTCGGCGCTCGCGGACGCCGACCTTGCCGTCGCGAGCTCGGAATCGGCCCTCGCTGAGCTCGTCCGAGCCGCCGCCGATGACCGCGAGCGCCTGCGTGCTGCAGAAGCTGCCGTGCTCGCCATCCGGGAGCGCGTTCGGATCGCGCAGGAGGGCGGTCGGGCCGCGGAGCGCGAGGAGCTGGAGGCGCGCGTCGCCCTCGATGCCCTGCGCGAGAGCGTCCTGGTCGAGCTCGCCGGCCTGGGCGCGGTCGGGCTGAAGCACATCGGGCAGGCGCCCCGCGAGGACGGCGGCGAGCCGGACGCGGAGGCGTTCGAAGCCGCGGTCGCCGCGGCGGCAACCACGTGGGAGCGCGACGAGCCACCTGCGGATCCGCCGAGCCCGGCGCGCCTCGCGAGCCTCCGCCGCCGATTCCACGATCTCGGGGCCGTGAATCCGTTCGCCACCGAGGAGTACGCCGAGGTCAAGACCCGCCTCGACGGCATGGAGGCCCAGCGATCGGACCTCGTCGGTGCGATCGACAAGACCCGCCAGCTGATCGCGGAGCTGGACCAGCTCGTCACCGAGCAGTTCCGGCGGACGTTCGCGGCACTCGAGAAGGCGTTCGACCGCCGGTTCCAGCAGCTCTTCGGCGGCGGGTTCGCGCACCTCGCGCTCACCGATCCCAACGACCTGACGAACACCGGCATCGAGATCACCGCCCGGCCGCCCGGCAAGAAGCCGCAGGCGCTGGCGATGCTCTCGGGCGGCGAGCGGGCGCTCACCGCCGTCGCGCTGCTGTTCTCGATGCTCGAGGTCCGGCCGGTCCCGTTCTGTGTGCTCGACGAGGTCGACGCGGCGCTGGACGAGGCGAACATCGGCCGGTTCACGGATGCGCTGCGCGACCTCTCGAAGACGACCCAGTGCATCGTGATCACGCACAACCGCGGCACGATCGAGGCGGCCGACGCGATGTACGGCGTCACGGTCGGCGACGACTCCGTGAGCCGCGTGATCAGCCTGCGGCTCGAGGAGGCGAAAGCCCTCGCCGAGCGCTCGCGGCCGGCCGCCGCGCACGGGACGCCAGTCGCCGTCGCGATCGACGGCGGGGTCGCGTGACGGACCAGGAGACGCGCCCCGGCGACCTCGACGACGGCCTTCGGCGCAGCCGCGGCGGATTCATGTCGCGGCTCCGTGGGCTGCTCGGCGATGGCGCGATCTCCGACGCGACGTGGGACGAGGTCGAGGAGGCCCTCATCGCCGGCGACATCGGGGCGACCCTCGCCTCGAACGTCGTCGAACGCGCGCGCCGGTCAGACACGAGCGATGGGGCCGTCGTCGCCGTGCGCCGCGAGCTCCAGGCCCTCCTCTTGCCGCGTGATCCCGCGTGGCGCCTCATCCGGCCCGGCCAGGTGCCGGCGGTCGCGCTCATCGTCGGGGTCAACGGCACCGGCAAGACGACGACCATCGGGAAGATCGCGTTTCGCCTGGAACGCAACGGCCGGCGGGTGCTCCTTGCCGCCGCGGACACGTTCCGCGCGGCTGCAAGCGACCAGCTGCGGATCTGGGCGACGCGCGCGAACGCCGACATCGTCTCGCACGCCGCGGGCGCGGATCCGGCGGCCGTCGTCTTCGATGCGCTCGATGCCGCCGTCGCACGCCATGTCGACATCGTCCTCGTGGACACGGCCGGCCGGCTCCATAACAAGACCAACCTGATGGACGAGCTGTCGAAGATCCGGCGCGTCATCGATCGCCGCCTGCCGGGCGCCGAGCCGGAGACGCTGCTCGTGCTCGATGCGACCACCGGCCAGAACGGCCTTGCGCAGGCAATCGCGTTCCACGAGTCCGTGCAGCTCACCGGGATCGTCCTGACGAAGCTCGACTCGACGTCCCGCGGCGGCATCGTCTTCGCAATCGAGCAGGCGCTCGGTGTGCCCGTCCGGTTCGCGGGCGTCGGGGAGCGCGCCGAGGACCTCGTTGCCTTCGATCCGGCCGTGTTCGTCGCGGCGCTCTTCGAGGATGCAACGTGAGGGGCCACCGCCGCACCGCCAGGCTCGCCGGGCTGTTCGCGGCGTCCGTCATGGCAGTCGCCGCGTGCGGCGACGACGTCCCGTCGGTCGTGCCGACGCCCACGGCGACCCCCGAGCCCACCGCCGCCGTGAAGACGTACCAGCTCGGCACCACCGTGTGGTACGAGGGCCTGAAGATCGAGGTCGTCAGCGTGACCGCAACGCTCGACCAGCGAGGCGGTCCGGTCGAGGTCCTCCTGCACCTCGAGAACGCGACCACCGAGGACAGCTCGCTCGACGGCCCGGTGAGCCTGCTCATCGGGACCGTCCGCGCGGACCCGGTCCGGGATTCGACGGTTCCGGACATGCCCGCGGGCGCCACCGGCGCGGCCACCCTGAGCTACGAGCTGCAGGGCATCTCCTCGATCGACAAGGCCGTGCTGGAGATCGGCTCGGGGCCGCTGCACGTGGCGCGGGTGCCACTCACCTCGGAGGCGGGCTCCGCGATCGTCCTCGAACCGCAGGAGATCGCGCTCACCGGGAACGGCACGTCGGGCACCCTCAAGCTCACGATCCACAAGGGCGAGCTGCGCTGGGACCTGCCCGACTGGTCACAGGAGCTCGACGCGAGCCTCCAGGCGCTCACGATCACCTACGACGCGACGTACAGCGGCGACTTTTCGGGCGGCTTCGCGTTCACCGGGGACAACGTCGCCCTGAAGCTGCCGGACGGGACGGTGGTCAGGGCGCGGCGCGACGGGCACAGCCAGTCCGTCGAGCTCATCGGCGCGAAGAAGACGAAGAAGGGGCTGACGAGCCGGTTCGAGATCCCGGCCGGGCTCACGGGCACGTTCGCGCTCCTGGTTCGCAACGGCACGAACGCGGAGAAGGCGATCCCGTTCAGGATCGGCTGAGCCGATCGGCCCGTCGGGGTACACTCCGCCAGCCGGCGCGCCAGAACCCGCGCTCCGGCCCCGCGGCACTTGCCGCGCTCGTCTTCCACAAGGGTTAGCGGAGTCCCTGCTTCTTCGTGTTCGACAGCCTCAGCGAACGACTGCGCAAGACGCTCGGCAACCTGACCGGCCGCGGTCGGGTGAGCGAGGCCGACGTCGACGCCGCCGCCCGCGAGATCCGGCTGGCCCTCCTCGAGGCCGACGTCAACTTCAAGGTCGTCAAGGACGTCGTCACGCGCATTCGAGAGAAGGCGGTCGGAGCCGAGATCCTGTCGAGCCTGAGCGCCGGCCAGCAGATCGTGAAGATCGTCCACGACGAGCTCGTGGAGCTCCTCTCGGCAGGCGATCGGACGTTCCGGCTCCACGGCAACCCCGCCGTGGTCGCGCTCGTGGGCCTCCAGGGTTCCGGCAAGACCACGACCTCGGCGAAGCTCGCGAAGTACATCGTCAAGCAGGGCCGCCGCCCGCTCCTCGTCGCCGCGGACCCGTACCGCCCCGCCGCCGCAGACCAGCTCGAGACGCTCGGCAGGGCGCTCGACATCCCGGTCCACCGGGCGCCCGCCGGCACGAAGACCGTCGACATCGCGAAGGGCGCGCTTGAGACCGCGCAGCGGCTGACCCGCGACACGATCATCGTCGACACCGCGGGCCGCCTGACGATTGATGACGAGCTCATGGCCGAGATCGCCGCGGTGAACAAGGCGGTCCACCCGGTCGAGACCCTGCTCGTCGTCGACGCGATGACCGGACAGGAGGCGGTTGGTGTCGCGCAGGCCTTCGCCGCCGCGGTCCCCGTGACCGGCCTCGTGTTGACCAAGATCGATGGCGACGCTCGCGGCGGTGCCGCGCTGTCCATCGCCACCGTCACGGGCCTCGGCGTGAAGTTCCTGGGCACCGGGGAGAAGACGGACGCGCTCGAGGTGTTCCACCCGGACCGGCTCGCCGGCCGCATCCTCGGGATGGGCGACGTGATGACCCTCGTCGAGCGGGCGCAGGAGCACGTCGATGCCGCGCAGGCCGCGAAGCTCGAGGAGAAGCTGCGGAAGGCGGAGTTCACGCTCGAGGACTTCCTCGACCAGCTCCAGCAGGTCCAGAAGATGGGCCCGATCGGCCAGCTCGTGGGCATGATCCCGGGCATGGGCAACATGGCCAAGGAAGCGCAGGACGCGGTGGATCGTGGGGATCTCAAGCGAACGGAGGCGATCATCCGCTCGATGACGCCCCGGGAGCGTCGCGATCCCAACATCCTCAACGGCTCGCGCCGCCGCCGGATCGCAACGGGCGCCGGCACCAACCTGACCGAGGTGAACAAGCTCGTCAAGCAGTTCACCGAGATGCAGCGGATGATGAAGCAGCTCGCCGGTGGCCGCGGACGCGGACTGCTCGGCGGATTGCCGACGGGGAGGCGGTAGCGCGATGACGGACGACCAGACCCAGCGATACGACCTGGGCCAGCCGGATCCGGAGGTCGAGAACGACCCGACCATGAACGGCGAGATCACGCCGGCCCCCGGCGTCGCCACGTCCGAGGCCGCGACGCGTGGCGTCGACCCGGCCGCCGCGTCGAGCACCCCTGCCGCCGCGACGACCCCGGTTCCGGTTGCCGCGGCCGGTGGCTCGAAGGCGCGCTGGTTCGTCGCCCTCGGCGTCGTCGCCGTCGCGATCGCCGTCGTCATTGGTGCGCTGACGTTCTTCGGCAAGCCTTCGGCGCCCGAGGCGTTCGGGTACATCCCGGGCGACGCAGCCGTGGTCATGGAGGTGCGGATGGACCTGCCGGGCGACCAGCTCCAGAACGCGGGCAACCTGCTGGCGCACTTCCCCGGCTTCCAGGACCAGTCGACGCTGCCGACGAAGATCGACGAGGCGCTCAAGCGCCTGCTCGCGAATGCCGGCTCGCAGGTCGACTACGACAAGATCGTCAAGCCGCTGGTCACCAATCCGATGGTCCTCAGCGTCCACTCGTTCGAGGGGATGGCGACGACCGACGAGGCGCAGGACGTGGTGCTCGTCGCAACGATCAACGGCGCCTTCGACTGCACCACTGCCTCGAACGGGGCATCGCTCACCAGCGAGCAGTACAACGGGACGCAGATCTGGCTCGCATCGGGCTCGAGGAGCGCATGCGCGGTCGATGGGCGGTTCCTGCTCATCGGCGACGAACCCGGCGTCAAGAGCGCGCTGGACACGCACAAGGCCGCGACCGGCATCGACAAGAGCCCCCGCTACCAGGCGGCGCGCGCCCAGCTCGGCCTCGACCGGCTCGCGACGCTCTACGTCGACGGGACCTCGCTGGCGAAGGCGATGCCGACGTCGGCACCGGAAGCCGCCCTTGAGAACCTCACGAGCCTCCTGCCCGAATGGGTGATGGCCGGGCTGCGCGCGGAGAGCGACGCGCTCGTGCTCGACGTCATCACCGCACCGCCGGCGAACCCGTCCGCGGTGCCGTCGCAGGCAACCTATCCACCGGTCCACCCCGTCGCGCTCACGGCGTTCGCGCCCCCGGACACGCTGGCGTTCGCCGAGTCCCAGGGGTTCTCGACGTCGATGCACAACTTCTTCACGCAGCTCCAGGCGAACCCGCAGATGGCCGAGGCGCTCAAGCAGCTGGACCAGTTCGGCGGCGTCGACGGCCTCATCGGCTGGGTCGACGAGGCGGGCTTCGTCGTGTTCCGCAACGGCGAAACGCCTGCCGGCGCGATCCTGCTCGGCGCCGCCGATGCGGGGACCGCGTCGGCAAAGGTGACGGCGCTCGAGACCCTCCTCGGGCTCGGCGCGCTCGGTGGCGACATCGACGTCACGACGTCCACCATCGAGGGCATCAAGGTCACCACGATCCACATCCCGGACGCCGGCGCCCTCTCCGGCACGCCCTCGGGAGCCGCCGTTCCGCTCGACCTGTCGATCGCGGCGAAGGACAAGGTCGTGGTCGTGGGCGTCGGCACGGGCGCGATGGAGAAGGCGCTGGGCGTGAAGCCCGGCGCGAGCCTCGCCGAGGACGCGGCATACAAGCGCGCGATCGCCCGAGGCCTCGCGAACCCGCAGGTCGTGGTCTACGTCGCGGCGGGCGCGACCATCGACTGGGTCGAGTCGGCCGCCGCGGCGCTGGGCGGACCCGCCATCCCGGCCGAGGTCAAGGCGTACCTCGATCCCGTCGAGGGCTTCATCTACACCGTCATCGGCAACGGCGTGAACGGCAGCTTCAGGCTGGCGCTCACCGTCGCGCCGTAGCCGGACAACCAACCAGCCAGCAAACCCAGGAGGAAGCACATGGCAGTTCGCATTCGATTGACCCGCGTCGGGGCCCACAAGCAGCCGAGCTACCGCGTGGTGGTGGCCGATTCGCGAAGCGCCCGGGACAGCCGGTCGCTCGAGACGCTCGGGCACTACAACCCGCGCACCGAGCCGGTCACGTTCACAGTCGACGCCGAGAAGGCACAGGCATGGATGGCGAAGGGCGCCCTGCCGTCCGAGACCGTCGCCCGCCTGTTCCGCGCAGCCGGCGTGATGCCGGCGGAGAAGGCCGCGCCCGCGCCGAAGGCCAAGGCCTCGAAGGCGGCGGCGAAGTGAGCGCGAAGGAGCTCGTCGAGTACGTCGCAAAGTCGCTCGTCGACGATCCGGAGGCCGTGAAGGTCACCGAGGTCGAGGATGACGAGGGCATGGTCATCGAGCTCCACGTCGCCGAAGACGACATGGGCAAGGTGATCGGGCGCAACGGCAGCGTCGCGAAGGCGCTCCGAACGCTGCTCAAGGTGACCGCGGCCCGCGAGGGCAGCTCGGTCCAGCTCGAGATCATCTGAGCGAGCCTCGCGTGGGCGAGCCTCGCGACCCTCGCGAGCCTGGCGACGCATCGGCGGCGGTGCGGCTCGTGGTCGCGCAGGTGCGCGGCCTGCACGGGCTCAACGGCGCCGTGCGGGTCGAGGTCCTCACGGACCGCCCTGAGGATCGATTCGCGCCGGGCAGCGTCCTGCGCGTCGAGGGCGACCCGCGGCCGCTGACCGTCGAGAGCGCCGGGGCGGTCGAGGACGGGCCGGGCTGGCGCCTGCGTTTCCGCGAGATCCCGTCGCGGAACGCGGCGGAGCGCCTGCGCGACGCGTACCTCGAGATCCTGGTGGATCGCGCGGCGGACCTCGATGCCGGTGCCGCGTACTGGCACGAGGTCGTCGGTTCCGTGGTGCGCGATTCCAAGGGCGCCGAGCTCGGCCGGGTTGCGGACGTCTACCGCGCCGGCGAGAACGAGGTCTACGTCGTCCGTGGCGGCCCGCCGGGTGAGTTCGACCTGCCAGCCGTCCGTGACGTGATCACGTCCTTCGCGCCCGAGCGCGGCGAGATCATCGTCGACGAGGCGGTGCTCGACCTCGGCGGCGCCGTGGTCGATGCGCCAGAGAAGACGAGCACGAAGCCGCGCCGGCGACCGCGCTGGTCGCGCCATGGCAAGGGCGCAAAGCCCGTCGATGGCGCGGCGGGCGCGTCCGATGCCTCGGGCAGTCCCGGCTCGGGGGACGACGGCGGCCCGTCGTGACCCTCGAGATCGACGTCGTCTGCCTGTTTCCCGAGATGCTCCAGGGCCCGCTCTCGGCAAGCATCCCGGCGCGGATCCAGTCGCAGGGACTCGCGACCATCCGGATCCACGACCTGCGCCAGTGGGGGATCGGTAGGCACCGCAGCGTCGATGACGCACCCTACGGCGGGGGAGCGGGCATGGTCCTGCGCCCTGAGCCCGTTGCGGCCGCGATCGACGCGCTCCGGCGCCCAGACTCCACGGTCATCCTGCTCGATGCGGGTGGCACGACGTTCCGGCAGGCCTCGGCGACCGAGCTCGCGACGCACACCCACCTCGTGCTGCTATGCCCGCGCTACGAGGGCATCGACGACCGGATCAGGGGGCTCGTCGATCTCGAGCTGTCGATCGGGGACTACGTGCTGACTGGCGGCGAGCTCGCCGCACTCGTCGTCATCGACGCGGTCACGCGCCTCCTGCCGGGCGCCATCGACGAGCTGTCGACGACCGAGGAGTCGTTCGCAGACGGGATCCTCGAGTACCCGCAGTACACGCGGCCCGCGGAGTTCCGGGGCCAAGGCGTGCCGGAAATCCTCGTGAGCGGCAACCACGCCGCGGTGCGCGAATGGCGCCGGGCCGCCGCGCTCGCCCGGACCCGTGCCCGGCGTCCGGACCTGCTGCCGCCGGAAGGCTGAGGGTTCGACGCCAGGCGCGGCCCCGTGCTATCGTTCGCCGCCGTCGACCGCCCGGTCGGCTCCCAATGACATCCCACGGCGCCGCCGCGCGCCGCATACGAACAGGACGCCAACCACGTGAACGTGCTCGACGAGATCGTCGCCGACCAGATCCGTACGGACCTCCCGGAGCTTGCCTCCGGTGACACCGTGAAGGTGTCCGCGAAGGTCGTCGAGGGCGGCAAGGAGCGGATCCAGGTCTTCGAGGGCACGATCATGCGCCTCAAGGGCGGCGGGATCGCGAAGTCGATCACCGTCCGCAAGATCGCGAGCGGCGTCGGCGTCGAGCGGACGTTCATGGTCAACAGCCCGCGTGTCGAGAAGATCGAGGTCGTTCGCCACGGCCGCGTGCGCCGCGCCCAGCTGTACTTCCTCCGGGATCGCGTCGGCAAGGCCGCGACCCTGCGCGAGCGCCGCACCAAGGCGTAACGCGACAAGGCCCAGCGCTGAGGGCTGACGCGCAGGGCTGACGCGCCGGGCCGTTTCGGCCCGTTCGGCACATCGTGGTCCCGCCTCCGTTCTCGCTACCCTGAGCAGCGCGATGGCGCCGCGAGTTCCCACCCTCCGCTTCGAGCGCGGCCACTGGAATGGCGGCGCGCTGCGCGTCGCGGGCATCGACGAGGTCGGCGTCGCGCCGACGTGCGGGGCGGTCGTCGCCGCCGCGGTGATCATGAAGCCCGGATCCCACCGCATTCCGGGCGTACGCGACTCCAAGACCCTTTCCGCCGCCCAGCGCGAGCGGCTTGCGCCGATCATCCGCCGCCGTGCCGTCGCGGTCGGGCTCGGCGCGGCGTCCGTCCGCGAGATCGACACCCTGAACATCTATCACGCCACCCACCTGGCGATGCGGCGCGCCGTTGCAAGGCTCGGTGGGCATGATCACGTTCTCGTGGACGGAAACCGGATCGCCGGGTTCGAAGCCGCCGTCGGGCCGTATACGGCCATCGTCGACGGCGACGCGAAGGTGTACACGATCGCCTGTGCGTCGGTCGTCGCGAAGGTCGTGCGCGACCGGATGATGACGTTGCTCGCCGCGCGCTACCCCGGCTACGGCTGGGAGCGCAACCAGGGCTATGCCACGAAAGAGCACCGGGACGCGATCCGGAAGCTCGGGCTGACGCCGTACCACCGGCGCTCCTTCCTGGCCCTCCAGCGGACGCTGGCGGGCGACCAGATCAGCCTCGACCTGTTCGACGAGGCGGTCGCCTCCGTCGAGGAGGAGGCGAACGCGCGCGAGCTCGATCGGCTCGACGGCATCACGACACTGCAACCCGCGGACGACGCTGTGGCAGCGTTCGCCGAGGTCGAGGCCATCCTTCGAGAGGCAGACCAGCCGCTCCAGGCACCGAGCCCCGACGCCTTCGCCTGACCGCCGTGGCCGGCGGGGTGTTCGCCCGGCGTCTCGGAACGTCGATCGTGGTGCTGGTCGTGGGGATCCTCGTCGTTGTTCGCCTGCTTTCAATCTACCCATGGAACGACCGGATCTTCGATCTGTGGGCGTACTGGGCGACCCGCTTCGGGCTGGACTATTCAACGGCCGTCCCGGGGCACACCGGGGATTACCTGTACTCGCCGGCGTTCGCCCAGTTCATCTCGCCGCTGACGGCGCTGCCGCTGCCGCGTTCGCGGCGCTGTGGACGGCTGCGCTCGGTGTCGTGCTGTTCTGGCTGACGGGCTGGCGGGCGGTCCTCATCGGGCTGTTCGCGCCGGTCGCGATCAGCCTCGCGATCGGGCAGACCGACCTGCTGCTCGCGGCGGCCGTGGTTGCCGGCTTCCGATGGCCGGCCGCGTGGATCATCCCGTTCATCACGAAGGTCACGCCGGGCGTCGGGGTGCTGTGGTTCGCGTTCCGGCGAGAGTGGCGTGCCTTCTTCATCGCCACCGGCGCGACGGCCGCCGTCGTAGGGCTGTCCGTGCTGCTCGCGCCGGGCTCGTGGCTGGGCTGGCTGGACATGCTCTTCCGTTTCCAGTTCCCGACTCCGTCGGCGGGCGTGTACCTGCCGGTTCCCCTGGTGGCGCGGCTACCGTTCGTCGTCGCCCTGCTGTGGTGGGGCGCGCGGTCCGACCGGCGGTGGACCGTTCCCGTGGCGGTCTGTTTCGCGCTTCCGACCGTCTGGATCAACACGCCGGCGATCCTCGTTGCGTGCCTGCCCCTGATCGAGTGGGGCGCCGACGCGCCGGCGGGCCGGTTCGTCCGGCCCTCCGCTGGCGCTTTTTCGTCGACGCCGCTGCGCGTGCGCCGGCACGTTCGGCGCGCCGGCCTGACGCTTCGACGCGAGATCGGCGCGCTCGGCGCCGGGTTGATCGGCGGGTGATCGGCGGGTGATCGGCGGGTGATCCGGGGGTGATCTGCGGGTAAGCCGCTCGTGAGCGCTACCGCCCATCGTGTCCGGATGCGAACTGCCGCCCAGCAGGCGGGCGACGCCGCCGAGTTGCTCGTCGCCGAGCGGCTCGCGGCCGCGGGCTGGACGATCCTCGGACGGAATGTGCGCGTGGGCCGCGCCGAGCTCGACCTGGTCGGCGTGGACCCAGGAGGGCCGGCACTCGTGGTCGTCGAGGTGCGCTGGCGTTCCCGGCGCGACTACGGGCTCGCGGAGGAGACGATCGACCGAGCGAAGGTGGCGCGGCTTCGAGCGGCCGCCATCGGATTGGTCGGCCGCAAGGCCTTCGGGGATGGGACCGCGGTGCCACGGCTGCCGCTGCGACTGGATCTGGTCGTCGTCGAGCCCGGCGGTATCACGCGACACCACCGCAACCTCGGCGCCGGATGAGCACCACGGAGCCGAGTCCGACCAGGTTCGCGCCGTTCGGCGTGTCCGGAGGCCCAAACCAGGTCAATGTCGGTCGCCGATGCGCACAAACCGACGTGCTCAGGGCTCCGGGCGGCCTAACCGCGTCAAACTCGTAGATGGAATCGCGCATGTGGCCGTCGGAGGCGCCCGAGCTTCCGTGAGCGGCCGTGACGTGCCGCAACGGCGCCGGAGCGGCGCCCGAACGGGAACCGCACCGGGCCTGAACGGGACCCGTGGTAGTATCCGCCGGCCGCGGAACCGTCCGTGGCAATCGACCGCCCGGCGCAGGCGCCATCAGGCGAACAACCAGCGCTGGAGCTCACACGCGGACCGTACCGATTCGGGGCGGTGCCGGCGGCCCACCCAGGAGGGCCTCGGTTCCCGACGAGGGTCCGCGGCGGAACAGAACCGACAGGAGGCAGTCAGACCGTGCCGCAAATCTCGATGCGCCAGCTGCTCGAGGCGGGTGTCCACTTCGGCCACCAGACCCGCCGCTGGAATCCCAAGATGAAGCCGTTCATCTTCGCGGAGCGCAATGGCATCCACATCATCGACCTTGCCCAGACCGCGAAGCGGCTCGAGGTCGCCCTCGACTTCGTCCGTGAGACGGTCGCCCGCGGCGACGTCGTCCTGTTCGTCGGGACGAAGAAGCAGGCCCAGGAGCCCCTCGCCGCAGAGGCGACGCGCGCCGGCATGCCGTACGTCAACAAGCGCTGGCTCGGCGGCATGCTCACCAACTTCGTCACGATCAAGAAGCGCATCGGCCTGCTGGACCAGCTCGAGGCACGCCGGGACACCGGTGACCTGGATCGACTCCAGAAGAAGGAAGCCGCGAAGCTGACGGAGGAGCTCACGAAGCTCAACCTGACGCTCGGCGGCATCCGCAAGATGAAGCGCGTCCCGGGCGCGATCTTCATCGTCGATCCGCACCGCGAGCGCATCGCGGTCGCAGAGGCGAACCGCCTCGAGATCCCCGTGGTCGGCACCGGCGACACGAACGTCGATCCGGATGAGCTCGACTTCATCATCCCGGCCAACGACGACGCCATCCGCTCGATCCGCCTCCTCTGCCAGCTCGTCGCCGACGCGGCGATCGAGGGCGCCCAGGAGCGCGCGAGCCGCGCGGTGGAGCCCGAGGTCGAGGTGGTCGACGAGCCCCAGTACGACGACGCCACCGCGACCGACGAGCTCGTTGCCGCCCTCGCGGGTGGCGGCGCGCTGAGCTTCGCTCCGGACGAGGAGGACGACCTCCTGCCCGGCGGCCCGGCTGCCACGGCGGCCCCCGCCGAGGAGGCCGGTGCGTCGCCCGAGGACATCGCCGCCGAGCTCGCCCGCGAGGCAGCCGAGGCCGAATCCAGGGACGCGAGCCCCGCCTGATCACGCGCGGCGTCCGGCTTGCCGGCCCAGCCGGTCGATCGCGACGCCGCCGCCCCACCGAAGCCATCCGCGGGCCGAGCCGCCCGCAGCACACGAACAGGAGCACACGACCTTCATGGCCGAGATCACCGCAAGCGCGGTCAGGGAACTGCGCGACCGAACCGGCGCCGGGATGATGGACTGCAAGCGCGCCCTCGAGGAGGCCGGCGGCGACCTCGACAAGGCCACCGCGATCCTTCGCGAGCGCGGCCTTGCCGCGGCCGCCAAGAAGGCCGGTCGCGACGCCCGCGAGGGCCTCATCTCCAGCTACATCCACACCGGCGGCCGCGTCGGCGTGCTCATCGAGGTCAACTGCGAGACGGACTTCGTCGCTCGCACCGAGCAGTTCCAGAAGCTCGTTCGGGACCTCGCCATCCAGGTCGCCGCGACGTACCCGAAGTACGTCAGCATCGAGGGCATCCCAGCAGAGCAGCTCGAGGCCAGGCGCCAAGAGCTCCTCGACGCCGACGACGTCAAGACCAAGCCCGAGGAGGTCCGCTCCAAGATCGTCGACGGCCGCCTCAAGAAGTGGTTCGCCGAGCCCGGCGGGGTGCTCCTCGAGCAGCCGTTCCGCGACGAGGAGCGCCCGGTGCGCGACCTGATCACCGAGGCGATCGCGACCATCGGCGAGAACATCCAGGTCCGTCGCTTCGAGCGATTTGCGCTCGGGGAGGACAAGTGAGCGAAGGCCGCTACCAGCGGATCCTGCTCAAGCTCTCCGGCGAGGCGCTGCTCGGCAGCAAGCCGTACGGCGTCGATCCCGCCGTGTGCACCTTCATCGCAGCACAGGTGGCGCAGGTGCAGGCGGGCGGCGTCCAGGTCGGCATCGTCGTCGGTGGCGGCAACATCTTCCGGGGCATGGCCGCGTCCGCCCAGGGGATGGACCGCGCGACCGGCGACTACATCGGCATGCTCGCCACGGTCATGAACGGCCTTGCGCTGCAGGACGCCCTCGAGCGCGCGGGCGTCCCGACGCGCGTCATGACCGCGATCGCGATGAACGAGATCGCGGAGCCGTACATCCGGCGCCGTGCGGTCCGGCACCTCGAGAAAGGTCGCGTCGCGATCTTCGTCGCGGGCACCGGCAACCCGTACTTCACGACCGACACCGCGGCCGCGCTGCGTGCCGTCGAGATCGGCGCGGACGTGCTCATGAAGGCAACCAAGGTGGACGGGGTCTACGATGCCGATCCCATGACCGTGCCGGGCGCGCGCCGCTTCGAGCGGCTCGAGTACGCGGACCTGCTGCGCGACCAGCTCAAGGTCATGGACGGCGCCGCCGTCTCGCTGTGCATGGAGAACGACCTTCCGATCGTCGTCTTCGACCTGAACGGGCCGGACAACATCGCCAAGGTCGCTGCCGGGGAGCCGGTTGGGACCCGCATCTCGGGCCCCGCGGAGGTACAGGCATGAGCCACGAGGCGATCACGTCGGCCGACAGCAAGATGGCCCGCGCCGTCGAGGTCCTCGAGCGGGACCTCGGCAACATCCGGACGGGCCGCGCCTCGACGGGCCTCGTCGAGCGCATCCACATCGACTACTACGGCACCCAGACGCCACTCAACCAGCTGGCCGGCATCAGCGTCCCGGAGCCGCACCAGATCGTGATCCAGCCGTGGGATCGGAGCGCCCTGGGGGCGATCGAGCGGGCCATCACCAAGAGCGACATCGGGCTGACGCCGAACGTCGACGGCAACGTCGTCCGGCTCAACATCCCGGCGCTGACCGAGGAGCGACGGCACGACCTCGTCAAGCAGGTCCACAAGCGCATGGAGGAGGCGCGGGTCGAGATCCGCAACCTCCGGCGTGACGCCGCGGACCACCTGAAGAAGCTCGAGAAGGACGGCGAGGTCGGCGTGGACGAGGGTCGCAAGCTGCAGGAGCTCCTCCAGAAGACGACCGATCGCAACATCGACGAGGTCGATCGCATCGGTGCGGCGAAGGAGCAGGAGGTCCTCGAGGTCTAGTGGCGGGTGCGCCGCTGATCCGTCCGACCGACGCTCCGCCGCGCGCCCACGAGGGCGAGACTGCCGCCGAGGCGGACCGCGGGCGATCCGACATGCCACGGCACGTCGCGATCATCATGGACGGCAATCGCCGCTGGGCCCGCGCCCGCGGCGCGTCCGAGATCGAGGGGCACGCAGCCGGCGTCGAAGCGATCCGCGAGGTCCTGCGCCACGCGGTCCGGCGCGAGCTGCCGGTCCTCACCCTGTATGCCTTCAGTCGAGAGAACTGGGCGCGGACGGACGAAGAGGTCGTGGGCCTCTTCGGCCTTCTCGAGAGCGCGATCCGCAGCGAGACCGCCGAGCTTCGCGCCCAGGGCGTCCGCGTGCGGTTGCTCGGCCGGCGCGATGAGCTGCCCGAAGCGACGCGCGCGTCGATCGAGTCGGCGCTCGCGGCAACGGCAGACGGCGAGCGGCTCGTGCTCAACATCGCCTTCAACTACGCCGGTCGAACCGAGCTCGTGGACGCGGTCCGCGCGATCGTGTCGTCGGGCGCGTCGGCGGACGCCATCGACGAATCCACCGTCTCGAACGCCCTGTACACGGCCGGGCTCCCGGACCCGGACCTCGTCATCCGGACCGGCGGCGAGCATCGGCTGTCGAACTTCCTCATCTGGCAGGCCGCCTACGCCGAGCTGATCACGAGCGACACGCTGTGGCCGGACTTCGGGCCGGCCGATCTCGACCAGGCTCTGGCGGAGTACGCCAGCCGGACCCGCCGTTTCGGGAAGTAGGTCCGACATGCTCCGAGATCGGGCCCGCAGCGCCGCGATCCTGATCCCGCCCCTGCTCGTCGCGCTGTGGCTCGGCGGCTGGGCGATCGTGCTCGTCGTGGGCGTGGCGGTCGTGCTCGCCGCGTGGGAGGCGTTCAAGCTCCTGACTCGCGCGGGCCATCACTCGCTCCCGGCCTTCGGGATCGTCCTGGCGGTGGTCGTCGCACTCGGTGATTCCGTGAAGGAGCTCCCGGGCGGATCCGGGATCCTGCTCGCCGGTCTTGGGATCGTGCTCGTCGGGGTGGGCGCGCTCACGCGGCTGGACCCGCGGGAAGGGCTCGCGATCTTCGCGACCACGACATTCGGGGCGCTGTACGTGGGACTGCTCGGGTTCGTCGTGCGGCTCACCGCCGCGGAGGCGCCCGTCGACCCCTCCGCACTGCTCGGATTCCTCGGCCCGAGCCGGGGATGGATCCTGGCAGTCGTCCTCATCGTCTGGGCGTTCGACACGGCCGCGTACTTCACGGGCCGGCAGTACGGGAGGCGCCCCTTCATGGCCCACATCTCGCCGTCGAAGACGCAGGAAGGCGTCATCGGCGGGCTCGTGGCGGCGGCCATCGTCGGGGCGCTGTTCACGGCGCTCCTCGGCCGGCCATGGCCGGCGGGCCTGGTGATGGGCGTCCTCGTCGGCGCCGCGGCGCAGGCGGGCGACCTCGCCGAGTCCATGCTGAAGCGCGCGGCAGGAGCGAAGGAGTCGGGCACGCTCATCCCGGGCCACGGCGGCATCCTCGACCGCGTCGATTCGTTCCTCTTTGCGGCACCCGTGGCGTACTTCTATGTCGTCAGCATCCTCCACTGAACCGGGGCGGGGGAGCGGGGCGGCGCCGGCGGGCACGCGGGCGGACACGCCACGCGGTGTCGCCCTGCTCGGCTCGACCGGTTCGATCGGGCGCCAGGCGCTTGACGTCCTGGCCGGCGATCCCGCGTTTCGTGTCGTCGCGCTGGCCGCCGGCAGGAGCGCATCCACCCTCGCCGAGCAGGCTCGCGTCCATCGGCCGGCTGCCGTTGCGCTGACCGAGCCCGCTGCCGCGCGCGCGCTCGACGGCCTGCCGGCGGGAACCGGCGTCCTCGAGGGCGAGGAGGCGCTGATCGAGCTCGCGACGCGCGATGACGTGGATCTGGTCATCGTGGGAACGGGCGGCGTCGTGAGCCTGCGGCCGGTCCTCGCCGCCCTCGATGCGGGCAAGGTCGTCGCGACGGCGAACAAGGAGACGCTCGTTGCGGGCGGCCATCTCGTGATGCCGCGCGCGCGAGCGCTCGCCGCGAACCGCGCGAGCACCGATCCGCGCGACGCGCTCGCGAGCCCATTGGGCTGGCTCCGGCCGATCGACTCGGAGCACTCCGCGATCTGGCAGTGCCTCGTCGGGGAATCGATGGCACGCGTCGATCGCCTGGTGCTGACCGCATCGGGCGGCCCGTTCCTCGATGTGCCGGCCGCCGACTTCGCGGCGATCACGCCCGAACGGGCGCTGCGCCACCCGACGTGGTCGATGGGTTCGAAGATCACCGTCGACTCGGCGACGCTCGCGAACAAGGGCCTGGAGGTCATCGAGGCGCACTGGCTTTACGATGTCGGCTACGAGCGCATCGACGTCGTGATCCATCCGCAGTCTGTCGTGCACTCCGCCGTTCAGTTCGTCGACGGCTCCCTCAAGGCACAGCTGGGCACGCCCGACATGCGACTTCCGATCCAATACGCGCTCACGCATCCCGATCGCCACGCCTCGCCGGCTGCCGCGCCCGACCTCATCGGGATCGCGCGGCTGGACTTCCGCGCCCCGGACCTCGAACGGTTCCCCGCGCTCCGCATCGCCCGCGAGGCGGGGCAGCTCGGCCCGCGCGCAACTGCGGCGCTGATCGCCGCGGATGACGTCGCGGTCGCGCGCTTCCTCGATGGCACCCTCGGCTTCACGGGCATCCCGCGCATGCTGGACGCGGCCATGGAGCGGTTCGGCGCCGTTGGCGGCCCGGATCCCGACCTCGACGAGCTCGTGGCGCTCGACCGGGAGGTCCGCGCGGCTTTCGCGGCGCCCGGTGCCGCGACCGGAGCGACAGCCTGATGGAAGGCGTCCTCTTCACGCTGCTCGCGATCGTGCTGTTCATCGTGGTGCTCGGCGGGATCGTGCTCATGCACGAGCTCGGGCACTACCTAACGGCCCGCTTCTTCGACGTCCGCGTCCTCGAGTTCGGGTTCGGATTCCCGCCGCGCGCGAAGGTGCTGCGATCGAAGGGCGAGACCCTGCTGACCCTGAACTGGCTGCCGATCGGTGGCTTCGTGCGCATGGACGGCGAGGATGGCGACGGCGAGGAGGACCCCCGGTCGTTCTCGGCGAAGCCGCTGCGCGTTCGGCTTGCGATCCTCGTCGCCGGCGTCGTGATGAACGTGGTCCTGGCGTTCGTGATCTTCTTCCTGATCGCGTGGCTGGCGACCCCGACGGTCGGCGCCAAGGTCGGCTCGGTGGAGGCGGGATCGCCCGCCGCGACGATCGGGATCGTCGAAGGCGATGAGATCTACGCGATCAACGGCTCGCGCGTCGAGATGCTCGGTGGCAGCTCCGTCGGCGACGTGCTGCGCAGTCACGCCGGCGAGACCATCACGCTGAGCATCCGCCACCCGGACGGCAGCGAGGGCCAGGTGCAGGCAACGCTGCGCCCCGCCGCCGAGCTGTCGGCGACGCGCGGCGCCCTGGGCGTGCGCCTCGCCGAGCAGACCTATGCGTACGTCGGACACGATCCGGTGGCGTCGGTCGGGATCGCTGCGAGCTCCGTGGGCAGGTGGGGTGGCCTCATCCTCTCCGGCCTCGGCGATCTCGTGAACGGGTTCGTCAAGGATCCGACCGCGCAGCCGCCCGCTGCCGGCCCCATCGGCATCGCCGTGACGCTTGCCGACGTCCTGCTCGGCGTCGGCCCGATCGTGCTGCTCTTCGTCGCCGGCGTGCTGTCGATCAACCTCGCGGTCGTGAACATCCTGCCGTTCCCGCCGCTCGACGGCGGTCGGATGGCGATGCTCATCCTCAAGCGGCTGTTCGGCGCGCGGGTCAGCCTGCGGGCGGAGCGACTCACCTATGCCGTCGGGTTCGTGTTCCTGCTGGCGTTCGTGTTCTGGATCTCGGGCTTCGACATCGCAAACCTCGGCCAGCGCTGAGGTCACGGACGTGAGCCTGCCCGAGCGACGCCGGACCGTCACGGTCAACGTGGGCGGCGTGCCCGTCGGGAGCGGTCACCCGGTCGTCGTGCAGTCGATGACGAACACGGACACCGCGGACCCGGACGCCACCGCGATCCAGGTCGCGCGGCTCGCGCACGCGGGCTCGGAGCTCGTTCGCGTCACCGTCAACAACGACGCCGCTGCGGCCGCCGTCCCCGACATGATCCGGAAGCTTCGCGACCTGGGCGTCGGGGTGCCGGTCATCGGCGACTTCCACTACAACGGCCACCAGCTCCTGGTCGAGTACCCGGAGATGGCTCGCGCGCTGGCGAAGTACCGCATCAACCCGGGCAACGTCGGCGCGAAGCGGCACGACGAGAACTTCCAGACGATCGTCCGCGTCGCGATCGAGAACGACGTGCCCGTTCGGATCGGCGTGAACTGGGGCTCGCTCGACCAGGCGCTCCTGACCGACCTCATGAACGAGAACGCGGCGTCCGCCGCGCCGCGCGACAGCCGCGACGTGATGATCGAGGCCATGCTCCAGTCCGCGCTGCGTTCCGCCGAGCTCGCCGAGGAAACCGGCCTCGGGCACGACCGGATCATCATCTCGGCGAAGGTCTCGAACGTTCGCGACCTCGTCGACGTGTATCGCAACCTCGCGGCGCGCTGCGACTACCCGCTGCACCTCGGCCTGACCGAGGCCGGCCTCGGGATGAAGGGCATCGTGGCGTCGACCGCCGGGCTCTCGATCCTGCTGGAGGAGGGGATCGGCGACACGATCCGGGTCTCCCTGACGCCCGCCCCCGGCGGCGAGCGCGAGGAAGAGGTGCGTGTCGCGCAGCAGGTCCTCCAGTCCCTCGGGATGCGGAGCTTCCTGCCCCAGGTCAGCGCGTGCCCGGGCTGCGGCAGAACGACCTCCACGTTCTTCCAGGAGATGGCCGAGAAGATCCAGGCCCATCTCCGAGAGCGCATGCCCGAGTGGAGGGCCCAGTACCCCGGTGTCGAGGACATGGCGGTCGCGGTGATGGGCTGCGTCGTGAACGGCCCCGGCGAATCGAAGCATGCCGACATCGGAATCTCGCTGCCCGGCACGTTCGAGGAACCGGTTGCGCCGGTGTTCATCGACGGCAAGCTCGACCGCACGCTGCGCGGCGACCACCTCGTCGACGAGTTCACCGACATCCTCGACGGCTATGTCGAGCGCCGCTACGGCAAGGAGGCCGTCGGAGCGCGCTAGTCGACGGTTGATCGGGTGCTTCTCCGACGATCCACGAGGCCGGGTGTATACTTCCGCGAGCAGCAGATGGCCGCCTCACAACGTGGGTGACCCCCACGTTTTTTTTCGGGGCGAAGGGGATTGACCGAGCCAGATCCGGGAGCACAGGAGGAGGACTGACGCCATGAGCCGTGACTTCATCGGCGCGCTCCTGCAGCTCAACGCGGAGAAGCAGGTCTCCCGCGAGCAGCTCATCCGAACGGTCGAGGACGCGATTGCCGCCGCCTACCGGCGCGTCGCGAACGAAGAGGACATTCACGTCCAGATCGACGCAGACAGCGGCCGCATCCGGGTCTATCGCGCCCGCATCGCGACCAACGAGCCGATCGAGGAAGAGCAGCAGCTCACGCACTTCACGCTCGAGGAGGCGAAGACCCACAAGGCCGACGCCATCCCGGGTGAGCTCGTGGAGATCGAGGAGCTCGATGGCGACACCTTCGGGCGCATCGGCGCCCAGACCGCGAAGCAGGTCGTCCTCCAGCGCCTCCGCGAGGCGGAGCGCGACGCCGTGTTCGACCAGTTCGCGGACAAGGAAGGTGAGCTCGTCACCGGCACGGTCAACCGCGTCGAGCCGCGGGCGATGATCCTCGACATGGGCAAGGGCGTCGAGGGCGTGCTCTCGACCACTGAGCAGTCACCGCTCGAGCACTA
>DATFHO010000064.1:0-123156 GCA_035248345.1 Candidatus Limnocylindrales bacterium
CGGCGGCCCCGGCGGCCGGCACGGGCGGCAGCGCCACGCGGCCCGCCGCCAGCTCGCGCCGCAGCGCGACACGGCTCACTTCACGCACGACCGCGCGACACGGCTCGCGTCACGCACGACGGCGCCGCGTGTGTCGCGGCCACCTGGGTTTGCACGTTGGTTCTGCTCACGGTTAACCAACTCCGGGCGCTCGAAACTCGTTAACCGATTGCGCAACCAACGTGCAATCGGCATGGAGGGCGCGCGCAACGGCGCCTCCGAGCGTGAAATCGATCGCAGCGAACCCGATAGCCTCCGCGAATGCAGGTCGGCGACCGACTCGACCCCGCGGATCTCGTCGGACAGCGCTGGTTCGCCGCGCCGCCCAGGCCGATCACGGCGATCACCGTGGAGGAGCGCTTCGACTTCCCGGGCGGCGGCGCGCTGCTGATCCTCCGCGTCGACGTCGACGGCGGTCGATCCCTCTGGCGGTCGATGCCGATCGAGAGCGCCGACGGTCGAAGCCCGTGGGTGGAGCTGCTCGAGCTCGCAATGCGTGGCGGCTGGATCCACACGGGCGATCGCGCCAGCCTGCACGCGTACCGCCCGACCCGCCCATCGACGCCCTCGGGCCTCACGGTGGCGCCGCTGGGGAAGGATCAGTCGCACACCAGCGTCGTCGTTGATGACTCGACCGTGCTCAAGCTCTATCGCGCGCTGACGAGGACACCGAATCCCGAGGTCGAGCTGGGGCGCGCGCTCGCGGACGATCCGGACGCCCCCGTTCCGACCTACCGTGGCGCGGTCACGGTGTCGCTGTCCGCGGCGCGGCTTCGATGGTCCGAGTCATTCGCGCTCGCCTTCGCGCAGGAGTACGTGCCGGACGCGGGAGATGCCTTCGAGGACCTGGCCGAGCGTCTCGCGGCCTGGCTGCGTGCCGGCGCCCCAAATCGTGCCGTGCCGAGCCTGATCGTCGATGCCGTCCCGGCGGCGCGCGCCACCACCCGGCTCCATTCGGCGCTGTTCCGCAAGTTCAAGCCGGCCCTCAACCGCCGCTGGGTGCGCCCGACCGACACGGGACAGTGGCGCCGACGAGCCGCCAGGGCGCACCGAACAGCGGTTCGCGTCCTCCGCTCGGCGGACCCGGAGCGCGCGGGTTGGCTGGTCGAGCGACGCGACGTCATCGAGGATGCGTTGGCGCCGCTGGTCGAATCCGCAGCGAATTGGCCACCGCCCGGGCTCCAGCGGATCCACGGCGACCTCCACCTCGGCCAGCTGCTGCGCGACGGCTACCAGTTCCTGATCAGCGACCTGGAAGGGGAGCCGCAGCGGCCCGTCGCGGAACGGCGACGGCTGGATACGCCGCTGCGGGATGTCGCGTCGATGCTCCGCTCGATCGACCACGTGGCCCGCTCCGGGATGCGCCGCGCGGGCATGCCGATTCCGGAGCTCGTTGCCGGCACGTCCGCGGCGGACCCGGCGATCGAGGCGTGGCTCGGCGCGATGCGCGCAAAGTTCCTCGAGGCGTACGCCGCTGAGGCAGCGGCGCGCAACCTCAGGGTCGACATCGACGCGCGACTGCTCCACGCGCTGGAGGTGGAGAAGGAGCTCTACGAGTTCTCGTACGCGGCGACGTACCTGCCGGCGTGGATGTACGCGCCGTCCGCGGGCATGCGATGGTTGCTGGACCGATGACCGAGCTCGAGCGCATCGATGCCTTCGTCCGCGACCTCGAGTCGGTCCCCGATGTTGTCGAGCGGGCCATCGACACGGGCTGGATGGCCGATGCGCTGAGGCTCGCCACGTCGCGCCAGTTCCGATTCATCCTGTTGGCCGGCCTCGGCAGCTCGCGGTTCGCGTTGATGCTCGCCGAGGACCTGTTCCATACCGGCTTCGCGCGGTTCATCGCCGAACCGGCGAACCCCGATCGCCGGCCGCCGCCGAGCGAGGAGCTGCTCACCGTCGCGATCTCCGCGTCGGGTCGGACACGAGAGGCCGTCGAGCTTGCCGAGGCGAGCCGCGGGCCGGGTCGCGTCATTGCCATCACTCGGGACGCGGGCTCGCCGCTGGCGGCCGCAGCGGATGCGGTCGCGGTGCTGCCGGTGGACGCGGAGTCGAGCGGTGTTGCCTGCACGAGCTTCGTCGCGACCGTGGTGGCGCTGTTCCATCTCGGGCTGGGGTTGAAGGGCCAGGGGGTCGGGGAGCGCCTGGGCTCGGTACCTGATGCGACCCGCGAGGTGCTCGCGAGCCGCGACGACTGGCTGCCGCCGGCGCTCGAGGCCCTCGAGGGCGTCGAGGACATCGCGGTGCTCGCGCCGTGGGCACAGCGGGGAGCGGCGGAACAGGCCGCGCTCCACATGCGCGAGTGCCCACGCCGGAGCGCGGCCGCCTACGAAACCGCGGAGTGGCTGCACACCGGCATCTACACCGCGCTGCCCGGGTCGGCGGTCCTGCTCTTGGATGGCTCCACGGCTGATGCCGAGGTGGAGCAGGTGTGCCTCGATCGCCGCGTGCGCCTCGTGCGCGTCCCGGGTCCGGCGGGCGACGGCCTCACCCGATCGACCGCAGCCTCGCTGCTCGCCGCGGAGCTGTGGCGGCGGGTCACGGAGCCCCGCGCCCGCCGCTGATCGCGACCCGCGCTACCCGATGAGGTAGACCACCGACACCGTGACGGTGACCTCGCTCGTGCCCGGCTGGACCGGCGTCTTCACGTCGGCCGCACCGGCGGCGGCGTTGCCCCAGTAGACCGGGTACGGCACCGGCGCGGACGTCTCGGAGATCGATGCGACACCCGTGATCGACACGTGCGCCGCGTCGGCCAGCACCTTCGCCTTCGCTTCGGCGTCGGCCATCGCTGACTCGCGCGCCTGCTTCTCGGCGGCGGCCTCGTCGGCCACCCGGAACGACACGCCGTCGAGGCTCGTGGCACCGGCTGCAAGCCCGTTGTCGATCGCGTCACCGACCTTGTCGAGATCGCGGATCGTCACCGAGACCGCGTTCGACATCTGGTAGCCCGTGATGCGCGGCGGGTTCTGGTTCGCCGAGTAGTCGTACGTCGGCTGCAGCGACAGCATCGACGTCTTGATGTCCGCATCAGCGATGCCGAGGTCCTTGAGGCTCTTGATGACCGCGGTCATGGCCTCGGCGGCCTTCGCGCGCGCCGACTTCACGATGTCGGCCGTCGTCGTAACGCCGAGCCGGAGGTCGGCGGTGTCGGGGCTGAGGACGACTCGACCGGTGCCGGCGACGGAGATCGAATGCTCGTTCGTGGTCGACCCTGGATCGACCGCCAGCGCGTGCCGCGGTGTCAGCAGCGGCGACGCGACCACCGCACTGACGAGCCCGAGGGCGACGCCGATGGCGAGCCACGCGCGCTTGGAACCAGGCAGGGAGTCGGGCAGGGGAAGGGAGATCGAGACGGTCTTCGAGGACATCGTGCGCTCCGTTCGCTGTGTGATGGCGTCGCGGCCGCGAGGCTGAGCGGGCCGCGTTGCCCGCGAGACGCCGCTCGTCGCCGATCGGTTTCCCGGGTCGGCCGCATCCCCGGCGGGCTGGCGCGCGGCTGCAACACATCGAACGCCCGGCGTTTGACGCTTCGACGCCACCCGGCCTACGGTGGCCGCGGACCCCGATCGACGGTCCCAGACGTCCCCGGTGCTTGGAGGAAAGCCCCAGTGAATCGTCTCTCTCGCCGCGCGCTTGCGGCATCGCTGATCGCGTCGCTCGCGATCGCTGCGCCGGTCGCGCCCCTCGTCGCGTCCGCGAAGCAGCCGACCGGCTGCACGACGGCGACGGCGATGGTCTACCTGCCGAACCCGGTCGTCGCCAACGGCGGCAGCTACGCGGGTCTCGAGGACAACAAGGACGCGGACTCGCCGCTCCTCGACTCGCTGCGCGTCCAGGTGACGCTCACCGGCCTCGACGGCTCGGGCTTCCTGCGCGGCCAGTACGCGTACGTCGTCTCGAACACGGGCGACCTCGCGTACTCGACCGACTGCACCTACGACTACACGCGCCACGATGACCGCTTCGAGCAGGTCATGGCCTACTACTGGGTCACGGCGTCGCAGGCGTACCTGCAGCACCTCGGATTCACGGAGTCCTCGGGGCTGTGGCGTGTCATCAACGGCGACGCGCAGCGGGTCCGGATCAACCAGTACGGCGTCGACAACTCCTTCGCGACCACCCATCCGAAGGACGAGATGCGGTTCGGCAAGGGCGGAGTGGACGATGCCGAGGACGGCGAGGTGATCCTCCACGAGCTCGGCCACCAGATCCACTTCAGCCAGTCGTCCACGTTCTTCTCGTCGAACGAGGCCGGCGGGATCTCCGAGGGCTTCGGGGACTACTGGGCCGCGACCGTCTCCGAGTGGGCGACCGGCGGCGAACCGGATCCCGAGTGCATCGCCGAGTGGGATTCCATCTCGTACACGGCGGGTCCCGTCCACTGCCTGCGCCGCCTCGACTCGACCCGGATGTACCCGGACGGCCTGACCGGCGAGGTCCATCGCGACGGCACGATCTGGTCGCACGCGCTGTGGAACCTGCGCGGTGCCATTGGCGCCACGCACGCCGACACGGCCATCCTCCGCGCCCAGTTCGACTGGACCGGCACGACGATGCCGGATCTCGCGACGCGGATCGTTGCGGCAGTCGACGACCTGTACGGTGCCGGCGAGGCCGCATTGGCCCAGGCGGCATTCGCGGAGCGCGGCATCCTGTAGGTCTCGCGTGGTCGGCGGCCGCGCGCGCGGTCGCCGTCGGAGCTCCAATCGCAGCCTTGGAACCGGCGTTCCCGTTCGATTTCGATCGGGGCGCCGGTTCTTCGTTGCCCGCAGTGCCGTTTGCACGTTGGTTTCGACGTCGGTTAACGATCTGACGGACACGACGGCAGCTGTCGGACACGACGCAGGCACCATTCGACCTGTCGCACCGCCGCCGCGCCCCTGCTCGTATGACGCCGACGGTCATGGGCTGAGCAAACGCTTTCGCCGCGGCCAAATTCGGTCATACGAAGCAGGTGACACGCACGGGACAGCGGGCGCCGCTCGTTCGTTTGTATGGTGTGGCCATCTCCATGACGTTCGACGAGCGCTCCGGGCCGGCAGAGGCGGGCGGCAGCGGCGCGACCGTTGCGCCGGTTCGGGCGTCGACGCGGGTGACGTCAGAAGCGGTCGAGGCGGTCTGGCGTCGCCACTACTCCGACGTCTACCGCTATGTGCTCACGCTGACGCGCTCCCACGAGGACGCGCAGGAGATCGTCTCGGACGTGTTCGCCCGGGCGCTCGATCGGTGGTCCCGCGTGCCCGAGCCGCCACTTCCATGGCTCCTCGTCGTCGCGCGCCGGCTCGCAACCGACCGCTGGCGCCGCGCGCGCCGCCTGGCCGCGATCCTCGTCTCCGGGCGCCGGCGCGGCGCGGTCGACGGCGAGGAGCGCCCAACTGAGTTCTGGACGTGGTTCGACTCGCTCGCCGCCGTGCTGACCCCCCGCCAGCTCGAGGTGCTCGCGCTCCGCTACCGCCATGACCTCACCGATGAGCAGATCGCCGAGGTGATGGCCCTCAGTCGATCGGGCGTACGGTCGCTCGTCGCCCGCGCGCTCGATGCGCTGCGCTCCCATCCGGAGCTGCTCTGATGTCCCTGCCAGATCGGGACGTCGAGGCAAGGTTCGAGCGTCGGTTTGCCGGCATCGAGAGCCAGGTGCCGCCGACACCGCGGTTCGAAATGGCGCCGCGACGGCCGGCCGCGTCGATGCGACGCTCGATCGTGACCGCTGTCGCTGCCATCGTCGTCGTGTTGTTGGGCGTTCCGATGCTGGGCTTGCTGCCCTCATCGCAGAACCCCAGCGCGACGAGCGCGGCCACCTTCGAGCCGAGCACCTCGACGAGCGCCGACGCAACGCAGCTCCCGAGCCGAACACCCGCCGCGTTCCCGGCGCAGGTTGCCGGCTTGCCGGTCGACACCGTGAAGCACGCCGTCGAGCTGCTCGAGGCCGGCGAGCTCGACGGGCGCGAGATCGCCGTCGCCGGCTATTACGCCGCGTTCTACCCGTCCTGCCCGTACCCGGGTCGATACATCGGTCCGCTCGAGCGGTGGTGCTCCGAGACGGCGTTTGCAGACACCCCGGATGGCGCACGGCTGTGCGTGCAGTCGGGCGACGGGACGGCCTGCCACGGGCCCGGCGGTACGTACCTGTCGCCGTTCGGGATGCCGGAGACCAGCGGGGATCTCTCGCCGCTCGGCAACGGGTTCGACCCGGTCGCCCTGGTGCTGATCGGCCATGCCGGGGACGCGAGGCAATGGCAATGCACCGCGGCGAAGCAGGATGAGTGCGCGCACGCCTTTGTCGTCGACCGCGTCGCATGGGCCGACGGTCGGGATGTTCCGCTGGCTGCGCCGCAGACGGGATTCCTCGATACGGGCGCCATCATCATGCCGGCCCGCACACTGGAGGAGGCGGCCGCTGCGGCGGGGATCACCGACGAGCTCATCACCGGTGCCGCATTTCGGGCCGCGGACGTCGCCAGCGTCGACCCGCGCTGGAGCCTCGCGGGCAGCAACATCGTCTGGCTCATTCGAACGATGGCGAGCTCGGAGTTCGCCGCGGGCTTCGCGCGTCCGGGGACCGTCTGGCTCGTCGGCGACACGGACGGCAACCGCATCGACTTCCATCCCCTCGGGCTCGATCCCAGCTTCCAGCCCGGGCGCATCTGGCTCTCGGCGACCGTCAACGGCTACGAGTGCTGCCCTGGGAGTCTGGCCGTGCTGCTGCACGTGGAAGACGCGGGCGGCATGACCGTCTTCGATGGCCGGCTGCTGGGTGGCGCGCAGGGGACCGGCACCGGACCCGATGCGTCGACGACCTTCGGTGGCGGCTACGGGTCGACCCCGCTCGTCCTCCCGGCAGGTGAATACACGGTCACCCTCTCGGTCGCTGCGGACACCAGAAGTCAGCGAGGGCCGACGGCATGCTCGATGCGCCTGCCGATCCGGACGCTCGACAGCGTCGGCTGGAGTGCGGTCTTCCCGGTCGACGGCCCGTGTGCGTTCTCGCAGCTCGCCGCTCCCACCCCGGGTCCGTAGCCGATCCCAGAGTCGTAGCCGACCACCGAGTCGCTTCCGACCGCCACAGCCATAGCCCTACCCCCGAGCCGTAGCCGACCCGGCGCCATTCGGTTAACCGAGACCGCAAACAACGTGCAAACCGCCCCGGCGGCGTCGGCACGACCGCCTGAACACGAATCGGGGAGCGAAATCGCCGCTAACCGCTATCGTCTTGGGCGATGCCGAACCAGCCCGCGATCCGCGTCCAGGACCTCGTCAAGCGCTACCGCAAGGCGGAGCGCAACGCGGTCGACGGCATCTCATTCGACGTCGGGCCGGGGGAGTTCTTCGCCCTGCTCGGACCGAACGGCGCCGGCAAGACGACGACGATCTCGATCCTGACGACGACGCTGCTGCCAACCGGCGGCACCGCGACCATCGGTGGGCACGACCTGGTCAGCGAGGCCAGCAAGGTGCGCAAGGAAGTCGGGATCATCTTCCAGCGCCCGAGCCTGGACCAGAACCTCACCGGCGAGGAGAACGTTCGCCTCCACGCGATCATGTACGGGCTTGCCCGCTACGCGCCCGCGTATGCGCTCATGGACCCGAGCTATCGCCGCCGCATCGCGGAGCTGTCGGAGCTGCTGGGGATCGGCAAGGAAGTATTCGATCCCGTGCGAACGTACTCGGGCGGCATGCGCCGCAAGCTCGAGATCGTCCGCAGCCTCATGCATGACCCGAAGGTGCTCTTCCTCGACGAGCCAACCGCGGGGCTGGACCCGCCGTCGCGCCGCACGCTGTGGTCGTACCTCGGGGACGTTCGACGCGAGCGCTCGACCACGATCTTCCTCACCACGCACTACCTCGAGGAGGCCGAGGAGGCCGACCAGGTGTGCTGCATCGACCGCGGGAAGATCGTCGCCTCGGGCACGCCGGAGGAGCTGAAGAAGGCGCTGGTCGAGGAATACGTCGAGATCGATGCCGCGACCGCGGATCGGGTGGGACTCGTGCGGGAGCTGGAGGGGCTCGGCCTGCAGCACACCGGCGACGGGCCGTTCCGCATTCCGCTCGACGCGAGTCGGACGCACTCGGTCCTCAAGTCGATCGCGACGCCGCTCGTGCTGGTTCGCACCCACGCACCGACGCTGGAGGACGCATACCTCGAGATCGTCGATCGAGGAGCGCGCGAGGCCGCGGAGGGCGCGGAGCTCGGCGGCCCCGGTGCCTCGGGCGGCCCCGGTGCCTCGGGCGGCCCCGGTGCCTCCGGCGGAGGGCGCCTCGCCGATGCGTGAGCTGTCCGCGATCCTCGCGATCGCGCATCGAGACTTCGTCAAGCTCATCCGCGATCGGCCGCGGATCATCGCCGACCTCGCATTCCCGCTGATCTTCATCGGCATCCTCGGGACGAGCCTGCAGGCCGGTTTCGGGTCCGGTGGCAACTTCAACCTGCTGACGTTCGTGTTCACCGGCGTGCTCGCGCAGACGGTGTGGCAGTCGGCCGCCCTCGGCGTGATCTCGCTCATCGCCGACCGCGAGCAGGACTACAGCCAGGAGATGTTCGTCTCGCCGGTGAGCCGCTACGCGATCATCGCGGGCAAGATACTCGGCGAGTCGCTGGTCACGATCCCGCAGGCCGCGGCGATCCTCGCCTTCGGCGCAATCCTGGGCGTGCCGCTCAACATTCCGGTGCTGATCGCGCTGATCCCGGTGATCTTCGTGCTCGGGATCTTCGGCGGCGCGTTCGGGGTGCTCGTGCTCTCGAACCTGCGGTCGCAGCAGGCCGCGAACCAGATCTTCCCGTTCGTGATGCTGCCGCAGTTCTTCCTTGCCGGCGTCTTCAACCCGATCGGCCACCTGCCCTGGTATCTCGACATCCTGTCGAGGATCTCGCCGATGCGGTACGCGATCGATCTCCTGCGCGACGTCTACTACTCGTTCCTGCCCGAGTCCGTGCCCGTTGCGCTGGATCCGTTGCCGGTCAACCTTGCGATCATCGGCGCGATGTTCGTCGGGTTCATGGTCGTGGGGACGACGCTCTTCGTCCGTTCTGAGCGCAACCGCTAACACACGGGTTCGATCGGCTGCGCGGGGACGACAGAGCCCTCCGAGCCGGTTGCACGTTGGTTCTCGAGACGGTTAACCAATTTTCGCGGGATTGCCCACCGGCCCACCTGGCGTTCCTTCCCGCCCACCAGGCGTTCCTTCCGGCCGGCCAGGCGATCCCTCCCTCGAAATCGTTAACCGAGTCCGCAAGCAACGTGCAAACCGCCTCAGCCGCGACCGACGCACCGGGGTTGATCGAGAAATCGAACGCCTGCGGCCCCGCCAACTAGGATTCCCCCGTGCCGTCTGCGTCGAGCGAACCCATCGTCGTCTGCCTGCCCGAATACCCGGGCGTCGAGCACATCGGCGAGCTCCCGGACAACGTCGATGTCGTGTGGGTGGCCGAGGAAGCCGACCCCTCGACCCTCCCGAACGTCGGCGACATCGACCTCGTCGTGCCGCTCCAGGTCATGCGCAAGCCGATCCTTGCCGCGCTCGACCAGGCCTCGACCGGCCGGCTCAAGGTCATCCAGACGCTGTCGGCCGGCGTCGACTGGCTTGCCGGTCACGTGCCGGCGCACATCACCGTGTGCAACGCGAAGGGCGCGTTCGATGCGCCGCTCGCGGAGTGGGTCGTCGGCGCGATCCTGGCGATGGAGCGCGGGCTGATCCAGTCGCGTGACCTCGAGATCACACGAGACTGGACGCCGTTCGAGCCGACCGAGGTCGCCGGGCGTCGCGTCGTGATCCTGGGACACGGGTCGATCGGCGCGGCGATTGCCGCGCGGCTGAAGGCGTTCGATGCGGATGTGGTCGGCGTCGCGCGAACGCCTCGGCCCGATGAGGGCGTGCTCGGGCTCGACTCGCTCGACGAGCTCCTGCCGACGGCGCACGTCCTCGTGAATATGCTGCCCCTCTCGACCGAGACGACGGGACTGCTCGACGAGCGGCGGCTCGCGCTCCTGCCGGACGAAGCGCTGGTCGTGAACGGCGGCCGCGGTCGAACGATCGATGCCGTGGCGCTCCTTCGCGAGCTGGATCTCGGGCGCCTGCGCGCGGTCCTCGACGTCACGGATCCCGAGCCACTCCCGCCGGAGAGCCCGCTCTGGTCGATCCCGAACGTGCTCATCAGCCCGCACATCGCCGGCGACTCGGCGCCCGCGACGGTTCGCACGTTCGAGATCGCCGGCGACCAGATCCGCCGCTTCGCGGCCGGCGAGCCGCTCCAGAACCAGGTGCCGCGCTACCTGCTGGAGTAGGGGAGCGCCGAATCTCGCCTCCGTGCCGCCTCAGGCCGCGCGGGCGTCAGTACGTCAGGACGCGGTCCGCCTGGAATGTGAGCTCGATGAGCTTCGTCGGCGGCACGAGCTGCGCCGCCAGACCGCCGAGCGTATCCGCCGAGATGCCGCGCGCCTTCGAGGACATGCCCGACAGGTAGAAGCCGGCGCCCTTGTCGACGAGCACCGCGACGTGCTCCTTCATCGATCCCGTGCCAACTCCCGCGCCGAGCTCGAGGGTCTCCGGCCGCAGGATGCCCACGCCATCGCCCGCGATGAACAGGTTGACCTCGTGTCCCGCCTCCGCGGCGGTTCGGGCGACGAGGAGCCCCAGCGCGGCTCGTGTTGGGTTCTCAGGTCCCGTGGCGATGTGGACGAGCAAGCGGCCCATGGCGAACCCCTTTCGTGTGACTTCGGTTCCGCGCATGATGCCCGGGTGACCGGGCTCCGATGGCGCCGACTCGCCGGGTTGCCGGCGATCCTCGCCGCGACCGCCGCCGTGCTCCTCGGCTGCAGCGTCATCAGCCAGCCTGTCGATCTCCTCACGGGCAAGGACCCCGGCGTCCCGGACGGCTCGTGCTTCACGAGCTACGGGAGCGGCGTCCTCAGCATTGATCCGAAATACGGGACCGCGATCCTGATCGATCCCGTTCCCGCCGACGCCGCCCCCGTCGCCATTCCCGTGCTCTGGCCACCGGGCTATATGGGGCGGCGGTCCGGCAACGTCATCGAGGTCCTCGACGAGACCGGCGTGGTTGTCGCAGTGACTGGCCGGCACTACCAGTTCGCCGGCGGCGGCTCCGACGCCAGCGGCACCGATGTGTTCGTCGCGTGCAGCTTCGTCGCACCCAAGCTCTCGACCCCCGCGCCGTGACTGCTGCAGACGCCGCGCGCCGCAGATTCGGGGTTTCGACCGATTGAGCGGCGCCGACTCCCGCACTAGGCTCCGTGGCATGCGAGCAAGCTGGCCATCGAGCTGGCGGCTTCCGGGCGGGCGATTCGGCGCGGCGGTCGCGCTGGCAATCCTCGCCGTCCGCGCCGCGGCCCTGGCGCTGCTCGACCCAAGCGTTCCGGCAGACACCGTCTCGATGGTCGGATCCTGGCGGTTCGAGGTCGCGACGTCGGCGGCGCTCGTGGCGCTCGCCGTCGCGCTTCGGGCGCGGCCCGGCCTCGCGTTCGCCTTGCTCGCGTTCGCCAGCTCATCCATCTCCGGCGAGATCGAGTCGATGTCGTTGGCCGTGCGGTCGCTCGAGACACCCGTCGGCGCGCCACCCAGTGTCACCAACGCTGACGTACTCCTCGCGCTGGCCGTCTTCGAGCGGACGGTCATCCCCGCGGCGATCCTGACGCTGTACGCCACTGCGCCCGACCGACGGCTCGCGCCATGGGTCTCGGCCGTGGGGTGGGGGATCACGATCGCGACGCTGGCTGCACCGTTCCTTCGCGTCGCACGCGACGCAGCCTCGCGGTCCGAGGTCTGGACGATGCCGTGGTGGAATGACCTGTCGTTCCAGCTCGATCAGCCCGTGCCCCTGTTCATCGTCGCGGCGCTCGGCATGCTCGGCAGCCTCCGCGCCGCTGCGCGCGGGAGTGCGCCCGCCATGCGCGATGATCGGCCGCCGGTCGTCCCAGATCGGCGCCTGCTCGCCGCCGCAGGTGTCGCGGTCTTGTTCTGGGCCCCGGCGACAGTCGCGTTTCTCGGCCGGCCAGCGAGCACCAATGAAGGCATGGACCTCGGCGATGCGCTCGCCTGGTTGCCGATCCTGTTCGCCCTCGTCGGTATCGTGAGTGTGAGGTGGAGCCGCGTCGTCGCGTGGTGTGCAATCGCCGCGGCATACGAGGCGGTCGCCCTGCTGGTGCTCTTCCGAGCCGTCGGGGACTACGTCGCGCTGATCCAGCTGCAGCCGCCCGGGGTCGTCGTCGATCCGCAGCCGGCCTTCTGGATATTGGTGGCAGTCGCGTGCGGCATCGTGCTGTTCGCGTTCGTCGCGGTGTCGCTCGCCTTCCTCGCCGCGTGGCGGCCGGCGCAACCGACTCCTGCGGATGAACGTCGCTGGGCGATTCGCGGAGGGCTGCTCGGGATCGGCGTCTGCGCCTGGTACGTGGCGGCCGGCCTCTCGGGGGAGGGGCTGGGAATGGTGGTCGGCATCGTCTTCGCGCCGGTCTACCTGATGCCGATCGCCGTCGCGATCCTGGCGTGGCGGCGCCTCGTGCCCGCCGTCGCCGAGGCGGAGCTCGTCGCGACGAACCCGCTCCGGCCTCTGCGCTATCTCGAGATCGTCGTCGCCGAGGTGCTCACTCGGCGGGCGGAGCACGAGCGGCGGGCGGCCTTCCGAGAGCGCGACCGTGTCGCGACCGAATTGGAGGATCTCCGCGCCACCATCGGCAGGCTCATGACCGATCGCGGGCTCGCGCTCGCCCCAGTCGGTGGCGGGCCGTGGGGTTCCCAGGTCGATTCCGGCTTGCGTCGGCCGAGCGATCGCGAGATCGATGTCATCCGGTTGCTCGTCACGGGCGCGAGCAACGACGAGATCGCCGCCGGGCTGGTCCTGTCGCTGAAGACGGTCGAAACGCACCTGCGGCGGTTGTTCGCCCGGTACGACGTGACGAATCGAACCGAGCTCGCGGTCCTCGCCGTCCGCGAAGGCTGGGTCGAGCCGAGCCAGGTCACCTGATCGCGAACGTCACCGTGACATCGACCGAGATCTCGGTCATGCCTGCCTCGACCGGGGTCGACACGTCCTTCGCCATCGACATCTGCCGAACGGCGGGGTAGGACTCGAACGGGCTCGGGGCTGCACCGCCCTCCGAGATCGCGAGGACGTCACCGACCTCGACCCCGGCCGTCGCGGCGAGCGTCTCCGCCCTGGCGCGCGCATCCTCGACGGCCTTCTCGCGGGCCTCGCGTTGGGCCGGCCCGGGGCGTGCGACACGGAAGCCGATGCTGTCCATCGTGGTCGCGCCGGACGTCAGCGCGCCATCGATCACATCGCCGACCCGCTCGAGGTCGCGGATCGTCACGGACACGGTGTTGGTCAACGCGTACCCGACGAGCCGCGGCGGATTCCGGTCCGAGTAGTCGTAGGCGGGCGTCATCGACACGACCGAGGTCTGGATGTCGCGATCCTTCACGCCGAGCGTTCGAAGCCGGCTCAGGATCGAGTCGAGCGCAACGGCGCCGGCCGTGCGCGCGGCCTGGACGGTCTCTTCGGTCAGGGAGATGCCGACGCGGAGCTCGGCCAGGTCCGGCCGCACGCTGACGCGGCCTTCGCCGGGCACGGTGATGGTTCGGAGTGGTGCCTTGTCTGCCATGCCCCGAGCGTACCTCCCCTGCCTGATCTCGACGGTCGGCGCGCAACCTCGTCGCATTCGTATCTGGAATCGCTCATCAAGCCGCCCCGGTGATCAGCGGGAGGCCCAACACGAGCACAAATTTGCCCATCGGGACTCCACCAGACCTGACAAGTCCTATACGGGGCATGACCGATTGGCTAGTGACACCTTGCACCGGCATATCTACCTTCCAACCTCGCCGCCCCGGGTCGCACGTTGAATGGGCGCCGAAATCGACGAGGCACTGGATCAATGACTCCGCCCAGTCGCGCCCCTCGCCGCTCCTCCGCGCCCCGCCGAGACGGCATGGGTTTCGAGCCCCGCCGAAACGGCATCCGTTTCGCGCGCCGCATGTCCGCGCTGGTGCTCGCCATCGCGGCGGCACTCGCGAGCGCGCTCCCCGGCCTGACGGCCACTGCGGCAGCCGCCACGACCTACACGGCGAACTGCAACACGAACCTCCGCGCCAGCGCGAAGCTGTCCGGGACGGTCGTCGACATCCTCGACGCCGGCGGCATGGTCACCGCGGACGGCACCGTGACCGGGGACAGCTGGTCCGTGACGTGCGACGGCGATCACGCATCGAACACCTGGTACAAGATCACCGCCGTCAACGGCAAGAGCACGTCCACGCTGTACGGTCGAACCGCCGTCTATGCCGCGACCGGCCTCTTCTCGGCCGACGGCACGACCCCGCCGCCCACCGGGCCGTACCTCAACGGCATCGATATCAGCCACTGGCAGGGCGCGGTCGACTTCTCGAAGGTCAAGGGCGCCGGCTACAAGTTCGTCATCGCCAAGACGTCCGAGGGCATCGGCTACACCGACGCGAACTGGTCCAAGTACAAGTCCGGCGCGCAGGCCCAGGGCCTCGCCGTCACCGGCTACCACTTCGCCCGACCCGACGGCAATCCCACGAAGCCCAAGGAAGAGGCCGACTGGTACGTCAGCCAGCTCAAGCTGCAGCCCGGGATGCTGATCCCGGCCCTGGATCTCGAGCGCGGCGGCGGCCTCACGCCCACCGCGCTGACGAACTGGGTCCAGGCATGGCTTGACGAGGTGTATCTCCAGACCGGCGTGCGGCCGATGATCTACACGAGCCCGTATTTCTGGCGGACCAACCTCAACGACACCCGCAAGTTCGCCGACCAGGGCTACAACGTGGTCTGGGTGGCCCACTGGGGCGTCTCGAAGCCAACCGTTCCCGGGAGCAACTGGGGCGGCAAGGGCTGGACGTTCTGGCAGTACGGCGGCGGCCCGGTCCCCGGGATCAGCGGCAACGTCGACCTCGACTACTACAACGGCACGGACCTCACGAAGGTCACGTACGGCGCCAACTTCAGCCTGTCCTCGAGCGCGAGCCTCACCGGCTCGATCAAGCAGGGCCAGGCGACCGATTTCACGATCTCGATCAACCGAACCTTCTTCACGCTGCCCGTCTCGCTCTCGGTCTCCGGCGCCCCCGCCGGCGCGACCGCGACGCTGAGCTCGACGTCGACGAAGAGCGGCTCCGTAACCCTGTCCGTCACGACGTCGAAGTCCGGCACGGTCACCCCCACCGGCACGTACACGCTCAAGGTCACCGGCACGGCCAACGGCATCACGAAGTCGACCAACGTCACGTTCGCCGTGACCGACGGCATCGCGCCGGTCGCGGCGGCGCCGAGCTCGAAGCAGTATTCGATCTCGACACTCGGCTCCAGCTCGAGCCCGATCAAGACCGCATGGTCCGCCACGGACTCGAAGGGCGTGACCGGCTACACGGTCCAGCGCCTGGTGAACGGCGTTACGTGGACGACGGTCGACCTGTCGACCGCCACGACCGCATCGATCTCCCAGTCGCTCACGCTCGGCACGAGCTACCAGTACCGGATGCGCGCCTCCGACGCGAACGGCAACCTGAGCGCTTGGGCGTACGGCTCGACGTTCACGGGCTCGCGGACGCAGCAGTCGAGCACGTCCGTGAAGTTCTCGAGCGGATGGACGACCTCGTCGGTCTCGTCGGCCTCGGGCGGCAGCGTCAAGTACACGAAGACGAAGGGCGCGTCGGTGTCCTACACGTTCACTGGCTCGTCGATCGCGTGGGTGTCGCCGAAGGGCCCGGCCCGCGGCTCCGCCGACGTGTACGTCGACGGCGTGCTGAAGGCGACCGTCAGCCTCTACTCCTCGACGTACCAGGCGCAGCGAATCGTCTTTGCCTACAACTGGGCAGCGAACGGCACGCACACGATCAAGATCGTGAACAAGGCGACGTCCGGCCACCCGCGCATCGACGTGGACGCGTTCATCAAGCTCGCCCTGGGGTAGGACGGAGCCCGCGCCGCGGGCCCGGATGGGCCGGCGCCCCGGGCCCGCACTACCGAGCCGGCTTCGCCCTTCGCGAGCCGGCTCGACCCGTCAGCCGGCGTCGCCTTCGGTCGCCGTCCGGTGTATCTCCCGCGTCAGGTCGCCCTCGATGGCGGTCTGACGCCGGAGACTCGACGCGAGCCGTTCGATCCGATCGGACAGCTCGATCACGCGCGGATCCCCGTGGGGGAGGTTCCGCTTCTGCTCCTCGAGCGCATCGACCAGCTCGGCCGTGGCCGAGACCTGCGCGCTCGTCGTCTTCAGGTCCTCTTCGAGTTCCTCGTCTTTCATGCGACCTGCCCTCGGCTCCTCAGCTCCCGGCTTCCTCGTCGACCCAATGCCCATCCCGGTAGACGTACCACGACTCCGCTTCGCCAGAGATGTCGCGCTTGCGAGCAACGACATCGGGATACGTGGGACGCAGCCGATCGGCGAGGTCCTCCGGCCGGTCGGCGCCGTTGCGCACGTGATCCGTCGTCGCCTGCGTGAAGCCGGTGTCCGACAGCGGGTTCACGAACAGGTTCGGTCGGGCACGGCCGGAACCCTCGATGCTCACGAGGCGCGGGATGCGCGGCGTGCGCGCATCGTCTGGCTCGCGCTTGCCCACCGGATCACCATCTGCTGCACGTTGACTCGCTGTCATGCGACTGACTCCGGGATGAACGGAACCGGCCGATCATCCCTCCGGATGCCGAGTCCGTCGAGTGATTTCCGGGTCCCGGAGCGAATTGCAATGCGGTCGAAACGCGGCTCCGGCACCATGCCCCCGTGAGCGATACGGCAATCCGGCTGCGCGCGACCTCCGACGCGCTGCTGCGCGACCTCGACGCCCTCGGCGCGCTCGAGGAGGAGAAGCGCAGCGTCCTCCCGAGCGACCCTCGGCTGACCGACCTTGCGACGCGAATCCACGAGATCGCCGCCCGCGTCCTGGCGCGCTCGGAGCACCAGAAGGAATTGACCGAGATCGTGGCCGCCGACCCGGAGGCGGTCGACGACCTGCCCATCGAGGATATGGAGCGATCGCCTGCGGCCATCCTGGCCGAATGGCGCGCCGCGGAAGCGCGTGCCAGCGCCGTGGATCAGGAGGCGCCGGAGGCGGAGGAGCTCAGGATCATCGCCGACCGCCTGCGCGAGGAGTACCGCGCGGCCTTCGAGAAGCGCCGCCTGCCCTAGGCGGAAGGGCGAACCGCGCCGCGGGACACCCGCGGGAGCGTCACCAGCCGGCTTTGGCCCTCGGGCGGTTCAGGCGCCGAAGCCCGACCTCGAGCGAGAGACCGATCGCCAGGAGCCCCGCGGCGGCGGGCACGACCATCGACATCAGGTCGCCCGCGTCGTTCGTCACCGCGTTGCCCGAGCCGGTCATCGCGAGCTCGACGACGGCCGCGACGACGAGTCCGACCGCAAGCGCGATCGTGACCACCAGCCCGTACTCCCAGGACCTCCGCATGCCCGCCATGGTGTCGTGCCCCCCGAATGCAGCGAAATGGGCTCGTTGGACGCGCGGTCTTGCGATTCCGTGACAATCGCGGCGCTCGAGAGTTGCGCATCGGCGCGCGGGCGCACCACCGGCGGGTCAGCGGACCTCGCCGACCTCGAGCAAGGGGATGCGAAGAATCGAGCGCGCCCGATTCGCGGGAACCTCGTGCTCATCCACGAGCCGGATCTCGTGCACGTGGCCACGGGGCTGGAGTTCGGCCGCGTCGACCGCGTCCACCAGCGCTCGCAGCGTTGCCGGCTCGGTGTCCGACCGGCCGATGTGCAGCATCTGCGCGACCGGCCCGCCCGGCAGGCGAATGATCCGGAGCAGCGGCTGCTCGCGGCCGGCCTCGCGTTGCACGGCGGCAATCGCCGCCTCGGCCTCCGCCTTGGTCGCGCCGGCCGGGACCTCGATCATCTGCTGCCAGTGCCACGTCGTCCGGTCGGCGAAGGCCTCGACGAGCTCGTCCAGCCCGGGCTCGGGATGCTGCCACCACGCGACCTCGAGGAAGCCGTGACGCACGGGATCTCCGCGGCCCGCGGCGACCGACCTCAGCACTTCATCGACTCGGCGCAGCGTCCGGGAGGCGAGTCGGAAGTCGGCTGCGATCGGCGCGCCGAGGCCGTCGATGGCAAACAGGGTTCGGGCCGGGACCGTCACGGTGAGCGGTCGGTCGCTGGCGGCATGCAGGAGGTCCATCGGACTGCTCGAAGCCATTGCCTGCACCCATTCTCCTCCCGTTCCGGCATCCTGTCCGAAACCGACCGACCTTGATCACGACGGAGGCATCGATGAACGATTCCGTCCTCGATCGGGAGCTGCGGCACATGGCCTGGGCGAACCAGCAGCTCATCGCCCGCCTGGCCGAGCAGCCCGATTCCGCGCTCGCACTGACCGCGCCGCAGAACGAGTGGAGCGCGGGCCGGATCCTCGTCCACCTCGTGAACGCGGCGAACGGCTACGCCGCCCGCCTCGAGGGCCTGCCGCGGCAGCCGCAGGGGGAGACGCCGACGTCCGTCTCGGAGCTCGCGGCGCTCGCCGAGCGGCTCGCCGCCGCCGATGCGCGCCTCCGCGCCCACGCCGAGCAGCCCGAGGGCATGGCGGCGTACGCGGGCGACGACGCGCGCTACCCGCGCTCCACGGTGATCGCGCAGGCCATCCACCACGCGACCGAGCACCGGGCGCAGATCGCGGGCGCGCTCGCCACGAACGGCAATAACGCGATCGACCTCGACGCGATGGACTTCTGGGAGTTCACCGACGCCGAGGGGGCCGCCTCGGCATAGGCGCGCGGCCGCGAGCCGCGAGGCCTAGATCTTCGTGTCGGGCCAGCGCTCCTCGAAGACCGTCTCGTTTCGCGGCAGTCGCGCCTTCTCGACACCGAGCTTCGGCGCGCGGGCGGCCTCGGTCGGATGCCCAGCGACGACGATCGTCCGAACGATCCAGCCGCCCGGCAGCTTGAGCATCTCGCCGATCGGCTGGCGGAGGTGCGGCAGCAGCCACGCGATTCCCGCGCCGAGCCCGAGGAAGCTCGCGGCGATCAGCATCCGCTCAGCGGCGCGGCCCTCGTCGTAGGCGTAGGAGACGTCGTCGCCGTCGTCGCCGTCGACCGAGCCACCGTCCGGAACGGCGATCGCGATGGCCGACAGGGCGGTCTCGAGCGACCGCGTCTGCGGCATGCCCATCTCGTGGATCCGGGAGATCACCGCGCGATCCCGGATCACGATGAACCGCCACGGCTGCGAGTTGCGGCTCGAACCGCTCCACCGCGCCGCGTCGACGATGGCGGCCAGCTCCCTGTCGGTGAGCGGCTCGTCGGTGAACTGGCGGTACTGGCGGACGCGGATGAGCGGTCGGACGATCTGCCCCGGGTTTCGGTCGGTGCGGTCGGTGCGGTCGGTGTCGGTCATGCGAGGGAGCGTGCCACGACGCGGCCACGGCCGCCATGCTCCCGGAGGCCCTTGAACCTGCCAATAGACTGACGGCGTGGCCGACCATCGCGCCGACCCACTCCCCGTCGCCGCTCCCGCCCGGTTGCCCGGCGACGCGCTCCTGCGACCAATTGCACTCGTGTCGCTCGGGCTCCTGCTCCTCAATGATCACGTGCTGAAGGCCGCGTACCCGGGGCTGCTGACCGGGAAGCTGTCGGACGCGGCCGGCATGGTGCTCATGCCGATCGTCCTGTGGAGCGCGGCCGAGCTGCTCCTCGCAGCGCTTGGCCGGTGGCGCGGCCCGAGCCCTGGCGGGATCGCGGTCGCGACGCTCGTGACGGGCCTCGCGTTCGCGTCGATCAAGCTCGTGCCCGGGGCGGCGCTGGGTGCCGGCTGGGTGCTCGGCGCGGCGCAGTGGTCGCTCGGGCTGTTCGTGCGCCTTGCCGCCGGCGACGCGATCGGCTCGATCGCCCCGACCGCCATCGTCGTCGACCCGACGGACCTCCTCGCGCTGCCGTGCCTCCTCATCGCCGTGTGGATCGGCCGGCAGCGGCTCGCGGCTCGATGACGACCGGCCGAGATGCGGCGTCACCGACGAACGACGTGCCGCCCGAGTCAGCAGGCGTGCCGCTTGCGCCAGCAACACTCCCCAAACGTCCGTCGCTGCTGGGCACGCTCCTTCGGATCGTGCTGGTCATCGTCGGCGTGCTCGTGATCCTCGGCACCGTGCTGTTCCTCGTGGTCGCGATCTCGCTCAACAACATGGGCAAGGCGCCAACGAGCACCGATGCCGCCGTCGCCTGGCGCTCGACCACCGTCCAGCTCGCCGACGACCAGCCGAGCGTGCGCGGCCACACCACGCTCTCCGCACCGTCGGTTCCGGCGACCGGGGTCCAGGTCGGCGTCAACGTGGGCGTGCCCACCTCCGACGCGACGGGGCCGGCGGCCCTGCTGGCGGGTCCTGTCGTCAGGCTGAGCGCGCACGCCGTCGGGGACACCCGCGAGCCCGTGAGCTGCGTTGCGCCGTGCGAGCTGACGCTCCCCCAGGCGTTCGACTGCAGCGGCGATGGCTGCCGCATGGGCATCGACGTCACCCTGGAGCTTCTGCCGGCCGCCGCGGCTGACGTCAGGCACGTCACCGTCGACGTCTCGGCCGGGATCACCGGCAACCCCGCGCACCCGCTCCCGACGTCCTTCACCGTCGACTTTGGGCTCGCAACGCCACCACCACAGCCCTCGGGCGGAGGTTGACGTGATGCGGGAACGTCGACGCGCACGCCAGGCCGCAGTGCTCCTCGCGTTCGCGATGAGCGTGATCGCGACCGCGGCGACGAGCCCGGCGTCGGTGCCAATCTCCATTGCGCCCTCATCGAGCACGCTGCATCTCGACCCCGACCACCCCGTCGCGCTTGCTCGCGTCGTGGTCAAGGTGACCGCCGAGGCGACGTCAGGCCGGCCGTACTACGACGTCAACCTGTGGATCAACGACCTGGCACCGTCGGAAGGCGGTACGCCGTTTCCGTACGCCGCCACGCCGGTGAGCCTGATCGTGATGTCGGCCGTGCCGGGCCTCCTGCCGGTCGCGCCATCGGAGGCACCGGCGGCCGAGCCCGTCCCGTCGGCATGGCAGCGGGAGCTCAGCCGGCAGCGCAATGCCGCGCTGCCCATCCAATGCGACGGCGGGCCGTGCGAGCGGGCGTTCTGGCTCGTGGCGCAGCTCGCGGACGACCAGGCCGCGGGGGTCGACATCGACTGGAAGGTGGAGGGCACGCTGCGCTTCCCCGCCAACACGTGGCCATCGGGCGCCGGCGCGACGATCACGATCGATCCGCCCATCGCCATCGCCGGCCCCATTCCACAGCTCGTGCAATCCACCGACGCCGATCCCATCGTGCTCGGCCCAACGAGCCCCGCGGTGGCCCGGGTCGTCGAGGTGGGCATCGAGTCGGCGGGAATCACCGGCAATGGACAGCCCGTCGGTGCGCTGTCGGTCGATCTTGTCGGTCGCTCCGCCCAGACGAGCTATGACCGGCAGCCGATCGTGCGGATCTATCCGCTCGACGGCGTGGAGGCACCCGGCGGCGGCCCCGTTCCCTCGCCCGCGGTCGCCGGCGCAGACCCGTTCTCGGGCTGCGACCCCGGTGCGGACTGCACCCGAAGGTTCCTCGTCACCTTTGCGTGGAACGGCATCGAGGACGCCGACGAGCGCTACGACTGGACGCTGAGCGTCCGGCGGGTCGACCTTGTCGCGGCGTGGACGTCACCTGCCGAGCTGTCTGCGTCGATCAAGCGTCGGATCGACATCGACGCGTCGGTCGCGCCGACGACCGTGCACCTCGAAGGTGACGAGCAGTCCGTCGATGGCTTCGCCGATCCGCAGATTCGATTGGGGACTGCGTCCGATACGACCGCCACCGATGTCCTCGCGCCTCTGCTCCCCGTGCCCGCCGTCATGCGGTACCGAGTCGTGGTCGCGAACGAAGGGCCGAACGCCACGCCCCGCTTCGGCGACTCGGCGATCGTGCGATTCCCGGGCGATCGGCCGAGTCCGGAGTTCTATTTGACGTTCGCCACGAACGACGTCGCTGTCGTTGCGAACCCGATGGCGGGGTGCCGCCTCGGCGCGCTCTGCGGCGATCTCGAGATGAAGTTCCAACGACAGGCGCCGGCCGACAAGGAGCCGCCACCCGCATTCACCGCGCACTGGACGCTTGACGTGCTCGGCTACTCGTACGTCGACGTTCCCATCACCCTCTCCGTGGTTCGCGAGCGCTGAGGTTCAGTCGCGGCTGCGTCCGCTCAGTCGCATCGATCCGATCAGCATCGTCGCGTTGATCGCCAGTGCGGCGACCAGCGCAAGCCCGAAGGCCGCGGCAATCGGCCAGGTGGGCAGCGTGGACGCGACGACCAGGAAGAAGGTCGCGAAGCCGGGCAGGCCGAGCAGGAGGCCGCGTACGACGCCGGTGGCCTGCGCCGGACCGGCGAGACGGTGGGCAAAGCTCGTCAGGACGCTGATGTAGACCGGGTACGTTGCGATGATCCCGGCCGCGTGGCCCCCGATGACCGGCGCAAGGCCGCTGATTGCGAGCACCAGGGTCGTCGCCACGACGGCGCGAGCCGGGATGTCCCAGCGGCCGGGCTGCACCACGGTCAGCGGCGCATCCGGTCGGCGAACCCGGATCGCACCCAGGCCGGCCGCGATGGATCCGAGTGCCAGGAGGTAGAGGATCGGCGGGTACGGCGGCAGCACGGCAGCGAGGACCGCCGCGGCGAGCAGGTAGCCGAGGCTGGCCGTCCCGAGCGCGCCGATCCAGGCGAACCTGCGACTACCGATCACGTACCCGATCGCGAACGCCACCTGCGCCGTCGCGCCGACGAGCGCGCCGGTGGCCGCATCCGCGCCCGCGAACGGCCCGAGGTCCAGCGCGATGAAGAGCGCGATCGGGCCGGAGGTGAGTGGCAGCGCGATGAGCCAACCACTCAGGAGCGCGCCCCAGCGGCGCCCCGCCAGGCTCGCCGAAGAGATCAGGAGCGGCGTGAGAATCAGTTTCGGGCCGAGGAATGCCACGGCCCGAAACGATACGTGCTGGCGGGCGGCCGCTGGCCGCCAGCAGCTACTGGTAGGTGACCGCCACCGACACGCCGTCGAGCGTGAAGGTCTTGTTGGTCTGGTTCGCGAGGTCGACGATCCGCACGCGGAGCTGCGAGCTCAGCGTCCCGGACGACCACGTCATGCCCCACAGGTCCGACGTCGTGCCGAGCGTGTACGTCGTGAGTGAGGTCTTCAGGCCCGCGGTCAGCTTGCCCGTGGACCACGTCGCGCCGCCGTTGTTCGACACCTGGATGCAGAACTTCGGCGACTGGCTGGTCGAGTTGATCTTGCCGCGGACCTGGACCTGGATGCCCAGGACCGTCGTGCCGAGGCTGCCCATCGAGAAGCTGCCGGCGACTTCCGAGTCACGATTCGTCGCCGTGCAGCTCTGGCTGGCCCCGCTGCCGCTGCTGGAGTCCGTCGCGACGTTGCCGTCGAAGCCGATCCACCAGTTCGCCGGCGCGGTCTGGTAGCCGTTGCCGTCACCGCCCGAGCCGGCGACCGGCGCGGCCGACGGGAAGATGAACGAGGTCGTCGTGATGACGATCGGCGTCAGGGTGAAGTTCGAGGTCGTGGTGTTGCCCGCGGTGACGGTCACGCCCGGGTTCGAGCCCGACACGTAGCCTGTCTTCGACGCAGTGACGGTGTAGGTCCCGGGGGTCACGTTGGACAACGTGTAGACGCCCGAGGCGTTCGTCGTCGTCGATGGCCCACCGGAGACGGACACCGTGACGCCGGAGATGGCGGCATTGCCCGTGTCCTTGACGGTCCCGGTGATCGTGCCCGTGGTGGGCGGCGTGGGCACGAGCGCGAAGTCGGTCGTGGTCGTGTTGCCGGCTGTCACGACGGACGGCGTCGACGCGCTGGTCGTGTGCCCGCTCGCGGAAGCCGTCAGGTTGTAGGTCGCCGGGTTGAGGTTGGTGAAGCTGTACGCGCCCGCGGCATCCGTCGTCGTCGAGCTGCCGCCCTGGATCGACACGGTTGCGCCGTTGATCGCCGCGTGGCTGACGGAGTCCGTCACGTGGCCGCTGATCCCGCCCGTGGTCGGGCCGGTGCCCGTGCAGCTCGGGAAGGAGAACGAGCCGATGCGCGTGCGCCAGTTGAATTGGCTGACGCCGGACGGGTAGTACTCGGTCGTGAACCAGAACGTGCAGTCGTCGACCGGGTCGATCGTGAGGTCCGCGTAGTCGCCCCATCGACCGTTCGTCCCGGACTGGCTGCCCGCGCCCGCGAAGAGCACGGCCTCGCCCTGGGCGAGCGTGTTCAGGGGATCACCGACGAGCCGGCCCGCGTAGCGCACGCCGGGGACGATCGAGGCGCTCGATGCCGAGAACCCGATCGCGAGGTCGCCGTTCTTGTCCATTGCCGCCGAGCCCATCCAGCGCCACGTGGTGTCGGGCTGGTAGGTCGACTCCTGGTAGACCGTGACGGGTCCGCTGGTGACGTTGCGGATCTCGAACCAGCGGACGCCGCCGACGCCGCCGGAGCTCACGGAGTAGTTGCCGACGACGGCCTCGTGATCCCCGAAGTTGCGATAGGCGAGACGGAACATCAGCCGATCGCCGAGGCTGTCGAGCTTGGATGTCGTGCCGGCCTGGGGCACGCAGCTGCCGGTCGCGCACAGCTGCGTGAACCCGGCCGCCGCCGGCGCTGCGAACGTGGTCCACGTCGAGTTGGCGGGGGTGGCCCAGTCGACCTTGTAGTGGTACGTCGTGTACGTCCCGAAGTCGGGGAAGGAGACGAAGGTCTCCGGCGCATTCGCCGGAGGTGGAGTCGAGCCGTCGATGTCGGCCGGGAGGAACGTGTCCTGCACGGCGCGCGGGCCGGTCGTCTGGAAGGTCGCGGCCTGGCCGAGGAGCATCTTCGCCCGATCGAAGACGACGGGCTGCGGGCCGAGGAACGCGGTCCCCGCCGAGTTGAAGACGTTGAACGCGAAGTAGTAGCCGTCGGTCCACACCGCGCCGTGGGGGTAGTCCATGAAGTTCGAGCTGAGGTGGAAGTCGTAGCGGTACCAGCTGCCCGTTGCGTCGCTGGTCGTCGAGACGGCGATGCACTCGTCCGTGGGCACGGACGAGCCCGCGAACTGGCTGATCACCCAGCGCTGGGCGAACTGGTCGTACAGAACAACCGGGTCACCGTGGCCGGCAGTCGCGCAGACATTGCCGGCGCCGGTCCAGATGGTCGTGATGGCGGCCGGGCCGTACTGCGAGGCGCCCGTCGTCTTGTCGAAGACCTGGAAGCCCTCGTTGACGATCTGGACGTACTGCGTCGCGCCGACCTCGCCGTTCGTGTCCGGCGGAGCGCAATTGCAGACGACGCCCGGGAACGCGATGCCGTCGAAGCTCTTGCTCGCGGTCGGCATGGCTGCCGCAGCGAGGGTGTTCTGGATGTGTGATGGGGCATTGCTCGAGCCCTCGGTCTCGCGGCCGCCGTCCTCGTCCTCCTCTTCCTCACCGAGCGGGATCGCGTGGACGGGCTGGGGCTTGATCGTGCGCAGGTCCGCGGACTTGTCGTGGTGCTGGTCGGCGCCGACCCAGTGGCCGTTGCCCTTGTCGACCGGGCCGTTCGCGGACTCCGCCGCCGTCACCGGCAAGCTCCCGCCGGCGCCGAGGATCTCGGGACCCGTGTTCTTCGGCTGGTTCACCAGGATCATCGTGGCCACCATGGCCAGGACGGCGAGGGCCGCGAAGAGCGCGGCAACACGCGGGCGGCGACGAATCAGCGACATCGGGACGGCACGCTCCTGCTGATGGACGAATGAGCTGGCCGCCGAATGGTCGCACGGTTTTGTCGCGTTGGAAGTTGCAAATGCGACACCGGTGCAAGGTCGCACCACGCCCCGCGACCGGCGCCGGTGGGCGCGCTGGAGCAGGGCGGGGATCAGGGAGGATTGGAGCGGGAGACGGGATTCGAACCCGCGACATTCTGCTTGGGAAGCCAAATCTCAGCTGGCCAAGCCTTCGTTTCGATGTTCCTGATGGTGGCGGGCAGCCTACTCCGGCCGCGCCAGCCATGGCAATACCAAGATCGGATAGGCGTGGACGTCGCCAGGGATGCCAGGGAGTTCGCACACGGTACCGTCGGCTCGGGCAGCGCCGCGAAACGGCCCGGCTCAAGCACCGATCGCTGGCGATCAGTCCGATCTCGCAACGCCTACTAGGTGAGGCTGATGACCCGCCCGGCAGCTTCGACCAGCTGCTGGTCATGACTGGCCACGAGGATGCCTCGGTGCTCTGCGGCGAGTTCCTGCAGCATCGTTACAACTGCCGTGGCCGCAATGCCGTCAAGATTGGCCGTCGGTTCATCGACCAACAGGTGCGCGGGGGACAACAGCAGTGCCCGAGCGATGCCTACCCGCTGGCGTTCGCCTCCCGAAAGTTCGCCAGGCATGTGGTGCATCCGGTCGGCAAGACCCATGCGCCGGAGCAGTTGCGCGGCTTTCGCTTCCCCATTTTGGAAGTCCGCCAACCGGTAGCCGGGCGCGGCGACGTTCTCGAGGGCCGTTAGGCTCGGAATCAGGCCTGCGCCTTGAAAGACAAAGCCGATATTGCGACGACGTTGCTCGCTGCGCTCGCTGTCACGGAGGTCGTCCAGTCGTCGGCCATCCCACAGAACGAGCCCGGCTGACGGCTGGAGAAGTCCGGCGGCAACATTGAGAATCGTCGTCTTGCCAGAGCCTGAACGGCCAGCCAGCGCCACGAGACCCTCGTCAAGAATGAATGAGATGCCGGAGATGGCCTTGACAGGCTCTCCTCCGCGAGGGCCCGCGTATCTGACGGCGACGTCTTGGAGTTCAATCATGCGTACATCGCACGGCGGGTGGCGAACAATCGCATCCGATTTGACGCGAACACGGTGATGGCCACCAACGTCGACAATGACGCGCCCGCCGAAGCGCCCATGATCGCCCCGTCGACCGACGGCACGCCGAGGGTGCGCGCCAGCACGGCGCTGAAGGCGGCCGCCCCGGCTGCACCAACGAGGCCGATAACCACATCGCGAGCGACCGCGACGCGCTCGATCGACGAAGGCGTCCAACCGATCGCTTCTAGGACGACGCCGTCGCGCGCGAATTCTCGACGCGTTCGCGTGGTGAGCGACGCCAGAACCGCCGCCCCTGCTATTGCGGAGGCGATCACCAACGCGGCCTGAGTCGGCAGCAGCGTTGAGACGACGACGGACCCGAGGAGGGTCGGCCCGCCCCGCGCGGCCGCGCCGAGGAGGACGATTGCCCCCAGCGCGATCGCCGTCGCCGCAACCGCGGTCGCAGCCGCGGTGACCAGGCTTCGAGCTGGATAGGCAAACGTCAGTCGCATCGCTAGACCAAGCGTGCCGCGAACACGGATCATCCGCACCCATCGAGGAGTCCACAGGTCGCCCGTCAATGCCGACGACCCGAGCCGACGTACGATCGAGATCGCCAAGAGCGCCGTCGCCGCCGGTAGGAGGAGAGCGATCACAAGCATCACGATGAGCGCAGTGACTCCGCCATGGAGGCTGATCCAAGCACTGAATCCGGCCAGCAGGATGACGAATGAGGCGAATGCGGTCTCTCCTACCAGCCAACGAACGATGTCACCGGCGGACCAGCCAATCGCGCGCTGAATCTCTCCTTCGCCTGCTCGAACCGCGAAATCGAGGAGTACGAGACCCAACGTCAAGATGACAGCGGCGAGCAGCGCCAACTGAAGGAGCGCCAGATTGAGATCACTCATGCCCCGATCAACGCTCTGGGCAGCGCCCAGAGTGGTCCACTCTTGCTTCACGTACCCGAGATCGGTCGACGGGGTCCCCACGACGTAGTCAGGCACGAAGACGCTTACTGATTGAGGCGAGGAGCCGGCGACGATATCGACATCGAGTCCGAGCTCGGAAATCTGACCAGCGACAGCGGTCACCCTGTCCTGGCTGGCCTGATCGAAGCCGGACAGGCCGCCGACGCGAACGCGGATCGCGTCAATCGGCGCATCGCCTTTCAGCAGCGCTCCACTGGCAAGGTCGGTGAATGCGAGTGGCGGTACCGTCAACACGCCTGCGGGATTGAAGGTGGGACTGAACGCACGCGGCGTCACTATCGTGCCATCTGCCCTGGCGGTCAATTCGCTGCTCGGCTCGTCGTACATGCCCATTGGCACGTAGCTCACAGGGTCATCCGGCAACCGCAGGTCATCCAACGAGAATTCGCCAAGCGGTGCGAAAAGGAAGGGCTTGTCGTAGGGGTTTTGCGATACGAAACCGGAGCCGAGCGCGAGGTCGTACTTGTGAGGTTCTCGGTACGCTCGTTCGAGCGTGCGCCCGCCGCCTCCGGCACCCTGGAGCCCTGTCGTTCCCAGCGGCTGAACCGCGAAGGTCAGAACGCCAGGTGTCGATGGCAGGGATGCGATATTCGTGTACGTGGGCCGAGTGAACAGCGTTCCCGACAGGGCCTGGGTATTCCCAACCCCGAACGGCACACCTGAAGGGTGACCGGAGCCTGGCCACTCGAGCACAAGGGCCGGCGCTGAAAATGGCCGGAGCACGCTTGTCGCATCGAGCGACACGTCGCCAATGAATGTCGTGCCCGCTCCGGCATCGAGCTGCGCGGCATTGAGTTCGTCGAGGGTGCTGCCTGGCTTGGGGTAGGCCTTCAACTCGTCGCCGATGCGGCTGATGGCCAACCGCAACGTCAATGGGGCGTATAGACGGTCCGCGACAATGATCGGCAGCACGGGCCGGCTCTCGACGGTTGGATCGTGCGTCGAAGAAAGGATGAGCAACGCCGTCTTGCTGTCTTCGAATTGATTGGGGATCTTCGACCGGTCGAACGTCCCAACGGTCCAAGCGGCCGACGACCCGTTAGCCAGCGAGGCAAAGGGCGCGCCTGACGAGCCGAGCAGTTCCGCCTCGGCTGCCGGGTCAACCGCGACGAGGGGGCTCTCGAGGGTTGGCAAAACGGGCATCGCAACCTTCAAGCCATCCTCTGCGTATTCGAAATACGAGGCGTCGGTAACGAATGGCGCTCCGGGCTTCGCGAGGTCGTACGGTCCAAGCAGAAGTCGGTTCGTGGACGATCCGATAGCCACGTCATGGATCCCGTCGGACGTTGTCGCCGTGACGGTGATCTGGTACAGGGTCGGGTGATCGGGCAACACGGAGGTGAACACGATCGGCGCTGCGAACGAATAGCCCAGATAGCCGACGACCGCGATCGGTGCCGCCAGCGATACGCCGGGCAGATTGCGAATCTGGTCGAGCTGGTCCAGGCTGATTCCCCCGGATCCGCTGAAAGCAACGAAGTTCGGCTCCACGAGATTGGCGGTCGCTTCAAGGTCGAGTCGTGAACCTTTCGGCCGGACGAGGATGTCGTACGCACCGCGCCAGTGGGCGTCGACCGTTTCGTGGAGTCGGACGAGTGCTTGATCGGACAGTGATCCTGTCGATGCGGTCAGGGCGGCTAGGACAAGCCCGGAAACGAGCAACCACGGGCGCCGCGAAACGCGCCGGATGGGGCTAGGCAGCCCGTTCTTGTTTCGACGTCCCACTGCGATGGCTAGGTGCTGCAGGGATCGGTTGGCTTGAGACTCGGGCCCGCAAAGATTGGCTTTGGTTCGGTACCCCATATCTCGAATGGGGTTGAGGCAGGTGCTTGCTCCGATACGAGGAACAGCCAGGCGCCCGTCGAGTTATCGCCGCCGGACGCGGCCACGCCCTCGATCCGGAACACCGGCTGGGCCGGGTCCGTGTACAGGCCGTAGATCAGGACGCGTCCGCCGAGCTGGTCGCAGTTCGATATATGCATAGAGGCAACGACGCCGTCTGGGTTCGCTCCGTCCGGGGTGGCAACCAGGGTTTCCGCGTCCCACCCGGCGCCAGCAGGGGAGATCAAAAGGACGGTGGTACGCCCTTCGCGATACGCCGCTGCGAGCGCGCGTTCGTCGAGATCAACTATCGCGCTCGGAGGCACGCCTGCTGCAGCGGCTTGTGCCAGAACCGTCGCATCGGGCGTCGGCGCGGAGGTGGGCGTAGTACTCGCCGCGCCCTGAGGTCTCGTCGGCTGTGGCGATGCGGGTGGTTGCGTAGGGGATGGCGAGCAAGCCGCGAACAGCACGGAAACTGCGAGCGAGCCAGCAAGAAAAGGCCGGGCGAATCGCCGCCCGGCCTGCTCACCGCGTCGGTGGAACGTCGTCAGCAGGGATTGCCTCCGCCTTCGGACGCATGGGTGTAGACGTTCGATTGCGCGCCGTTGCCATCGTCGTCGGCAACAAACGCGTAGTTCTTGAAGTTCGTGGTTACGCACGGCCAGAAGGTATACGTCCGGTTGGCCGACGTAGTCGACGTGTGGTAGCCCCCAAAGCAGATCACGTTGCCGGTGTTCACTGAGGGGCAGAACGAGACGACGAAAGGCGAGACGCCGCTCCAGCTATGGGCCCAGTTCGACGCGACACCGTGATTGTGCGTCTGCGTGGAGGGGCTGACTGACTGGCCGATTGCGAACGCGGTCAGGGGTGCCGAAATCGCCAGGAACAGGGCGAGCCCGAGCGCAGCGGCCAAGTGCTTCGGGGAGCGCAGACCTCGCATGAACCCTCCTTGTCGTGCCTCCAGGGTGTGAGTCCATTCGGTGACTCTCCGAACGACCTGTCAAGAGAGTCGTCGTCCCGAGCTCCGCACGCAAGGGGGTGAAACCCTAGGTTCAAACCGTCCGGAGGGTAGGGGTTTGGGCGCATGCCTCGGCGAGGGTGGCGAGCCTGAGTGGCGCGCCCTCAGGGCTGCGCTTGTCGCGAATCCAAGTCCCGGCCGATCCACATACCACGTCTCCTGACCCGGAGATACGCTGTCGCGATGCGCCGCTATTTCTCCGCGTTAGTAGCAGTCCTCGCGCTGGCTGCCTGCGCTCCTGCGGCCGCGTTGCCGACGCAATCGACCGGACCGACGCAGTCGGGCACCGCGACATGCCAGCCGGCACCGGTAGTCCCGGATGACGTGCCCGGGTGGAATGCGGTGGGCACGGCCACCGCGCTCACCCCAAAGCTGATTGGCCCCGCTGTCGCATCCTGCGGAGAGAACAGGTTCCTCTTTTCGTTTCTCGATGCGCAGGATCGCCCTGCGGCAGCGCCCAACCGATCCGCCCGCGCAGCGTTCTTCGATCTCGGCCGCGATAGGGACAAGCCGTTCGCAACCGTTGATGGAACGTTTATCTGGGCCATCAAGGACGTGAGCGGGATCTACGCGTTGAACGTTGTGTTTCCTGAGGCTGGGCGCTTCGGTGTCGAGATCACTACAGCATTGGATAACGGCACCCCCTCCACGTTCCGCGTTACGTTTGACGTCCATGCAACCTCGCCTCTCGTCCGGGTCGGCGACAAGGCGCCATCGACGAAGACGCCAACCCTTGCCGATGTCGGCGGCGACGCAAGGAAGATCTCCACCGATATCAAGCCGGATCCGGCGCTCTATCAGACATCAATCGACAACGCGCTCGCGAACCACAAGCCGCTAGTGGTGGTCTTCGCGACCCCGAAGTTCTGCATCAGCGCGTCGTGCGGCCCGACGCTAGACACGATCAAGCCGTACGTCACCAAGTACCCGACTGTCACGTTCGTCAACGTCGAGCCCTACAAGTTAAAGCTTGTCGACGGCACGCTTGAAGCCGACCTCGACGCGAAGGGGGAGCTCCAAGAAACGGCGACCTCGGAGGCCTGGAAGCTCGTCATCGAGCCGCATGTCTACGTCGTCAACCGCGACGGGATCGTAACGGCGGACTTCGAGCTGATCTTCTCCGACGCCGAGTTGGCCTCGGCTCTCGATGCGGTCAAATAGGCAACTCCATTGCGTGACACCCGACGGTCGTCGCGGACCGGCGGCCGTCAATACGTGGGCAGCGGCTCGCTTAGGAGTGTGGTCAGGTCATACGAAACGAACGGTGGTTCGAGATCGAGCCCGGTAACGCGGACTTGTGCCGTCCAGATCTCCTCGACGAAGCGCGTCGGTTTCGTCTGAAACACGAGGGTGATCCGGAGATTGCCTTTTCCACTGAGACCGGTGATCGAAACGCTATCGTCTTGCTCGACGATTTCGACGTCCGCGAGGTCGCGAGCTATCCCGAGGGCCGCGTCCTGGATCGCCACGCTTGGCACCGTTTCCGTCAGCAGAGTGGCAATCCGCCGAAGAGCATCGCCGGCGGGCGCCGTCCGTAGAGCCGGATCGTTAATACCGCTTCGCACGTCGTCTGCTGGCTCGTAGAACAACCCGCCAGGAGCGAACGTTTCGCTCGTGTCGCCTCCCACATCTTGCCCCGAGGCCATCCATTGCGCTTCTTCTGCGGGCGTCGGAAATTCTCGTCCAGTGAAGTGCGTGCTGATTTCGCCGGATCCGTCCGGTCGGATCGTGAAGTCGCGTTCAGATGACACCACGACCCAGATCGGGTCCGGCTCAGACCCGTAGCTGGTTAGCGTTATCAACTGCGATTGGACATGACGGCCGACATCTGGAATGTGGCCGGGCCGAGCCAACGCCACAACCACTGCTGCGCCACCAATCAAGATGGCTGCAAGAGCGATGGGGGCCATTCCTCGAGACACGGACCGGATGATGGCGTATGGACGCAAGGGCACGCTTCGTCTCATGGCGCCTGACACGGGCCGCGAGCGATCACGACGCACTTGGCGCAGACGTTGACGGACTCGTGCCGGTGCTGCAGAAGTGTCGATGCCGCCGATCTTCGGAACTGGCTTCTGAGGATCGTGTGCCGACGTTCCGAGCGCTTGACGACGATTGCGACCCGCCCCGGTGCGCCTGGCCCGCAACGACATCCCACGCAGGACGCCACGGTTCCGACCACTTGACCTAGGGTTCCACCCCCTTGTTGTGCAGCGAGCCTCCACCCAGTCTGGGCAGGACCGGAAGGTCGAAGTCCGACCGCAAGTTCGGCCGGTTACGAGGTTTGCAGGCAGATGAGAACCACGCGACTCGCGATCGTGGCAGCAATAGCAATGGCGATGGCGTTCTCGGGCCAAGTCGCAGCAAAGGCAGTCGGGCCCGCCGGCGCGACCGAAACCAGCTGTCGAGCGCCGCTTCCCGCTGGCAGCCTCACGTCCGCAATCAATCTCTTTGGCGAGGACAACCTTAGGGGCCACGACAACGCGGACTGGAACAACGGGCTATTCGTGTGCGGTCAGAACGGCGGAATCGGAAACATCCCGGTTCTCGACAACATCAGTCAGGACGCGAACGACGACTGCAAGGGCTTCCTGGGCCAGGACAACAACGACTTCGGCGATTGCTTCAGCAGCCTCAAGGTCGACGTCAATTTCTCTCCTGCGGCGGTCTGCGTGTACACGAACACCAACTACGGCGGTAACAGCCGCAAGTACAACACCGACATCACGGACAACAGCCTCGACTTCACATTCGACGATGCGATCGACTCGATCAAGTGGGTTGGCGTCACGACCGCCTGCTAGCGAACTACCAATCGCGCGCCTGACACGCCGCCCCGAGGGTCCTCGGGGCGGCGTTCGTTCTATCGAGCGATTGCAATCGTCGGCCGCCAAGGTGCTGCCACGGCGGTGCATCACGGCGGGCGGCGCTCGTTAGTCTTTGCCCCCGTGAGGGCGAAAATGGTTCGCGTCGCCTTGGTCGACGATCACCCGCTTGTCCTGGACGGTCTAATCGCGGGCCTTAATACGATCACCTTCATTGAAGTCGCCGGAGTTGGCGGAACCGCAGAGGAAGCCGCGCGCTTCCTCGAGCGCGAGGACATCGACGTCCTGATGCTCGACGTTCGGCTCGGCAAGCAGAATGGCCTTCAAGTCCTCGCCGAGCGTCGAGGATCAACGCGTCCCCATGTCCTTGTGTTGTCGTCCTTCAATTCCCGCCAATACGTTGCCGCCGCGACGCGGCTCGGCGCCGCCGGTTTCCTACTTAAGACAACGCCCCTCCCAATACTTGTCAGGGCAATCGAAATTGCCGCCCAGGGCGGGACGTTATTCACACCTGAGCAGCTCGCGACATCGCTTGTTGCTCTCACGGCGCGTGAGCGCGACGTTGTTGCGCTCACGATGCAGGGCATGACGAACAAGGAGATTGCGGAGCACCTCGGTACGTCGAAGAAGGCAGTCGAACAGCACCTTTCGGAACTTTTCGCTCGCGAAGAGATTCAGGGAGGCCGCGTTGAGCTGGCCCTGAGGGCAGCCGAGGAAGGTTGGCTCGAGATCAACGCGCCCCAAACTCGGCGCGAACGCCCTCGCCAACTTGGCCGTCGGTCAAGACCATTCACGAGCTGACCTTGGGTGTCGCTGTTCGCGTCGTCGACGGCCGACGCGGCTGCCCGAACTCGATGGCCGTGCGATCGGCGAAAGGGCCGGCCCCCATCGCGTGGCCGCCTTACGTGTGACGGCCGGGCGCCAGCGGCTGGCAGTCGACCCTCTTACATGTTCGCAGCGGGCTCCGTCGGCCTGCTGAGCTGCGGGCCGGGCCGGCACGGCGCCTTCGGACTGACTGCGGACCCGACTTGACCTAGGGTTCCGCCCCCTTGTGGCCCTCGTTTCGCGGGGCGCAGGCTTTGCCGGTGGTGCTCGGCGTCACCGTGTTGGCGCGGGCCCGTGGGAGGGTGCGTGGTGAGGGCTCTTCATGCGGCCGCGGCTACCGCGCGCGCAGTGATATCTCTGATCGTCCTGCTGGTCCTCATCGGCAGCATGGTGGTCCTGCGCGCCGGGAGCGCCCGTGATCCGTACCTCGCTGCGGGCCTGATTAACCCGGCGATCGCCGGGTTGACGCCTGCGCAGCTCAAGAGCGCCGCGGCGGACCAGCTCGAGGCCGCGACCGCGAAGGGCGGTTCGGGCTACGCCTTCGAGATCGTCCAGATTTCGACGATCACCGCCCGCCCCGGTGGCCCGCTCATCGACATCCCCGATCCCAACAACGGCCGGGTGATCATCGGCCAGTCCGACAAGTACCCGTACTACACCCTGCTCGAGCACGGCGTGGTGACGCCGGCCGGGTTCTGGAGCGAGCTCCGGAACTGGCCCATGGGGGCAGGGGAGCCCACCTGGGAGAAGGCCGATCTCCGGCGCAGTGCTCTCGTCCGCGACGGCAAGAGCTGGCGCAACGATCGCCAGGGCTGGTATGAGGCTGACGTCGTGCCCGGCATCGGGCTCGACCCCGCGACGGCCGCGCTGCTGCCGCGACTCCTGCGGCAATCGGATCAGCCCACCAAGCTCACCGACGGAAACCTCGATGGCGCCACGGTGCTGCGGGTCGCCGCCACCGGCACGGTCGCGGACATGCCGGGCGTGATCGCCGCCGACGGCGCCAAGTACACCCGCCTGTCTGGACCGATGGAGTTCGGCTTCGACGGCATCGGGCGTCTCATCGAGATCCACGTCGTCGCGCTGAACCTCAACCTCACCGACGACTACGACCTCGTGGTCGACACGGTGATCACGATCCAGTACGACGGAGTGAGCTCGCTGCCCGCCCCGGACCCGGCGTTCGACGCCAGCGCCACTGAGGAGCCTGCACAGTGAGCCACCACGGTCGGCGCTCAGGCGTCATCAGCAAGCTGCGCCCGGTTGCGCTGGCGCTCTTCACCGCCGTCAGCGGCATCGGCATCCAGGCCATCCCCAACGGCGTGCCGCTGCCGGTGGACCGACCGGCCGCTCTCCAGCCCAAGACCGCGGCCGCCGTGACGTGCACGACGCACCCGCTGTTCACGGGGCACCTGACGGCGTCGTCCTCATCGACCACCGCGATCAGCCGCATTACCAGCGGCACGATCTACCACTACATCAGCAACATCGACCGCGACTGGAGCTGCGACACGCTCTTCCGGTACTCGGGCACGGCCTGGAACACCACGGCCACGACCGGCACGTACAAGTGGGGGAACAACATCAACTCCACGTCAGGCGGCTGCTACTGGCTGGTCGGCACGACCGACTACACCAAGGCCAACAGCACGACGGACTGCCCGGACACCGACGCCGAGTACGCGTTTGCGATGACCCTGAGCCCGGAAGGCGTGTACGGGCCGGACGTGAACCACAACGGGACGGGCGACTTCAGCTTCGCGCACTCGGCGTGCGACTCGTATCTCGGCGCGAGCGTGTCTCTGACCGGGAAGACGTTCGTGACGACCGATACGGCCAACCGGCCGAGTGCCGCCAACTGCGACCCGATCAGCCTCGACGGCCAGACGACGTCGCAGACCGTCACCTACGACCACACGGCGCCGTCCACGAGCTTCACCACGCCAGCAGGCGCCGCCGGCACAAAGGTCTACGTGGCCTCCGCTGGCAGCTACAACGTCGTCCGCGCGATCACGGAAGCGGTCGCCGGCTTTGGCGGCACCTCGACCTGGAAGCTCCAGCGCCAGATCGCGACGTACACCGCGCCCAACACCTGCGGCACCTTTGCGAACGACGGCTCGGTCACGACCGGCACGACGACAGGTTCGGTGAGTACCGGCCAGGCCATCGTGGACCAGCGGTGCTACCAGTGGCTGGCCAACGCGACCGACCTGAACGGCAACGTCATGGCCCAGGTCACGAGCGCGACGATCGTCGTCGACGCCAGCGCCCCGACGACAACCTTTACGGCACCGATCACCGGTACGACGACCGTGCTCAACGGCACCTCCTACTCGGTGACCTGGACGGAATCCGAGGTGGGGACCGGCATCTCCACGCGCTCCCTGCAGCGCAAGATCGCGACGTACTCCGCTGGCGCCTGCGGCAGCTATGCCAATGACGGTTCGACGACGGCCTCGGTCAGCCCCGTGAGCGCGACGAGCCTCGTCGATGGCAAGTGCTACCAGTGGGTACAGACCCTGACAGACGTCGCTGGCAGCCAGACGTCGACGACGTCGGGAACGGTGCGCACCGACATCGGCAGCCCGTCCACCAACTTCACGACGCCCGACGAGGGCTCGTTCACCCTCAGCGCCTCGACGACCTACTCGGCAGGCGTCGCCTGGTCCGAGACAGCAGGATCGGGCACCATCACGTCCCGCTCGCTGCAGCGCCAGAAGGGCGCAGTCGTCACGCCCAACACCTGCACCGGCGTCACCTTCGCCGACGACGGTTCACCCAGCACGAGTGTGAGCCCCGTCAGCGTCACCGGCCTGTCGGACGGCTACGCGTACCGCTGGGTCCAGACGCTCACCAACTCCAACAGCAAGTCGAGCTCGACCACGTCGGGCTGCGTGCTCGTCGACACGACGGCGCCCGCTGGCACGGTCGCGACCCCGGAATCCAATCGACCGGTCGCTGGCCTAGTGACGATCACCGGCAACGCCACCGATCCCGGGTCCTTCCGCGATTACACCCTCGAGTACGGCAGCGGCACCTCGCCCGCCTCGTGGACGTCGCTCGGCACCTTCACGACCAGCGTGTCGGGTACGGGCGACCTCGGAACGTGGGACACGACTGCCCTCGCGGGCGTGTACACGCTCCGTCTCACGATTCGCGACTGGGCCGGCAACGCCTTCACGCCGGTTACCCGGACGGTCTACATCGAGAACTCGCTTCGCGGCACCGAGTCGTACTACGAGCGCACGCCGTTCGATCTCGGCGGTGGCTGGATCCTCGACATCGGCCTGGCCAACGGCGAGGCTCGCCTCTCGCGCGACCTGTTCTCGATCCCGTCGTACGGCCCATCCCAGGCCCTCTCACTAACGTTCAGCTCCGCCGAGCCCACCGCGTCGGGTCGCTTCGGCTACGGATGGTCGAGCAACATGACCCAGTTCCTGTCCTTCGAGTCGGGCTTCGTCGTCTGGCATCGTCCCGACGGCGGACGCGTGCCGTTCGGCAGCATCAGCGGCACCTGGACGCCGCTGCGCGGGCACTTCGAGACCCTCACCTCGGCCGGCTCCGAGTACACGATCACGCTCAAGGACCAGACTCGCTACGTCTTCGAGAACTCTGGTAACGGGCGCCTGAAGCGGATCGAGAACCGCTTCGGCAAGGCCCTGACCATGGTCTGGAACTCGAGCTCGGCGACCGCGACGGACGCGTCGGGCCGGGTCATGAACATCACGATCAACCAGGCCAAGGACCGGATCTCCGACGTCACCGATTCAGCTGGGCGCACCTGGGCGTTCGGCTACGCCACGGGCAACACCAACGACCTGCTCACCGTGACCGATCCGGCGGGCAAGGTCACGACCCTTGCGTACGACGGCAGCCACCGGCTTACCACTATCAGCCGGACCCGCACGCCCGCAGTGGGCTCGGCCGTCACCGTGCTCTGGTCGGTGGGCTATACCTCGGGCAAGGCGACGAGCGTCACCGATCCGGTGAACAACACCGTCAGCAACAGCTTCACCTACAACGCCGGCAACACCGTGGTCGGGCTGCTCAAGGAATACAGCCCACTCGTTCGCAATACGTGGACCTATACCTTCGACGATCTCGGGCTCGGGCGCCCGGTGAGCATCACCGACGCCGAGGGCTTCGTGACGACCAAGGATTACGACCTCGATTCCAACGTCACAACGCTCGTCCGGCCGGTGGACGCCGGCCCACCCGTCGACTACCAGACGATCACGAGCTCGTATACCAATGGCAACCTGACCTCGCAGACCGTCGAGCTCAACGACAGCGAGAGCGTCACGACCCAGTACGACTACAACGCAACCCACGACGTGACGTACAAGTCCGAAGCCGACAACGACAGCGCGCTCAAGCTCGTCACCAAGTACGGCTACGACGGCTCGGGTCATCTGACCAGCGTCAACGTCAACTGCACGACCAGCGGCACCACGCCGCCCACGACGTTCAACACCTGCACCGGCGCCGGCACCCAGGACGCCTCGACCAACCTCATCACGACCTTCGCGTACACCACGAACGATCAGCTCCAGGACGAAACCGATCCGCTGGGCCGGGTGACCCGGCATGCCTACGACACCGACGGCAACGAGACCTCGGTCACCCGCAATTACGTCTCGGGTCAGCCTGCGACCGGCGAGCGCAACGTCGTCTCGTCGCGCGCCTACAACTCGGCGACGACCGCTGGCAAGGCGGGCTTGCCGACCTCCGCCACCGATCCGCTCGGCAACGTCACGACCTACACCTACGATGCCCTCGGCCGGATGCTGACCGAGGTTCTGCCGACCGACGCGAGCATTCCGGCGCTCACCAACACGACTACCTACGACGAGTTCGGCAACGTCCTCACCGACACCGCGTCCTGGACGGGCGTCACCCGGACGACGACCCATGCCTACGACAAGGCCAATCACGAAACGAGCGTGACCGACCCCGCGAGCGTGGTCACCTCGACCTCGTACGACGCTGCCGGGGATCCCACCTCCTCGACGTCGGCGGGTGTGACCACCACCCGGACGTTCGACGGCCTCGGACGGGCGCTGACCGAAACCGTCAACGGCGACGTCAGCACGCACGTCTACGACCCCGCCGGCAACGAGCGCTCTTCACAGGACGCTACAGGAGTCACGACGCTTCATTCCTACGATCTCGACGGCCGAGCGATCACGGAGGCCGTCATTGATGCATCGGGCGAGCTGACGACAACGTACGTATTTGACCTGCTCGGCCGCACGACCTCGACCACGGACCCTGAAGGCGCGGTCACGACGACGACGTACGACCGGCCGGGCAAGGTGCTCACCACGACCGTGGACGGGCTCGTCTCGACCAATGCGTACGACCGGGCCGGAAACCTCCTCTCGACCAAGAACCCGGCAGGCGACGTCATGGCCACGGTCGTCGACGCGCTCGATCGGACGACGCAGACCATCGGCAACTGCACGAACGCAGGCACAACGCAGCCGAGTGCCGGGACGGTTTGTGCAGGCACGGGCACACACGATTCGACGACGAACCTCGCGGTGACGTCATACGTGGATGCCGCTGGCAACGTTCTCGCCACAAAGGACCAGGCAGGCGTAGTTGAGCGCGACATCATGAATGCTAGGAATCTGCCCAAGACAGCATTCGCGAACTGCACCGACTCGGGGACAACACCGCCAACGGATCCACCGACATGTACAGGCTCGGGAACTCAAGATTCGAAAACAAATGTGAAGTCGACGGTCACCTACGACGGCTCGGGCAACCCCATAACGACCGTCGTGGCGGTTGGCCTGTCGGGTCAAGAAGCAACGGGCGAAACTGCGTACGACGCGGCCGGACGGACCCAGGCGAGCCGCGATCCGCTCGGCACAGTCACGCGGAACTTCTACGACAGCTCCGGGCGGCTGACGTCTAGCGTCGTCAATTGCACCAACACCGGTACCACCGTGCCCACGACAGGGTGGGAGACCTGCGCCGCGACCGGCACGCACGACGCGACCTGGAACGTGACGACCTCGTACACCTACGACGCCCACGGCAACCAGGACACGCAAACGGCGCCAAACGGACGCATCACCAAATTTGTGTACGACGGCGCCAATCGCGTCATCGAGCGCGTTGAGAACTACACGGCAGGGACGCCGGCGGCCGACCAAAACCTGTCCACATACACGGAGTACGACGAGTCCGGCCGCGTGAAAGCGGTTCGGGCGCCGACTACCGATCGCTCGACATTTTCGGTGACCGGATTTGCGTACGACCAGAACGGGAGGCTGCTTGCCGAGCTTCGGAACTGCACGCTCTCGGGGACGGCGGCACCGCCTGACCCCGACTGGCGCGGCTGTCGGCCCACGTGGGATCAAACCAACCACGTCTGGCTCGTTCCCGGGACCCAAGACGCCGACACCAACCTCCTGGCCACCTATACCTATGACGACCGGGGCAACCGGATCTCGATCACGGCACCGAGTCCGTCGGACTCCGCGGCCGGAACCAACACCGTCACGACGTACTACGCGTACGACTCCGGCAACCGGCTGTGCCGCGTGCTCGAGGCCGCGAGCACGGATCTGGCCACGCTCGCAGACCCGTGCTCGACGGCGGTGTCGGGCACGACGACCTCGAACATCTCGACGCGATACACATACAACGCCGCCGGCAACCTCGCGTCGATGATCGACGGTGGTGGCCATACGACGTCCTATACCTATGACGAGGCCGGCCACATGACCGGGCTCACGGACGCCCTCTCCAACACCCTGTCATGGACGTACGACGCCCTCGGCCGCCGGACCGGCCAGACCAACCGCAGCACGGGCTCGGTGACCTGGACGTACGACGCGGCCGGGCGGATCCTGACCCGCGCCGCGACCTCGACCGCGACCGTCACCAACACCTACGACCTCAACGGCAATCGCCTCACCGCAGGTGACGGCACGGCGACGATCACCACGACGTATGACCGGCTCAACCGGCCAACCCAGGTCACGGTCTCTGGCGATTCGGGCGCTACCACCAACTACTCGTACAGCTTCACGTCACCGACCTGGAGCGATGCGTCCGGGTCGTACACGGCCACGATTGACAAGTTCGGCCGTGAGACCGGGCTGCTCGATCCAATCCACGGCGCGACCTCCTGGACGTCCGTCTACCGGGCGGACGGCCAGCAAGCGAGCCTCGCGGCGCCCAACGGCAACACGACGGCATGGACCTACGACGATGCCGGGCGCCCGACCGGCTCCGCGACCACGGCTGCGGGTCCGGTCACTCGGGCTTCCTATGCCTACGCGCTCAACCGCGCCGGACAGCGCCTCTCTGAAGCGTCCTCGATCACCGGCGACCCGACCAACGGCACCGCCAACTTCACGTACGACGCCCTCGGCCGCCTAACCGGCTACTCGGGCACCCCGGTCACCAGCCAGGCCTACACCTGGGACAAGGTGACGAATCGGCTGACCAAGCAGGTCGGCGCCGGGACCACCGTCACCATGACCTACAACAACGCCAACCGGACGACCTCGGACTCGGCAGGCAACACGTACACGAACGACCTCGACGGCAGGCTCACCGGGCAGGTCGGCGAGACGCTCGTCTGGGACGCGCTCGGACGGCTCACGCAGGTGAAAGACCCGATCACGTCGGCGAACATCAGCACCTACACGTACGACGCCCTCGACCGCCTGCTGACGGTCACGAACGGCGGCGGCCTCACCAAGTTCCGCTATGTCGGAGCGACCAACCAGGTCGCCCAGGCGCGCGACGGCAGCAACACCGTCCTCTACAACGTGGGCACGAGCTATGCCGGCAGCGCCCGCATGGACTTCGGACCGGCCGGCACCAATCAGCGTTTCTATGGTGTGAACGGTCACGGTGATCTGACCTGGACCGCGGGCTCGACAGGCACCGTCAGCGCCACCCTGCGCTCCGACCCGTGGGGCAACCCGGGCACGAGCTCGGGCGGCAGCCTGCCGTCCTTCCGGTTCCAGGGCAGCTGGTACGACACGAGCTCGGCGCTGTCGTGGGTCATCACGCGCTGGTACACCCCCGTCCTCGCCCGCTTCGTGAGCGAGGACAGCGTACTGGGCAGTCCCGAAGTCCCGGCCGGTCGGCATCTGCTGGCCTACGGCGGCGGCGAGCCTGTCGCCCGACTTGATCCTGATGGACGCGATTGGTGTATCTACTACTCGCCGTGCACGATCTCGACCGTCTATCTCGGGAAGCGACCCACCGACTGGTCCGGATCGTTCACGCCGTTGAGCTCCACCCCGGGCACGTTCAAGATCGATTTGTTCATTGAGTCGCAATGGGTCCGGGCGCCATATTTCACGCTCAAAGGTGACTGGCGCGACTTCGTTCGTGGCGGTCGGTGCCTGCTAACACGCGCCTGCATCACCATCAGCCTCACAAGAGGTAGCGTGGACGTCCACGTCAATCCGAGTTGCGCGAAGGACAGCCCGTACGACGACGGTCGGCACACGTACGACTGCTCCGATGCCCGCAATATCAATACATGGCTTCCACAGCAGAGCAACGTCACCGCATATCGAACTGTGTATCGAGCGACTGGCGTCGTCGCACCGATGGTCCACGTCAATTGGAGCCTCAATGACAGCGCGCTTCCAGGCGTCTGCCCGCTTGATGGTTCAATCGACATCGTGCCACCCACGTCAACCTTTGCAGGCATGGTGAAGATGCACTACGACGGCTTTCCGAACGTCGGAACGTATTTCCGTAAGCCGACCTGGTACTACACCGTGTGGAAGACGGTCGCTCAATCCCGAGAGCCGGAATCGAACTGGGTGAACCTCTGCAGCTTCTTTGGTGATCACGACGAGAAGTACCCATGGCCGGGATGACCATGAGGAACGAGGGGAGGAGTGCCGCCAGGTATTTCGTCCTCCAGACAGCGATTTTCGTTGCCTGTGCTGTTGGTGGCACGGCGGCTAGCACCGCGCTCCGGCTCCTCGTGGTCGAACCCGCGCCGGACACCACCTTCGACCTGTGGTGGAACCTGACCCTCGGGCAAAGCATCTTCCTCGTCGTACTCGGGTTGCCCCTTGCGCTGATCGGAGTCTTCGTCGCGATGCGCATTCACGATCGCATCGCCAACCGCCGCTTGACCCTGCTCGCGATCGAGGTCATCGCCGGCGTGGCGTATGTTGTCTACATCGTGAGTGGATCGGTTGGTTACGTCTCTCCGGCCACCCTCGGGCTCAGCCTCTTGCCGTGGGTTGCCTTCGGCTTCGTAGCGCGCGTGAGGTAGGTCCCCACGAGCCGGGTCCGGCCGCCGTGGCTCCCGTCGAGCAAACGATCGATATCGCCCGGCCTCGGGATCATCAGCACGCGCGGGCCCATGCGCGGCACGAGCGCGTGGGTCGGCTCCGCCGCCACCACAGAGACCGGCGTCAAAGGCGGCGCGCGAGCGTCGAGCGCGCAACCCACGATGACTCGGCGGCGCTCAGAAAGCCAGTGCACGCGCAAGATGGATCTGAGAGCGTCGTTTTCCCGGACGAGTGTCTGAAGTCGCGACCGATGGAGAGATCGGAGATCATCTACGCAATGACGCGGGTTCGCGCGCAGTGTCGACTTGACTCGGGACTCGATTGATCCGCGAATGGCGTTTGGGTGCCGCCCTTCTCGCAGGCCTCGTGCTTGCGATCGGCGTCGTGTCGGTGGCGATCAAGCTGGCGCCCACCGCGCCCTCGGCGAGCACCGTCGTCTCGATCACCCCGGACTTCGCCGTTGAGTCGGCTGGTCCGGCGGTTGCCGCATTCGACGCCGTCCAGTCCAGCATCACACGCTTCGGCGCGCTGCCTTCGACAAAGGAGTACAGCGCGACGATTCACGCGGGCGAGCAATCTGCCGTCGTTAGCTGCTACAAGGTCACGGTCTCTGCCGACAACGTTCCCGGCCTCTATTTGCTGCAGGTGACCAGATCAAGCCTTGCCATCGCGGTTAGTGTCGATGTCGACGGCGATTGGACTTCGAGCGGTTCTGGCCGCGCGACGGAATGCGAACAACTCGAGCCGGCGCCTTGATACTCGACGGGCCGTCGAGAGTCCGCCGCTGATGGTTAGGACCTGACCATGTCCCGACCTGCTTAGAACGCAACCCCAGCGAGCACGGTACGAGCGTCCCGGCACGGGCTGCGGAAATCACGAGTTCGCGGCATCGGTCGCGACTTCATGGAGCAAGCGACGCCAGCGTGTATGGGTGGTGTTCCCAGGCGTTGGCTTGGGAACGCTGTTTAGGGTTCTCCCTAGTCGACGCGTGCCTCGCGCAGGAGCAGATTTCGCTCGTTAGTTGTGCTCGTTTTGGCACGAGGGTACGTGGCTGTGTCCGACCAAATGCTCGACGGCATCATCGTCTTCCTCATTGGGGCTGCAGTCGGGATCGGAGAGCTCGTCGCTCGTTACCGCGACGAACCACGGCGTGCGATCTTTACGCGCCCAGCGATGCTGTACGTCGGCATCAACGGATTCGCGAGTCTATTTGCGCTCGTCGCCATCCTGACCTTCGGATGGACGTCGAACGCGTCCGACTCACCCGCGGCCAAACGGCTGGTCGAGATCCTTACCGCCGGCTTTGGCGCGATGGCAGTGTTTCGAAGCTCGCTGTTCACGGTTCGTGTCGGCACCAACGACGTCGGGGTTGGTCCGATTGCGTTCCTGCAGATTCTTCTCGGAGCGACCGACCGAGGCGTCGACCGTAAGAGGGCGAGTGATCGTGCGGAGAAGGTGGTCCGCATCATGGGTGATCTCGATCCCATGCTCGCGTACCGCGCGCTACCTGCCTTCGCAATCATGTTGATGCAGAACCTCACGCTCGAGGATCAACAGGCGATCGGATCGCAGGTGCAAGCGTTGACGCTGCCCGACCTGGATATTCCAGAGCAAGCCAAAGTACTGAACGTTGGTCTGCTCCTGATGAACTTCGTGGGAGAGGAAGTCCTCGAAGATGCCGTCCGGGGCATCAAGGGTCAGCTCAAGCCAGGAGTCCGCCTGCCGAGCATTGCGCTGCGACCGCGGACGGAAGGCGAGTCTTCCGGTGAAACCTCAGGACGATCCGGGGCCGATGGCCTGGGGGCTGGCGCGCCGGGCGTCGAAGAGAATGACCGCGAGCGCGGTTCAGGCGCTGTCACCCGAGCGGCTGGGGCGGCGGGCGTCGAAGAGGATGTAGGGAAGAATCTGCTTGACGGCGATCAGATCACACCTAAGGTGGTTGCGGAACCGGGCGAGCCGCAGCCGCCAGCCGGAAAGTCAGCGCCGGGCACGGCCCTCCCGCCTCCGTAGGAGCCTTCGGCTAGTGCGACGATCGAGTAAAGGGCGCATCATGGATTCGGTAGCAACAAGCGCGGCCTGATCAAGGCCAGGAGCAACGAGCATGGATGCTGGGCGATCCCGATCACGAGATGTTGTCGGGACGTTTCTCGAAACTGTACGAAGTGCGCCGGGATCCGCCGCCTCCGAGCGGGAATATCGGCAGCAAATGCCGCGTCCGGTGCCGCCCGCGCCTAATTCGGAAGCCGTCGAGCCGGTCGCAGAATCGTCCGCCGAGGGATCGGACGCTCGAACCGGAATGCAACTCGTCTTGGGCCACCTTGAGCGCACAGGCGCGGCTCCTCTTACCGATATTGCCGCGGAGCTGCGCATGCCGACGATCGAATTCGCCAACCTCCTCGGCAAGCTGAGCTCGACCGGTCTGATCGCCGTCGAGGGCGACCCGGGACGCGAGATGGTCCACCTGACAGAGTCGGGGCGGACAATCGCAGAGCTTTCCTAAGCAACCCCGCGCCTCGCCGGCCCGTCGACGCGACCGGCCGGTCTGCCCAGGCGACGACTAGGGTTTTCCCTAATGGACTCTCAACGTCTGACGGTGCACGATCGTTGACTCTCCTGGCCTGGAGGAAGGCGTAGGACGAAGCGGGCGGCCACGCGACCATCATCCTTCGCGTGAGCTGGCAAGAGGGCGCGATGGACTCGTCGACGCAGACGCAGTCGCGGCGCGTGGATGCGACTTTGGTGCATCCGGCGGTCGAGCTGCGCCTCCTGGGTGGTTTCAAGCTCCTCAAGCACAACCAGCCGCTGTCTGTTCGACCAGGCGGCAAGACTGAAGTTCTGCTGGTGAACCTCGCCCTTCGGCTCCCCGGAGGGATGGATCGTGGCGAACTCCTATCCGTGCTCTGGCCCGCGAGCGACGAGGCGTTGGCGTCCCAATCCCTCGATACGCTCGTCCATTCCCTGCGCCGAGCGGTCGGCGACGCACTCGGTGGCGCGGCGCCCGTGGTGAGAACAGCCGGGCGCCTGCGCCTGAATACGGAGCTTGGGATCGGCGTCGATATCGAGGCCTTCGAGTCGGAGGCATCACACGGCGACCGTCTGCGTCGAGCGGGTAGTCCAGCCGAGGCGATGACGTGCTACGAGCGTGCGGCGAGCCTCTACGAGGGCGATCTTGTTGTCGGTTCTGAGATCCGGCACCTGCTGGAGCGCGAGCGCCTCCGGGCCCGCTATCTGGAGCTTCTCGCGAATCTCGCCGTCGCGCAATTCGAGATGGGCGAGTACGCAGCTTCTCGAGACTGGGCGCAGCTCCTGCTCCAATGTGATCCGTGTCGCGAGGATGCTCACCGGCTCGTGATGCGTTGTGACGTCCGCTTGGGACGGCGGGCTCAAGCACTGCGCCAGTACGCGACGTGCGTTGAAATCCTGCGTCGCGAGTTCACGGCGGATCCTGAGCCGGCAACCCGCGACCTCTACGAGTCAGTTCGCACGACGCCCACCAGCGTGTAGCCAAGCCACTCAGCCAAACATCAGGAACACCTGAGGCTGGCGCCCGCGTTTAGTACCCCGAAGCTCACCCCGCTCTCCGGCTCGGCTGCTAGACCGCGAAGCGATGGTGCGGACCGGCAGCGTTCAAGACAGTCCACGGGATCTCCACGGCGATCGCGAGGTCCTCGCCGTCCTTCGAATCCGCGTCTCTCCAACGGGAGAACTGCGCTATGGCGACGCCGTGGATGGCGAGACAGAGCGTCGCCTCCGCTTCCGCTCCTGGAACGGGTTGCTCGCCGACATTCAAACGCTGGTGAGCGAAAGCCTGGACCGCGCTGCACGCGGCCCTGTCGGCAAACAAGCTCGACCAGATTGACACGGAGGCGAAGCGATGGCTGAAACGCTGCAATGGACTGTCGTCGTGCAAGCCGCGAACGGTCCGCAGCTCCGCTCGGTGGCCTCAGCCGACGTGGACGCCTACGACAAGTTGAGCATCACGGTCCCCGCTGCTGGATCGGTCGACGTCGAGCTTGGACCCGGTGGCGATGCCGTGACCTGTCTGGTCGCCATCCCGAGTGCGGACGCAACCGGCGTCACCTACAAGGTGGGGACGGATGACATCAAGCTCGATGCGCCGCTCGTGCTGCTCGGGGGCGCTGTCGCGCTCTCCGGTAGTCCGACATCCCTGACGTTCGACAACGCGGGAGCCGCCGACGCGTCGATCGACATCCTGATTGGCCGGACAGCGACGACCTAGCGCATCGGTTAGGTAACGACCCGCACTGAGAGGACCGACATGGCGCTAACGCTTGCCCAGCCGGGCGTGTACATCGTCGAAAAGCCGAGCGGCGTACGGACGATCACCGGGGTCGCAACTTCGATCACGGCGTTCATCGGTCGCGCGCTTCGCGGGCCGGCGGACGTTCCCCGACTCGTCCAGAGCTTCGCCGAATTCGACCGGGTGTATGGCGGCCTCTGGGCCGAGAGCACCCTCGGCTACTCGGTTTCACAGTTCTTTGCGAACGGCGGCCGAGATGCGTTGATCTGCCGTGTCCACAACGGGGCGACCGCTGCTGCGCTCACTGTTGGAGGCAACCTCGACCTCATTGCCGCGAGCCCGGGGGCGTGGGCGAACACGCGGCTGCGCGTGCGCGTCGAAGACGCGCCCGACCGGCCGAATGAACCCGTGAACACACGCTTCAACCTGTTCGCAAAGGACACGGCCACGGGGCAGGTCGAACGATTCCTGAATCTGTCGACCGATCCCTTGAACGCGCGATTCGTGACCGAGATCCTCGCTCAGCAGTCGGATCTCGTGCGCGTGGATCCGGCGGGAACCGTCCCGGCGACGAGGCCGGTCGCGGACCCCGCCGTCGCGGCAGGTCAGGACGCGCTCGATACCAATCCGTTCTCGACGCCCTTTCCAGCGAACGGCGCCGACGGCAATCCCATCACAGACAACTCCATCTCGGCGCCTGGCCTGGAAGCGGGTCGCCAGGGGATCTGGATGCTGGAGAATGCGGATCTCTTCAACCTGCTCGTGATCCCACCGCTTGAGCGCGACACGGACGTCGGCCAGGTCACCTGGGATGCGGCAATCACGTTCGCGCGCAATCACCGCGCGATGGTCATCGTCGACGCGCCCGAAGGTCTGGCAACACCCGATCAGCTCCTCGGCGGTCTCAGCACCATCGCGACCTCCGACGACCACGCCGCCCTGTACTACCCCCGGTTTCGGGCGCCGGACGCTCTCGCCGAGAATCGGCTCGCGACCTTTGCCGCGTCGGGCGCCGTGGCCGGGATCTATGCCCGAACCGACGCCCAGCGCGGGGTTTGGAAGGCGCCTGCCGGCCTTGACGCAACCCTCGTCGGCGCGTCCGAGCTTACGGTCAAGCTCACCGATGGCCAGCACGGGAGGCTCAATCCGCGCGGCGTCAACTGCCTCCGCGTCTTTCCCGTGCATGGTCGCGTCGTCTGGGGCGCCCGAACCCTCCGGGGCGACGACCAGATGGCCTCGGAATGGAAATACGTCCCGGTGCGGCGGACGGCGCTCTTTATCGAGGAGAGCCTTTTCCGCGGCACGCAGTGGGTCGTCTTCGAACCGAACGATGAGCCGTTGTGGGCGCAGATCCGGCTCAACGTCGGGGCGTTCATGCAGGACCTGTTTCGGCAGGGCGCGTTCCAAGGCACCTCGCCGCGCGATGCGTACTTCGTCCGCTGCGACGCGACAACGACAACACAGAGCGACATCGATCGCGGGATCGTGAACATCTTCGTCGGGTTCGCGCCGCTCAAGCCGGCCGAGTTCGTCGTGATCACGATCCAGCAGATCGCCGGTCAACTGGCAGCGTAGGAGCAGATTCCAATGGCCCAGTTCACCGTCAATTCCCGCCGGTTTGATCCGTACAAGAATTTCAAGTTCCGTGTGAAGTGGGATGGCCGCTACGTCGCCGGAGTCTCGAAGGTAAGCGCGTTGAAGCGAACGACCGAAGTCGTGGAACACCGCGAAGGCGGCGATCCATCCACCGGTCGCAAGAGCCCTGGCCGAAACAAGTTCGAGCCCATCACCCTTGAACGAGGTGTCACGCACGATGCCGAATTCGAGAAGTGGGCGAACAAGATTTGGAACTTCGGGTCGGGGCTCGGCGCAGAGGTGTCGCTAGCCGACTTCCGCAAGGACCTCATCATCGAGGTCTACAACGAGGCGGGCCAACTCGCCCTCGCGTACAAGATCTTTCGTTGCTGGGTCTCCGAATTCCAGTCCCTTCCCGACCTCGATGCGAACGCGAATGCCGTCGCAATCCAGCACGTGAAGCTCGAGAACGAAGGTTGGGAGCGGGACTACGACGTGACGGAGCCCAAGGAGCCCCAGTTCACTGAGCCTGTCTGACGTGGACTCGGAATCGACACGGCTCGGCGCGCGCGACCTCGTCGACATCTGGGAATCGCTGCCCCGCCAAGGTTGGCTGTCAGGCGCCATGTCCGCACTCGCGGCGATCGCGAGAGAGGACGTATCCGCGCTCGATCAGCTATCTCTCGGCGAGAGGAACGCTCTCCTCCTTCGGCTGCGTCGCGCGCAGCGGGGCGATGCGCTCGATCTCGTTGCCAGTTGTCCGGTGTGCACGACTACGGTTGAGTTCACCGTTTCATGCAGCGAACTGCTGACTGCGGCCGCACCCCCGAGCCGGTCGTGGGCCGTCAATGCCGGCGGATACCGCCTTCACATGCGCCCGATCAAGGTGGCTGACGAGCGCGCGGCTCACGCTGCAGCAGGCGCGGAGGAAGCGCGGGCCATTCTCGCCTCGGGTGCCATCGCTCGAGTCACGCGCGGCTCGAGGTCGATTGAACCGGCTCTCCTCCCCAATGACGCACTCACAGCGGCAGGCCAAGCCGTACTGGAGCACGATCGACTAGCGGAGATCGTGCTTGGCGTGACGTGCCCCGAGTGCAGTGGGACTTGGAGCGCGCCGCTGGATCTGGTCAGGCTCGTATCGGAGGAGCTTTCGCGCCTGGGGGCTGAGCTCATCGGCGCGGTAGACCTGCTCGCTCGCACCTACGGATGGACAGAGGAAACCATCCTCGGCCTGCCGGAAACGCGACGCGGAACCTACATGGCGCTCGCTGGATCGTGAGCACCAACATGGATCTCTTCGCGCGACTGGCCGCGCAGGCCCACGAGCCGCCGATCCTGCGCCTTCGCTCCCGTACCGCCGAGGCCCACACCGAGCCGCAAGGCGCGAACGAACTTGTCGCGTCAACTGCGACCACGGACAGGACAAGCGTCGTCCCAGCTCCAGCAAAACGGACCGTGCGTGTCATCACTGCCGCGGCCACGCCTGCGCTCGCCGTTCGCAAGACGTCCTTGTCTGAGACGGCGCCGGCCGGAATCGCCCCGCAATTCGCGGCTCGTCGCGCCGGCGCAGCGCCGCCCGACCCTACCCCTGGACACCTGCCCGCCGAGCCCTTGCACGATGTCGGGCCCGTCGACGAAGCACAAGCCGATCAGCTTTTACGTGAGCCGATCGCGGACGCCTCCGAAGCCCCTACGTCGCGTGAGGCTCTGTCCACGATGGAGATCCGCGCACCGGACGCGCCTGTCCGGCCGATCCGACCAGGAGAACCCCTCGGGGAATCGATCACTCCTGAACCTGAAACACGCGACCGAGGCACCCTCAGCCACCAGCAAGGACCCTCGGCCAGGGAGTCGGGCGCCCCACCCGAGATCGTGGTCCATATCGGGCGCATCGAGGTGCGCGCGGCCACGACGCCGCGGCGCGAGCCTGCAGCGCGTTCGCAGCCCAAGCTCACGCTCGAGCAGTATCTGGACGCACGCCACGGTCCGACATCGTGAGCACGGCGCTGGCTGTCGCAGGTGTCACGGCGGTGCTTCGTGGCGTGCTAGCCGCGTGGCTGGCTGATCAAAACGCGGCGACAGCCCTTGGAGGTGCGAACCCCGAGGTCAGCGCGGTGGCACCGGACACGATCGAGTTGACCGGCGCGAACGCGTCTCCTCGCCTGAACCTGTTTCTTCATCATGTTTCGCGGAACGTCGGTTGGGGCAATGTCGACCTGCCGTCCACGTCGGGCGCGGGGGAACGAAGCGCCAGTCCACCGCTCGCACTCGACCTGCATTACCTCCTGACGGCGTATGGCCCTGCCGAGCTCCAGGCCGAGGTGCTGCTGGGCTTCGGCATGCAGCGGCTGCACATGGTCCCCGTCCTCGGGCGATCCGATATCGAGGCCCGGCTTCCCACCCGCCTGCGAGGCTCAGCGCTTGGCCGGCAGGTGGAACTGATCAAGATCACGCCAGAGCCAATCGGAACGGAAGAGCTGTCGAAGCTGTGGACAGCGCTGCAGGCGCACTATCGACCTTCGGCGGGCTACCAGGTGTCGGTCGTTCTGATCGAAGCTCCACAGGCTGGTCGAGCACCCAAGCCTGTGCTGAGTCGCGGTCCGCGCGACGCATGGGGTCGTGAGCGTGGGGTAATCGTCGCGCCCGGACTTGATCCTGGTCTGCCCGTGCTGATTTCGATCGAGGGCGGCACGGCTCCGGGCGCCGCGATGTTGGGCCAACAAGTCGATCTCGTCGGCGAGAACCTTGCGGGCACGAGCCCTACGGTCATCCTGGAAAGCCGAGTGCTTGGCATCCGGCGAGAGATCCCTGTGAGTGCCGGCACGCCACAAGGGGTTGTTCGTTTCACGGTGCCGAACGCTTCAGTGCAGCTGGCGGCCGGCGTGTACACGGTACGGGTTCGGCTTACGCCGCCCGGGGCAGCGGGCCCAGCCGAGACCAACGAACTCGCTTTGTCCCTCCTGCCCCAGATCCTCACTGCCACCACGCCCGTTACGCCGAATGCGCAGGGCATCGCCCGCATCGACCTTTCGGTTCGACCGCAGGTTCGCCCATTCCAGCAGGCGGCACTCCTCATCGGCGGACGGTCCGTGCCTTCGGACCCCCACGCGACGCCGACCGCGAATCTGACGTTCCGCGTGCCCGCCGCAGTCGCTGACAGTTATCTCGTCGCGCTTCGCGTAGACGGGCTCGAAACGCCGCGCCTCGACCGCTCAGCGACACCCCCCGCGTTCGTTGGCACCCCCGTGGTGATCGCGTGATCGCCACGCCGCAGTCCACCGCCCAAACCAGCCTGGACTGGCTGGACGCGAACCAGCGATTCCTCGCGGCGCAGATGAAGCGCATCGGCGCCGCCCTCGACGTTGCGCTGCGCCTCCCCGGGTCCGAAGAGACCCGCATCGCGGCGGAAGATGCGGTCGAGGAGGTTCGGAACCTGATCGATGATCCGGCCCTTGACCGTATCGGCCGGCTCTTCGGCCTGACCGCCTTCGAGCGAGACACGTTGCTGCTGTGCGCGGCGATCGAGCTCGACGCGGCCATCGCGCGGCGGTGTGTGGACCTAACGGGCGGCCCCTGGGCGACATTCGGCTTGGCACTGGCGACGTTTCCGGCGGCACACTGGAGCGCGCTTCTGCCCGATGCGCCACTGCGCTCGTATCGACTTCTCGAGCCGCGACCGGGGCAGTCTCTGGTGATGGCCCCGCTTCAGATCGCCGAGTCCATCGTCCATGGACTCGCTGGTCTCGAAGTTCTCGACCCAACGGTCGCGCCGGTCGTGAACCGGGCGCGCCCGGTTCCGATCGCGGCCAGCCGTCATATCGCCGTGGCCGAGGACATCTCCCGCGCAATCGGGGACTCCACGGTCTTCCGCTACCAGTTGGTTGGCGACGACCCAGATGGGCAGCGCGATGTCGCCGTCCGCGCTGCGGCACGCTGTGGTCGAAGTCTCTGGCTGTTGCCCGCTTCTGAGATTCCGGCGGACGCCCCGGGACGCCAAGCCATGGCGTCGCGCTGGGCTCGGGATGCCGCGCTACTCGGTGCGACGCTGCTTGTGACCGACGCCGACGAACGCGCCGACGTCGCGATCGACTTTGTGACGAGGGCGGCAGCGGTCGTCGGCGTCGCAGTGCGCCATCCGATCGCTTTGCCGACTGGTCCAACGTGGAAGGTCCATCTCCCAGAGCCGATGGAGCGACGGGACCTGTGGCGACAGGCACTGCCCGCTGACGTTCTCGACGACGCGAGCCTCCAGGTGGCCTCAAGCCAGTTTCGGATGTCTGCTGATGCCATCAGCCGTGCCGCGCGACGCATCTTGGCTGGACAAGGCGGCGCCGCGGCCCCGCTGCGGACGATCCGGCCGACAGCGGGGGCGGAAGGTCTGGGCGAGATTGCGACGTGGCTCGAACCCAGGGCGACATGGAACCAACTCATCCTGCCCGAAGAACAGGTCGAGATCCTTCGAGAGATCGTCGATCAGGTCCGGGGTCGAACGACGGTTCACGAAGCGTGGGGATTCAGGTCCCGGGCCGGGGATGGGCTCGGGATCGCAGCGCTGTTCGAGGGGGATAGCGGCACCGGGAAGTCGCTCGCGGCCGAAGTCGTGGCATCTGCACTGGACCTCCCCGTCCTTCGCGTCGACTTGGCCAACGTCGTCAGCAAGTACATAGGGGAGACCGAACGGAACCTCGGCCGGATCTTCCTGTTGGCCGAGGGCACCGGAGCCGTGATCCTGTTCGATGAGGCGGAGGCTTTATTCGGCAAGCGCAGCGACGTCAAGGACAGCCACGATCGATACGCGAACATCGAGGTCGCGTATCTCCTGCAGCGGGTCGAGGCGTATCGCGGGCTCGCGATCCTCACCTCGAACGCCAAGTCGTCCATCGACCGCGCCTTCCTCCGCAGACTGCGGTTCATCGTCCGGTTCCCATTCCCGGATGAGGCACATCGCGAGCAGATTTGGCGCGTCGCTTTCCCCAGCACCACGCCAACGCGCGGACTCGACTTTCGACGCCTGGCGCGACTTCCGCTCGCCGGTGGCGATATCAGGAACATCGCCCTGGGAGCCGCGTTCCGGGCCGCTGCTGCGGGCGAGCCGGTCCGCATGACGCACCTCCGCGCCGCGGCCAAGCGCGAGCTCGAGAAGCTTGGCCGCATGCCGACGGATGCAGATACGGCGAGCCTGCAGTGAACAGAGTCACCGTCGCTATCGACTCACTGATCCTCGACGGGACTGACGGGTTGGACCCGCAGGTGCTTGCGAGCGCCCTCGAACGCCGGCTGGTGGAGCTCGTGTCAAGCCAAGGCTTCCGGCGCCAAGAGCTGCTTGAGCCCCGTCGGTCAATGCCGACCATCTTGCTCCATGAGCCCTCTGCGCGAGCGATTGGCACAGCGTTGGCCGAGACGATCCTCGGTGGTCGACGATGACAGGCACTGCGACGCACGCATCCGCGGTACCGCGCCCTGTGACAGCCGCCAATCAGCGTGTTTTCGCTCCGGCGTCGGAACCAGAGCGGGAAGCCGATCGAACTGCCATACGGGTGCTGGCGGGTGGGACGGCAGCCGCCGGCGGAACCTGGACGCCGCCGCGCAGAGCAGCGGCGGGGGTGGGTGGCGAGCGGCTGTCCCGCGCGGACCAGGCCTTCTTCGAGGCTGGGTTTGGCGCTGACCTCACGTCCATTCGACTGCATCCGGTGCACCGGGACGATCCCGGGTTGTTCCGACTCGGAGCCGTCGCCGCCGCGCAGCGCGGCGACATCTGGATTCGCGACGACGCCGTGCTCACTCAAGGAGCACGTAGGCGCTTGCTTGCTCACGAGATCGCTCATGTCATGCAGCCCGCGGTCGCCAGCGGCGAATCCGTTGGACGGACCGTTGACGAATGGTTGACCGGTAGTCCGGCGATCCGCACATGGAGCTACACGCAACTCATCTCCGAGGTTGATGAGCTCGAGGCATGGCTGGAACGCCAGACCACCTCGTCCGCGGATGAGAGCCGGGTTCGGCAGGCCCTAGGTGAGATTCGCGGCGAGGTGGCGCGTCGAGACAGGGAGACTCGGAACGCCGCGAGAGCTCGACCCCGGCCGGCCGGGCGTGACACGGAGTTGCCCACGCGCCGACCCCGGGTGCTCTCTGAGCCGACCAGCCGGATGTACACGGACCCGGCGGAGATGCGGGCGGAGTACGACCTCATCATGCAGTGGCTGGCTCGCCGCGACATTTCGCGTGCCGAGCGCCGCATGCTCGAGATCGAGCGAAACAATCTCGCCCCCCAGTTCGCGACGGACCGGGCCCGTGTTGCCGGCGAACAGCGCGTCGCGCGGCTGCAGGCAGCGCTGACACCCTCGGATCAAGAGGCCGGACGCGAGCTGCAAGTCGCCGCGCGCGTGATCTCGTCGATCTCCCGCGACGACACAGACCCGGGGAAGTTCTGGATCTATCAGAACGGCGAGCGCATTCCGATCAGCGCTGATCAGGCCTCTCGCGTACGCGGCGAGATCGATCGCCAGTTGCGGCGGGCTTCGCGAATGATCTCCGGCGATTCCGAGGATTCCTGGAACGTCTACCAATCGCAACTGGCAGTGAATCGGGAATCACCGATCATCGGTGCGATCGCCGGCTGGCTCGGCGGCGCGAGCGATCCCGGCGAAGAACTCATCCGGCGTCGCGCCCGACTTGTGCGCGAGCTACGGAGCTTCGACGCAGAGGTCGCGGCGGGTGATGTTGTCGGCGCATCGGGCCGGCTTGCACGGCTGGAACGCCAGGCGCAGGTGATCCACGGCGCCGCCGCGGCGTTTCGGGACAACCACATCTCGGGCGCCGAGCGCGCAATCGGAGCACTCGAGATCACGCGCGATATCTCTTTCGCGGTCGCTGGCAGCATCGCAGCGGTACTCGCCGCGCCGCTCGTGGCCGGAGCGGTGGCCGGGGCGGGGATCACGGGAGCCGGCGCGACCGCGCTAACGATTGGGGGCACGGGCCTGGTCGTTGGAGGCGGCGAAGCCGTCGTTCGCGGCGGCGCATCGGCTGGCGGCGTACTCGTGGCCGGCGGCACTGTCAGGGAAGCGGGCCGCGCATTCGTCGGCGAGGGTGCGCGCGGGTTCCTCGATGGGTTCATGGCAGGGGCAGGCGCTGGCGCGGCGCGCGTCCTCGGGCCCGCACTCGGCATCGGCGGCCAAGTCGGAAACCAGGTGCTTCGGAGAATGGCGGCCGAGGCCATCGTCAACGGAACGGCCGCGACGATTGACGCGGTGATTCACGGAGCGTCACCAGCGCAGGCTGCCCAGGCCGGTTTGCGCGCCGCGGTCCTCGCGCTTCCCGGTGCTGTTGTGGGCTCGTCGGGCAATCGACTCGTCCGGGAATTGGGTGGGCCACTCGCGGGTGGCGCGACGGCGTACCTGGGAGCGATCGCCGCGGGCCAGTCGCGCGACGAGGCACTTCGAGCGGCCGCAGTTGCCGTGGCCGCAAACATCGTCACCAGCCGCGCGCAACACGGAGCCGAGGCGGATCAACGTCTCGAAGCGCGCGGCCGTGCGATCGGGGAGTCACTTCGGCCTTCACCCCGGGGCGTAGCGCCCGGATCGGGCGGTGGGACACCGCCTGTCGCCGCGGCCGTCGTTGCACCAGCCGATTCGACGGCTGCTCCTGCCCCAGTGGGGGCTGGTGCGGCGCCCGCCCCGGCAGCGGCCGCGGCTTCCCACTCCGAGCCACCCGCACAGACGCCCTCGCCGCACGCCGCAGATCACGTTCAGGAGAGCCACCCAGTGGCGTCACCTCCGAATGCGAGTGCTCAAACCGTGGCGCATGCGGACCCGAGTGCGGTGCAGGCACCGTCGGCGACGGCGACGCAGGCACCAGGTACGGCGGCCTCGACCACAGGTTCGACGCCCGCGCCAGCTGCTTCCGCGGCGACCTCGGCAGGGCCGCGCGAATCAGCAGGTGCGGCGCCGCCCGGCACGCGACAGCACACGGACCCCTTTACCGGCGAGACAGCGCAGGTCACCGCCTCGGCGCGCGCGCCCAGCGCGGTCCACGGACACATCCGAGGCGCGGGCGCCGAGTTCGAGGCCTACCACACCGCGCTGCGAGACCACGGTGAAATCGGTATTCAGCGTCCCGGGCGAGTGAACGAAGGCGGGCCCGACTTCATCACGGCTCGAGTACTGCCGAACGGGACGGTCCAGGTCATCGTGAGCGATGCGACGATCAACCTGAACAAGCGAACCTACTCGGCGGTGCCGACCCGCTGGTATGGCGAGATCGATCTTGCGGTCGCCCCGAATCGCCTCCAGCTGGGCGACCCGGCGCTTGAAGCGCAGATCCGGGCCGTTGTGGCTGCACGGGTCTTCACCATGCGCAACCTGGAGATCCGAACGTCACCCACCGCGACCACCGCCGCCATAACGGGCTGGTAGACCGATGTCGGGATTCAGCGGATCGCCTCGCCTCGTCAAGGGAGGCATCGTGCTGCTGGAGCCGTTCACTGGCGCGCTGCTTCGCGTGATCGCCCTGCAGTACAACCCCGATTCCCTCTCGCGGACGCTCCAGGTGCAGGGCGGAGGGGAAGGTGGAGCGAGGAGCGAGGCCCTGCGCCTGAAAGGGCCGGCCGTCGAAACCATCAAGCTCGAGGCGGAGATCGACGCGACCGACCAGCTGGCCGAACCCGCAACGAACCCGACGACGGTCTCCATGGGCATCCATCCACAACTGGCCTCACTTGAGATGCTGGCGTATCCAAGCTCCGCCGCGATGCTCGTGAACGACGTTCTCTCCGCCATCGGCACGATCGAGATCGTTCCGATGGAGTCACCGCTCTGCCTGTTCACCTGGAGCGCGAATCGAATCGTCCCGGTGCGGGTCACCGAGTTCTCGATCACGGAGGAGGCCTTCGATCCGAAGCTCAACCCGATTCGGGCAAAGGTCAGCCTCGGGCTTCGCGTGCTCACGCCCGACGATCTCGGAATTTTCCACCGCGGGAGCGCGATCTTCATGGCGCACCTGATCGCGAAGGAGGCGCTGGCACGGAAGGCGCCCGGAGCAACGCTTTCGCGGCTCGGCCTGGGAGGACTGCCATGAGCGATCCCAATCCAGAGCTCGCGTCCGTGATCGATCCGGATCCGGCCGCGACCCCTCGATTCTCGCCAACGAGCCGATACGCCGGTGTCCCCATCATGCGGCTCACGAGTCGCGACGGCAGGTCGATCCCGTACGTCGGCCGAAGGTTTGTGCCTGCGCCTGATCGGTTCGCGGTCGTGTCCGAGCGCAAGGTCGAGCAGGGCGACCGGCTCGATCGGATCGCGGCGCAAGAGCTGGGTGACGCGGAGCTCTACTGGCGACTTTGTGACGCGAACGGCGCGATGGTTCCCGAGGAGCTGACCGACGAGGTCGGCGCCACAGTCCGGATTGCCCTGCCCGAGGGGATCCCGGGGGCCCAGTCGTGATCGGTGGCGTCCATCTGACCCTGCTCATCGGGCCGGGAGTCCCGATCCCCGCGCCGCCGCCGATCGTCGAGTCTCTGGAGACGATCCAAGTGACTACCGGTCGCGACCGAGCCGGGTTCCAGCTGACGTTCGAGGTTGGCCCGACGTCACTCCTCCAGAACATCCTGCTTCCGGCGGGCTTCTTCGATCCGATCGTCACGCGCGTCATCGTCATCGCCACGGTGCGCGGCTTGCCACAGGTCCTGGTCGACGGCGTCGTCACGAGACACGAGATTGGCGCCTCTAATGAGCCGGGAAAGTCCACGCTGACCGTGACCGGCGAAGACCTCTCCGTCCTGATGGACCTCGCCGAGATGCCGTTCATGCGCTATCCGGCGCAACCGGTCTCTGTTCGCGTCCTGGCAATCCTCGCGCGATATGCCGCGTTTGGGATCACACCGATCGTTATCCCGCCGATGTTCCCTGGGACGGTCAATCCACTCGAGGAGATGCCGAGCCAGCGGGGGACTGATCTCGCGTATATCCGCGAGCTTGCCGGCAACGCCGGATACGTCTTCTACCTGGAGCCCGGGCCCGCGCCCGGCATGAGCCTCGCGTATTTCGGGCCCGACGTTCGGATACCTCTTCCGCAACCCGCCCTGGCCGTGAACGCCGACGTTGGAACGAACGTCGAGTCGCTGACGTTCAGTCTCGACGGCATGGCAAAGAAGATCGTCGTCCTGTCGGTCTTCGATCCTGCAACCAAGAAGATCCCGATTCCGCTGCCCGTGCCGCCCGTGAATGTCCTTCGGCCGCCACTTGGGTTGAGGCCGACGCCGCCTGCGAAGCTCGAGTTCACCCACGAGGAGGCCGCGCTCGACGTCTCCGAGGCAATCGGCCGCGCGCTCGCGATCAGCATTGCGAGCTCATCGGCGATTACCGCGAACGGCTCGCTCGACGTATCCAGGTACGGCCGACCCCTTCGTGCCCGCTTGCTCGTCGGCGTGCGCGGCGCCGGCCCCGCCTATGACGGCCTCTACTACGTCGACTCCGTCAACCACGACATCCGGCGTGGCGCGTACAAGCAGACCTTCTCGCTATCGCGCGACGGGTTGATCTCATCGACTCCGATCGTGCCCACGGATCCGCTCGGAGTTGTGGCATGACTGCCCGGGCGACGCGACGCTTCTTGGGCAAGTACCGGGGGACAGTCACGCAAAACGTCGACCCGATGTTCCGCGGGCGGCTGATGTGCATGGTGCCGGACGTGCTGGGATCGGTCCCATCGAGCTGGGCCGAGCCGTGCGTCCCGCTCGCGGGTCCGACAGGCCCGCCGATGGGCGTGTATCTCGTGCCGCCGATCGGGGCGGGCGTGTGGGTCGAGTTCGAACACGGCGACCCATCGAAACCGATCTGGGTCGGCTGCCGGTGGGGAAGTCAAGGCGATATCCCAACGCTCGCTCGCGCGGGGCTACCGGTGTCTCCCAGCATCGTGCTCCAGACAGCCGGGCAGAACGCGATCGTCGTGAGCGACCTCCCAGGCCCCACCGGCGGGATCATGCTCAAGAGCGCCACCGGCGCCACGCTCATCGTGAACGACACCGGCATCTACATCTCGAATGGCAAGGGCGCGTCGATCGTGATGACCGGTCCCACGGTCAACGTCAACGCTGGCGCCCTCACGGTGGTGTAGGCATGCCAGGACCCATCCTCCATCTCGGCGCCACCGTGCTGTGCTCCCATGGAGGGCAAGGAACGCCCACGGCGCCGAATGGGCGCGTCATGGTCTCGGGCCAGCCGGTTACGACGTTGGCCGCGCCCTATGCGGTTGTTGGTTGTCCGTTCGTGCCGAACGCCGGCAATGGGCCCTGTGCGACCGGCCAATGGTCGTCGGGGGCGGCGCGGGTGTTCGCTGGCGGCCAGCCGGTGCTCGTCATGAGCGGCACCTCGACATGCGTTCCGACTGGAACGCCGCTGGTTCCGCTGATGGCCCAGACGCGCGTGATCGCGAGTTGACGATGTACCTCGAACACCCCTTTCGCTTTGATGGGCGACGCCGAACGGCGGCCGCCGACAGCGAGCGCCACATCCGGGACCTGATCGAGCAAGTTGTGTTCACGCAACCCGGCGAACGTGTGAATCGACCGGACTTTGGCAGCGGCCTCCTCGCGCTCACGTTTTCCCCGCTGTCGGACGAGATCGCGGCGGCGACGACTTTCCTGGTCCGCGGTTCGCTCGAGCAATGGCTCGGATCCGTGATCTCGGTCGAGGACGTCGCGGTCGAGCATGCCGACGGCGTCCTGCGCGTGGCGGTGTCCTACGCGGTCCGACGCACCGGCGAGCGGCGGACTGCGGAACTTTCGCGGACGGCGGCGGCCCCATGAGCCTCGTGTTCGCCTGCTGTGACGAGCGCCGCCGAGCCACATTGCTCGGTCATCCCGTACTGAACGGGATCGACGACCTGCGCGTGGACGACCTCGCCTTCCCGGACCTGGATCCGGACGATCAGGCCCGTTACCTCGCGCTTCCCGCGAGCCGACGCGCCGAGATTCTGTGGCAGCGAAAGTTGACGATCCGATTCGTGAACCCGCTGACGCCTGCGCAAGCCGCACTCGCGTCTGAGCAAGTCCAGATCGAGGGCGGCGCGCGCGTGCGCGACATCCGGGCGGATGTTCGTGTGGCGGCGAGCTCGGAGATCGTTCTGCGTGCGTCGGCCGCCGGCGATTTCAGTCGCTACACATTGCGCCTCGTCCGCTCAACAACCGACGACCGTCCGCCGGTCGGCTTTGACCCCGTCCTCTCGAAAATCGACTTCACCTTCAAGGTCGACTGCCCATCCGACTTCGATTGCCGCGTTGCGCACGTGTGCCTCCGACAGACGGACCAGGAGCCAGTGATCGACTATCTCGCGAAGGATTTCGCGAGCTTCCGACGAGTGATGCTGGATCGCATCGCACTTCTGGCCCCGGAGTGGCGTGAGCGAAATCCAGCGGATCTCGCGATCGCGCTCGTTGAGTTGATCGCGTATCGCGGCGACCACCTGAGCTATCGACAGGACGCGATCGCAACAGAGGCGTACCTGGCCACGGCGCGCCGCCGCACGTCTGTCCGCCGCCACGCACGCCTCGTCGATTACGCGATGAGCGACGGCACGAACGCGCGAGCTTGGGTCCACGTCGAGGTGGCCGCGGACACTGTCATCCCAGCCGGCGCCCTTAGCTTCGTTTCAGGTCTGCCCGAGCTGCCAGAGCGGATCGTTCCGGGTTCTTCCGACGAACAGGCTGCCGAGAACTCCAGTGCAGCCTGGTTCGAGATCGTCGGATCCGATCCGAGCCCGTCCTCGCTGCCTCCCGCCGAGCCGCTCTTCGTCGACCACAATCGGCTGACGTTCTACACGTGGGGCGACGATCGATGCTGCCTGCCGGCCGGCGCCACGTCCGCGACGCTCCGCGGAAGCCATTCCACGCTGGTCCCCGGAATGGTTCTCGTCCTTGAAGAGGTGCTGGGAGCAGAGACCGGCAATGCGGCCGACGCCGATCCGACGGCGCGTCAGGCAGTGCGCCTGACGCGGGTCAAGTACCTGGATGAGGGAAATCCGTACATCGATCCGATGGACGGGACACTCATCACCGACATCGAGTGGCATGCCGACGACGCGTTGCGACGACCGCTCTGCGTCAGTTCTCGCACCGACGCCAATGCTGCGATCGACGACGTGTGCGTCGCCCGTGGAAATATCGTCCTCGTTGACCATGGCAAGCGGGTTGGACCCGAGGATCTTGGCGCGGCGGCACGCATCGCAACTGCGATCTCGAATGCCAGCAGTGATGGTTGCGGAACTGCCTTGGGACCGTGCCAGGTCGATGACTCGCGGGAGCCGACGCGATTCAGGCCGCATCTTGCGATGTCGCCGATCACCTGGACGCCGGTTGTTTCGGTGGCCCAGACGTCGCAGACCGGAACCCGTCGGCGGCAGCTTCGTTTCGACCCCCAGGCATCCGCGGCGGCCGCCGTAGCGCCGGACGCCGCGGGTGCGCGGCCCTTCCTTGCGGTCACGAGCGTCCTGAACGGTGTGCCACGCTCATGGACGGCAGTCAGCGATCTCCTCGGCAGCGGGCCGACCGACCTCGACCTCGTCGTCGAGGTTGAGGATTTCGCGGGCGCGTCGATCCGGTTCGGCGACAACGAGCACGGCCGCCGCCCAGACCCTGGCGAACGGTTCGAGGCTGCCTACAGGATCGGGAACGGGCGCGCCGGCAACGTTGGCGCCGAGGCGATCAGGCACGTCGTGAGCGCTGATGCGCGCATCGTGAGCGCCCGTAACCCACTGCCGGCGACTGGCGGTACGGACCCTGAGTCACTCGCACGCGTTCGCCGGCGTGCGCCCGAGGCGTTCCGGAGCCAACGCAGAGCAGTCACGCCCGCCGACTACGAAGCCCGGACCACGCAGCGTGCTGGCGTCCAGCGGGCAGCGGCGAGACTTCGTTGGACAGGCAGCTGGTTCACGCATTTCGTTGCGGTCGATCGCACAGGCGGGAAGGCCCTCGACGACGCCCTCGAGACGGACCTGCGCGCCTTCGTCGAGCCGTATCGCCTGGCGGGACATGACCTCGAGTTCGACAACCCCATCTTCGTGTCGCTCGAGCTCGCGCTTGATATCTGCGTGGATGACGGCTACTTCCGCGCCGACGTCCGGCGACGATTGCTCGAGGTGCTTTCGAGCGGCGTGCTTCCTGACGGCAGCAAGGGCCTCTTCCACCCCGACCGCCTCACGTTCGGCCAGAGCGTGTATCTGTCGCCGCTGCTGGCCGCGGCGCACGCAGTCGATGGCGTGAGCTCGGTCGTCGCTCGCAGATTCGGGCGAATGGGTGCTGCCGACGGTGGCCGAGCGTTGGATGACGGGTACGTCAAGCTCGGCTCGCTCGAAGTCGCACGTCTCGACAACGATCCGGACTGGCCGGAGCACGGTGTGCTCCGCCTTTCGTTGTCCGGAGGAGCGTGATCGAGCATGACGCCAACTCGTACGTGCGATTGCTGTTCCGGGATCCGCTCTCGCACGCCCGGCGTCATCTTCAATCGGCCAGGTTTACCTTCCATTGCCCATCGCGTTGGGACGCATGCGGCGTTCAAGGCGAGCTTGCTGGCAGCCTTGTCGGCCGCCGACGTGGCGGCCCTCGCAGACCTCCGAACGCGCGACGACGACGATTTCACGATTGCGCTCATCGATGCCTTCGCCGTCATGGGCGACATCGTGACGTTCTATTCGGAACGAATTGCGAACGAGGCGTTCCTTCGCACGGCAACCGAACGGCGCTCCGTGCTCGAGCTTGCGCGCCTCATCGGCTACGAGCTTGCGCCGGGTGTCGCCGCGGACGCGTACCTCGCATTCAAGCTCGACCCGCCGCTGCCAGGCACCGCGCCGCGACCGGTTCCGATCCCTGCGCGTGCGCGCGTGCAGAGCGTCCCTGGGCCCGGGGAGGCTCCCCAGACGTTCGAAACTGTCGAGGACATTACGGGGCGCGAGGCATGGAACGAGCTCAGCCTTCAGACGAGCGACGAGCAACAGATCACCTTTGGGCAGCGCGAGCTGACCCTTCAGGGGACGGACCATGCCCTTGGTCCGGGTGACGTCATCCTCCTCGTGGGCGACGAACGCCTCAGCGACTCGGGCAGCGAGCGTTGGGATGCGCGATTGCTTCGAACGGCGACGACCAACCCGCTCGCAAATACCACGCACGTCACCTGGCTCGAGGGCCTCGGCAGCTCGATGCCGAGAGTGAACCCTGCTGCCGTGAATGTCCGCGCATTCGTCTTCCGGCAGCGAGCGGCGATTTTCGGCCACAACGCGCCGGACCCCCGGCTGATGTCGCTCTCGGCCGCGGCGCAGTCAGCCTTGGTCGCCGACATCACGAACGGGGTATGGAAGGGATTCGCGCTTTCGAAGAAGTCCGTAGATCTCGATCAGTCGTACCCAAAGGTTGTTCCTGACAGCTGGCTCGTGCTCCTGAGCGAAGAGATCCCGCACTCGCCCTCATCCCTGTCCGGATACGCCGAGCTGTACCGCGCGAAGACGGTCGGTCACCAGTCGGTGAGCGACTTCGGACTGTCATCGAAGGTGACGCGGGTCGGCTTCGACACGGCGGAGCACCTCGACTGGTTCCCGCGTCGCGAGACGCTCGTGTTCTGCCAGTCCGAAGAATTGCCCATTGCGCTGCGGCCTGTGCGAGCGCCGGTGTACGGCGATCGACTCGCCTTCGCCGGCCACGTCACTAGCCTCCAGGCAGGACAGGCAATCACGCTTTCCGGACCTGCCCAGCACCTCCGCGTCACCGTCAGCGGTGCGGGGACGACGTTGAGGTATGACGACGGATCGTCAAGGTCGCTCGAAGCCGACGATCGTTTGACGCTCGTCAAGGCGCCGGACGTGGCGGCGCAGGGTGGGCTGGTCGCAATCGAACCGGACGAGCTTGAGCGCCAGATGAACCCGCTGTTCGGCGGGCCTCGGCCCTTAGCGTCGTGGGTCGTCGAGGACCTCGACGGGAGGCGCGCGACAGCACAGACAGCGGCGTCGTCATTCACCCTCGACCCGGCGCGCAAGGACGTCCCGGGCGTGCCGAACGACGAGGTCTTCGCCGAGGTCGCAGCGATCTCCGGCCTCGCCGACGCAATCGAAGACGATCACCTTCGAACGCGCATTCGACTCAGCGCAGCCACGGGCCGCGTATATGACCGTGCGCTGCTGAGGATCAACGCAAATGTCGCTCGTTCAACGCATGGTGAAACCGTTCGCGAATTGATTGGAAGTGGCGATGGAGCGTCGCCCAATCAGCGACTGCGGCTCCGTCAGGCACCACTGACGTACGTCGGTGCCGACACGCCCAGTGGTCGCGCCTCGACGCTCGAGGTGTACGTCGACGGTGCGCGCTGGGAGGGACGCCAATCGCTGTTCGAGGCCACCCCCGATGCTCGGGCGTACGCGGTCGAAGTCCGCGACGACCTGTCAACGGATGTCATCTTCGGCGATGGATCCGAGGGCGCGCGACTCCCGACGGGGGCCGGGAACGTTCGGGCGGTTTACCGGAAGGGGATCGGGACGGGAGGGAACGTTCGTGCCGGTCAACTCACCTCTCTGCTCGCCGGCCCGACGGGCGTGCGATCGGTCGTCAATCCCGAAGATGCGACGGGAGGGGCCGACCCGGAGTCCCTCGGAGAAGCCCGGCGCGGAGCTCCGCGGACGGTCCTCACGCTTGGGCGCGCCGTTTCGCGGCGCGACTACGAGGATTTCGCAGCCACGTTCGCCGGGATCGCCAAAGCCACAGCCTCGTGGGTCGCTCTCGGACCCAACCGAGGCGTCGTCGTGACGGTGGCCGGTCCTGATGGATCCGAGGTCCCCGTTCCCGGGACGACGCATGACCGTCTCGTGCGCGGCCTTCAAAAGTACGGTGACAGCACGCTGCCGGTGCGAGTTCTCGCGCACCGTCCTGTCACGTTCGCGCTCGGACTCGCCGTCAAGGTGGACCCTCTGCGCGAGGTACCGCCCGTGCTCGACGCGGTCCGAACCGCCATGTTGCGTGCGTTCAGCTTCGATGCCCGTTCGTTCGCCCAGGGTGTTGCAGTCGATGAGGTGGCCGCGGTCGCGCATTCGGTGCCCGGCGTCGTTGCGATCGACGTTACCGGGCTACGACGTTCCGATGAGCCGGCGTCGACGCTCCGTCCGCGGATCCTCGTCGCTCCCACGCAAGTCTCTGGTGCAGGAATTGCGGCAGCCGAACTTCTGACCATCGACGCTGACGCGCTGACGATCGTGGTGATGGCATGACCCGCGATCCGAACCGGCTGCTTGATCTCCTGCCCGCTCTGTACCGCCTGCGAGACATCGAGCTTGCAGGACGAAGCGGCGGCCTACTCCCGGCTGCAGATGGTGCCGAGCTCGCGTCGCTCGAAGGGCAGCTTTCGACCCTCGATGCTGTGCAGCTCGCCCGGTTGACAGAGTTGCGCGGGCTGGCTGAGCGCGGACCGCTCGCCGCGCTCCTCGCAATCCTCGACGAGCAGCTGCGCGTCGTCGAGGACGACCTCGATGCCCTCTACGACGACCAATTCGTCGAAACCGCAGCGCCGTGGGCGGTTGCGTACATCGGTGACCTCATCGGGTACCGCTCCGTTCACGGTAAGGCACCTGGCCTGTCTGCCCGCGCGGAAGTCGGTCACACCATTGCCTTCCGTCGCCGGAAGGGCACCGCTTCGATGCTCGAGCAGCTTGCGCGCGACGTGACGGGCTGGGAAGCGAGGGTGGTCGAATCCTTTGCGCTGCTTGCCACCACCCAGTACATGAATCACATTCGGCCAGCGAACCGTGTCACGCCCGACGTGCGGAGCGGCGAAACGCGGGAGCTGGCTGGCACGGCGTTCGATGCCATCCCGCGGACGCTCGATGTCCGGAGCATGGGAGGCGGTCGAGGCCGCCACAACCTTCCAAACATCGGCATTTTCCTCTGGCGGTTGCGCGCGCTCGGCCAGACACGGGTGCCGGTAACGGCGGATACGACCGACCCAACCAACCGACAGTTCAGGCTTGACCCGTTGGGGACCGATATTGCTCTTTGGACCCTGCCCCAACGGGAGGACGTCATCGAGCATCTCGCCGAGCCGATGAACGTGCCCTTCCCGATTTCACGGCGGCGGCTCGACACGGACCTCGCGACCGCGCAGCCGGAGCTGTACGGAGACGGGCTCAGCGTCTCCGTCTATCTGAACGGCGTGCTCCAGGCGCCGGCCGCGCTGGCGGTGTGCCACCTCGGCGACCTTGTCGCCGGCGGTTGGGCGCATGACGCACCGGCTGGTCGGATTGCGATCGACCCGGAACTCGGCCGTCTCGTCGTCGCTGCGGACTTGCTTCCGCTTCCAGGGCCGATTGCGGTCTCATTCCACCGTGGCGGACCGGATGGTGTGGGAGGCGGGGACTACGACCGTTTTGCCTCATTCGCCGCGCCCGCCGCGCAAGTACTCGTCCGGGTTCCCGATGACGTCGCCACGATCCAAGGTGCAATCGACGCGGTCACCGCGCAGGGCGGCGGCGTGGTCGAAGTGCGCGACAGCCGCCGGTACGCGGAAACGCTCGCAGTCGATCTTCCTGCCGATGCGACGCTGGAGATTCGGGCAGCCAACCAGGTGCGGCCCCTGGTCGACCTCTCGGCACCTTGGACCGTTCGAGGAGCCACCGGCAGCCGACTAACCCTGAATGGCTTGCTCGTTGCCGGTGATCGCATCGTTGTTCGAGGATCCACCAATCGGCTCGGCGCGCTCACGATCGCTCATTGCTCATTGGTCCCTGGTCGCCGACTCACGCCACGCGGCGAGCCAGTCGCGCCCGGTGCCTCCAGCGTGGCAGTGTCTGTGCCGGGAGTCGATCTGACGATCTGCGCGTCGCTTGTGGGCTCTCTCCGTGTCCATAACGGGTCGTCCGCGCAGATTGACGGGTCCGTGGTCGACGCCGGTCTCGGGGGCAACGCGTACGGCGCCTCCGATACGACGCCAACCGAGCCCGGCGGGGCGTTGACCATCGAATCCAGCACGGTCCTCGGCGACCTGAGCGTTGACCGAATCGATGCGTCGAACTCGCTCCTCGTCGGCTCGGTTCAGGCGGTGCGCACCCAGGACGGGTGCCTCCGGTTCTGCTATCTCGGCCCTGGCTCGGTGACCCCGCGTCGATATCGCTGCCAGCCGGAGCTGGGACCGGGCACTGCCCAGGTTCCGCATTTCGCGTCGCTGCGGTTCAACGCGCCGTCCTACGCGAGGCTCGCGGATGGGACGCCAGATGGCATCGTCCAAGGTTCCGAGGACGAGTCAGAAATGGGTGTCAATCGACGGCGGTACGAGCCGCAGCGCCACGCAGATCTCCGCATCCGGCTTGACGAGTACCTCCGGGTCGGCCTCGAAGCCGGCGTCATCCATGAGTCCTGAGAGCAGGCAAGCGAGGAGCGACCGATGAGCGCCGATTACAGTCGATGGCCGGTCCGAACTCGGGACTTCGCCCAGGTGCGGCTTGAGCAGGGGCGCGTCCTCACCGACGCGGATTGGAACGAGCAGGCGCTGCTTGCCGTGCGCCGCGAGCGGCTCGAGACCATCGACGGCCTGGGTCGGGCCGTCGTTCCGACTGCGACCGAGCATGCGTTCGAGATCACCTCGGTCGCGGGAGACTTGGAGATCGGCGTCGGGCGCGCGTACGTCGACGGCCTGCTGGTCGAAAACCATGGCAAGCCCGCCCAATTCGACGCCGTGCTCGAGGAACGTTCGCCGGTTGGCCCGGTCAACTACGCGACGCAGCCGTGGTTCCGCAACCCTCCGCCGCTGCCCGGCGCACCGTATGCCGCGTACCTGAAGGTCTGGCAGCGAGAACGCACGTCGGTGGAGGACCCGGGCCTGATCGAGCCGGCGCTGGGCGTCGACACGTCCGCGCGCCTGCAAACGGTGTGGCAGGTATTGGCGGTCTCGGCCCCGGCCGGCGCGACCTGCGATGACATCGACGGCCTCATCGCCGGTGTCGAGCCCGCCGCAGCTGGTCGCCTCACTACGAGCACAGCCGTGGTTCCCGGCCAGCCGGATCCATGCCGAGTGGTGCCGGGCGGCGGCTATACGGGGTTGGAAAACCAGCTGTACCGCATTGAGATTCATGACGAGGGTGTGGTCGGCGGCGCGGGCGGCGCGACCTTCAAGTGGTCGAGGGATAACGGCACGGTGGCCGCCCGGGTCGAGTCCATCGGACAGGCTCGCGACCGCATCGTTGTCGACTCGCTCGGACGCGACGACGTCCTGGGATTTCATGATGGCGACTGGATCGAGATCACCGACGACGATCACGAGCTTGCCCGAACGCCGGGCGAACTCCGAAGGATTCGAATTGGCGGTGGCGTTGACCAGGCCACGCGGACGATCCTGCTGTCAAGCCCGCTCCCGGCCGCCGCCCAAGCGTTCCCCGTGGACGGCCAGTTCCGAACCCTACCCGAGCGCAACACACGAGTACGGCGCTGGGACCAGGCCGGCAAGGTCCTCAATGGGACCGGCGGTACGTTGAAGGATCTCGACGCGGCGGGCAGCAACGGCGTCATCGCCGTGCCTGCATCAAACATCTCAGTGCTTCTCGAACACGGAATCGTGGTGAAGTTCTCCACCGAGGGACAGGGCCGGTTCCGGACCGGCGACTTCTGGATCTTCGCCGCTCGAACGGCAGACGCGAGCGTGGAGGAACTCGTTGCTGCACCACCGGTTGGAATCCACGCGCACTTCGCGCCACTCGCGATCGTCGGTCCCAATCCAAGCGACTGCCGGACCGTCATCCCGCCGTTGGCGGAACTCGAAACGCTCGTCTATCTCGGTGGCGACGGTCAGGAAGCGACGCCCTCCTACAGCGCACCCGCGGCGATCGCGTTGCCGGTGCCCGTCTCTGTTGGCGTCGTCCGTGGCTCGATCCCCGTGAAGAACCGAATGGTGCGGTTCACGGTCGTCGATTGGCCGAACGCGGGGTCGGTGCCGGGCATGGTGAACGACCGGGCCGAGGTCGTCACAGGGGTCGACGGGACAGTCAACCTCATCTGGACGCTGGGCTGGGATGGTCGCGACAGCCAGAAGAAGCAAGAACTTGTCGCGCAGCTGCTCGACTCAGCCGGCAATCCGGTCGGGGTTCCAATCCGCTTCTCGGCGCGGCTGCGGACGGCGGACGTCGTGGCGTACGACCCGAAGGACTGCCCAGACCTTGCGGGCGCCGAGACGGTCCAGGATGCGCTCGACGCTCTGTGCGCCCGCGACTCGGGCGAAGGCTGCTGCGTTGTCGTCCAACCAACGGACAAGCTTGCGCCGGCGATCTTGGAGTCCGCCGAGCGAGGCAATGGGCATGCCTGCCTCTGCCTGATGCCGGGCGTCTACAACCTGACGGATGCCGACGAGCTGGAGATCGAGGACATCCTCACGAAGATTCTCTCGTTGACCATCGGGGGGAGGGGAGCGCAGCTCATCATTGCCTCACCGCTCAAGATCACCGGCCTCCAGGCCCTCGATCTCCGGGAGATCCAGATCGTCAACGCAACGGACCAGCTCGAAGTCGTTCTGGATATCTACCGATGCGGTTCGGTAACGCTGGATGGGATCGAGGCTGACCTCACGGCCGGTCCCCGGGATTCCCGAGTCATCCGCCTGACGAGCGGAGATCCCGCAGTGACACCGCCGACAATCCGCATCCGCAATTGCAGGATCGAGCACGGCAGGCGAAGCCACAAGCCGCGTCGCGATGAGCTCGAGGTGGAGCTGCCGGCAATCGTGCGAGAGATGGTGGCGCTATCGCGGTCTGGCGCTTCGGCTGACGACACAGCGGAGGAGTTTCGCGCACTGATGGATCGGCCAACACTCGAGCGCGAAGCAGATGCGGGCGCGCTTGAGGAGCTGGCGCTGACGCGCGCTACGGACCTCGATCTCACGACAAAGCGCGCCATCAACCGGATCAGCAACGCTATTCGCGAGGGCGCGCCCCTGCCACTTTCACGTCTGACAAATCTCTTCGAACGTGCGCGGATCGTGGGCGATCGATTCGATCGCGAAAACGACGCGGGGACAGCCATCGAGATCGTCGACGGCCGGTCGGACGTCTGGCTCGACGACAATCAACTCGGTGGAAAGGTCGTCCTTTACGGCGCCGGGCCCAGCCCGGACAGCGAGGACCGCCTGTTCGAATTGCTGAGCGGGGTCGACTGGATACGAGTTGACGCAGGTGGGCCGCCCGACCTGGAACCCGGGACCGCGCGGCTCCGCGTCACGAACAACATCCTTGCGAGGATCACCGTGGGCGATGACGGCGTGGACCGAATCAGGCGCTACTTCGAAACGCGTCAGCCGCCTCGGAACGTCCTCTTCGACTCGATCGTCCTCGAGGGAAATGACTTCAGCTCGCCACGGCAAGGCATCGTCGGCCAGCTGGTCTCGCTTGCCTCGAACACGATCCGCGGGAAGCGCAACTCGGCGATGGGGTTCGCGTTCGGCAACGTCGCAACGCTGACCGGCAACATCGGCACAGGGGGCGACTTCCTGATGGCGGCGTGGGAGAGCGCCGATGCCGCCAACCGCCGGATGAAGATCTTCCCGATCGCCCATCCGTAGACGGCACCCACCCGCATCCCACACATGATGGGTTGGAGTCGACGCGTAACCGCCCACGCGGCGGCGTCGGCGCACGAGCGGCAGGCCGATGCCATCGCTGCGCGTGTAGCTGGCCGAGGGCCGAATCCGGTGGATTCCATCAGGCCGGCCGGAAGCCTCCCGCCCGCACTCGCCATTCGTCTTCGTTCAGTTACTGGGTATGACTTCTCGGCGCTCAGAGTTCATGCTGACGCCGAGAGTGGTCGCACTACAAGGGCGCTGGGCGCGAAAGCATTTACCACCGGCCACGATGTATTCCTCGGCGCGGGGACCGACGCGAGCGACGAGGCGACCTTGGCTCACGAAGCGGTCCACGCGGCACAACAGGGCGCCGTAAGCCACCGAAGCTCGTTGGCTGGTTCTCACGCTTCCATCACGCAAAGCCCGCCGGGTGTCCCGCAGTTGAAGCCGGGCGAGAACGCCGACGAAAGTTGGCGGTCGATGGTCAAGGAGGAGCTTTCGATCCCGGACGATCCGGCCATCGGAACGCGCGGCGCACAAGCGCGGTCTCGCTTCCTGCAGGCTGCCGAGGGCCAGCGCTTGATCAACAACCTCTTCAACGTCTCGACGAAGGGAGGGACGTCGCCGCCGCGCTTCGACTTGGACGTGACATATCGGACTGAGCTGCCGCGCGAGACAGATGGCCTTCACGCGAGTGGCTGGTTCCAGCCAAGGGTGCGCGACGCGAAGCATTACAAGATCCACGTCAAGGATGTCCTCCCTCCGCAGTACGGCTCCAGGCGCCTTCCGGGAGCCAGGACGGGCGAGGGCGTGCCGTTCTCTCACACTGATCCCGAATCCGACATGTCAGCGACTCTTCATCACGAGCTTGAACACGTGGAATTCATGCGAACGGGCGCCGGCGTTCGCTGGGAGACTGGTCACGGCGACGTCGAGAAGGGAGAAGTCGAACCGGCATTCCGAGACCGAATCGCCGCGTTCGAAGGCGACCTCGATGCCGTTGAAGACCGGATCCACAAGGCTGCCCAGGAAGCGAACCAGCCCGCTGCCGCGGCACCGGTCCCTGACCTTGATGCCGCTTCACCGAAGGCCGTCGCGCCTACGTCGCCGCCGTTTGCGGGGTTGCGCCTGAGCGGCGGAGGCGGGATAGGAACCGGTGGAGGTACGAAGTTCACGGGCGTGGCGGGTGCCGACCTCGTTCTGGGCCGGATCAACTCGCTCAACCTGGGCGTTCGCGGGATCTACCTGACGCCCGACCGCCTGCTGGCCGGCGGCACGATCGGTTACCGGTCGGTACAGTCTGGTGAGTCCAAGCTAGGTGATGGCGTCCAGAACCCGCTCTTCTTCGACGTGGAGGCCGGCGTTGTCGGCCAGCTGAACGGCACTGAACAGACGAAGGTCATGAGGAACGCCGGGTTCTTTGCGTCAGCTGGTGTTGGCCAGGAGTACGGGACGGCCGGGACGCGCTTCTTCTGGCGCGTGGGCGGCTACGTGATTGTGTCAGACCGCAAGGAGGCATTCGGAGGCGGCACGGTCGGCGTCGGCGTGCACTTCCAGTAGTTACCGGCGCTACGCGCGGTCACTCAGGGATTCGGCTTGCCGCCCTTGGTCGCGTCGGTCAGGTCGTCGTTTCGCGTCGCCTCGTTGCGCTCGTCGTGACCCGACTTCTTGCCATGCTCTGGCTTGTCCCACCAGTCCTTGACGCGCTTACGTGCTTCAGCCGGGTCGGCCGGGCCTTCCCCGGCCGGGTGCTGTTTCGGGCTCATTCTCCAAGCCTCTCCCCGGCGGCGAACGCCACGCCGCCGTCGAACTCGATGCGGTGCCATCCGAACGCGATACTCGTGTCAGCCCGTCGCCACGGGCCACCATTCTGGGTCGCTTTCACTGTGTAGCTCTCGTTCGGTACGACAGCCGCAAGTTTTGGCCCGTCGGTTGATGCTGATCCCCGGACGAAGCCGGCCATCCGCCCGAATCGCGTGACGCCTTCGGTGTCGGCGCCGACCAGTGTGTTGATGTGGCCTCCGCCACGCTGCTCCGCGGCGCGGTAAAGCAGAGATGCGCTCCACCATCGGTAGCCCGCGCGGATCCCCGGATCGGCGACGAGGTACTCACCGTGGTCTTCGTACGTCGCCCCCGGCTGGTCAAGGTTTCGTTCGCAATGGCAAACCCCGCCGGTGCGCCACTTGTAGTCGTTGGCATAGACGGTGTGGAAACCCTTGAACTCGTTCGTGGCACGGGCGGTCCCGAAGGTGACCGAACAATCGATCGAGATACAGAAACCGCGTCCGCTCACCGCGATGTCCCGAACTTGATCCCGATCTAGCCCGAGTCGCACCTTCAGCACCACCTTGCCATCGGTTGCGTTGTGAACAGCGTCGGCGGCTTGGCTGTAGCTGACACCGCCGTCAACGTCGCCGGTTATGGTTCGGAGTCGAGACGCAGGAACCCGGAGGGCCCCAACCGTCGTCCGCCCGATGAGGTCGGTGCAACTCGCGAGCACACAGTTCTTCCATTGGAATTTTGAGCCGTCTCCCTGGAAGTACGGCTCATCACGGAACGGGGTGGAACCCGTCGGTTGTGGCATCGCGTCTCCTAGTTCCGGAAGACCGAGCTAAATGTGTCGTTGAACGTGCCGAGCGACGCCACCGATTGGTTGCAGCAGAAGTTGTATCGAGTCCCGGAATACAGCCAGTTCGTCCAGAAGGCGCCGCTCTGGCTGTTGAGGACGACAAATGAGCTAATCCGGTCGTTCCACCCGATCGTCGCCAGGATCGAGTAGTCCTCCGACATATACATGTACGCGCCCTGGTACGTCGTGAACTCGTACACGATGACGTAGTTCACACCCGCGGCCGCGGTCGTCGCGTCGGCCGTAAGCGTTCGATTCGAACCGAGCGTCACCAGTTCCGAGGACGTCGCAGCCTCCAACGCCGCCGGATCCGAGAAGCAATGGATGGCCGGATAGGCGAAGTCGTGGCAGTACCACTTGCCAACATCGACAAGATCGATCGGCGTGCCGTCGAGATCGGCGTGTAAATCTCCGCCTTTTGCAGGCATCCGCGATGTGCTCGTGCTGCGCGTATCGGAGTTTGCTGCCCCGACGATGCCCGGGCCGAGGCACAGCGCCGCGATGGCGAATGCTGACGCGAGCGCACCGATCCTCCGTGCGCGCGTGGACCTAGCCCTCCCCACCTCGGGACCCTCCTCCAAAGGTTGCGAGCGGTGCGTACGCTTCTCAGGCTATGAACGCCGCCGCCCAATTGGAATTGGGGAGTTCCCACAGGGTGGGCAAGGGTTTTCCCCAGTTGAAGCGCAGCCGCCTCGAATACACGCTGCGCCGTACGGCACTCGCAGGGACAGCGCTCTTGGCGTTCGTCACCGCGACCGTCGCCGCGACCACAGCGCTCGAGGGCCACGCGGATGCAGGTGTCGTCATCGACTCCGGTACGGTGGTCTCTGTGTCGACTACCGGCTTCGCGTGGCGCGACGGCATCCGTCCTGGCCAGGCCGTGGTCGCGTACACGCGAGCTGAGCAAGGCTGGTCGCTCGTCGTCGTTGGCGCGGCGGGGCTACTTGAGTCGCACGAAGCGCCCATCGACGCTGCCATCCGCGGGCTCCTGCCGTTCGCTGTGCTTGGGCTCGGCGCTGGCTGTCTCGCCGTTGTGTTCCTTCGGATCAATCGCGAGTGGTCGCTTCCTGCCGCATGCGTGGCGCTCGTATGCGCATCCGTCCCGCTGTACCCGGCGAATCACCCCCTTACCGGTCCGGCAATCGTCGCCGCTGCACTGGTGCCGGCAGGCTGGGCCTGCTGGCGAGCTCGGGGAATGCCGCTCGTCGCGGGCGCCATTGCCGTTCTCTCGCTCGGCCTGGTCGGCGGTTGGCTGGTTGGGTACCTGGATGGGACATTGGCGGACGCTGTCGACGAGTCACGGCGCACGCTGGCCCTGGGCTGCACAGGGCTCTTGATGGTGGACCGCGCTGTTCAAAACCGGCCGGTGAAGCCAATTCGATTGACATCACTGCGCGCGTCGGCGCTTGTGGCGGCGGTCACCTTCATCGCCGTCGGGCTTGCACTCGTGTACTTCGCCGCGTTCCCCGCGCCCGTGGTGGCGATCGCACTGGTCATTGGCCTTCTCGCCGTGCAGCCGATCCGAGCGCTCTTGGGCCGGCGGGTAGAACTCGCTCTGATGGCCGACCTGCGCCAACAGGTTGCGGCCGATGTGGCAGAGGAAGAGCGAGGCAGGCTCGCCCGTGAGCTTCACGACACGCCGCTGCAGGAGCTATCCGCCGTCATCCGGCGTCTCGAACTCGTCCCGAATACGGAGACCGAGACTCGCTCACTGCTGACCATCGCGGATCAGCTCCGCTCTCTCGCCGTCGACCTCGACCCGCCGATGCTTCACGACCTCGGGCTCGGAGCTGCGCTGGACTACCTCGCTGAACAGGAGAGCTCTGGCGATACGGCGATCGCCATCGCATTCAGCGACTCGACGGGATTGGATAGCAACAATCGTCCGCCGGCGCCCGTTGAGGTAGCGCTTTATCGGATATCGCGTGAAGCGGTGAACAACGCCCTGGGGCACGCGCGCGCCCGCAACGTAACCATCGGTGGTCGGATCTCGCCCGACTCAATCGACCTCGTCGTCGTAGATGACGGGGTCGGCATGAAAGAGGATGCTGGACGCGAGGCGGCGACGAGAGGGCGCCTCGGGCTTGCCTCCATGCGCCGACGCGCTCAGGCAATCGGAGCTGAACTCGAGATCGCCGGGACCCGTGCCGGCACCAGGGTCGCAGTGGCCTGGCGAAAGTGATTCGTATCGCGCTGGTCGACGACCACCCGATCGTCCTCACGGGTCTCAATGCCGCGCTCGCAACCGTCGGGGACGTCGAAATCGTTGCCAATGGAGCGACTCTCACAGAAGCCCGGGCAATTGCGGCTCGAGACGATGTTGATGTCCTGCTCCTCGACGTCAGGCTTCCTGACGGGAACGGGCTCGAGTTGCTCGAGGACATATCGCGGCGGGGGCGACCAGCGGTCCTGATCCTCTCGACGTTCCGGTCCCGCCAATACATCGCCGCAGCTCTGCGCTTTGGGGCGAATGGGTTCCTCTTGAAGACCACCCCACTCGAGGAACTCCTCGCCGCGATCCGCGCCGTCGCCGCGGGAGGGGCTGCGTTCACCACCGAGCAGATCCGGGACGGGCAAGCCGGTTACGTGAACCTGACGACCCGCGAACGGGACATCATTCGTTACGTTCTCGCCGGCAAGTCGAACGACGAAATCGCCGTCCTCCTGAAAACCGCGCGAAAGACCGTCGAGTACCACCTGTCCCGAATGTACGAACGCTTCGGGGTCCCGACCCGGATTGAGCTCGCACTACGAGCCGACCACGAGGGCTGGCTCGAGATCGAACCCAGCTCGCATCACCAGCTCGGGACGTAGGTGGCCGAGCTCCACGGTAGGCCGCCGTGGCCCGACCCGGAGGCTCGCCTGACCGGAATCGAGCGCGAGCAAATCAGCGCAATTCCGATCGACGGACCTGTCAATGTTTGATCGGGTGAGACGGCCGAGCAGCCCGACTGCAGTGAAAGCCGATGCGAGCCACCCGGCGCCACTCGGTGGCAAGGTACTGCCCGCTGGACTCCGCTCCTCGATGGAGGCCGCGTTCGGGCACGACTTTGGCTCGGTCCGCATCCACGATGGACGCGAGGCGCAACGCGCGACCGAGGCCGCTGGTGCCGCCGCGTTCACGACCGGGGAAGACATCGTTGTTGATGGCGCGGCGCCCCTTGACAGCCCGCGCAGCCAACGGCTCATTGCGCACGAGCTCGGTCACGTCCTGCAGCATCGACGTCACCCCCATCAAGTCCAAGCACGAATGTCCCGTCCCGGTGATGCCGCCGAGCACGAGGCACGGAGGCTTGCCTCGAGTGCCCTCCGCACGGGCGCCGCGCCCGAGCGCCGCCGCTCGCGAGCCCGCGTAGACGCCGCTGAAGCACCCGCGCAATTGGCACGACAGGACCGCGACGCCGGAGTAGCGGACGCCGGCCCCACACCGCCGGCATCCGCGCCGCCAGCAGGCGCCACGGCGACCGAGATCGCCGAGCTCGTCAAGGCGTGGCTCGACTACCAGGTACCCGGCGCTGCCGCCGGGATCGGCGACCCCGACAGCGCGTACGCAATCCTGCGGAGCCTCGACTCAGACAAATTCCTCGCCGCCCTCGCCGAGCTCGACCGCCTTGCCTATTTGCCGATCCTCGAGAGCTACAGCGGCGCGGGACGTAAGGACCCTCGGGTCGAGCCGTTCTTCTTGACGGTCAAATACCGCCTTCACGATCTCCCCGACGTCGAGCGCGCCCAGGCACCGGCGAAGATGTCGTCACTCGATCCCGGCGATGCCGCAGCGGTCCGCCGTTATCTGGCTCCCCTCGGCCGGCATCGCATCGAGATGTTCATGAGCGGCCCCGACGCGGAGCAAACGCGACTGGCGAATCTGACGCTCGACGCACTCGAGGCCAAGCGCAAAGCGGCGGAAGCGCAAGCGAAGGCTGACGCCGACGCCGCTGCCAAGGCGGCCGGCAAAGCGCCCCCGGCCACGGCACCCACCGTCGATCTAGGCAAGGTCGTTGCGAAAGATGTCGACACGCTGAAGATCAAGCCACTGGCGACCGACGCCTGGAAGAAGCTTCCCCTGCCGACGCAGGCCGATTGGACGAACAAGCGGGCCCCCACGGCGATTGCGGCCGTGATGGCGAGCATCAAGGGAACCCCGCTCGAGACGACGATGACCGGACACAGCATCGTCTTCAAGCCACTCGAAATGCTGGAGCGCGGCGGCTACGCGTATCAGGACGGCCCGAATTTGGTCGCCGGCATGGATTTCATCGCCGATGCGGAGCGCGACCCCAAGAGCGTGTGGGGGATCCTCGCCCACGAAATCGGGGGCCATTTCGAATATGGGACGACGTACGCGTCCGCGATCGCCGACAAGGTCCTCGCCAAGCTCCCCGAGGCCGATCGCAAGCGGTATACGCAGACCAAAGAGGGCAGGACGGCGTTCTACGATACGTACAAGTACTCCGAGACGGAAATCTTCTCCGCCCTTCGTCAGCGTCAATACGACGTCCCAGTCAGTGGCCCGGCTCCGGTTCACGGAGCAATCAAGCCCGACGCGAACATCGCCGGCCGCCTAGACACTTTGGCTGCGGCCTATCCCGCGGAAGTCGTGAACGCGATCCTGATCGAGCTCAACCGCCGGGTGCAAGCAAGTTCGAACATCCTCGATCGCGACAAGGCCTACTTCGTCGCAGAAGCCAGGAAACGCGGCTACACGCTGTGACTGAACAGGCGATTCGCAATGAGATCTTTGCGCTGGCGAGCGATCTGCCCGCGACGCCCGTGGCCGCGATGCGGGCGCTCCGGGCTCGCGGCAAGACCGCGGTGCTGCCCATCATCGCGGCGCTCGAGGCCGACGAGCTAGGCGGAATAGCCGTCGGGCGTCTCCTTGAGGTACTCGCCGACCTTGATCCGCACGCGGCGGTCGGTCAGGCGACGCGGCGGCTCGACGACCCGCGGAGCAACGTTGTGAGAGACGCGTTGCGCACCCTGGCCGCCATTGGTACGCCCGTGGCTCTTGAGTCTCTCAGAGCGACGGCCGATGGAGAGAACGTCGACGCGGCCGCCTATGCCCGCATCCTCCTCGAGTAAGGCACGCGCCGGTGCCGGCTCGGCGATGAAGCGCACGGGGTCCTGCGCCCGGGCCGTTTCATCAGCCGCCCGAGGGCCACCACCTTTGAGGGTTCTCCCCAGTTCCCCGTCTGGGACATCAGGTCCATCCTGCCCGGGGGCCCACAGGACCTCCGTCAAGACTGACGGATGGAGGTAGCCATGTTCCGGACCAGGCATACCGCGCTCTTGCCGAAGCGCGCCGCAGCGCTCGCCGTCTTGGCACTCACCCTCTTGATTGCGACGCCTGCCGCGGCCGCATCGCCTCTCGTGATCGCGAGCGACCCATTCACTCAGTCAACCTGCCACGCTTCTGCCGTCACCAATCATCACGCGAACGTGGAGCCCGACAGCTTCTCCTTCGGGTCGACCATCGTTGCCGCCTATCAGGTCGGTCGCATCTACGACGGCGGCGCCTGCGCGATCGGCTTCTCAACGTCGACCAACAACGGCGCGACCTGGACAAGTGGTCTGCTACCGAGCCTGACGAAGTACACGACTCCCGCAGGCTCTTTCGACCGGGCCACCGACGCCGCGGTCGCATACGACGCGCAGGACAACGTTTGGATGATCTCCTCGCTCGTGCTCACCGAAGCGGGCGGGGTCCAGGGCGTTGGCATCTACACCAGCCGCTCGACGGATGGCGGATTGACGTGGGGAACGCCGGTCGCCATCCCGAACACCGCCGGTATGGTGAGCCCCGACAAGAACTGGATCGTGTGCGACAACACCGCTTCGAGCCCGTTCTACGGCAACTGCTACACGGAGTGGGACGACAACGGTGCCGGCAACCGAATGGAGATGAGTCGGTCCACAGATGGCGGCCTGACCTGGAGCGTCGCCGTGACGAACAACGCCGGAATCATTGGCGGGCAGCCTGTCGTTCGCCCTGACGGCACCGTTGTCGTGCCGACCGCGAACGCAAACGAGACCGCGATCGGTGCCTTCAACTCGACCAACGGCGGCGTGAGCTGGAGTGCCGTAACGACGATCGCCACGATCAAGCACCACACCGTGGCCGGCGGCCTACGCGAAGGCCCGCTGCCGTCCGCCGAGATCGACGGTGCCGGTACGGTCTATGTCGTCTGGACAGACTGCCGCTTCATCAGAGGCTGCAAGGCGAACGACATCGTGATCAGCCACTCATTGAACGCCACGGGAACGTCATGGTCGGCGGTCACGCGTGTCCCAATCGACGGCGTCAACACGGGCATCGACCACTTCATCCCGGGCCTGGCGGTCAACAAAGCGACGTCCGGCGCGTCTGCCCAGCTGGGCTTGACCTACTACTTCTATCCGAAGGGGAGCACACAGCTGGGCGTAGGGTTCATCTCGTCGGCAAATGCGGGTGCGACATGGACTGCGCCACAGATCATCGCCAGCGGCATGACGTCGACCTGGGCGGCAACCACAAGTCAGGGCCGGATGGTCGGCGACTACATCTCAACCTCGTATGGCTCCGACAACCTGGCACACGGCATCTTCGGTGCCGCCAATACGCCCACCACGGGCGCCGCCACGAGCTGCTCCACGAGCGCGCTCGACAACTGTGTAGCTCCAATCGATACCTTTACGCCCGGACTTGCCTCGGGATCGTTCACAGGGCTCAACGACGCGGTCCTGTTCACCGGTAACGGCGGGGCCGACGCCGCCAGCTTCTGGAACATCGTCGATAACGAAGGGATCCGCCACCGCGACTAAGCCGTTCAATGCGTGGCGACAGCTGCGCGGCTATCTGGACCCTCGGGCCCTCGGCGGGCTCGAGGGTCCAATGCTTCTTGGCCCCGCTTGCTTGCATGCTGATGATGGCTCCTTCTCAGTGCTCCCCGTCGCGAAGCGCCGCGGACATCCCCGAATAGGAGTGCCCACGTGACTCCGCCCCGTCACGGCAATCAGGTCTCAGGTTCGTGAGCGAGCTCGGGGATGCCCTTCGAGCTGACCGAAGACTGTGGGAGAAGCACGGTGTCATTCCACAGGGTGAGCGCCTCGCCCTCTTTCTCGATCGGGTCAAGCCGGCTGACCTCGATGACCCCGACCTGGTCTTCCTGTGGGTGGCGGCCGCAATCGCCACTTCGAAGACGGAGGGTGACGACGATCCGGCTGCCCACTTCGCGTTCGGAGAACTGACCGAACGAGTTTCTTCGGCCGCCATTGCCGCTTCGAGCCTCCTGAACGATCTCGACATTCGAACCCCGGATGGGCGGCGGGACTCAGAGTTCAGCAACACGTTCATGCTCGAGGACGGCAGTCGCGTTCACGTCGAGCGCTCGGTGTTGCCCGATGCCCGTCCGGTTCTCCACGGATGGACCGATCCCGGCAACTCAGACGTGACTGAGGTCACCTTGGTCGCAGGGGGTGCGTGTCAGATTCGTCGACGCCGGGCTTCCATGCGGCCGCGGTAGGAATCGGCCCGACCGAGCGACGCCGGCACCCAGGCGCGACCGAGGGCAAACGTGGGATCGGTCGTCTCGTACGCACGAAGGTCGCCTGGAAGCGCGCCACTGGGGGCGCGCGCCTCGGCTCCGCGGAAGCCTACGAAGCGGCGGAAACCGCGATGGTCCAGCGCGAAGGTCGACAGACGGGGCTCTGCGAGCGCGCGACCTCGGCATTCGTCACCTTGTCGCGCGCGATGAGTACGCCGGGCGTGCAGTGATCCGTCGGGAAAACGTCAACGGAGTACTGCATCCCTGGCGAGATCGTGTCGACCAATGAGCTCTCTTGGCCGTCCGCGTTGATGAACACAACCGTCACCGGGGCGGCCAACTCATTCTCAATCACGATGACCGGATGGTTGTCCGACGCGCATCCTCCGACAAAGCTCGCAATCATTGCGATAGCAACGACGACCAGTCGGGATCGCACAGATCCATGCCGACTGCCCTCGCCGGCGGTCATTGCTGCTCTCATGTCACGGCTTGTATCCGAAGAAGAACGTGATTGGCTGCCCGAGATCCGGACCGCCTTGGTTGGACGGCTCTCCGAGCGAGTAGACGACAGCGCCCACAGCCTGGAGCGCCGAGATCGCCGCGCCTTCGTTCGGTGCGGCGCCGTAGAACAAGGTGAAGGTCTTTGTCTGGTTCACCCCGAGCGATCCGAAGTTGAAATCGAAGAGAGCCCCGGTGTCATCAGGTCCGTAGTCGACGAACATTCCCGTCGCCCCGATGGGTGACCTCGGCGCCAGTGGATCGGGTGTCGCGAAGCCATTGTTGTCCGTGTATACGAGTTCACTCGGGACCGCGCCGAAGGATCCGATGGTGATGTATTCCTCGAACGCAGTCGGCTCGACATCCCAGTCCATGGTGCGCCGATACAGCAACGTCGCCGGGGCCGCGCCGACGTTCGTGATTGAAACCGTGATCTTGAACACGTTCGGCGTGCCCGGCACGGGGTCAAATTGGTGCACGACCTTGAATGTCCCGGCTGCGGTCACGTCAGACCGAGCGCTATTCGTCGTGGCAGTGAAGGAATTCACGTTGATTCCTTGCGTGCCGAGATTGCCGCTGACCCAGCCCGACGTCGTGCCGTTGGAGACGCCCCAGCCTTCGCACTTGCAGCCCGGTGCAAGACCGTCGTAGTTCGATGAGATCAAGCGCAGTCCGACGTACGTGTCCTGGGTTCCGGTCGAAGGCGTCCCGCCCGGGACGTCGATGTTCCCCATGGTGCTGACGCCGAGCTGGACCGTCCCGTTGGAGACAACGCCGACACCGACCGTTGCGGTCCACTTGATCTTCGAGCCGAACGGCGCGAAGCCCGCCCCGCCGACCCTCGTGAACATCATCGTCCCAAAGAAGCAGTCGCTCGTCATCGCCTGAGTGACGGAGCCTTCGTTGTTGTTGAACGTGATGTCGACGGGCACGCCGCACACCGACGTTCCCTGTCCGGGATTGGCAGGGTTGATGAGCCGGTACCAGACCCACCGCGCGCGGACGTTGTTGTCGGGTCGCTGGACACGAATCGTCACTTGACCGGGTTGCCCGGCGAAGATCGGCTTGACGTCGACATAGCCCATTCCGAGCTCGCCGAGCTCAAGCTCGTTGCTCACGTCGTTGTTGAGCGACGGTTCAGCGCGATGGCGTACAGGTCGATCGTTGCCGAGGTCATCGGGCCCGGTGAACAGCGGGTCGGGCAGCGGGTGGCGCGCCGCGTAGCCGTCGAGCGAATTCGTCCACGCAGCGAGATCGGAGTCGGTCAGCGACATCTGATACGCCGTCTGTGCATAGTCAGCGAAGAACGAGTCAAACGAAGCGCCCGGCTGCTCGTTCACCACCGAGACGATCGCTTGCTTACCGCCTTGACCACTCCCGATGAGTTCCCACGTGCGCCGGACGGGCTTCGCGGCCCGGAAGCGTTCGGTCAGGTACTCAGCCAGCAGGTTCACCGCGTATTGACGCTGTTCACCGTTGAGGTTCGTCGACGAGAGCTCGAACTGCGACGTGGATAGGTACGCGCCGACGTCTCCCGTCCATTCGTCGCCCGGGTCGAAGTTGGCGCCCTTGCTTTGCGCGAACTCGTGAGCGCCCCACTGTGCTGCGGCCTCGTACCAGAAGCTGTATTCGTCGAACAGTCCGGGGGCCTTGTAGCCGTACTGGAACGCGTGCATCAGCTCGTGCGGAATCGCATACCCGAAAAGCCGGCCATCGTTCGGATTGACGTCGATGTGCGCCGGTCCGATGAACTTCTGCGCCTGGTTACCGCTCGGGCCGCCGGCCGCAACCTGCACGGAAATCTGCTCATTCCCGGTGAGGGGCTCATTGAATTGCAGGACGTCGCGATAGTAGGTGTAGACCTCTTCAAACTCGACCATCGTCTGATCAACGATGTCCGGGATCCCGTTCCCCGCGAAGCCCCCGTTCGCGCCGTCATCCTGGGCCTTGACCGTTGTTTCGGTCGTGGCGGGCCCGATGACGTAGGTGAAGGTGAAGTGACAGCAACCGCCAGGTCCCGTGGACTCGATCCCGACGTTGCCACTGCTCGACGCACTGCCTCGAGCAGCTGCCGCGCCCACAAGCGTCGAAGACACCTGACAGTAGGTGACCGTGAATGATGGATAGCCGTTGGCCGCGGGGGTCGTTCGGGTCAGGCCGCAGCCCGTAAATCCGGGCGCTGCGCCGCCGAGGTTGGCGGTCGGCTGGTAAAGATCGCCCCGGAAGGGCTGATTAACGAAGGCGTCCAATGCTGCCTGGCCACTGGTTGACATTTCGGACCGATGGACGAGGTACGCGGCGAGCCCATCCTCCGCGTCCGGATACGGTGCCGTCGATCGGTAGCGGGCCGGGAGTGCATTCGGGGCCATGATCGAGTACGCGCCATCCAGAACCCAATCGTCGACGGCGAGCAAGCCCACCGCGTAGTCGGTCGCCAGCCTGTCCTTTGAATTGAGTCCGTTGGCAACAACGATCTGCGTATTCGGCGTCGTCGTCGTCGCGCCGCCAGTTTGTGTCACGCGCACCGCGAGCTGGTGCGTACCGTTCGACTGCGCGAGCATGTTGACGGCGGCGGAGTATGGCGACGACGTATCCGACCCGACGACGGTGCCATCGATCAGGAACTGCACATTCGTGACCGAGCCGAGCGTCGTCTGCGCAGAAAGGGTCTGGGTCGCGAACATGGACTGGCCCGCGATCGTGTTCGGCAGGACCGACTCGGAAATCCGAATGGTGCCGGAGGTGGCAGTTCCGATATTCCCCGCCGTGTCGGTGGTCGTCAGGACCCACCGGTAACAGGTGTTGGCCGCGAGGCCGAAGACGGTAACCGTTGTGGAGGTCGGAGCAGTAGCTGCCCCGCTTGTGGTCCAGGTCGTTCCGCAGGCGCCGGCACTGACGGTCGTGGATTGCCGCTGCATCGATCGGGTGGCGACCGATGCAGCACTGCCTGCTTCGGACCAGGAGACGGCGATCCCGCCCGCCGATTGCACGGTTGTGGTCGCCTCGTTCGGGACGGCGAAGTCCGCGACCAACGCTGTTGCGTCGACCAGGATCGTGGAGGACGTTGCGTATGTGGTGTTGCCGACGCCATCGACCAGCGTCAGCACCCAGCGGTAGCAGCGGCCCGCCACCAGGCCCGTGACGGTTGTCGGACTGGTCGGCGTGAGCAAGGGCGAACCGTCGTCGCTCCACGAGAAGCCGAGGCAACCGCCGTCGCCAGGTGCGCTCATCTGCTGCCTCTGGAGGAACCGCGCGGTGATCCCACTGCCGCTGTCACCCTCTGTCCACGCGACCGTGGTCTGCGTCGAGCTCTGCACGGCATTCGCGGCCGGACTGGTGAAGGTAGTCACAGGCGTTGTCGAGTCGACGAGCACACTGCCGCTGGTGAACGGCGCGCTGGTCGTGCCATTGCCGACCGTCTGGATCCATCGGTAGCACGAGCCGTCGAGGAGTGCCGATGAGACGACGGGCGAGACCGTTGTGACCGGAGATCCGTCGTTCGCCCACGACACGCCGGCGCAGGTCCCGGCCGTGACGATTGGGCCTCGCTGGCGCTGAAGGGATCTCGTGGTGACGCCGCCATTCTCGGTCCACGCGACGGTGTATGAGTTCGCACTTTGGCGGACGGTCACTGCCTCATCCGGCGTCGTGAAGTCGGCTGAGGGTCCGGTGCTGACAAGAACCCAACCAGAGGTCGTCGCTGACGTGTTACCAGCGGCGTCGGTGAGGGTCTCGATCCATAGATAGCACGAGCCCCCCAGCAGCCCGGTCACGCTCAGCGGTGATGTGGATGTCGAGGGCGTGCCGTCGTTGGCGGGGCTTACGCCGGCACAAGTTCCCGGGGTAACGATCGTGCCCCGCTGGCGCTGCGTGGAGCGAGTAACGAGCCCGGAACCAGTTTCGGTCTCGACCCACGCCACCGAGTAGGTACCAGTCGCGATCGTGGTCGTGGTGCCCTCGTTCGGCGTAGTGAAGTCTGCCGTCGGCTGGTTCACGTCGACGAACACGTTGCCCGATGTAGTCGTCGTCACGAGGCCGACGTGGTCTGTCGCGGTGAGCAACCAGCTGTAGCAGCGTGCGTTGACCAGGGTCTGCGCGTTGTTCTGGGCGGTGACCGCGGCGGTGCCTGAAGCGACGGTGCCATCGGCTGTCCATGTCGTACCGCAGACGCCATTCGATGCTGTCGTCCAGCGACGAGCGAGGCTCCAGCTCGCCACCCCAGAAGGCGCGTCGCTGACTGTGATGGTCGTGGTGAAGGCGGTGACTCGGGTAAATGACTGCGCAGCAGGCGGGGCCCCAAACGTCGCCACTGGCGCCGTCTCGTCCGAGATGATTGTCCGGACAACACCGCTCGACTTGTTACCCGCTGTATCTCGGCTCTGGACGGTCAGCGTCGTGCTTTGGCCGGCCACGATGGCGGTCGTCCAGCTGAACGCCTGGCTCGACGTCGTCGAGGACAATGGCGTCCAGCCCGTCGTTGTCCCGGTGAGGGTGTGGCTATAGCCTGCGAGACCGGACCCGCCAGAGTCTGTCCCGCCCGAGGCCGCAGACGAAATGGACCCTGCGACCGTGCCGTTGACGTAGATCGTGGTGCCGGAAACGAAGGCGTTCGCGCCCGGGGTGATAGTGAGCGTGGGTGCTGTCGGCGCGGTCCAGTCGAACTTGGGCGGTGCGCCGTCGGGCCAGCGTGTGGCCGGCGTTCCGCAGTTGGCGCCGGGCTCGTGATTCGTCGTCCACCCGACCTGCGCCCCGTAGTTGGTCGAGCACGAGGCGTAGCCAATGCCGAAGTTCGTGTAAGTGGTGTTCTGGCTGATTCCTGTCGCGCCGATCACGCTGAAGTCGGCGTTCGTGCAGCCATCCTGGTTCATGTAATCCGTCCCGGAACCGAGATAGCTGCAGTTTGTCGTCCCGCCCGCCGTGGTCATCTCGCGGATCCACAGATAGCGGGAATTCGTGCCGATGGAGATCCCGTTGTACGAGTAGGTCCGGATCCACGCGGAACACGTGTAGGACGTGGGCAGTTTCGTGCGCAAGTGGCCGTTGGACCAGACGTTGGAACCGCTCGTGAAGTCCTGGTAGTCGTGACCGCTCTGCGGCACCCCGCCCGAAGATGGCCACCCGCTACAGGCGGCCGAAGCAGCGCCGGGAGATACGACAGCATCCACAGCACACGCCGCGATCGCCAGCCCGGCGGCAAGAATCCCAAGCTCAAGCCAGCGCACCAGTTGAAGCGCAAACGTCTTAGAGCCAGTGCCCAGCCCGGGTTCCGGTTGACCGCCCAGACCAAGGGGAAGCCTCGATCGGAAGGACCTCGAACGGGCGCTCACGGGGCACCAAGAGTCGTGCCGGTGCTGGTCGCCGGGGCAAGAGTGGGCGCTGGAAGTGGCGGTGGACCGGCGGCGGCGTAGGTGATGCGTATGGTCGTGATGACTTTGAGGTCGAACGTCGTCTCGTTCAGGTTTCGAGCACGGCCTTCCAGTTGGACCAAGCGGTTTGCGCTGTCCAGCCAGAGCGTCACGGCGACGGGGTTCTCGGTGAACGGGGCGCCGTCCGATGCGACAACGCCCGGGAAGTTGGCGACGTCCACGACACCGGCGTACCGATGAAGTTGCTGTCCGCCGACAACGTCGCGGCCCTGATCGGCCACGTTCGTGACGGAGCGGAGTAGCTGCGGCAGGAGCGCGGCCGTCGCTGGATCCATCCCAATGCCGGGCGATACAGCGGCGGTGAACCAGCCGGCACCGTCATTGCGCCACAGCGCGCCGTCGCGGGCGATGACCCGAAACATGGTCGGCGCCTGTTCGTAGATCGCTTCGGTCGTCTCGTCGGGGCCGAAGCGCATCTCCATCCAGAAGGCGCCGGGCGCAACACTTCCGCGCGCGAGCACGGAATTGACGTAGACATGGTCGACGCCGTTCGGGGCCGCCAGACCTGCGACCGGGATCAGCGACCCGCCTGGCTTCGCGTATTCAACCTGGCGTTGGACGACGTCGAAGCGATATCCCTGGCCTCCGGCCGCGGTCGTCGAAGCGAGCGTGTCGGCCGCCGCGATGAGGTTCGATGGATACGCCTTAGCGCCGGACGCGAACGCGGCCAAGCCGACAGCTGCCGCGACCAAGATTCCGGCGGACATGAAGACGTGAACAGGTTGCATCGAACGGACCGGACGTCTGGCGACTTTTCGCACCGCCACCGGCTTGATCGACGTCGCCTCGTGCACAGCCGCGTGGCGCTGGTACATCTCGACAGCCCTCCCCGTGAGCGGCGATCCGGCCGAACCAAGCCTCTCGGCCGAGCCTACGGGGGGTCTCGCGCGTACACCATTGGGGAGAACCCTAAAGCCGCCGATGGGGATCGGACACCGGGACGGGCTGGCGCGCCCGAAACGAACGCGACCGCCAATGGATTTCGACGTCGGGGGGCTCTTGACTCCGGGAGACGGTGGGGGGCTGGTTAGGGTTTTCCCCAATTCCCGCTGCGGAGCGAGCCCACTAGCCTCGGTGTGAACCACCCCGACCGCGCCGGCCAGGCCGTCGGCCCAGTCCGCGGACGCGAGAAAGAGGTCTGACGTGTCGCTGCTGTCGGCTGTGCGCGATTCACTGGACACCTCGCAGGCGGACTACGCCCGCACGAAGGAGCAACTGGACTTCCTGCTGGCAGCAGCGAAGGGCAAGCTCGACTTTTATCAGTCCGAGCTGAAACTGGACTTCCAGACCGACAGCGGCACCTCACCAATCAAGATCATTGGCGACCCGATCGTCTACATGCAGGACTACCGCTGCAACGTCGGTCAGGATGCCAATGCCGGGATCACCGACGCAATCAACAGCTTCTTCGGCGGCAGCAGCGCGGACGTCAAGGCGGGCTTCCAATCCTTGATCGGCGTAGCTCTCCAAGCGATTCTCGGCGACACCTCGATGGGCGAGAGCGAGCAGGACCAGACGGTCATCACGATCGAACACAACGCGATCGTTCGCATCGACATCAGGGCGTGGCGATACAACTTCTCCGACCAGAGCGTGATCGGGACGGTCCAGAACGCGTTCTGCTACGTGTTCTGCAAGTCGGTCGTGGACCACACAAAGGTCACGATCGACACCTTGCTCTACCTCATCAGCGAGGCGGCCGGCGACGATCTGACCAAGGTCCAGACGCTGATCGATGCGCTGAAGTCGACGTACGCCGCGCTTGGCAGCGTTTCGCCGCAAGACGCCCGCGCAAGCTTCGCGACGTCTGCGCTCAGCGCGCAGTAGGCGTCATCGTGCCGCTTCGTCCGGAAGACATCGACCCCGGAGCTGTTGCCTACTTCGAGGTCGCCTTCCTCAATAGCGATCCCCTTGTGACTGGCCCCGCGCACCCGACGAACCGAAACGGACCCTTCGTCTGCTACGACCACGTCAACGGTCAGTCCGCATGGTCGGCGATCACGAGCCAGGAGCGGCCCGAGCGGCTGTATCTCGAACCGCAGTGGCGTCAGGGCGGTTCGAATGCTTGGCGCAACGGCGCGCAGTATCTAAATGACGGCGCGACGACGTACGCCGGCCCCGACGCATCGTTCATCGCGGCTGCGATCAACGAAGCTCCCATGAACCCGCGCCCAACACTTTCCGCCGACGGGGTCGCGGCCGTCATCGTGGCTGTCCGGGCTCGCGGCGGCACCATTCTTTAGTTCGTGCGCTACGGGCAACCCCACGGCACGTCCATCTCTGCAGGCTTCCCGAGGTGTGCTCCCTCGGGAAGCCTGCGCCCAACGCGCGGAGCTCTCCGTCTGACGTCGGTCCGAGCATCGCCTCGACCGGCCCGAATCGCAGCGGAAGGGTCTACGCGATGACGGACGTCACCGCATGCGGCAGGCTCGGTGTGGAGAAGTAGCGATGGGCTATCCAATCGAGACATACAGAGCCCAGGCAGCGATAGCCTTTGGGAAGCTCCTTCAGATGTTGCCCGCCTCCGGCAATGGCTGGCAGATTGGCAACGTCTTCGACACGCTTTTGGACTACGTGCTTCGGAACCCAACGTCGGAGCCGCGTCCAAACGCCCTCGCGGAGGCGGCTCTGGAACGCTGGAAGGCCACCCAAAGCTCGATGTGCTGGTACGACGACTATGCGTGGTGGGGGATCGCGAGTTCGAAGGCATTCGACGATCGGTATGCAGAGGTCTTCGGGCCGTACCGGGCGACGTTCCAGGACATCTCGATCGGGTGCTGGAAGCTCATGCACCTGGGCAAGCCAGCTGCTGGACCATACAAATACCTCGGCGCACCGGCCGTCTGGCAGAACCGAGATGAGGGAGACGAGCCGGGTTACTTCACCTCCCGGGCCGGTTGGGCGGCGCCACGATTTCCCAACGGCGTATGGCAGTACGACATGTGGGTCGGGACGCGCACCGATCCACCCGATTGCACTCCGAATCAGGATGCGTCGGGCGGTCGGGTATCCGATCCGACGTCGAGGTACTGCCCTCTTGGGCCGTACCAGAACACCGTCGTCAATACGCTCTTCCTCGAGCTCGCACTTCGGCTCGCGCTCCACGGGCAGGGCGACGAATTCCTCGCAGCGGCGAACGCCGAGCTGGGCTTCCTCCATTCTTGGTTTCAGCTGGGCGATCACGGCCCGCTCCAAGCGTTCGACGACGGCAGCGCCCTGATTTGTGAGCGCGTCCCGACGTACGCGGACTACCAAGGCACCGAGATGCCCGTCGAGGGCTTTGCCGCCGACAGCATGTGGACGGGTGACCAGGGTTTGCTGATCGGCGGCTTGGTCGACAAGCTCCGCGCGCTACCTACGGACCCCCAGAACGCCAGCGATCAAGCCCTAGCGCTTGCCGTCACCACCGGTGTCCTCGTCCACTTGGCAACCCCAAAAGGCGTCCCGTCTACTTCGGATGGCTTCAACCAGGGCGACGAGGGAGATTACTGCTGCGGATCGGGGGTCTTCTGGCGGTACCTGCTCTACGGCTTCGGTCAAAACCCCAAGGTGAAGCAGGTCGTCCTCGACCTGGTCGCCGCGGATCCCGACGGGAACGCGGTCTTCGTTTCGGCACAGAACGCGACCACCGCGGCGTGCGCGGGTGCGAACTCCATGTTTGACCAGTTCAACGCGTTGGCCACGCTCGTCGCGGCCATCGAGATTCTTGGACAGCACGACGACGCCCTGACGCGGCGCCGTTAGCCCGGTCCAGAGCCGCATTGGCCAAACGCATGGAGCGTCAGATCGACTCCGATATCTCCGAAGCGAGGCGGGTGGGCGCGACGCCGTAGATCTTCGCCAGCCGCAGGCCTTCGACAAAGCGGAGCTGGCGTTGTCCGAGTTCGAGCTTTCCGATAGCGGATTGCGGAACGCCGAGCCGGCGCGCCGCCTCAAGCTGGCTGAGACCGGCAGCCTCCCTGGCCGCGGCTAGGCGCCGCCCGACGAGCCGCGCCTCGTCACTGCGTTCAGCCCGAACTGCCGGACTTGTCTTCGGCATGTTGCGAATGTACCCAGTCAGCGGACCTCTGTCGATACCTAGTTGGGGTCGGCTGCCCCGATAGAGGGCTTGCTCTCGCCGGACCCTGCGATACCATCTTGGTGTTGTGCAGTCCAATCGTGATCCATTTCGGGCCACGCGAGCTCAATTTGCAGACTGGGTGATCGCTCGGATCGCGATCAAGCGCACGTCAGAGACCGCCGTTGGGGCAGCCATTGGCCGACGCCCCGGTTGGCTCACGCGCTTCGTCCTCCGAAGCCACGTTCGCAACGACCTTACATTGACCGACGCCATCACAGTCATCCGACTCTTGGGCGGAGACCCAAACGTCGTCCTTGGAGATCTGTTGAGCGGTTCGGAAGTCGATCGCTAGTCACGCTAGAGCCGCCAATCGCTCGCGGACGTCCTGGTAACTCGAATCGACTGCAAAGATTCGTTCGAAGTCTGCCTTCGCCCTTGCCCTCTGGCCCGACGTTTCATATGCCAAAGCACGGTCATACCGGATGGCATTTAGGAGCGCGCCATCGCGTTTCGCGGTCTTGGACAACGCGTCCTTGAACGCCTCGAACGCGGCAGTCTGGTGACCAAGTGCAGTCAGGGCAGCGGCTCGCATGTGGATCAACGCGAGGTTGAGGTCATCGACGTTGGCAGCCCCGCGTGTCACTTCGACCACTCCTTCAAAGTCGCCATCAGCGAGGAGCAGGTCGGCTAACGACAGCCGGATTGCCGGGTCCGATGGGCTGGCGTCATGCAGCTGCTGAATGATCCCGATCGCATCCTCGAGACGAGCTTGAAACTGGTATGCCTCAGCCAGCAGCAATGTGGCGCCGGACGTATCGAATGGGACACGAGCGTGGATGAGCTCGGTGATCTTGACTTCGAGGTACAAGTTCGACTGCGCCGCCGACAGGAACTTCGCCATGTACTTGTCGGGGAATTTCGCTTGGCTCGAGATCAGGGCCTCAAGGTGGTCGGTGATGCGCGGCGCTTCTGCGTCGTCCTCGATCGATACCGCGGCAATCAGATGCGCAGACCCCGCGCGCGGATCCATCGCGAGGACCGCCTCCATCGCCGAAGCGGCGGCAGCTTTGTTGCCGGTCAGGTAATGGACCAGGCCCTCGCGATACTTCTTCTCGCTCGCACTCGCGAAGAGTCCTGCCTTGGGCAGGATCGCGGCGGCTTGCGCGCCCGAAACGTAGGCTGGCGCAGGGGTCGAACGATCGCTATCCGCTCTGCGCGTCGTGTTTGAGCGCGGCGTGACCGGACTCTTCCGACCTGAAACCGACTGGGCGTATAGGCCGGTCCCGGGAACTCCCACCGAGACAGTGCGGCGCCCTGATGAGTGGACGGAGTAATGCGCGCCGCGAACGCCGGCCGTTAGACCGAGCCCGGTCTTGGTGACGTTCAGCTTGATCCCCGGAGCGATCTTGATGCTCCGTCGAAACCGCACGCCCATTTCCGTAACCCTCCTCAGGAGACCGTCCGCGTCGTTGCGGCGTGGCGAATCAGAGGAAGCGGGTCCCTCCTAACGAACCGCCAACGCTTGCGCAATGGTGAGGCGTATGGGGCGAAGGAGATCCTAGGGTTTTCCCCGATTGCGCTGCCGCTGTGGCGCTGACAACGTGACGGCGTCCAACGCCGCGATGTGTCCGCGGCTCACGTCGGACGAGCGCGGGCTTCGTACCGGAGAGAAGGAGAGCGATGCGCCACTGGTGTCTTCGCGGCGTGCTCTCCGCGTGCGCCCTCGCATTGGTCCTGCTCGGCTGCAACGGCCCGGCAGCTGAACCGCCCGCCTTCGTGCCGACGGTCACCGCCCGTCCAGCAGTGGCGACTCCGAAGCCAGCACGGCCCACGTCGGCGCCAGCGGACGTGTACTACGCGAACTGCGATGCGGTGCGAGCAGCTGGAGCCGCTCCATTGCGCCGCGGTGAGCCGGGCTATCGGCCGTCGCTCGATCGCGACAGCGACGGCGTGGCATGCGAATGACCTTCTCGTCGGCAGGCTCCGTGGGCGAATCCATGACCAGCGCCGCCTGGATCGGCAAAGTGTCATTGCGCCTGGTTGCGTCGGGCGGCCGAGTGCTCGAGGGCGGCGGAGGGGCGCTCCTTGCGGCCGCGGTCGCTCGATACTTCGGGCTAGGAGTCTGAGTTGCCGTTGGACGACCGGGTGGCGAGGGAACGCGATGCATTCGGGTCAACGCCTCGCCCCCGAATCGAGTCCGTTGACGATCGGCGAAGCACGGCATCGGCGGCCGCTACGGCTAGGCCGCGTTCACTAGCGCTACAAGATCCACGAACAAGTCGGCGTATTCCTGTGTTGAGACCCTTGGTGCCCCTTTGGTTAGATAACGTCGACTCGTATTCGCCCGAAATACGTCACGTGCGACAGACTCGGTTCCGCGCCTTCTGTACTAGCCTCCGAGCCGGGCCGACGCTGAACGGCGGGCTCCAAGTCTTGGTCTTGGGACACTGGAACCCTTCCTCCGTGTCCTGGTTTGGCGATGCGCGCGTCGACAATTTCCGTGACGGCCAAGCGTTGGTGCCCGCACGATGGCTGGAAGGCGACAGCCACCTCGGCGACAAGGTGGCGCTGCTGCCCATATAGAGAAGGGGACGGCCGAGTTGAGTCGAGAGGGGCGGGCCAACGGAGATTGGAATCCCGGCGCTGGCTTGGTGACGCGGGCCTACGACGATTGGCACTTGGCGGAGAAAGGCTTGCGGGCATTTCTCCGCCTCGGCCAGGAATTCTCCGAAGAAGGCTACGAGTCGCGCTGGGAGCGGATCGCGAAGTCCCCCGGCTCGGAGAACGGACCCGAAATCGAAGACCTGTTCTACGACGAGACGAGCGGGCTTACATCCATCGAATTCGATTGGCTTCTAATGAACCTTGTGGTGCGGGATGGAGTGACCCTCTACGAGGTCTACCTGGAGACGGTGCTCCACGAGGTCGTCAGCTACCGAGTCCACGGTACTACGATCGGCGAAACATCCCCGCAGTGGAAGCAAATGACGTCCGTCTTCAAGAGAACGTTTGAAACTGATATCGAGCCGCCCGCGGTGAAGAAGGTTCTCGCCCTTCGACATTTGCTAACGCACCGTCGCGGCGAGCTCCGCACCGAGGCACTCCGCAAGCAATACGACACGAAGGAATATGACTTCCCCGACATATCGGTCCGGCTGAAGCCCGACGAGATATTTGGGCACCTCGACGCGCTCGCCGGCGTCGTTGAGGAGGTCGATCGGATCATGTTCCCTTATGCATGGGGGCATGCCCCCGTTCCCCACGAAATGCATGACGCGCTGCTGCTTTCGGCTCCGTGGTTGTTCTAATGTCGGCTCGGCGGGTCCGGCGTTGCCCGCAGAGCTGCGGAAAGGCGCTGTCGATGAGTCGCGATGCACGCGACGAAGTTCTCATCCTTCGCGAGCTCAAGGCGCCGGGCGACCAGGCCGCCAAGGACGGCCAATGGCTCGCCTTGCTGACCAAGGTTCTCGTCTGGCTGACGGCGGTCATCGTGGTGTTCACAGTCGTACTCGTCGCGAAGGCGCTCTACCCGTGAGCGGCGGCGAATGGGCGCCATGGCCCGATCAGGAGTTCGTCGAAAAGATGTACGCCGTGTATATGCAGACGATCGGTGACGAGCGGCCCGACGCCATCGAACTCCGTGGCCACCTCGCCGTGTTCCTCGACTACGCGCTCCACCACGACGCGGCAAACGTGACGGTTTACGAGGCGAGGCAGAACGCAGCTTGGCTCGTGAACTGGATGCAGATGCAGGGAGCGAAGGTCCGCGACATCCTCACGGAGCTCGGTGGCACGCTCCAGGACATCGACCACAAGGGCAAGCTCGACCGCTTCCGTGAGGGCCGCTGATGCCATCGAAGCCTGAGAGCAAGCCCGTCGAGGCCCGTCGGCAGACGCAGCAGAAGCTCGAGACGATGCATCGCTACTGGCGAGTGTGGGCGAAGATCCTCGCTCAGTCGAAGGGTCAGTTCTGCCGTTCGGACTTTTGGATGGTCGACACGATGGCCGGCCGAGGGCTCCACGACAGTGCGACCTCGCCGGACGGCGCCGTGCCCGGTACGCCGATGCAGGCTGTTCTCGCAGCACAGTTCGCGCAACGGCTCGTCCCCGGCGCGACATTCCACGTCCGAGCCATCGACAAGGACAAGGCGTTCGCGGCCGACCTGGAGCGCTTGGTGGCGCCGTTGCGAGGCGAGCCACCCGATGGCGTCGACGTCGCTGTGTATCCCGAGGATTGGGTCGACGTCGTGCCCCGAATCTCCGCAGAGATCGGGGGGCCGCCGACCCACACACGGTCGCATGGCTGGGGTGCGCATAACCACGCGAGCCTGTGGTTCATCGATCCATACGGCGTCGAGCCGCTCGACTACAGGATCATCGATGCGCTGCCGCACCACTCCGAAGTGATCGTCAACTTCGACGTGAACGCGACGCGTCGCCACGCCGGCAAAGGACTCGAGCTGCTCTACAAGGTGTTCAGGGATCCGAAATGGCAGGGGATCGAGCACGGCACACTCGAGGAGTGGGCGCAGTCGTTCGAGGACCAGTTCCCGGCGTTCTCAAACCGCAAGAGCTATCCCCTTCGAGCGAGCGGAAGCCAAGACCGGTTCTTCGTTCAGCTAGCGGGACACCCGAAGGCGCTCGAGGCATTCGGTAAGTGCGTCAAGAACGGCCTTCGCGCCGGCACCCTGATCGCGGACTCACTGCTCACGATGCAGGAGAAGCAGGCGATCAGCCGAGACCTGTTCGAGGTCTACAAGGGCACGACGGTCAGTGTCAGCGCCATGTACGAGGCTGGCGGCGGACTCCAGAAGAAGCAGATTCGTGCGATCGCCGAGGTTCTCGACGGGGAGTTCGGCTGGTATCGGCCGAAGGTGGATGAGATCGAATGGTTCACGGAGCGACGAGCGCGCAAGGCCGAGAGCAACGCGCCGAACCTCGAGCTCGGGCTATGAAGCGATCGCAACTTTCTCTGGCTCTTGGAGCGGCCGCGGGTATTGGTCATGCGTCTGCCCGTCGAGGGTGCGGCCACCTGACTTCGAGGTTCGGCCTCCCCACTGCTTGAACAGGAACGCCACGCCAGCGACCGCGCTCTGGTCGCGCAGCGTGCGGATCCACTCCGCCTTCACCGGGCGATGCTTGATGCCCGACTCGCCACCGGCGATGACCCAATCAATGCCGGCTAGGTTCACCTCGCCGAGGTCGCCGAGCAGCGGCTCGCAGCTAAGGAAGCGGACGGCCGCCGGCGCCTTGCGCAGCTCGTCGATCCGGACCTTCCAGTGGGCGTTCTCGACGCTCGTTCCCAGCCAAACGTTCGGGATCGGCCAGGTGACCTCGACGTCGTTCGGAATCCGGTTTGCCAGCCGGCGCAACGCGAGCTCGCGCTGGAAGGCATCGCGGCGCCCACCGTGCGGGGCGATCGAGTTGACGTACTCCTGCAGCCGCTTCGGTCGCTTGGTGAGGACCTGGAACGAATGCTGGGGCGTCAGCGCCATCACCGCGAACACACGGTCGAGGTACTCGTCGGGCACCTTCTCGTGGAACAAGTCCGACATCGAGTCGACGAAGACGCGACGCGACTGGGACCAGCGGAACGGCACCTCGAGTCGGTGCGGCTGCAAGGTCAGCGCGAAGCCCGGGCCCGAGGTTTTCGGATCACCGTCGTTCTGGTAGCCGGCCTGGCCCATCCGCTTGAGGCGCGCGGCAAGGTCAAGCGCGTAGCAGTTGGCACAGCCAGGGGAGACGCGATCGCAGCCGGTGGTCGGATTCCACGTTGCATCGGTCCACTCGATCGCGCTCTTGTCGCTCATCTGCCTCCCGCGCCGGAGTCTAGCCGTGCGGTCAACGGCATCCTCGCGAGCACGCCACCATGGGCTCACGCCGTGACACCTGTCCGTCACGGCGCGATGTCACGGCTCTCGTCGCGGCACCCGGTGCCGGTCTTGCCGTGTCACGGTTCACGGCGCAGCTCTGCAAGGCGTGACGCCGATCGATAGGTCGGATGTTGGGCCGTCGTGACGATCGTCCTGCATGCCCTGCTGACCTTCGCCGTCCGCCATGTCGACCGGTTCCCGGTGTCGTTCCGATAGAGGCCGACATCGGCACAGCCGACCACGACAGCCGGCCGGTCGGTGGATGCCAGCCGACCTCGGTTCGTAACTCACGCGGCTATGTCGCGATTGCCAGTCTCCACACTTTCGTCATGCCCGCCGAGGAACTCGACATACTCGTCGGGGATCGTGACGGAAAACGCGGGGCAAATTGAGCAATCGAGCCCGTGGCAGATTGTCGTTCGATGGCCTCGATTCATGCTCCGTTGGCTCGACGCCATCAACAGACAAACGAGCGCCCACTCGGAGCGCGAGTCCGAACTCCGGAACCGCAGCCTGAACTAAGACAAGACGACTCCGCGGACCCGGAACCTTCTTTCGTCCGAAGTGGCGGTGCGGCACCGGCTCGATAATCGCCGTCACGCCGGCCGCTCGAAGCAACTTGTTCTTTTCGTCGGCTGAGGCGCTCGCCCAGGCGTCACCCCAACGCGCGATCGAGTCGACCGCTGCTCTGAACACGGCGGCCGGTGAGCTCGGGCGTGCACGTCGTGGAGCCTGCTGCTCCAGCAGCGCAAGTTTGGCCTCAAGCGAGCGCCGGACGTCGGCCAGGTCCTCGTCCCCCCGCATCGCTGCGATCGCGGAGCGCAAGCGCGCAACGGCCGGCGCCACGGGCGCTGGCTGCACGGGCGCCGCTTCGCGGGCGCGATCAGCCAACCGTCGTTCGAGATCGACCACGAGGCGGTCGTCGAAGCGGATGGCAGCGACCAGAGCGTCGAGTTCGTCACCAGCATGGCGGGCCGGAAACGCGCTTCCGTGTGGATTGAATCCTCGTTCGTTGCACCGCATCAGGTAGTCGTCGTCTGCATGACGAGCGGTGTGCAGCCGGTGGCCGCATCGCGCGTCGAATGCGATGCCGCTCAGGATCTCGACGGCGTGGTCGGGTCGGGCGCGGACCACGCCGCCTCGCGCGTGACTGGCTCGACTACGGGCCTGAATAGCTTCGAAGTCCTCGATCGAGATGAGCGCAGGAAGCAAGCAGGGCACGAGCTCGCGCACCACGCCCTTCTGGTGATTGCTCTGGAACTCCTTGCCCGGCTTGTAACCCGGATATCGGGTCGCGGCGTGCAGGCCGGCGATCTTTGGGTTCTTCAGGATCATGTTCCACCAAACCCAGTCCATCGTCCGGTTCTTCGGCGTCACGCCACCGAGCTCCGTGCCTTCCGACCAAAGGGCCACCTGCCGAAACGACGAGCCAGACAGGTATCGAGCTGCGCCCGCCTGAACGATCGACGCCATCGGCTGTGCCAGCTCCCAGCGGATCGGCCGTCCGCGCTGACCTGGTCGGTTGCTGGCCGCCCATTCGACCACTTCCCAGCACTCCGGCAGGTGGCCCAGTGGCTCACCCTTCCGGGTCTTGTACTCGAGCTGCCGTCCGACCAACCAACCGGTTTGTCGGCTGTGCATTTCGTCCTGGGTGTCCATGTTTCGCTCCATGAACCACACGGACGGATCGCGTTCGTCGATGCCGGTCGGCTTGCCCAGCCACAGCAGCTCGACGCCCTTGCGACGGAGCTGCTTCTTGACCGCTGAGGCCTCGTCGGCATTCCGGAAGAGCCGACTGGATAGGTAGGCACCAATGACCTGGAACTCACCGCCGGCCGCTCGCTCGAGCAGCTCCTGGAATTGCTGGCGAGACGCGAGTTCGGTGCCTGACACGTTCTCGAAGTAGACGTTCTCCCACGGCGGCACGCTGCCGCGGCCCGCGAGGAGATCGAGTGCCGAACGAAGTTGCGCGGCGGCTGCATCGCCAACCAATGAGTCCGGAACGCTCTCCCGGGCGTACAGCGCAGCCGCCGAGTCGAGATCGTCGTGCGTTAGCTGTCGGCGCGCGAGGTACCGGTCGTATTCCGCTCGCAACTCGATCCGTGTCCGGCGATCGAGTTCAGCAGCACTGACCTGACGGGCGCTCATGGTCTTCGGCAGATCTGGCGACTTGGCGTTCGGCATGGTTCCAAAGCAATGCGGCGATGGCCTCGGCAAGAGCGCCGACGGACGACCCAGGCGATCGAGTCGCATGGGCTGACCACACATCGTTCGAGGCGCTCGTCGTGTCAATAACGGAGGTCGCGGTGGCGAGTCGCCGAACCTCACCAGCGCCAACTTGCCCAGGCGCGGATCGCACCACGTTCGCTGCCCGGGTCCTGCTCTGCGCGCTCTCCACGGGGCGACTATACCAAGTTAGGGTTAGGCCGCTGGACGACGCCGCTGGTGCGGGGCGACGTCACCGGGATGACGGCACGTCACGGCTGTCGGAGAGCTAAACAGCGCGGCCAGGGTCGCGAAACCTGAGGCCCGATCTCGCGAGCGAAGGTAGGGGACTGCACGACGAAGCGAACGAGGGGATCGAGCGCCCGGGCCTCGAATGACTGGAGCCGGAGCAAGATCTCGGTCGAAAACTTCTTGCGCTGACCCCTTGACGGGATCAGCTGTCGGCATTGAGTGGGTCTCCTGACCTTCGGGTCGGCCCATCTCGGAGCATGACCGAGATGAACTCCCCGACACCCTCGCGCGAGGGCTATGGGCAGGACGGCGTGGGACGTCGTCGAGGCGCTGGCAATGCCAGCGCCTCACTTAATTCTGGGCGCAGGCGATGGGAGGCTCCCCATGCCGGCTAACGGCAGGGGAAAATTGGGTGCGACCTGTAGCCGACGCGCCGTGCAGCGTGCCCTTCGGAACGGCAAACCGATGGAGCGCCCCACGCTCCTGAGCGGAGAGCTCGATCGCCACTACGCACGTAATGCTTATCCCGCTGTCTCAGTATCACGAAACTTGACCGGTTATCACATGGGCTATAGGATACTGGCATGAGCACGGTCCCCGTGTCCGCGACTCTTGACGCCAACCACGTCAAGGAGGCTCGTGCCCGCGCCGGAGAAGGCGGCTTCTCGAAGTACCTCGACGAGGCCCTGGCGATTCGCTTGCAGCACGACCGTCTCGTTGATTTGGAGGGAGAGCTGGAGCAGGAGTTCGGCCCTATTCCAGAGGCGTCGCGGCGGCGAATCGCAGCGATGCGGTGGCCGGAGTAGGCGATCTACCGTCTCAGCGTCGGCTGATCCTCGACGCCGGCGGGATACTCGCTTGGGCTGACGGGAACGGAGATGCCCGCGCGACGATCGAGCGGGCTCGACTTGGCGGCTATGCCATCGTCATCCCGTCCGTCGTGGTAGCCCAGGTCCACCGCGGGGGTCCCGACCAGGCCAGGACCGATCGAATTTTCAAGGCCGTCGACGCCATCGTCCCTACGAGTGTCGAAATCGCGCGACGTGCCGGCGAGCTGCTCGCCGCGGCCGGGCTCGCGGATGCGGTCGACGCCATCGTCGTCGCCGAGGCCCTAGCCGCGGCGCCCGCCATCATCCTGACAAGCGACCGACCAGACATTCGTCGGCTGCTCGAGGGGCAGGCGGGCGCTCCGCTCGTCGCCGTCGTTGAAGTCTGATCGTCGGGGCTTCCCGTCGAAGGACGGGCTGAGACAACGGGATAAACAATGCGCACGTAACTCGTCGACGTGCCGCCGGGTCAGGTCTCCTCGTACCCGCCGTGACCGTCGAAGACCACCCGATACGTCAATCCGTCGTAGGTCTGCCGGTAGGCGAGGAAGTTCCCAGCGTCCACCCACGGCGCGAGTGCGTCCCAGATCGGCGGGCCTGCGAAGCTGTCGTCCATCGTGTCGCGCTCGATGCCGGTGATGTCATTGGCTTCGTTGCGGTCCACAACGACGTAGTCGTCGATGCCGAGCGCCTCTTCGATTGAGCCAAAGCTACGACCGTAGTACGCGCCGATCGCGTCGACGATGGGCGTGTGACCGTCGGCTCGGATCCGGATTGACGACTGGATCAACAGGACCTGGTCTCGCACGTGATGCCTCCGAGTATTAGCGACGCGGCAGCATCAGGGGAATCGCGCGACCGTCAAGAGGCAACGAGCCGGACGCGAAGGCATTCGCCGCTAGCCGACGAGGGCTAGCGCTCGTCGTCGTCCTATCGGCGTCGTTCCGAAGCCGGGTGGCGTCCGTCGCAGGAGACGGACCGTTGTCTCGGCTTGGTCTCTTCTCAATGTGACGATACCAAGTTAGGATTATGTGAATGGACAATTCGCGCGGCTCGGAGGTTCGCGGTCGGGCGCGAAGGGCCGACCCGAAATCAGGTGCTCGGGCCGATCATCCGGGTCACGCCCGTGCTGTTCCTGCGGCCGTATCGCTCGGCGAGGTGCGGCGACGCCTTGAGATCGAGCAGGCGGCGAACGGCTTCATCCTTTGGGATTCCGAAGGCGACGCGACGCATCTCGTGGCCGATCACGACGGATTCCGAGCGGTCGCCAGCCTACTCACCGAGTTGTGCATCCGGCTGGGCACGTCGTACTGGGACTTTGACGACCAGTGGGTCAACGTTCGACTCGAGCGTGGGGAGCGTTGGTACCGAGAGAACCAAGCGAGCTGCCCGCACGACTTGGGCGCTTACCTCCCCGCAATCGCTAGATGGGTATGCATCTGCGGCCTCGCCTTCGCGCCTGAACCCCGTCGAGATGCCAGCGGCGCCCCGCATCCAAGCAAGCCGCACGAAGGCGCCCGAGCGGCGCGGCCTCTGGAGGAGGGAAGATGAGGTCGCGACCCGATGGCTAACGGCCGCGCGCATCCCTGCGGCGGCGCTTGTCTCCGTAGCGAACGGATTAGGTTCCAGACTGAGACTGGCTCCATCTACGAGCTGTCGCGGTCAGCCGCGGGCGCAATGGCGTGGCGACGCTTGTCGGCCACTTTGGCGTCCGGCGACCTTCGGTCGGACCGCGGCACACTCGTCGACTGGCCCGAAGTGGTTGTCGGTGGCCGCTGCTTTCTTCTGTCCGAACCGATCAACCCGCCATTCCCGCGCCTCGTCTCGACGAGCTTCGTGGTTGCGATCCTGGACCGTGCCGGGCGGGTGCTGCCTGTGTCGGGCGCCGGCGCCCGGCGAACGTTCCGCTCGCTGCACAAGGGCGATCGCGTCACTCGAGTAGCCGCCGGCCGGCCGATGGGCGAGTTCACCGTGAGCTCGGTCGACGAGCAGCTTGTTCATTGCGGCCCGTGGGCCTTCGACCGGGTCACCGGGATAGAGGTGGATCCCGAGCTCGGCTGGGGTCGGGACGGTCTTGTCGGCACGTGGCTGGTTCATCCCGCCGACCAGGACGACGTATGAACTCCGACAACCCGACGGTCGAGGCCGCCGCTGCCGAGGTCGGGCTCCCGAACGGCCGGATGATCAGCCAGTCGAAGAGCCAGTATCACGAGCGCTTCCCGAGCCACGTCGCCGTCTTCAACGCAACCATCGCGGACGACGAGGGCTTTGGGGCGTGGTGGGGCGACCTCGACCTGACGCTGGACGAGCCGAAGCTCGCGGCATTTGCCGAGCGGATCGGTGCTGATCTTCATGTCCTCTGGGAGGGAGACACAGCGTGGTTCCGCGGAGCCGAACCGCCACGCTCGAACATCGGCCTTGCCGTGGTCCACCTGACGCCGGCCGGCAAGACCATCCTCGGCGAAGAGCGCGGTCGTGCGCTCACGAGAGACGCGCAGGGCCGGCTCGTCCGTCGGGTTCCGAAGTGAGCGATCGGCAGGAGCCCGCGCCGGAGCCTCGGAACCTGCCCGAGCTCACCGCGTACGCCGCAGCCAACGGCTGGACTCTCTTCGAGGACGTTGCCCTTCCGCCGTCGGAGTGGCGGGGTGGCCCGACCGGTCTGCCAGGCTGGCGCCTGATCTTCGTGAAGGGCTACCAGGCAGTCGGCTACGAGTGGTTTGGTGTCACGAGCCGCCACGAAGCCGGACGCCGCGTGCTCCGCACCCTTCGCAAGGTCGATGCGCCGGACCCCGAGTGACAGGGAGGCGGGCCGGACCAGGCTGACGTCGATGGACGAGCCCGAGCACGCCTGGGGCGGGCTACACGAGTCATTGCCGGCGCGCTGGACCGTCGGCCAGCCATCGCCCTTCCTTGAGCTGACCGAAGCCCTTTACGCGATCACGGAGGCCAGCAAGGTCACGTGCTACGTCTGCGGGAAGCTCGGTGTTCGATGCGCCGGTCGCTCGCCGCTCGTGGTATCCGACAGCGACAGCTGCAAACGGGTTCGCGTCAGGGCTGGGGCTTGAACGGAGCGTCAGCGTGGTTGCTGGGCGCCTGGGCCATCTGGGTGCCTTTACCGCCGTGTTGCGAGTGGTTTCACTTGATGGCCCCGTGGATTTGGTTGGCCGTAGCCCGCAGCCAATTTACCGTCGCGACCGCGACCATCCGCGGAATCCAGTCCGTCGACCTCCAGATCGACGATTCGGCCCTGCTTGGATCGTCCCGCCGCCGGCCATTACGCGCTACGTCGCATTCGGATCCTCTTGGTCCTTTGTCAGGGACGGACGCTTGAGTTGGGCAAGCCGCCGGAGGCGTTCACGGTCGGTTTCGCCCGACGTCTCGGCAGCCTCGGCAGCACTGGGTTCTAGCGATCCGCGCCCTTCAGAAGCACCTTGCGTCGGCAGCGTCGGCGCATCTTCCGAGTGCGCCTCATCGGCATGGGCCGGATCCTTTGGCTGGCCAGACCCAACTCCGGTAGCCGAGGCGACGGACGTCGCCCCGAAATAGAACGCTGCGATTGCCGTAACCAGCGTTCCCATGATCGTCACGAGTTGCTGACCGAGCTGGCTGGCATTCGCGTTCGAGGCTGCTGTGCGCACGTCAAACGTTCCGGCGGCCGCCCCCGGCTGGATGGACACGATGGTTTCGGGGGCGAACTTGCTCACCTGGTCGGCCGATAGACCCGCGGAGAGCAACAACGAGGGATGGGCAGCGTCCCAGTACAGAAAGATCGACATCAGCGCGAAGATCAGCAGGAGGCCGAGCGCCAGGATGGCGCGGACGCTTCCATCCGGAAGGCCGAGTGCGTACCGAGCGTCCGCCAGGTTGAATCCCTGAAGAAGCGTGACGAATGCTCCAATCGCGACGAGAAGGACGACGATCCCGAGCAGGATGATCATCGTGAGCACGACTTCCGGCCGGCTCGAGAAACCGTATTGGGCAACAAGCAGGGCGGCGCCTCCGAGCAAGATGACGCCGACCGCGAGAAGGAGCGCCTCGACTCGGAGGTAACTGCCTGCGGCGATCCGTGAGCCGGATGCGCGCCGATCCATGGACCCCATCTCTGATCCCTCTCAAGCGGTGGTGCCAGGCCCTACGCCCGGAAGATGAGGCTCGCGGCTGTGGCCGGCAACTAGGGATAACCCCAGCCTCCGCGCGACGGCTGGGATCGGGCGCGTCCGCGCTCGTGGTGTCGGTTGAGTTCGAGACAAGGGTTTTCCCTAGTTGCGGACTCGGCATCCGTGCGCGACGGTAGGCCCGTGATCGATCGCAGCTTGCGACGTCGGGATGCCGGCACTGGTCGTTCGCCGACCTGGAGGCAACAATGGAAGTGACGTTGGCGCGTCGCGCGACGCGCAAGCAGCTCCGGGCTCTCAGCGCCTGTCTCTTTGCGATCGCAGCGTTCGCGCCGGCGTCTTCCGCAGCAGCTGGTGATTCAGCCTCCGCGGCTCAGATCGCTGGAGCACCGCAAGCTGATGTTGCCGACAACCCCGATGCCAACGCGTATGCGCGCATCTGGGGTGTCTCTAGCTCCGAGGCCGTGCGGCGGCTCGACCTTCAAGCTCGTGCCGGGGAGCTAAGCGGGTGGGTAGACGAACATGGGCCGAGTTGGTCAGGCGGTGTGTACGTCCGCCATCAGCCGGACTTCGGCGTCGTTGTCTTGGCGACATCGTCGGACACGCCAGGGCTGTCTGATGCGACCCGAGCCCTTTCGATTAGTTCGATCACTTCTGTCGCGTACGTGGACGAAACGCTCGCAGACTTGAATGCGGACGCCGCTGCGCTCCGCAGCGAGCTTCCTGACAGCACGATCGTGCGCGTCGATGTGATGTCCAATAGTGTGATTGTGGAGACGTCTGACGCGTCGGCTGTCGATGCCGCCGTCCGCATCGTGCACCCGAAGAAAGCGCCCAAATTTGTCCACTCCAGCCGGAAGATCGTGCCGGTGACCTTCATCTACGCGGGCATGACAATGGACTGGCAAGGGGCGGACGAATGCACGCTCGGATTCTCGATGCTGAAGTCGGGAAATCGTCGGATCACGACCGCTGCTCACTGCCCGAACACCGACATCACGCGTAACGGGACCACACTTACGTTCATCAGCCAAAACTACGGCGGCTCACACGACGAACAGCTGATGTCCACTGGTGCTCTCACACCAACGAACCGCGTGTTGGACGGATCGCGGGACACGCAAACACCGAACTATCGGCTCGTGACGGGAAAGACAACGCGGGCCAACCAGGTGATCAACGCCACGTACTGCCGATTTGGTTTCGGAACCGTAGGCAGCTACGCATGTGGAACGCTCCTGTCGAAGTCGGAATTCGGCGGAATGCCAAGCGCTGTCGCGACAACGATGTACCTCGGCGCCATCAACAGCGACGTCGCGAGCCCAGGAGACAGCGGTGGCCCGGTCTTCACGAGTGGGTCTGCGCTGGGGATGATGGAGGCGTGCGTTTCGTTCGATCCCGAATGCAATGACCCGAACTTGCACGATGACTTGCTATACGTGGCGATCGACTTCGTCGAGTCCGGGCTTGGCGCAACGGTCCTGACCACTCCATGAACGTGCCGGGCGCATGAGTCGCTGGCGAGGCGCCGCAGCACTGGCCGCGATGTTCCTGGCGGGCTGTTCCGCGCCGAAGCCGGCGACCAGCCCTTTCGCGCTGGTCTTCCTGACAGTCGCCAATCCTCAGGCTCCGGTCCTCATGACCAAGATTGAAGGCACTCTCGGGCTTCACGGACAGTGCCTCGCGTTGATGCCCGATGGCGGAGGGCCAGCCTTCATCGTCGTCTGGCCGCATGGATACCAAGCTGCGGCATCGGGAGGCGACGTGGTTGTCGACGGACCGCACGGAGCTCGCGCCGCCCTCGGCGCGAGGTTGGCACTCGTTGGTGGGCCGTGGGAGGATTCAGCCGAAAACGGCAAGATGAGGGCGCGCATCGATGCCATGACTGGACAGCACGTACCCGATGGTTGCGATACCGGGCACTACTGGGTTGGTGGGATCGATTCGTAGAGCGATACCGACGGCCATCGAATCGCTCTAGAACTCGAACACGAGGGAAGCGGATGCGCCTGCGTCTACAACCGTGGGCGGCTGCAGGCATCGGATCCGATTTCGACAGCCGACCGGTGTGGATGGATCGAGAAGCCGAGGTGGTCAATGGCTGCAGAGACGCTGACCCCTGAAAACCGACAAGTCCTAGGCCTCGTCTACGAAACGTTCCGGGCGCGCGGCTCCTGGCCAGCCTTTGCGGTCGTTGACCGCCGGCTAGACCAGGCGGGGCTCGACGCTGCGGACGCTCTTGGTCGACTACCGAACGTTCTCGTCAGGGGGGAACGGTTCGGTCAAGGCTGGATTCCTCCTACCCAGGAGATCTCGCTCAGTCTCACAGGCGTCGCCGCCGTTGCTGAGGCGCGGGCGGACCTGGATCGACTTGCCGCCCTCGTTGGCTGGCTCGCTGAACAGGATCGGGTACACGACCCTGATGCAACTGGGGAGGCACTAACCGTCGCTGCGGATAGAGCATTGGCGGCCATAGGGATCGACATCGAAGACCCATCCAACGAAAATCTGGTCCGCCGGCTTGGATCCTTACTGGACCTGGTGCCGGGCCTTTGGTCAGCCCGGAGCTCCTCCAGCGACGGTGCGGCGTGGTCGATGACGATCGCCCGGGGCATTCGTCGTTACCGAGGTGTCGCCGCTGCGGACGACCTCCTAGCCAGAGTTGTCGGGCCCGGCGCTGAGGTCGTCGAAAACGCGCCACCGCGACCGCTTGACGAGTCTTCCGTGCAGCCCGATGGCGACGATTCGTACGACGTCGCTCTTTCTTTTGCAGGTGAGGAACGACCGTACGTCGAACGCGTGGCCGCACGCCTGAACGACCTCGGCGTCCTTGTCTTCTACGACCAATTCGAAACGATCGAACTCTGGGGAACGAACCTCCTCGATCGGTTCGGCGACGTGTACGGGCGCCGCGCCAAGTACGTCGTGATGTTTGTCTCGGCCGCTTATGCCGAGAAGGCGTGGACCAACGAAGAGCGAAGGCATGCGCAGGCGCTCGCCCTTGAAACGAGGCGCGATCTCGTCCTGCCAGTCCGGTTCGACGACACCAGAGTTCCCGGTCTGCCGGCCACCGTCCACTACCTGGCCGCTGCCGATTACACGCCGACCGAGCTGGCAGAACTCATTGCACAGAAGGTCGACAGAGCGGGGACCCGCCAAATTCGGGAGCGTGGACCGGAAATGGCTGCGCCCGGTCTCACGACGGCGCCGAGTGCAACGCTCGCCGCCGCGGCAACACCCATCCTCTCGACCGACCCGGACGACCTCGCGACCTGGACGGCGCCCCACCGAGCCCGGGCGCTCGAAGGTCTCGCTGAACTATCGAAGTCGGACTTCTATGAGGTCGTTGCGGCCGTCTCTCCACGCTTGCCGATGCCAACGCAGAAGCGTCTTGCCGACAGTGTGGCGAGCAAGAACATCGACACGTTCGGGTGGCCGATCGGCGTCTTCATCGCGACCCAGCCGCCGCAGCCGGTGGTCGACGGGATTGTGACCGAAATCAAATGGGCCGAGCGGGGGACGTACGACTATTGGACGCTCGCCCGAACCGGAACCTTCTACCTATTGAAGACGCTTTCCGAGGACCCGCTGGACGCACCCGACAAGTTGTATTTCAACACGCGGATCATCCGAGTCGCGGAGACCATTCTCTTCTTGGCGAGCCTGTATCAGGAACTCGGCGCGGCTTCAACGGGAACCATTCATGTCGAAGTTGTTCACGCCGGCATTCGGCACCGCACGCTGAGCGCGGTCGGTGCCCGTCGGGGCACCTTTCGTGACCGTCACACCACCGAAGACCGGGTCCGAACTACCGCCACCTTCACGATTACCGATGTCGACAATCGTCTGGTCGACATCGTCAAGGAGCTCGTTGGCCCGCTCTTCATGGTGTACGAATACCTGGAGGTCGCGGACGGCATATACAGCGACCTCATCGACCGATTCCGGGAGGGCTACGTTACGTAGGTTCGGAAGGTCGCGTCGTTCCCGTCTGCTGGGATTGGATGGCGAACTGAGCACAGACGATCACTCGACGACCCTAGGTTACTCACTTGATCGCCACGCCCTACGCTCGCGTCTTCTTCCGCCCGAGGCAGTCCATGCAAGGTCAGATAGGCCTGCTCGCCGACCGTTCGCCCGGAGACGATACGCGAGGGATCACCGCACGACTTGAGGGAAAACCCTAGTTGTCGAGCGAGCATCGGCGCTGCGATGATCGATCGACTCAGCGACCGATGTGGTGGTGTCTCTCGAAAAGAGGTTTCGATTGAGTCAGGCGCCGCGTTGAACTTCGCCCCCGTAGGTCATGCGGCTGATGGCCAGGTGTTCGATCGGACGAGTTCGCGCTGGACGTCGCGCCTGGACTGGAATTCCTCGTACAGGCGCACGAGAAAGGCGCGGGTCGTTCGATACATGCGGCCTTCCCCTACTGATGCAGGGCCAAGCAGCCGCTGCCATCCGCGCCCGAAGAGCAACATCATCCGGAGACCGCCCGTCCGCCGCACATGTGCATCGAGGATGACGGCCTCGCCCGAGCGATGGAGTTCGATTCGGATGAGCCAATGCCGGTATCGGTACATGAAGACGCCATTGCTCGAAAGCGTCGGATCAAAGCGTGCATTGACGGCGTGCAGCCGCGGACGGATGAGCTCGTTTACCGCGTCTTCGTATGTCATCGCAACACCGCCTTTTGATCGTACAGCCATTGAATTGAGCGATCGGGAATTGCGGTCACGCCGCGCCGCGTGTCAAGGTTTCGCCGCATGAGCACCCCGATCCTTCGATGGCTGCTGTTCCTGACCTCCTATGCGCCCCTACCGATCGTCGTCGCGGTGCGGACTTGGTTAGCGAACCCTGTGCTGGCGATGCTTTGGATCGCTTTGTCGATTGCCCTTGCGGTTGAGGCATGGGCTTCTTTTCAATTGCTGCGCGGCAGCGGATCGAGCGATCTGGTCCTGGAGGACGTTCAACCGCAGCGCGAAGCATTCACGACGTATCTGCTCGGATACGTCCTGCCGTTCGTTCTAATTGATCTCAATGACAGCTCGGCTGTCAGTGGGGCCGTCGCCTTCGTCTTCATCCTTGGTTTGGCCGCGGTTCGGTCGAACCTCGTGTATCTCAACCCGCTCTTGGCGCTCGCCGGATTCCGTCTCTACGCGGTCAGCGCGCGGCTGGTCCCGGGCCCAGAGCGAGCGATCAACCTCCTGCTCCTCGCAAAAGAGTCGCACTTGGGTCGAGGCGATCGCCTTCTCGTCGGCGGAGAGGACCCTGACGTCCGTATTGCCCTCTCCGGGCCGCGTCGATGACGACGTTTACTCGAGATGAGCTCGCAGCGGCGCTTGGCGACGCGGCATATGGGCTGAAGCTGGTAATGATTGAGGCGATTCCGGATGACGCAGATCAACCGATCTCGAGCTACCACCTGGACCTCGAGGACGGCCTTTCATCCCAGTTCAAGTCGAACCTTGCGAAGTCTGTCGCGAGTTGGCCGAACAACGACGAGTGGGATCCCTACGAGGAGGGATGGGTTCCCGAGGAAGGGCAGTTCGCGGTCGCGCAGCGCGAGGTGCTCGACGGAAGTCGCCTCATCGAGGCGATCAATCGGGGGCTCGAACCTGGGCGCGTACACCAACCGCAGGTCGGCGACCCTGATCTTCCGAGAAGCCGCGGCTACGCCCTGCTCCTCACCCCGCGAGACAACGAAGATCCGTCGGAGCGGATCTACCTGGTCCGTCGGCGAGACCCCGTGCAGCATCTTGATCGCGGCCGGCTCACAGCGTTCTGGTCTCAGTCCCGCCTAACGCTCGCCCATGCGGTCGTCGGATTCGATGCACAGATCGACGTCGCAGTTTGGCGCGACACGGTCTTGATCCGAAGCCTCGCAGCGTTCGAGGCGCTGTTCTTTCCGCAGGCCGTTCGCGCCGACGCAGCGGAAGATGCGGTGAACAAACTCAACGCGCGATTGCCCATCAGCAACCTCGACGTGCTTGTTGCAACGGCTCGCGACGACAGTCTCTTTGCGGCGCGGTTGCGAAGGTTGGCACGCCGCCCGCGCTTCAAGGAGCTGACCCTAGACGCCGTGAGGCCGGGCCTACGCCGGTTTGGCTTGGAACACCGATTCGTGACGGGCGGGGAGCTTGTGTTCGATAGGGCCCGACGATGGCGCTGGCCTTTCTTGGCGGCGCTGGAGGACGGGCTCGTCGAGTCGCCGGCGAGTGGCAACCTGTATCAATCGACGTCCCAACGTCAGTGGCAGCGCCGGAGAGTTACGGGCGCTATTCGAGAGAACGGCGTCATCACCGCATTGTGCGGGGACGGGTGGGGACCAACAGTCCTTTCAGACGTCGCGACGGAGATCGAGAACGCTCTTGCCACCTACCACACGGGAACACGCGACGAGCCAATCGAAGTTATCCCCAGTGTTGCCGGTGACGTCCTATCACTGACCGCGACCGCTGCGGACGGATCGGACAGTTTGAGCAGCCTTCCTGACTGCGACTCCTAGGGCGTTGCGGCCACGGGGTTGCTCTTTGGCGCACCGGCCGCCGCTACACTCCGCCCGGCCATGCCTCGCGTGCCAAGGCCGCCGTCCGTCGGACAACTCTCACTGGGTCTCTTCGACGACGGCTGGGCGCTGCGGGATGCGCTCATCAACCACCTTGCGCACGTCGAGCCGCGAGCATCCTTGATCCCTGAACTCGGCGTCGATCACGGGACGGCGAGGATTGACCTAGCTGCCGTCGACCAAACTCTCGATGGCTTTGAGATCAAGGGCCGCGGAGACGACCTCCGCCGACTCCCACGACAAGTAGCCGCGTTTGGCCCGGTGTTCGACCGCTTGTCGCTCGTGGTCGATCGGCAGCACCTCGATGCGGCCAAGTCCGCTCTCCCAGCCTGGTGGGGGATATTCGTCGCCGACTCGGCCACAGGCACGATATGTATCGCCCGCGATCCTGCATGGAACCCTGGACTGCAGCCGCTTGCCATGGCGTCGCTACTTTGGAGCGAGGAACTCCGCGACGAACTGGCGTCCCACGGTGGCGTCTCGGCGCGAGCGACGGCTCAGGACATGCGCAAGAGGCTCGTCGCGTCGTTAGCCCGCGACGACCTCCGCACCGTCGTGCGGCGACGTCTTACGGTCCGTCAAGGCTGGCGAGCTGCGTGACGGCGTGCGTAATGCCGTGGACCTGCCCGGCCCATTTCCAGGTGGGCCATGAGCCGGGAGACTCTTCGCCGTTGGCCGCTGCTTGGAGCCATGCGTCCCCAGCTGAATAGTTGGCGCTGGCCGCGGCACCGTACTCCTTGAGGCGGTCGAGCATCTCGCGCAGCTGCTGATCGCCGTCGTCGCGCCCCCGAAGGTCGTGTCCGCGGAGCATCAGCATCGAATCTGAAGATGCGTACCGGATCTGGGGAATCCGCGGCAGTTTCTTCCCGCCAGCGGCCCCACCGATCGCCTCCACCTTCTCCGGATGATGCGTTCCGTAGTCGCCATATGTCGGGATTCGCGCGACGAGGGGCAATCTCGAGCGCAGCTCGCGCCAGATCCACCACTCCGGTCGCGGGTACGGGGTGAGTTCGTTCTGTGGGAATCGCTTTGCGTCGACCTGCCTCGGAGCGCCGGACGCGATGACGGCAACGTTGCGCCATTGCTCAAGATCTGGAAGCAGGCGCAGCATCGCTTCGACGTTCGCCTCGTCGCGCTCCCGAACGCTGTTGTCTACCGACCGGAGATCGAGGATCACATCGGTCGAAGCGGTGGACACACCCGATGCTCGCAGCACTGTCGACAACTTGTCGTCGAGGCTCCGCGGACCAGCTGTGAAGTCGGCCCGAACCAGCCGGACCACGAGCCCGCCACGATCGGGGGAGGCGAGCTTGGAAACTACATCCTGGTATTCGGCACTTCGGACCAGTCCGGTGACAGGCACCACATCCAGGTCGCGTGCGCGCGCGTGGCCGATGACGACGCTCAGGGAGTCCGGATCTTCGAGCCACTCGCCATCGAGCAGGAATCGGCGAGCCACCGGCCATCCGGGTCGCGTCTTCGGGAAGAGGCCCCCTCGAAACCGTCTCCAGACACGGTCACCGGCGGCCTCCTCCCAGACGGTTTGTTGCTCCACGAGCGCGAGCTCCGCCTGGCCAGCGTCGAGCTCCTCGCCCTCTTCCTCGACATCCGGCGATGGCGCCCGGTCCCACAACTGGATCAATGGAGTCGTCGCCGAGCTCACCTCCGCTGCCAGCGTTCGCAGCGCGCGATACTCCGATGGCAGGCTCTTCATCGCGATGACGTATTGCCAGGCATCACTCATCAGGAGTCACCGAGCTGTTGGCAAGAGGTGTAGGCTCTGTACGCCGACCAATAATACAAAGTTCGCAAGGAGGCGTACATGCCCGACCCGGTAGAGGGCACATTCGGCGACACGATCCGCGTGGCTCGCGCCCGCCGGCGCCTGACGCTTCGCCAGCTCGGTGACGCCTCGGGCAACACCGCTTCGTACTTGAGTGATATCGAAAACGATCGGCGGGTCCCATCCGAAGCTGTAATACGGAATCTGGCCACGATTCTGAATCTGGACGCCGACGACCTGCTGGCGCTAGCGGGTCGGTTCGGGGCTGAAGCGGATCGCTATCTGCGGCGCAATCCGGAAGCGGGCATGCTCCTGCGCAGGATGTCGGCGCGGAACGTGAGCAGCAGCGTCATCCGACGAATACTCGAAGAGGTGCCCGAGCTGCGTGACGACAGCTCGGGATGAGGCGAATAGGGACCGGCCGCCGCTCGCGCATCTGGCTCGAAGTCGAGGAGCTCGAAGCGGCGACTGACGGTGCGCTGAGGGCCGCGGGTTTGTACCCGGGCTACGACGCGGGTGCCGTCGATATCGAGGCCTTGCTCGAGGTCCACCTCGGCGCGGCAGTCGACTACGCGGTCGACCTGCCCGACACCATCCTGGGCTTCACGATCTTCGAGACTCCGCCGCGGGTCGCAGTAAGCCGACGGCTCACGGAGTTGGCCCTTGCGCCAGGAGCGAGTCACGGTCTGCTCGGCCGGTGGCGTGCGACGCTGGCTCACGAGGCCGCCCACATCATTCTCCATGCTGGGCTCGCGGACGAAGGTGTCATGACGCCGCAGCTGACGTCAGAGAACCTCAGCGCTCCTGAGGAGACCACCGCCAACTGGCTCGAGGTGCAAGCCAACATGGGCATGGCCGCTCTCTTGATGCCGCGTGGCCCGTTCCTGTTTCAGGCCAGGCGAGCCCTCGAGGCGCAACCAGCGCTGCTCCCAGTGGCTCGGGATTCGCTGCAAGCGGAGCGTCTCGTCAGCATCCTTGCCCACCAGTTCTCGACCTCTCGTGAAGCGACTGGTTGGCGCCTCCGCAATCTCGGATGGACGGTCGACAAGCCGGCCTAAGTCCAGGTCGCATGTGAACGATGCGAAGCGCGGCCTAGCGGAGGTGGAGGATGTCTACGCCGCCCCACGCTTTCGATAGGTATTCGGCGACCAAGCGCCGATGGCAGCGATCTGGTTGGTCCTCGCTGCAGAGCAAAACCGCCCCGTCGACAAGTTCGGGCGACAGGGTCCTCGCGACCTCGCGCTCATCCATGAGTTCGAGGAACCGCTGCTCGTATGCAAGCCAATTGACCTTCTTCGCCCGATAGGCGGCGAGCATCTCGGCCTCGGGCGCAAGCATCGGTTCCGCCGCGTACCCGACTCCGCAGAGTTTCTCGAGAAAGAAGGCCAGGTCGTCCTGCTTTGCAAACCCAGCCAGTTGCGAGCTGTTGTGGAGCCGCACGTCAACCAGCCGGCGCGGATGCGCCTGACAAACGAGATCGAAGAATCGCTCGGCGGACTTCTTGGTGAAGCCGATCGTGTAGAGCTTCAACGTCGGTCCAACGGACTCTTCGTCCTCCTGAACGCGATCCGACCCTCCTGGCGAGCACTCGCGAGAGCGACCAATTCGGATTGCTCGCCGAAGACGTCCATTGCGGGCAGCCGATGTAATTCGAGAAGGCGCTCCATCGCCCGCCCTTGTGTTTCCAGTGCGCCGCTAGGGTGAATGTGGATCACGTCTTCGCCTTCATCAGACAACCGACGGGAGATGAGGAGGCTTCGGTGACAGAAGAGGGGATCGCCCTCGGCACACATCAGTGCAAGCCGGAACTTCCTCGCGCCTTCGCGAACACGCGCGATGCCGTCGGTGAAACGCGGCGTCGTCGCGAGCAAGTCGTACCGCACGCGATCATCCTCGTACATCGCGTCGTCTCGCGGCCGGGCCCCAAGCTCTTTGCCGAGAAACACGTAGCTCACTCCCCGAGCGGCGAGGTCTTCTTTGAACGGTTCGCGGTTGTATTGGGGCAAACGACCACTGAACGGTTCGGACCGAACGTCGGCGATGGCAGTGATCTCGTTCGAACTCAGCAAGTTCAAGAACGATTCCAGCGGAAGCGTCGAGTGACCGATGGTGAAGATCGTGCTCACGATGTCCCAGTCTTCGGGATTACGGCAGCCACCAGTTTGTAGCAGTACCCGCGATATGGGCTTGTGAGGCTCAGCGTCAAGTACGCCCCCGGACCTGGGTAGGTACCGTCCGGCCGTCGGAGGTATGCGGTTTCGAGGGTGGGATCCGTCACGTCCATAACGTACTCCGCCCCCATCCACGCAAAGGCGGCGCGGAGCTTTCGACGAGCGTTGTACGGATTCGTGTAGACCTCGTATTCGAGCGAGTTCACCTCGACGAGCGCAAGCGAGTGGCCCAACGTCTTGGCGACCTCAGGAAGCACGCGATTGTTCACGCCAGACGATGAGCTCGACTGGTTGACCCAAAGCTCGTCGCCAGGGTGGAGGTGGGGGCGAACGTCGGCGGGCTTCGCTCGACGGAGTTGATGCCAGCGAGGCGGAGTGGCGATCACCCAGTTCTCTGGTTGGATCTCATTTGGCCGCCGATCGGCAAGGTTGACTTCAGCGACGTCGAGGACCTCGACGGAGGCCCCGCTCAAATACTGACGCTCCGATGGCCAGATCGCCTCGCTCGTGCGGTCGCCGATCGGCCTGACCCACTCTGCAGCCGTCGAGGCCGTCGGGTCCACGCCTGCGAGGCAGAAGCCTCCTGGGCGTCTCGAATTCGCCAGCACGAGCAATTGCCGAGTCGTTGGTGCGCTTCCGGTACCCATACCAGCGATGGTGAGGGTCTGAAGCCGAGAATGGCACTGGGGAGAACCCCAGCCTTGGCCCTCCGTTCATGCCTGAGTCGCCGCTCGATACCGCTCGGCGGATGTGGCGAGATCGTGATGTTTCGACGCCAGCGCCGCGACGATTCCATCCGCGCGACCGACTGCACGTTGTGAGAGACGGCCTCCAAACGCGGCGCGGATGTCAGTGAGGTGATCGATCGCATGTGACGCCGCCGTTGGCCGACCTCGGTTGCCCAGTTCTCGAGCTAGCCGCGCCAAGTCGTCGAAGATCTGTTCGACTTCTGTGTCCGATGGGCGCCCGAGTGGCCCGACTCGCCTAGGCCGCAGCGCCCGATCAGCCAACATCTGACCCAAGCGATCCGGGTTGATGATGAGCAGGCTGACGTCGAGGAGCCAAACCGCGTCGACGAGGCCGACGCCCACGAGCACAACGAAGACCGAGGTGGCAATCGGTCCGATCGGAACGCCGAACGCGTCAAGGCCAGCTGCTGCGACACCGAACCCGAGGGTGACCATCGCCAGCCGGAAGATCCTGCGGGGCCATGACCCGATCAGCGACACGGGCGTGGCTGGATCAAAACTCGGGAACATCGCGCCCAGTGCCGCGACGTATATCGAAGCCGGCACCAGCAACAGCGCCGTGAGCGTGAGACCGGTCACGATAAACGCCGAAGCATTCGGTGGTTGCCCCAGGTTTAGGGCAGACGCCGCGATTGCGGAGCCAATGAGCATTCCCACGCCGACCACTGCGAGCGCGAGAAAGTCGAGCACCGACCCCGTTCGCCTCACACGACTCCTTCGGGCGTAGGAGGTGTGGTGCGCGCCCACCCGCAGGCGGCCTGAACGGATCCGTCGGAGCGATCACCGCTGCAGGCAGGATGGACTAAGGGAACGAGTTCGCTCAAGGGGAGTGAGCGGCCAGGACGCCGACCAGCGTGCCAATGACTCCCGCGACCACAAGGAACGCGGCGAGTTCTCGTCGTGTAGGGGTCGGCCCTGGCGCGGTAAGCAGAACGCCGATGAGCACACCAAGCAGCACGACTGCTGTTGCTACCGCTGCCGTAACGTTCATATGCCCACGGCGCGGGCGTCTTCTGGTTCGACTGTGGCACGCATGTTCGGGACCTCGCGCTCGCGCCTTGCATTCGCTCAAGTCCGAGGTCTGTGGGTTCGGAGGAATCTGTCAAGGGCTGTGTTGGACAGGGATTAGGTTGTCGTCGTTCCATGACTAAGAAGCCGCCCGACGCGGTCGCCGCACTACGGCGATGCAAGGCCGTGCGGAGTCGCCCGAGCGCCGTTGGCAGCAGGACTCCCTCCTGGCGTGCCGTCCACCATCGCGAGCACCACGCTTGAATACGCTGGTTGGTCTCGAACCCGCCCTGAATCATTCGGCCGGTCGCGCTCGACGTCTGCGGGTCGCGCGAGTGCTCGGCGCGCCCGACATCACATCGTCCCACGAGCCGACGAACAGCAAGGAGGTGACCAGCATTACCAGGGCGCTGGCGCCAAGCACGGCGTCCGTCAGTCCGAGGATGTTCTTCGCTGCTTCCGCGAGCGGATCAGGCGAACCCGGTATCGCGTACCCGACCACCGCGATTGCCGCGATCATCACCAGCGCGACCGCCGCCAGAATTTGGGTCGACCCGTAGCTGATCAGCCAGGCAACCACATTGCGAGCAGAGTGCTTCGTCGTCCACACCCGCATCCTGCGCTGCATTGACGCCAGGTGACGTGCACCGCCGTCGCCGGCAAGGCACTCGATCTCCGCGGCTGCACTCGTCACGTAGGCCTCAAGAATCAGGAACGTGTTGGCAACGCCGATTCCGATGATGAACGTGACCAGCCCGAACGCTGCCACGACCTGGAGAATGAACGCGCGCGCCGTCAGATCGATGTTGCCGATGCCGCTTGCGACAGTCGCTGCAGCACCGCCGACAACAGCGAGTGAACCGAGAATGAGGCTCATCTCAAGCCGTATCTGCGCGTTCATCTCTTGGCGCATTCCCAGATACTCACGCATCGCGAGGTCGAGATAAGCGTCGTCCATTCGATGAGAACGATCAAGTCTGTCGGGTGCGGCGGCAACTAGGGAGAACCCTAATTCACTTGTGCTCTGGGGCGGTTCCCTCGGGGACGGAACTTCGCCCGCCTAAGCGAGCCGTCGCCGTCTTGCGGGCCGGATCTGCCGAATCGGCGTGACACGGGCGTGCTGCTCGCGGAGCACTTCGTTGGACGGGTGCTGGTACGCCTCTTGGCTCTCCGGCCCCGCGTGGCCCATGATCAGCTGGCTGACGTGGGGGTCCATCCCCCCATTGGACGCTGATGTCCCGAAGAGGTGACGGAGACGGTGCAGGCCGAATCGCCCGGTGCCGCCCCCGCGAACGTATTCGCGGCTCATCGCCTGGTAGATCCCATTCGTCGTCATGGCGCGGCCGGTCAGAGCCGAGACGAAGAGGGGATCCTCGGGTCGAGTCGCCGCGAAGGGGACGCCGGACAGTACGGGGCGTTCGCGGCGGAGATAGAGGCGCAAGTGAGCCACCGTTTCCCGTGACAGGGGGATCCACCGCTCGCGGTCTTCCTTCGCCTTCCTGACGAAGGCGGATTCGTCGTCGAGGTCGATGAGACCGAGCGTCATCCGCGCGGCCTCGCCCGTGCGGATCCCGACGTCCGCGACCAGCCAGATCATCGCCTGGTCCCGTTCCCGGGCCGCACGCTCCAGGCTGGTCCGGGCGCGGACCTCGGTGCCGTCAAGCAGCGTCTCGATGTCGGCAATCTTGCCCAGCTTCAGAACGCGAACGCCCTTTCGGGGCATCGGCCCGCGCTTGCCGCCAGCTAGAAGGTCAGTCGGAAAGTAGTCCTCGGACACCAGCCATCGGTTGAACGTCCTGATCACTCGCGTGTACTTGTGGACCGAGTGAGAGGACAACGTTCCTGAGCCCTTGCGCTTCGGTCGCCGCTGCTGGGCCGCGATGTACGCGACCAGGAGCTCGCGTGTGAGCGAGCCGAGCACCGGCCGCACACCGTTCTCCGCCAGCCACGCTTGGAAGTAGCTCCAGTCGTAGGCGTAGGTCTTCTCGGTGGTGTCGTTGATGATCGAAGCGGATGCCGCCAAGAACTCCTCGAAAAGCATCTCGAGCGGGAGCTCTCGATCGAAGCGAAGCGCACGCCCGCGCATCTCGGGCATGTCGCCCGGACGCAGATTCGGCGCTCCGTTGTACGGGAACGACACCGCACAGATCCCGCTGCCGGCGCCCGGTCAACCTCCGCGCTGGAGGTCGAAGCCAGCCCCCCGGCGGGGGACCATCAGAACCGTCGATCTGCTGGGCCGAATGTCAGCTCAATCGGGCTGAACCTGCGGGCAGAATGTCAGTTGCCTGTGGCCCGGGAACAGAATCCCGATTCGCCGGGTGGTCAACCGCACCCCACCGCACAAGACCGTACCGAGAATCGGTCCGGTGGAGGATTGGAGCGGGAGACGGGATTCGAACCCGCGACATTCTGCTTGGGAAGCAGACACTCTGCCAGCTGAGTTACTCCCGCTCGGCTCGCAAATTCTAGGTTGAAGCCGGCAGCTGCGTCGACACGAGCCTGAGCGCACATAACGGCGACACCGTGTCCGATTGTGCAGGTTCCGATGCGCCCGAGAGACGATGCGCGGCCCGGGCGGCGCGATCTTGGCGCACGGCACGCACATTTCGCCCAATCGTCGCCGTTGTGCGATCCACCCCGCACATGAACTGCGCGTCGATGACGCGGCAACCGGCTGATAAGCGCGCGGCGTCACGATCTGCGGCGTGGCGAACCGTCGCGACCCAATCACCGAGGCGATGGACCGCTGGGCGCGGTCCTGGTCCGAGATCGTCACCGAGCTTCGAGAGACCCGACTCATGCTCGGGTTGACGCAGGCGCAGGTAGCCAAGGCCATTGGTGTGACACGCGACCAGGTCGGCCGGTTCGAACGACGAGAGACCAAACGGATTTCCATCGATCTCGTCGTACGACATGCGGCAGCACTCGGCCTGAAGGCGTCACTCAAGTTCTATCCGGTGGCGGGTGCGATTCGTGACGAAGCACAGGCCAAGTACATCGCTCGATTCGTGGAGAGAATCGGCCACGCTTGGCGAATCCTGCTCGACGCTCCGATACCGCTCGCGGGCGACCTCCGCGCGGTCGATGTCCTTCTCGAGAACGGCGGCGTTCGAATAGCGGTAGAGGTCATCACGCGGCTGCGCGATCTCCAGGCACAGATCCGGTACGCGCAGCAGAAGCAGCGCGACATTGGCGCGAGCCGACTGATCATCGTCGTGGCCGGCTCGCACGCGAATCGCGTGGCTCTGGACGCCGCCCGGCCGACGGTCCTCGCAACGTTCGAGCTGGATACGCGACGCGTGCTTGGCGCGCTGGAGCGCGGTGCCGATCCCGGTCGTGATGCCGTGATCGTCCTCCGCTAGATGCATCGCGAACTGCGCACAACGGCGACAAAGGGGCGAAAAGTGCATGCCGAACGTCCCGAGAGCGACGCTCAGGCCGTCGACGTGAGCGATCGTGCGCATGCGGTGCACTTTTCGCGCCAGCGTCACGGTTAAGCACCCCGCGGCGCACACGCAGGCTTACGTAGCGCGACGCACAACGCGGCGCTGGTATCGTCGGGGCGTGGCTGACGTAAAAGCGGAACTCCAGGCGCGCTGGCTTGGCCGGATCGACTATCGGGCGGCGTGGGAACTCCAGCACGAGCTCGTCGCCAGGCGCCGTGCGAACGAGATACCCGACCAGCTGCTCCTGCTGGAGCATCCCGCCGTCCTGACTTTGGGCCGGCAGTCCGATCGCAACCACGTTCTCGCGTCGGCCGACGAGCTCGCGCGCCGCGGCATCGACGTTATCCGCGTCGAACGCGGCGGTGAGGTCACCTATCACGGTCCTGGCCAGCTGGTGGCTTACCCCATCGTCCGTCTCGCAGACCGGGGCGTCCTGCTGCGGCCGTTCGTCCGGCTCCTCGAGCAATCGATGATCGACACGGCGGCGGGCTACGGCGTGGAGGCGGGACGCCGAAGCGGCTATCCGGGCGTCTGGTGCGACGCCGAGTCGGCGACGCCGCGGAAGCTCGGGGCGTTGGGTCTGCGGATCGAGGGCGGCGTGAGCTACCACGGCATCGCGCTGAACGTGAATACCGACCTGGACGATTTCGAGTTGATCGATGCCTGCGGCCTACCCGATACGACCACCACCTCACTCGCGCTCGAGGCCGGCTGGGCTGCGCACGAATCCCGGCCCTCAACGGCGAGCGTGGCGAACGTCGCGGACCGCTTCGAGCATGCCTTCCGTATGCGGCTGGAGGAGGCGACGGCCGCGGTCAGTCGGGCGGCTCAATCGGAACCCGTGGCCGTTTAGTCGATGGCGCGCGGCCTCTTCGAACTGCGCAAGGACAGCGTTACCGGCTGGTGGGTTGCCGTCGTCGTCGACCGTGAGTTCAATCGCGAACGGTTCCATCGGCCGGCGCGGCACATTGGCCAGCAGGTCGATGACTGCCCGAATTGCGCTGCGCCCGGCGGCGACGGCGTGCGCGTCCGGATGCTCAAGCCGGATGCGTTCATCGTCGCGGGCACGGAGCGAGACCAGAAGGAGACGCAGCCCGACGGCCGCGATCCGAGCCTGGGCATAGTCGGCGACGCGGGCTCGTACCAGACGATCGTTGCGCCGCGCGCGCATCACGAGTCTTTCGCCGAGACATCGCCGCAGATCGCGTTCGAGTTGCTGGCCCGCGCGCGCGACACGCTGACCGCCGCGCGCAACGCGGAAGAGACGGACTACCTGCAGGTCGTCCAGAACTACGGCTCGCAGGCAGGCGCGCTGACCGATCACCTCTGCTTCGACTACTACGACCTGCCGCAGATTCCGCACCGAATCGGCGAGGAGCTGGGCGGTGCGGCGCGCTACGTGATTCGCGAGGGAATCTGCCCGTTCTGCCGGCTCGTTCGCGACGAGGTCGCCGATCCAAAGCGTCTGGTCTTCGAGGACTCGGCAAGCGTCGCGTTCGCTCCGTACGCGTCCCGTTCACCGTTCGAGCTGTGGGTCGTGCCGCGCCACCACGCAGCGGATTTCGGGACGGCGACCGATGCCCAGCTGGTCAGCGCCGCGGACACTCTCCAGCGCGTGCTGCGGCTGCTGGGAACGCTGGGCGGTCCCGCGTACAACCTGGTCCTGCACACCGCACCGCTGCGCGAGCGTGTCGACGAGACGTACCACTGGCACTGGGAAATCCACCCGCGCCTGCGCGAGATCGCGGGTCTCGAGCTCGGCACGGGCCTCCCGGTCAACCCCGTCTCGCCCGAGGAAGCGGCCGCCGAACTGCTCGACACTGCCCGAGCGGAGGCGATCGAAACCGGCGTGACGACCGGTCCGCGCTCGTGGGACGAGTTCGTCACGCGCTGACTGGCTCGCGCGGCGCCCACGCCGGCGTGGGTTCCAACGCCGGGCGCGCGCGGCGTGGCGGTCCAACCCGCCGTCCCGCGGCCAGCGTGCTGATGTCCACCACATGCACCACTCGGCCAAAAGAGACGGCTGAACGGCCG
>DATFHO010000065.1:0-85235 GCA_035248345.1 Candidatus Limnocylindrales bacterium
GACTGGGTCGCCCGCCTCAAGCAGTTCCGGGCCGTCACCGCCGACGAAGAGAAGTCGTGGGCGGAGGATTTCTCCAAGGTCATCGGCCTCTAGGCGCCCGCCCTCGCCGACGGGCGCGCTCCGTCACCGGCTGATCGGACCATGCGAATGTCACGGCGCGCTGCGCCGTACCTGCTCCTGCTGCCGGGGCTGCTCTGGCTGCTCCTGTTCTACGTGTACCCGGCGATCCAGATGTTCCTCGTGTCTCTCTCGACCGGGAACATCGACCAGGGCTACCAGGTCACGTACAACTGGGCGATCTACGGGCAGGCGTTCTCCGAATACCTGCCCTGGTTCGTGCGGTCGGTCGAGTACGGCGGGGTCGCCACCATTCTCGCGTTCCTGCTCGGCTACCCGCTCGCCTACACGATCGCGTTTCGCGGCGGCCGGTACAAGAGCGTCCTGCTGTTCCTGGTGATCGCGCCGTTCTTCACCAGCTTCCTCCTGCGAACGCTCTCGTGGAAGATCATCCTCGCGGACAGCGGCATCGTGCTGGGCCCGCTCAAGGATGCGGGCCTGCTCCCGGACGACTTCCGGCTGCTGGCAACGCCGGCGGCCGTCGTGGCGGGCATCACGTACAACTTCCTGCCGTTCATGACGCTCCCGCTCTACGTCGCCCTCGAGAAGGTCGACGTGCGGCTCGTCGAGGCCGCGCAGGACCTGTATGCGGGCCGCTGGCGCCCGACGGGCGCAATCATCGGCGCGATCGTGGGCGGCCTGCTCATCGCCTTCGTCGCCGCGATCCTCGGAGCGTCGCCGTTGCTGCCGGGCTTCGCCGGCGCAGCCTTCGGTGCGGTGGTGGGTACGTTCCTGATCAGCGAAGCATTTGTTCGCGTCGTGCTGCCGCTCTCCCTGCCCGGCGTCTTCGCCGGCTCGCTGCTGACGTTCATCCCCGCGGTCGGCGACTTCGTGAATGCGGAGCTGCTCGGTGACCCGAAGTCCCAGATGATCGGCAACGTCATCCAGGGGCGGTTCCTGAAGATCACGGACTACCCGATGGCGTCGGCCCTGTCGTTCATCCTCATGGCCGCGATCATCGTCGGCGTGCTGCTTTACGCGCGCGTCCTCGGCACCGAAGAGCTGACCGGGGGGAAGGCAGCATGACCGCGGCTGCCGTGTCGAGGAACGGCGGGACGCAGCCGCCGGGGCGCCTCCGCGCCATGGTCGAGCGTTCGATCCTCCCGATCTACACGATCGGGGTGACCCTGTACCTGATCCTGCCGGTCGCGATCATGATCCTGTTCAGCTTCAACGACCCGACCGGCCGATCCAACCTCGTGTTCAAGAAGTTCTCGATCGACGCGTGGCTGGATCCGTTGGGCCGCATCGGGCTCGCGGACGCCGTCACGAACAGCCTGATCATCGCGCTCGGCTCGACGCTGGTCGCCACGGTTCTCGGCACGCTGATTGCCCTTGCCCTCGTCCGGTACGGGTTCCGGGGCCGGAACGCGACCAACATGCTCATCTTCCTGCCGATGTCCACGCCGGAGGTGGTGCTCGGCTCGTCGCTGCTCACGCTGTTCATCGCCACGGCCGACCTGCCGTTCCTGCCGAAGGGCTTCCTCTTCCCCCTCAGCATCCGAACGATCTTCATCGCCCACGTGATGTTCAACATCAGCTACGTCGTCGTGACGGTGAAGGCCCGCCTGCAGGGCTTTCCGCGCCACCTCGAGGAGGCCGCGATGGACCTCGGGGCGAACGAGTGGTCCACGTTCTGGCGAGTGACGTTCCCGCTGATCCTGCCCGGGATCGTCGCCGCGGCGCTGTTGGCCTTCAGCCTCTCGATCGACGACTACGTCATCACGTCGTTCACGTCCGGCAGCGCACTGACCTTCCCGATTTACATCTACGGCGCGCAGCAGCGCGGCATCCCCGTCCAGGTCAACGTCATCGGCACGATCATCTTCGTGTCCGCGGTGCTGATGGTCGTGCTGACGACCCTGTGGCAGCGCCGCCAAGCCGCCAAGGACTTCGCGCCGATCGGCTCCGTGGAGTCCTGAGGATCCGACGGCCGGGCCGTCAGCCTTGCGCGAAGATCGTCGGCTGGCCGGTGCACTTTTCGACGTCGATGATCCAGTGGGAAGGAACTCGGACGACGCCGCCGGGTTGATTCGCCTGGGGATGCACGACGATTGCGTCGACCTGGATCCGCCAGACGCCAGCTGGCATCACGCCGCCGTCGTATGGCTTCTCCGTCTGGTTCTCCCATCGCGTTCCCACGGGCTCTCCGGCCATAGAGAACAGTCGTGCGGATGTCTCGGCCAACTCGAGGTCGACCCCGATGCACGACGTTGCTGGGGCGCCTTTGCAGCCGCTGACCATCGCCGCGGCGACAAGCGCAGCAAGTGGCATCGCTGCACGCATCAGTCAGCGTCGCGGAATGTCACGCGAGGAGCGGATTGGTCTGCGAGACAGCACCAAGACGGCGCCGACGACAGCCACGATCAACGGGACGACTGGAAAGGGCGCGGCGTCGTGCGCGGCGGGTGGCTGTGCGCTGTCGGTCGCGGGGAGAGCCGCCAGGTCCCGGACATCTCGTAACGAGATTCGCTTCACGCCGGGCATCAGGAATCGCTCCACTTCGTCCGGCCCACGATTGACGAGCGCAACCGCCGTGACCGGGTTCGGGTAGCCGGCAAGTTGGGCGTCAAATGCAAACGCGAGCACGTCGCCCACCCGAACGCGAAGGATCGAGTCGGCCGGACAAATTGTGAGTGGCGCTCCAGATCTCACGGCGTCGTGGAAATCGAGGACGTTCGCGACGTCGCCTCGATAGACGTGATCGACCCGGAGACGAAAGAGCGTCGCGTGGTCAGTCGAGTCGGTCGCGAACGCCTCGACCACTTCGCCGACAACGATCTGCCGCGCCACGGGAGCTGCGGCGCGAAACGATGGCCACGGGTCCATTGCGGTGCATTCCGCAGCGACGTGCGGCGGGTTCGCGGATTGCCCGAGCGCAAGAAGGAGCGCACCGATCACTCCCGCGAAGGCCAATCGTGGACGAGGCATGGATAGCTCCGGCATCTTCAGTCAGCGTGATGACACGCGAGAAGCGTCGGCACGAGGTTGCGGGCGCTCACTTCGGTCGACGGTAGCTGCCGGCCATGCCCTCCTGCCGGAGGAGCGCCTGGAACTCCGCCTCGTCGGCGCCCTCGATCGATCCTCCTCGAACGCCAGTGACCCGCACGACGACATCGCGGACGCCGGCGCGGGCGAGTCGCTCCTCGACCAAGGGCGCTACCGCGGCCTCGATATCGCCCGGGAAATGGGCTGCGCCGCCCGGCATCCCTTCCAGGACGCTGCGCAGGCCCCCTCGCACGACCCCGCGCAGGCCGGCCGGCGGTGGGATCAGATCGAAGACGAACTCGAATGCGTCCACGACGGTGAAGTCGACCTCGACATCGACGAGCAGACCGGCGCCGTCGCTGGCTGCGACAGGAAGGGCATCGAGCCGGTAATGCTGCGGCAGGAGGCTGACGCGGACGCCGCGGTCGATGATCGGGACGAGGAAAACGGTCCCGGGCCCGCGGACACTGTCACGATTGAATCGACCCATTCGAACGCGAACAAGCCGCTCATCGGGCCCGACGCGCGCGATCACGCGTGCGGCGTGAGGTCGCCGTCGACGGCCTCGGCGTTGGGGAGGCGCATCTCGATGGCGCGGGCGATGTAGCGGCGGGCTTCGCGGCGGCCGTAGCTCACGCTGCTGACCACGGCGACGATGAACACGACGACTCCGGCGGCCACGGCAACCTGCGTCGCGGCCCCGAGCGCAAACGCGACCAGACCCGTGATGACGCCGCCGATGGTGCTCGAGATCACCGCGACCACCGCGGGCGTCGTGATCAGCGCGTGGATCGGCGAGGGACTCGAGGTGACGTCGAACGCCGCGAACGAGCGGGCGATGCCCTCGACATCGAGCGTGTGGCCGGTGACGAACTCGCGCTCCACGCCCGGCGAGAGCTTCGCGTACTGGCCGCGAAGCATGTTCATGCCCGTGACCCAGTAGAGGTCCTCGTTGTTGATCTGGACCAAGCGGATGAACGTCGCGATGCCAAGGAACAGCGCCACCGACAGCACGATCACCGCGAACAGCGCGAACGCCTCGCCGAACGCCATCGCCGGACCGGCGAGGGCCAGCGCCACGGTGGCAGCGGACAGCACGGACAGGAACATCGACGTCCGGGCGAACGCCTCGTTCCAGCTCATCGAGCGTGTGGCGAGGAGCGACCAGTGCTCCGTTGTCAGGAACTGGGCACGACGGCCGACCGGATCCGGATCAGAGGGCGCGGTTTGGACCGGCCGCTCCGCCGGGGCGGCGGTGTTCGGCGTCTCCATCATGGCGTCGATCCCTCCGTTCGACCGGAGAGTACCGCCAGGACCTCGGCGTGCAGCCGGCCGTTCGTGGCGATGAACGTGGTGCCGGTGATGGATCGATTGCCCTCCAGGTCTGTCGCGCGGCCGCCCGCCTCCTCGACGAGCAGGTATGGCGCAGCGGCATCCCAGGGTTTGATGTTGACCTCGACCATCGCCTCGGCCGCGCCCTCCGCCACCAGCGTGTAGCTCCAGAAGTCGCCGAAGCCTCGCTCGCGCCAGGAGCGGGCAAGCAGCCCGCGCAATCCGGGTAGCAGGCCGGACGCAGCGATGTCCGTCTCGCTGGTAAACAGGACCTGCGCCTCGTCCAGCGACTCCACGCCCGAAACCGAGAGGCGACGAGGTGCCGCGCCGCCCATGGTCGACATCGCCCAGGCGCCCCCGCCTCGCCACGCGCCCCAGCGCATGCGGAGTGCAGGCGCGGAGATCACCGCTGCCTGCAGCTCCCCTGCCCGCTCGACCGCCAGCAGCGTCGCGAACACCGGGATGCCGCGCATGTAGTTGTGCGTGCCGTCAATCGGGTCGATGTACCAGCGCGTGTCGGCGTCGGCGTCGGCCGTGCCGAACTCCTCGCCCACGATCCCGTGCGTCGGGAAGGCCGCCGCGATGCGCTCGCGGAGCCGCGTCTCGATGGCCGTATCTGCGACGGTCACGAACGTCCGATCCGGTTTCCGCTGCACGCCGAGATCGCGGCGGAAGTGCTTCATGGCGATCGCGTCGGTCTGGACGCACCACGTCAGCGCCGTGTCGACCCAGCCGCGCAGCTCCGCCTCGGGGCCGCGTCGCAGCGATGCGCTCCAGGCCGGTCCGAACTCCAGCGTCGTCACGAGCGGATTCTGGCCCCTTCGGGGTCCCAGAGCGGCTCCTTCGCGATCTCGAAGCCGATCCACTCGCCGAAGACCTCGACCTCGCCGCGCGTCCCGATCGCTGCCTGATCGGGCGGCAGGTAGGCAAAGGCGATCGACTTCTCGACTGCGAACCCGTAGCCGCCGCTCGTCACCCGGCCGACGATCTTCCCCGCGACGCGCACCGGCTCGTTTCCGAGTGCGACGGAGCGCGGCTCAGCGAGCACGAGGCAGCGCAGCCGCTTGCGCGGCCCGGCGGCCTTCGCCGTGATCAGCGCGTCGCGGCCGATGAAATCCGTGCCCTTGTCGATCTTCGCCGCGAAACCCAGGCCCGCCTCATACGGCGTCTCCTCGGGCGTGATGTCCGAGGACCACACGCGATAGCCCTTCTCAAGGCGGAGGGCGTCGATCGCGCGATAGCCGCCCGCGACGAGTCCCTGCGGGACGCCGGCGTCCCGGATCGTCTTCCAGAGTGACCGCCCGTACTCGGCGGGGCAGTACAGCTCCCACCCGAGCTCGCCCACGTACGTCACGCGCAGCGCGAGGACCGGCACTGTCCCGATCGTGATCTCGCGCGCCGTGAGGTACGGGAACGCCTCGTTCGACAGGTCGTCCTTCGTGAGCGGCTGGAGGATCTCGCGCGACCTCGGGCCCCAGATGCCAAGGCATGCCCGCGCGGACGTCACGTCGCGCACGCGCACGTCCGTGGCGCCACCCGCCGGCAGCTGGCCGCGGATCCAGCCGAGGTCGTGGTTGCCGAAGGCCGTGCCGGTCACGATCAGGAAGCGATCCACGGCGAGCCGCGTGACGGTGAAGTCGCACTCGATACCGCCGCGCCGGTTGAGCATCTGCGTGTACGTGATCGAGCCGACGGCCTTGTCGATGTCGTTCGCGCACAGGCGCTGCAGGAATCCGAGCGCGCCCTCGCCTTCGATCTCGATCTTGGCGAAGCTCGATTCATCGAAGAGCCCGGCTGCCTGGCGCGTCGCCAGCGCCTCCGCACCGATCGCCGGCGACCAGTGCTGGCCCGCCCAGCCGCGCGGCCGCGTTCCCTCGAGCGCCTCGCGGGTCGCAACTCCCGCGCCGGACTCGTTCGGCGTGAACCAGTTCGGGCGCTCCCACATGGACTTCTCGCCGAACACGGCGCCCGCCTCCGCGACATCCTCGTATGCGGGGCTGAGCCGCAAGGGCCGCCCGGCCAGCCGCTCCTCGTTCGGGTAGTGGATGTCGTAGTAGGTCGCGTAGTTCTCGTAGGTGCGGGCGAGCGTCAGCGCCTGCGAGCGGTACTGGCCGCCGAAGCGGCGGATGTCCATCTTCCACAGGTCGAGCTCCGGCTCGCCATCGACGATCCAGTGCGCCATCTGGCGCCCGATGCCGCCGGTGCCCGCGATCCCGTGGGCGCAGAACCCCGCGGCGACGAAGAAGCCGCGCACCTCGCTCTCGCCGAGGATGAACTCGTTGTCCGGCGTGAAGGCCTCGGGCCCGTTGATGATCCGGGTGACGCCGGCGTTCTCGATCGCCGGGACGCGCGAGATCGCGCCCTCCATGATCGGTTCGAAGCGCGGCCAGTCCGGGTCCAGGAGGCGGTGGTTGAAGTCGCGTGGGATGCCATCGAGCGACCAGGGCATCGGGTCGCGCTCGTAGCCACCCATGCACAGCCCACCGACCTCCTCGCGGAAGTAGCAGAGCCGGTCCGGGTCGCGCATCGTCGGGAGCGAGGGTGTGACGCCCTCGATGGCGTTCGTGAAGAGGTACTGGTGCGCCATCGGGATGATCGGGACCGTGATGCCGGCGAGCGCGCCGATCTCCGGCGCGTACATGCCGCCGGCATTCACGACCACGTCCGCCTTGATCGTCTCGCGCCCGCCGTCCTTCGTCTCGACATCGACGCCGGTCACGCGGCCGCTCTCCACGCCGATCCCGACGACGCGGGTGTGCTGGCGGATCTTCGCGCCTCTGGCGCGGGCGCCGGCCGCGAGCGCCTGCGCCAGCCCTGACGGATCGAGCCAACCGTCGGTCGGCAGCCAGACGGCGCCGAGCACGCCATCGAGCGTCATGAGCGGGAACTTCTGCTGCGCCTCCTCGGCGGAGATGAGCTCGAGCGGCAGCCCGAACGTCTTCGCCCACCCCGCCTGGCGCTGGAGCTCTTCGTAGCGCTCCTTCGTCGAGGCAAGGCGGAGTGAGCCGACCTCGTGCCAGGAGACGTCGACGCCCGTTTCCTTCGTGAGGCGCCGGTACAGGTCGGCCCCGTACATCATCATCCGGGTCAGGGTCGTGGTCGATCGAAGCTGCCCGACGAGGCCGGCGCTATGGAACGTGGAGCCGGACGTCAGCTCTGCGCGGTCGACGAGGACGATGTCAGTCCAGCCGAGCTCGGCGAGGTGGTACGCGATCGACGTCCCGCCGACGCCGCCGCCGATGATCACCGCGCGCGCGTGCTCGACCAAGCTCGTCCGTCCCTCCGTGGTTTCCCGCAACCGTCCCCGTGGAGCGTACCGGCTTGCGCCGCGCGAATCTGCTTGCGATAGTCGGCGCCGTGAGCACCCGAATTCGCGTCGTCGGTGCGGCTGGCCTGCTCCTCCTCGCGCTCCTCGCGATTGTCTTCGTCGGTTCGGACGTCACCAGCTGCCTGGGGCCGCTCGGGCGGACGTATGTTCAGTCCCTCGCCGACGGCTGCATCAAGCCGGGGATCGGGCTTCCCGTCCCGGTCGGGATCGCGTTTGTCCTGGCAGCGCTCCTGTTGCTCGAGCCGCCGTCGCGGCGCGCGGTCCGTTCCCGCATCGGCCTCGCCGGCGTCCTCGCGGTCGTGTCGGTCGGCGCGTACCTGGTCACGCGTCCGACGTCGTTGACCGGCGCCACCTCGACCGGAGCGGTCATCACGGTCCAGCTGCCAGTCGATGTCGCGATGGTCGCGGTCGCCGGCCTGGTTGCCGGCGGAGTCGGGTGGTTCGGGAGCCGCTGGATCGCGCCACGTCCCTCCAGCAGCCTGGTCGCTGTCGCGCTGGCAATCGCGATCACCGGGTGCGGGACCTCCTATCGCTACGAGAACCCGACGCGCCCGCTTGGCCCCGGCGAACGGTGGCTGCCCGTCTTTCCAGTCGCGATGTCCGACGGGACGCAGATCCTGTGCGGCGGCGTCGGGTTCGTCGGCAACTTCGTGTTGCGTGGATCCGCGGCTGATCCGCGGCAGGCGTGGGTCATCCAGCCGGACGGTCGTCGCATGGAGCTCGTGTGGCCCGCCGGGTACAGCGCGAGATTCACGCCGCAGCTCGAGGTCCTGGACGAGACCAGCCAAGTGGTCGCGCGCGAGGGCTCCATCGCCACGGGCGGTTGCCCGATGCCGCCGGACTTGCACGCGCAGTGGGTTTCATTCGAGGCGCCACAACCCTGATTCCCACCGGCTAGGCTCGCGCCGTGCCGATCGAGGACATTGCCGCGCGACTCTGGCCCGGTCGTGCTGCTACCGCCGAGCCCATCGCGGCGGGCCTGACCAATCAGAACTTCCGCGTCGTCGTCGACGGCACGCCGTATTTCGTGCGGGTGCCAGGTGCCAAGACGGACCTGCTGGCCGTCGATCGCGGGAACGAGCTGCACAACACTCGAGCCGCGGCGGAATCCGGTGTCGGCGCGGCGGTCGTCGCCACCGATCCCGAGACCGGCGGCTTCGCGCTCGAATGGATCGACGGCCGGACGATGTCGAACCAGTTGTACGCCGCGGACCCGATGGCACCGCAGCGAATCGCCGCAGCCCTCCGGCAGCTCCACGCCGGCCCGCGCTTCCGCGACGACTTCGACATGTTCCGGCTCACCGAGTTCTACATGCGCGTCGTCGACGAGCGCGCGATCCGCATCCCGGACGGCTACCGCGACGACCTGCCGAAGGTCGCCCTCATCGAGGCCGCGCTCGCTGCCCGCCCGATGGCGACCGTCCCGTGCCACAACGACCTCCTCGCCGAGAACTACCTCCGCGATGGCGAGAAGCTCCGGATCGTCGACTACGAGTACTCGGGCAACAACGACCCGACCTTCGAGCTCGGCAACACCGCCCAGGAGCTCGGCTTCGACGCCGCGCGCCAGGAACAGCTCTGTACCGCGTACTTCGGCGAGGCCACGCCGGCGCTGCTCGCCCGCATGCGGCTCCAGATGATCATGTCCGATGTCGGATGGACGCTCTGGGCTGCCATCCAGGCCGCGATCTCGACGATCGACTACGACTTCTGGGGCTGGGCGCTCGAACGCTGGGCTCGCGCCTCGGCGGCGCTCGCCGCCGATGACTTCGACGACCTGCTGGGCGAAGCCGTCGCCGGTTGACCAGCGAGCTCAGAACGTCCAGCGGGTTGCGCCGTGCGGCTCCTCCGACGCAACGCCATAGGCCCGCTCGGCGACCAGCTCGTAGACGTACCAGGGCGGCCGGCCCGCGCTCGGCGCGCTGTAGTCGGCGGTGAACGCGCCGTTCTCGACACGAGGATCCCACCCGCTCGAACGGTAGACCGCCGCGAGCCGCTCGAGCGCAGCGTCGTCGGTCACGCGACTCGCGCGTCCCTCGACGACGAGGTCGAGGCCCTTCAGGCCGACGGCGATCGCGCACGTTGGGTTCGCCTGGATGTTGCGACTCTTTCGGGTGCCGGGGCCACTCGTGAACCAGAACCGGTCCTCGTGCCAGACAGCGCCGACTCCGGTGAGGTGGGTACCGCCATCCGGATCCGTCGTGGAGAGCCAGGTCTCCTGCTCGGGTCCGCCCGCGAATCCGTCCAGAAGACCCTGCGCCCGGGACCACGGGATCGGGTCGTGTCCGTAGATGTCGAGGTTCTTGGTTTCCATGCGAAACCCCCTTTGGCCAACCATGGCACGGTTGGCGGGATCGCGCCGGGTTTCGCTAGCCCCGCATCTTCGAGCCCGTCGGGTCGACCAGGACATCGGCGGCGACCGTGGCCGGGATGCGATCCGCGAAGGCGTCGACCTCGACCGTCGCGCCTTCGGGCGTGCCGGCGGGCAGGTACGCGGTCCCGATCGTGCGGCCGACCGTGTAGCCGAACGCCCCGCTCCGAACGCGGCCGGTGACCTCGCCGTTGACGCGGACCGCCTCGCCGCCGTAGACCGGGATCCAGTCGTTGTCGCCCATCAGGAGGGTGCGAAGCGTTCGGGACGGGCCATTGGGCTCGGCGGCCTGCTTCGCGACCAGGGCGTTGCGCCCGATGAACCCGCCCTCCTTGTCCAGGCGAACGAATCGCTCGAGGCCCGCCTCGAACGGCGTCTCGCGTGGCGTCAGCTCGGCGCCGAAATAGCGGAAGCCCTTCTCGAGGCGGAGCGACTCGAGCGCCCGGTACCCGACCGGCTCGATCGCGTACGCCTTGCCGGCTGCCATCAGCCCGTCCCAGACCTCGACCGCGTTCGACGGCTCGACCATCAGCTCCCAGCCGAGCTCGCCGGCGTAGCTGAGGCGCGTGGCGGTGACGCCGACGCCACCGACCCGGATCGAGCGCGCCTGCCGCAGCGGCAGCGCGGCGTCGTCGACGTCGGACGATGTGATCCCGGCGAGCACGTCGCGCGCCCGCGGGCCCCACAGCCCGATGACTGCCCACGCGTCGGTCCGGTCGTCGATCGTCACCCGGTCGATCGCCGGCTCGTCCGCCGCGCGCGCCACCATCCAGCCGAGATCCGCGGCGAGGTAGCCGGAGCCGGTGAGCACGCGGAATCGATCGATGTAGTCACGCGTGACCGTGACGTCGGCGACGATCCCGCCGCGCTCGTCGAGGAACTGCGTGTAGATCGTCGAGCCGATGGGCTTGTCGACGTCGTTGGCGCACACGCGCTCCAGGAGCGCGAGCGCCCCGGCGCCTGCGACCTCGATCTTGCCGAACGACGTGAGGTCGATGATCCCGACCCGCTCGCGGACGGCACGGTGCTCCTCCCCCACCCGGTCGAACCAGTCGGGCTTCGACCACCCATGCGCGCGATCGATCCGCCCATTTCGCGTCCATTTCTGGCCCGGGCGGTGGTAGTCGGCGCGCTCCCAGCCGGCCTTCGTGCCGAACACGGCTCCGGCATCGCCCAGCCGCTTGTGCAGCGCCGAGAGGCGCTTCGGCCGGCCGGCGACCTCGGCGTCGTAGGGGAATCGGAGGCGGTAGTAGTCGGCGTACGTCTCGCGAGCGAGCGCCGCAGCGAACTCGCGATCGCGGTACACGTCGGCGAATCGCCACGCCCGATACGGCGCGATGTCGACCCCCGGATCTCCGCTCGTGATCCAGCCGGCGATGGACCGCCCGATGCCCCCACCACCACCGAAGCCGTTGAGCGACAGCCCCGCGGCCATCCAGAAGCCGCGCACACCGGGCATGGGGCCGATGAGCGGGTTCGCGTCAGGCGTCATCGCGTCCGGGTGGCAGACGAGGCGCACGGCCTCCGCGTCCGCGAGGAACGGGAATCGCCGGATCGCGCCCTCCATGAGCGGCTGGAAGCGCTCCCAGTCGGGTGGCAGCGAGGTCGCGGCGTGCTCCCAGGGCACGCCCTCCTCCCAGCGGGACCGCGGCTCGTTCTCGTAGCCGCCGAAGAGCATCCCGCCGTGCTCGGCCTTGCCGTACACGAGGTTGTCGGGGTCGCGGAAGCAGGGCATGTCGTCGGGCAGCTCGTGGCCCGGCACGGCCTTCAGCGCCACGTGCTGGTGATCGACCGGGGTCGACGGCACGAACAGGTCGAGCATCTCCGCGACCCGTGGCGCCCACATGCCGGCGGCGTTGACGACGATCTCGGTGTCGATCGGGTCGCCGTTGTCGACCCGCACGCGCCGGATCTCCCGTCGCGGGCCGAGCTCGAACCCGGTCACGCGCGTGTTCTGGCGCACGCGCACGCCGAGCGCGCGGGCGGCCGCCGCGACGGCGAACGTCGCCGAATGCGGATCGAGGTAGCCGTCGCCCGGCAGGTACACGGCGCCGTACAGGTCGTCAGACGAGATGGACAGCATCAGGCGCCGGGCCTCGTCGGCCGAGATGACGCCGACGTCGAGGCCGACCCCGCGCGCTCGCGACGCGGTGCGCTCCAGCTCCTTCAGCTGCTCCGGCGAGGAGGCCATGCGAACCGATCCGACCGCCGAGAACGCACCGAGCTTCCCGTACAGCTCGATCGAGTATTTCCGCCAGGCGAGCATCGTCGACGACGGGTTGAACGCAGTCACGAGGCCCGCGGCCTGCGATGTGGAGCCCGCGGTCAGGCCCGCCTTCTCGACGAGCACGACGTCCGTCCAGCCCGCTTCGGCGAGGTGGTACGCGATGGAACACCCGGTGATCCCGCCGCCGATGACGACGACACGCGCCTGATCCGCCACCCAGTCCCGCCCCGGTCCGCGATGCTCAGCCGGCCGCGGCGTCGGTCAGGGCGCGCTCGAACGACGGCCGCGTGGCGACGGACAGCAATCGATCGAAATGCTCCGCGGCGTAGTTCTGGAAGTCGAAATCGAGCGTGCTGACGCCCTGCTGGAGCACACCCCACATCGCCTCGCGGAAGTCCGACAGGACCCGCATGATCGCGATGCGGGCGATGGCGGCGGCGCGGACCTCGCCCGCGTACGCACGGAGCAGCGCCGCGTCCTGGTCGGCGTCGAGCTCCTGGTTGATCGAGAAGTTGCCGAGGTCGAACGCCGGATCGCCCATCCCCGCGTACTCCCAGTCGACGATCCGAAGGCGCGAGCCGTCGTGGATGAAGTTCGCATTGAGCAGGTCGTTGTGGCACGGGCGGAGCTCGACAGGCGCCGTCAGGCACGCGAGCTCGATGCGCCGGGCGATCGCCTGCGCAAGCTCGTACTCGACAGGGATCGTGACGCCGCGCGACAGCGCCAGCGCGCGATACGCCTCGACGATCCGGAACGGCACGAACAGGCCTGGGATCGCAGGCCCGTTATGGACCCGGCGGAGCGCGTCAGCCGCTTCCACGAGGTGCTCCGGCTGGCGCATCTCCGGTTCCGGTACCGGCCGGCCTTCGATGAACCGGGTCACGAGGTAGCCCTCGGGCCGGATCATGGCGACGACCTCCGGCCCGACACCAACGCCTGCCGCCGCGACCGTCGCCGCGTGCTCCACCTCGCGCGAGATGCCGAGGAGGTGTGTGTCGTTGCCCGCGAGTCGCAGGACGAGCTTCGTGCCGTCCGGCGTCGAGACGAGGAAGTTGCGGTTCGTGATCCCGCCGGACAGGGCGACGAACGTCAGCTCGCGGCCGGCGAGCTCGGGCACCCGCTGGAGCGCGGCCGTGAGCTCGGTCCGGAGCTCGCCGCGCAGATCGTCCTGGGGCTCGGCGCCTGGGGCTGGATCGGGAGCCGCGTCGACCGTCGTCATGCCGTCCGCATCATGCCGGATCGAACCGGCCCGAATCCGCCCGAAACGGCCCAGGAATCGAGACGGCGCGCCGGGGGCCCGGCGCGCCGTCTCGTGTCTGCGATGGGAACGGCTAGGCGATCATCGCCTCGCCGGTCGCAACGTCGGCTTCGACCTTGTCTTCGCGCCGGCCCTGACCGGTCGCGAAGTAGTACACGAGGCCGACGATGAGGATCAGCAGGATCGTACCTTCGTAGAACGGGATGTCCGGCAGGAACCCAAGCTCGTTGCCGCCCGACTTGATGATCGTCAGGCTCGGGTTCGTCAGATCGCGGAGGTCGCTACCGAAGTTCCCGAACATCGAGCTCTTCCAGAGCCCGAAGTTGATGATCATCAGGCCGCCCCACACGAGGGCGAGGATGTTGATGATCGTGCCCCAGCTCCCGAGGCTGAACCACGCGCCCTTGTGCGGCCAGCCCTTGCGGCGGGCCATGAGGACGCCGACGTTGCACATGAAGTAGCTGAGGTAGATCAGTCCGGTCGCGCCGGTCGCGAGCAGGCCCGGGCTGTCGGTGATGAAGAACGGGATTGCCGCGATCACGCCGACCGCGACGGCCGCATTGGCCGGCGTCTTGAACGTCGGGTTCACGGTGCCCCACAGGCGACCGAGCGGCATGCGCCGATCGCGGCCCATCGAGAACATGAGCCTGACGGTCGCGCCCTGGATGGCCAGGGTGCACACGTAGACCGCGATGAGGATGACCCACAGGTACACCGAACCGAACGTTGCACCGAGGCCGGCCGTGATCGCGGTGGCGATCGGCGCGGTGTCGGTCAACGCTGCGTTCATGTCCGGCGTGGCGAGGACGATCGCGAGAAGGAACACGGCGCCGACGATGCCGGACAGCCAGATCGCCGACAGGACGCCGCGGGGCGCCTGGCGGCTCGCGTCGAGCGTCTCCTCGCCGAACGTGCCGGCGGTATCGAAGCCATACACCACGAACAGGCTCATGAACATGGCGATCGAGAAGATCGGCAGATAGCCGCCCGTCTCGGGCGTCTCGGTGCCGGCGGTCTGGAAAAGGACGCCGACGTCCTGGTGCCGGCCGACGACCAGCAGGATGATCGCGAACACGAGCATCCCGAGGATCTCTGCGCCGACCCCGATGTTGTTGATCAGCGCGAGCAGGCGGACGCCGAACGCGTTGATGACCGTGGTCGAGATGAGCGTGAGGATCGCCCAGAACACCAGGTTGTTCATGAACGGCAGGGGGCTCGCCGCGCCGAGGTCCATGCCGGTGATGCTGGCGAGCACGAGCGGTACGGTGCCCGCGACCGCGGTGACCGTGACGACACCCGCCCAGAAGTAGAACCAGCCGGTGAACCAGCCCAGCGTCTTGTTGCTCAACCGTTTCGACCACTGGTAGATGGAACCCGCCACGGGGAAGTGACTCGAGAGCTCCGCGAAGTTGAGGGCCACGAAGGTCTGCCCGAGGATCACGATGGGCCACGACCAGAAGAAGGCGGGCCCGCCGACCCCAAGGCCGAGGGCGATGAGCGTGTACGTGCCCGTCGAGACGCTGATGTAGCTGAATGCCACGGCGAAATTCGACAGGAACCCGAGTGATCGCCGCAGCTCGGGCTTGATGCCCAACGATCTCAGGTGGGCGTCGTCTCTCGCGGCGACGTCCGATGCGTTGCCAGGACCCGACACGGTTTCCTCCCTCTACCACCACGAGTCGGCGGCCAGGGGTCGGCGCCGTTGCTCGCGAGACGGACCTCTTCGGGATGACCGAGGACGCGGGGCACGTCGATCGGGCCCTCCACCCGATCGCTGGCGGGGAGCATAGGAGTGCCGCAAGTACGAATCAAGGCGATTCCGCACATCGAGCGGTGCGGGAAACGTCGCAAATCCCGCGCTCCAGCCCGAATCATCGCGACTGTCCGAAATATCGGACATGCGGCGGGTGGTGGATCCCAACCGGCTACGAATCCCGCGCACAGCCGTCATGCGTCCGAATTCATCGGACAAACAACGTCCGAGCAGGGCTTCCCAGCGCTTCGGATGCCGTCGCGGAGCAACGCAACCGCCGGACGTCCGACAGATCGGACACCGTCGCTCGAGAGCAGGAAGCCCGACTAGGCGGCGGGTGCTGCCTCGGCGAGCGCAGCCGGGATGGGCCGGTGGAACTCGACCGGCTTCACGTACCGCTCGACCATCTCGCGCGTGCCGTGCACGCCGAGCTCGTGGCACAGGAACGAGATCTTCTTCGCCTGGTCGGCGAGGATCTCGTCCTTCGTCTCGAGGTCCCACAGCTCGCGCTTGAACGGCCCGATCGCCTTCTTGCGCGTCGTGTAGACGAACTGCTGGTCCGTCTGGTCCGGCTTGCGCTCGTCGAGCGCGTTGGCGAAGCACCAGTCGGCAATTGCCTTGTGGAGGGCCGGCGGGAACGCCGGGTGCTCGTAGAGCGCGTTCTGGAAACCGGTCGCGAGGTGGATCTCGGCGGTCTCGACCTCGCGGAAAATGTGGAAGTCCTCGTCGGGGAGCGTCGAGGCGCCGTGCTGGACGGTCCCGGCGAGCCCGTACTCCTCGCGGGCGATCCTGCCGAGTCGCTCGTGCACCGAGAAGTCGACCGCGACCGCCGCCACGGTCCCATCGGGGTTCACCGTGCCGCCGTGGGACGTGCCCGTCTGGACCGACACCTTGGAGATCGCGACGCCGTTCTCGCCGCCGGCACCAACACCGAGGCGCGCGAGCTCACGTCGGAGCCCGTCGAGGTACGCCCGCAGCTCCGCCTCGTTCGAGTTCTCCTTGCCCACCTCGCCGATCTCGCCGCCGATCGAGATCGTCACGCCGTCCGCCTGCAACGTCCGGATGAGCGCCGCGAGCTCAGCGGTGCGCTCGTAGTTGTCGCGCTGCTCCTCGTCTACGTTCGGGCGAGAGAGGTCGACCAGCGTCGAGGCGTCGATGTCGATGTTCCGGTAGCCGGCATCGACCGCGAGACGGCAGGCACGGCGGATCTCGTCGGTCATCGACTCGGGGTCGGTGGCGTACTTCTTCGCGTTGAACTGGTAGTGGTCGCCCTGGAGGAACACGGGGCCCTTCCAGCCCGCGGCGATGACGCCGGCGAGGACCGCGGTCGCGTAGTCGATCGGGCGCTGGAACGTGTAGGTCTGCTCGCTGCGCGCCAGCTCGAGGATCATCGCGCCGACGTCGTAGGTCGTCGCGGTCTCGTAGGCGATGCGCGCCATGTCGAACGTCTGGGCGCGGATGTTGATTGCCGGCACGGTGAACCCGTTGATCTCGCCGCGCGCCCGGGCCATGTACAGCTCGTGGATGCTGGCGGACCGGGCGCCGAGCACCTGCGCCGCCTCCCAGACGATCCATTGGGCCGCCTCGATGGTCGGCGCGTCCGTTGCGAACGCGGCGGTCCAGGCGAGGTCGCGGATGCCGTCGGCGCGCAGTCGGGCGACGTCGACGATCTCGATTCCGCCATCGTGGATGTGGACGATGCCGCTCAGGCGGGACAGCAGGTCGGGGATCGAATTCGAGACGGTGGGCATGCCGAAATGGTATCGCCGGGGCCCGTTTGGGACCCCGGCGATGGCGTGCGAGTCGGGTCAGCCGCGAGCTAGAACGGCTTCGTCACCATCAGGAACACGATCACGACCACCAGCAGCCCGAGGATCATCCCGCCCTGCTGGAGCTGCTTCACCAACGCCATGAACGCGGGCGGCGGGCCGGACGGCGCCGTGCCGGGCGCGGGCGGCGGGGGCGGCGTGCTGGACATCTCGATCAGCTTGTGCAGGGTCGGCGTCTGGCGGAAGTACGAGAACGCCAGGGCGCCGAGGTACAGCACGATCGCGACATCTAGCCAGATTGCCTTCGTCAGGTCGAAGCCGCCGACAAGGATCAGCAGGACGCCGGTCACGCCCTGGATCAGTGCGAGCGGCCAGACGCGCTTCGCGATCGTCTCGCTGACGCGCAGGGCGAAGTTGCCGTGCATCGGCTCCTTGCCGCCCATCGCGCCGATGGCCGGGAACGCGAGGAAGCTCGGCCCGAACGCGACGATCGCGCCCAGGACGTGTAGGAACAGGATGATGGCGAGCAGGGACATGGCATCTCCTCAACCGCGTGGCGCCGTTCTGGCCCCGGACCTTGTCCTAAGGATGCGCGAATCTCAGTGCGGTTTGTGTCCGGATTCGGCGGGATGGGCGTGCCCGTCGTCTGGCCCGTGGCCGCCGTCGGGGCCGTGGCCGCCGTCGGATCCGTGCCGGTCATCGGGGCCGTGCCCGGCCGTTCCCCATCCGACCCGGTAGCCGGCGACCAGCTTCCGGACCTCATCGAGGGCGGTGACCCCGGCCTTTGCGAGGCCCGCGAGGTCGTCGCGGCGGTGATGGAGGTCGGCCTCGAGATCGCCGGTCTTCCGGCCGAGGCGAGCGGCGATCTCCGGGATGACGCCCCACGCGAAGTGCTCGTACTTGCCGAGCCGATCATCCCAGGTGGCGAGGACAGCGGGGTCGAGGCGTTGCGAGTGCCCATGTGCGTCGCGCGCCAGCGGCCGGACGTAGTGCGCGGCGGTCACGCGGAGCTTGCCGGCGCGGCGTTCGTCGCCTCCGACATCGCCGATCACCAGCACGCATCCCAGGAACGTGAGCTGATCCTCCGTCAGGGGCAGCGGACCTCCACCCAACCGCTGGCGTATCTCCCCCATCGATCCGGCTTCCACGACGCCGCCCGAGCGGCGCCCGCGGACGAGGCTGCCGGCCCCTGCCGCGCCCATCGGTGCCATCAGCGGTTCGAGGTTCTCCTCGGGGTGGATCGATCCGAGGACGGCTGCCAGGAGCTGCCCACCGGCGCCGGCCCGCCCCGAGGGTGCTGCGACCACGAGCGGAACCCGCGCCTCGACCAGGACCCACACGAGCGCCGCGAGCTCCGCGTCCATGACACCGCGCGCAATGAGCCCGACGAGGGATTCGGAGGCGGCTGGGGGGCTCGAAGGTGCGTCGGGCATGGGCACGGAGCGTATCGAATGGCGTTGATCCGCCCTGACAGGCCGGGTTTTCCGCCCATCTCGTCGCGAGTCGGCTCCCCACGACGCGCAGCACACGAAACGGGCCGGGATTGCCCCGATTCGGTCGTCGCCCGTCTCCACGGGACGACAGGCGACCAAATCGGCAAGAAGTTCGTCCTGCCAGGACGGCGCGCGGCTGGGAGCGGTACCGCAACCAGCGCGATCCCCGATCAGGTTGACACGTCGGAACCACGGCCCCTACAGTTCCGACCTCCGGAACGCCACCGCGGGCCGGAAGTCAGTTAACGGAGGCGGCATCAGATGAACAGCACGACGCTGCTCGCCCGCGTGATCGTTGCGCCTATCGGCGCGGACGGTTACGGGAGGACTGTGCCCACTTCCAGGTAGCTGATCGGCGGGAGACCCGCCTTCACGCAGCAACCACGGACCGTGGGCCCAGGGCCCACGGTTCTTTGTTTGTTCCCCGGCTGCACAGGGGAACCCACGACGAGCCGCGAGCCACCCGCCCAACGCCGGGTCCGCTCTGCGGCTCGTTGTTGATTTCGTGAGGTTCATCGCCGCTTCCACCCTGAGGACAACACCAATGCCGAGCACGATGCTCCAGGAACCGAAGATGACGCAGGACGATCGACCGATCGAGCCTGCGCGGCTGCCGATCCCTGCAGCGGACCCGAGCCCGGCAACGGGAACGGACCCCGTGACGGGCGCGGAACACGCGCAGGAACCGGCGCCCGCGAAGGCGCCCGAGGTCCCCGCCCTGCTGATCGACCACGTGACCAAGCGTTTCCAGGTTTCCCGGAAGCGACCACCGGTAACCGCGATCGCGGACGTGTCGCTGCGCCTCGAGCGCGGCAGCACGGTCGGGGTCCTGGGCGCCAACGGCTCGGGCAAGTCGACGCTGATCAGGCTCGTGTCGGGCCTCCTCACCATCGACGAAGGCCGGGTCGAGGTGTTCGGTCACGACATCGAGCGCGAGGAGATGGCCGTCAAGCGCCTCATCAACCGGGTGAGCGTGGACGCGGCGTTCTTCAAGAAGCTCAGCCCGATGGAGAACCTGCTGTTCGCAGCCCGTCTCTACGGGATGAACATCGCGAAGGCCCGCGAGGACGCGGTCCGGATCTGCGAGCGACTGGGCATCGCCCGGAAGCGACTGGGCCGGCCGCTCGAGCAGATGAGTCGAGGGATGCAGCAGAAGGTCGCGATCGCGCGGGCCCTGCTCACCAGCCCGACGCTCCTGCTCCTCGACGAGCCGACCACCGGGCTGGACCCGCGCAGCAAGCTCGAGGTCCAGTCGTTCATCGAGGAGATCCTGGGCAGCCATGACGCATCGATCGTGCTGACCACGCACGACCTCGACGAGGCCGAGCGCCTCTGCGAGGAGATCGTGGTCCTGAACGACGGGCGGATCGTGGCCCAGGGCTCGCCGGAGGACCTGAAGCGACTCGTCGCGGAGCGCCACGGCGAGGCCCCGACGATGCACAACGTCTTCATGACCTACACGGGCCGCTCCCTCGACGACGACGTCGAGGAAGAGGACTCGGACGACGACGAATGAAAGGAGGTGAGTGCCATGTCGCAGATGCAGTTGCATGCGGAGCAGGCGATGCGTGATCGCGAGCGCGAGATCCGGAAGCGGATCCGCGACCGACGGCCGCAGCAGCGTCCCGTCTCCCAGCGTTCGGTCCGGCGTTCCGTCGGGCGCTCGATCATGTCGATCGGAGCGTTCGTCGCCGCCGAGCCGCAGACCAGGCTGGCTCGGTCCCGATGAGGGCCGAGCCAGCCCTCTCTCCGAGGGTTTCCCCGATGTCCGCACTTGCGCATGAGGTTCGCGCCTCGTACGCCTTCATCGAGCGCAACTTCTTCCTGTCCCGACGCTACTGGGGCTGGGAGATTGCGTTCCTCGTCTACTCCGCCGCAGGAGCGCTGTCGATCTCGCTGATCGGGCGGCAGGCTGGCGATCCCCGCCTGCTCATGACCCTGCTGGTCGGGGCGATCTTCTGGAACTACCTCTCAGTGGTCTTCTCGTGGATCGCGGAGACCATCCAGATCGAACGCTGGGAGGGCACGCTCGAATACACGTTCATGGCGCCGATCCGCCGGTCGACCCACCTCCTGGGTGCGGTGGCGTACGCGATGATCTTCGGCCTGATCCACACGGCGGCGATCCTGGTCGCGGTCGTGCTGTTCTTCCCGGACCTGTCGTTCGCCAACGCGAACTTCGTCACCGTCGGCACCTTCATGCTCCTGGGCTCGTTCAGCCTGGTCGGCGTGGCGATGCTCGCCGCGATCCTGCCGCTCCTGTTCGTCGAGCGGGGCATGCAGATGGCATTCGTCCTGCAGTCCGTGTTGCTGTTGATCAGCGGCGTCTACTACACGATCGACATCCTGCCCGGCTGGATGCACGTCGCGTCGTGGTTCTCGCCGGCGACCTACACCCTCGACGCGGTTCGCAAGGGCCTCATCGACGGCGTGCCGCTCACGGCACTTTGGAGTGACATCTGGCCCCTCCTCGTGATGGGCACGCTGTTCATTCCGGCTGGCCTGTGGGCATTCGCGAAAGCGGAGCAGTACGCGAAGCGCACCGGCAAGCTCAAGCGAGTGGGGTAATCGACATGACCGAGATCCAGACCGTCAAGGGGCTCCGGCTTCGCCCGTTCGCGGGCGAGTCAGATGTCCCCCACCTCGTCCGCCTCCACAACGTCGAAGCGGAGGCCGATGGCCTGCCGTGGCGAACCACCATCGAGGAGATGCGCGCCCAGGTTGGGCACGCGAGCGCTTCGTTCACGCCGGACCGCGACATCACCGTCGCCGAGCTGGATGGACGCGTCGTCGGCATCGCATCCCGCGAGGCGGTCGATACGACCGACGGGTTCCGGGAGTTCCGCCAGGAGGGCGAGGTCGATCCGGCGTTCCGTCGTCGCGGCATCGGGAAGGCGCTGCTCGAGGAGGGCCTGCGCCGCCACCGTGCGCTCGACGCCGCGGAGGTCGCCGCCGGTCGCTCGACGCCCGCGATCTTCGGCTCGTGGGCGAGCGAGCGCCAGCCCGGCGCGACGGCCCTGCTCGAAGGTGCCGGTTTCGCGCCGCAGCGGTGGTTCTTCGAGATGGTCCGTCCGGACCTCGAGAACCTGCCGGAGCTGCCGATGCCGGAAGGCCTCGAGATCCGGCCGATCGATGTCTCGCTGGCGCGCGCCGTCTGGGACGGCGACGTCGAGGCGTTCCAGGATCACTGGGGCGGCTTCGACGGCTCCGAGGAGCATCTCCAGCGCTGGCTCGACAACCCGAACACGGACCTCTCGCTGTGGGTGGTCGCGTTCGATGGGGACGAGGTCGCGGGTGGCGTGCTCAACGCCATCGACAAGGAGCAGAATGCCGCGCTGGGCATCCAGCGGGGCTGGCTCGGCAGCGTGTTCACGCGCCGGCAATGGCGCCGGCGCGGCCTCGCGTCCGCGCTGATCGCGGAGTCGTTCCGGCGCCTGCGCGACCGCGGGATGACCTCGGCCGGGCTCGGGGTCGACGGCGATAACCCGAGCGGAGCTCTTGGCCTGTACGAAGGCCTGGGGTTCCGGCAGGAGATGCGCTCGACCGCGTGGCGGAAGTCGTTCTGATGGACGACGCGGCACGCGCCGACGCCACGCTTCGATCGCTCGGCTGGGACGACCGCCTCGTCGCGCTGCTGGCCGCGGAGGCGCCCGGTCTCGTGCCGGGTCGCATCCTCGCCGAGGAGCGCGGCCTCTATTCGGTCGCGTCCGCGGATGGCGAACACGCGGCGAGCCCGTCGGGCCGGCTCCGCTTCGATGCGGAGCTGGATCCGACAGCCGCGTGGCCGGCCGTCGGCGACTGGGTCGCGATGGAGCCGCTCGCGGCGGGCTCCAGCGGGGCCGGCGAGCATCGGCTCGTGCAGCGCGTGCTGCCCCGGCGCACGGCCGTGATCCGGCGCGCGCCGGGTGATCGCGAGCGCACGTCGCAAGTGCTCGCGGCGAACGTCGATGCGGTGTTCATCGTCACGTCGGTGAATGCCGAGTTCAACGTGCGCCGGCTGGAGCGGTACATGACCCTTGCGTGGGAATCCGGCGCCACGCCGGTGGTGGTCCTCTCGAAGTCCGACCTTGCCGGCGACATCGAGGACATTCGCCTCCAGGCGGAATCGGCGGCGCCGGGGGTCCAGGTCATCGCCGTCTCGTCGGTAACCGGCGAGGGGCTCGACGCCGTTCGCGCCCACCTCGGCGCGGGGCGGACCGTCGTGTTCACCGGGTCATCCGGTGTCGGCAAGTCGTCGATCGTCAACGCTCTCGCGGGCGCGCCGCTCCTCGATACCGGCGGCATCCGGGAGGACGACGCCCGCGGCCGGCACACCACGACCCGCCGCCAGCTCGTCCGCCTCGCGGACGGGCTGCTCATCGACACGCCCGGGCTCCGCGAGCTCGGCGTGCTCGACGGCGAAGGGCTGTCGAATGCGTTCGAGGACGTCGAGGCCCTGGCGAGCCAGTGCCGGTTCTCGGATTGCAGTCACCGATCGGAGCCCGGTTGCGCGATCCGCGCCGCAATCGCTCACGGCGAACTGCCCGCGGATCGGTTCGCCGCGTACCAGAAGCTCGAGCGCGAGGCGTATCGCTCCGTGCTCGCCACCGATGCGCTCGCCCGCCGAGCGGAGCGCAAGAAGTGGAGCCAGATCTCGAAGAGCGTCGATGTGCACATGCGCTTCAAGTACGGAGCCGAGCGATGAGCGTCACCACCGCGATCTCGTATCGCCTGTTCGATCCGGCGCGCGACTGGGAGGCCGCCGCGGAGCTGGTCCGCGAGACGAACATCCATGACGACGAGCCGTGGGTGCCCTCGGCGGACAGCCTGGTCCACGATTGGGCGCCGACCTCGGGATACGAGGTCGCCCGCGACACGATGCTCGCCTTCGAGGGCGAGCGGCTGGTCGGCGTGGCACGCGTCGGCTGGCGGGAGCGGACCGGGACGGTCGTGCACAACGCCGAGGTGTGGGTTCGGCCGGGCGATCGCCGGCGCGGCATCGGGACGGAGCTCGCGCGGTGGGTGGAAGCGCACTCGCTCGAGGCCCTGGCCGAGGGCTACGGTGGCCGGCGGGATCTGCCGCACGTCCACGGTGGCGGGACGGACCGCGCCAACGAGGCCGCCACCGAGTTCGCGCGCAGCATGGGCTACGCGCCGGTCCGGTTCGGCTACCTCATGGAGCGCGACCTCACGCAGTTGATCCCCGATATCCCGCTCCCGGACGGCATCGAGGTCCGCCCGGTGGTCGAGGCGGACCACCGACGGATCTGGGCCGCCGACGTCGAGGCGTTCAAGGACCACTGGGAAAACGCGGTTCGCGAGGAGTCGGACTACATCCGGTTCTTCAAGAACCCGGATCTGGACACGACCCTGTGGCAGGTCGCCTGGGACGGCGACGAGGTCGCGGGCTCGGTGCTGAACTGCATCTATTTCGACGAGAACCGGGCGCTCGGGGTCGATGCCGGCTGGCTGGACCACGTGTCGGTCCGGCGAGAGTGGCGCGGGCGAGGGGTAGCCAGCGCGCTCATCGCGCGGTCCCTGGCGATCCATCGAGCGCGTGGCATGGCCGTCGCCCGCCTGGGCGTCGACGCGGAGAACCCGACCGGCGCCCTTGGCGTCTATGAGCGGCTCGGGTTCACTCCGCTCCGCGGCTGGGCGACGCAGCGCAAGCCGTTCCCGGACGCGGCGGCGTGAGCGCGCCGTCCGTCGCGGGCGCGCGGCTCCGCCCGATCGCCTTTCCGGCCGAGGTGGAGACCGTCGTCGACCTGCTGCTCGAGATCAACCAGCACGACCAGCCCGGCTGGTTCCCGACGGTGCCCGGGCTCACGAACGACTGGGCGCCGACGTCGTCCTTCTTCCCCGACCGCGACCTGCAGGGCCTCGAGGTCGACGGACGGCTCGTCGGCCTTGCGCGGCACTCGTGGCGGGATCGACCCGCGGTCGTGAACCATCGCGTCGAGCTGTGGGTCCATCCGGACCACCGGCGTGTCGGCCACGGCACGCGCCTGCTCGAATGGGCGGAGGCACGGGCGCGCGAATCGGCGACGGAGCCGCACGGGCTGGACCCGACGAAGCCGCATCAGATCGGCGGGAACGGCCCGGACAACGTCCCTGCGGTCGATGGCTTTGCCGTTGCCCACGGCTTCGCGCCGTACCGGTTCCACTTCGAGATGCGCCGGTCGCTCACCGATCCGATCCCCGATGTCCCGCTGCCCGACGGGCTCGCGATACGCCCGGCAGCGCCCGAGCACCTCCGCGCGGTCTACGACGCGGACGAAGAGGCATTCCAGGACCACTGGGATCACGCTGAGCCCGTCGAGGGCGACTACGAGCGGTTCGTCGGGGACCCGGACCTCGATCCCTCGCTCTGGCAGGTCGCGTGGGACGGGGACCAGGTCGCCGGGCTGATCATCAACACGATCTACCAGCGTGAGAACGAGCTCGAGGGCGTGCTCCTCGGCTGGCTCGACAGCGTCGCGACCCGGCGCCCATGGCGCGCGCGGGGCCTTGCCGGCGCGCTCATCGTCCGGTCGATGGCGGCGCTGCGCGATCGCGGCATGACCGAGGCGGGCCTCGGCGTCGATGCCGAGAATCCGAGCGGCGCGCTCCGGCTGTACGAGAAGTTCGGTTTCCGCCGGATCCGTACCTGGACGTTCTACCGAATGCCGCTCTGAGCCTTCGGCGCCGCTAGGTCGGCAGCGTTCCCTCGCGCGCGATCCACTCGAGCCACGCACGCTCTGCCCCGATCGTGGTCATCCGCCCGTGGCCGGGCAGGACCTGGAGAGGATCGTCGAGGCGGCGAAGCCGGTCGAGCGATTCGACCATCTGCTCCGGCGAGCCACCCGGCAGGTCAACCCGCCCGAATGACCCCGCGAACAGCGTGTCACCCGAATACAGGCGCCCGTTGTCGTTGTCGAGCAGACAGACGGAGCCCTCGGTGTGGCCCGGCGTGTGGAGCACCTTCAGGACCACGGAGCCGAACCGGACCTCGCCGCCTTCCGCAAGCTCCACGGCGGGCACGGAGGGCGGGATGTCGAACGGCGCCCACATCGGCCGAGGATCCGCGAGCCGGTACGCGTCGAGGGGATGCACCGCGATCTGCGCGCCGGTGTGCTCCGACACACGGGCGTTGTCGCCAGTGTGATCCCAGTGGCCATGCGTGGTCACGATGAACCGGAGCGTCCAGTCGCGCGCCGCGAGCTCGCCCGCGATCCAGTCGAGCGACGGGATCGCGGTGTCGATCGCGATCGCCTCGCGGGTTCGCTCGTCGGCGAGGATGAACACGTTCGTCGAGATCGGGCCGATGACGCGATGCAGGGCTTCCACGCGCCCGCGAGTGTAGTGCGGCACGCCACCGGACTTGGATGGCGAAGCCGGCGGTGCTATGTTCGCGCTGGGGGTGGCCCAAGGGTCAGGGTCACGCTCAGGAGCGCGGGAGCGGGATTTGGGGACGGGCCTCAGCGGGGGGCACGCTGCCCAGGACGCACGGACATCCGTGCCCGGTCAGCCTGCATGGAGCGCGATCGAGCGCTCGGTGCTCAACGCCGCTCCGAACGCGATCGTTGCGATCGACGACACCGGCCGCATCTGCTACGTCAACCCGCAGGCGGAGCTCACGTTCGGCTACGCCGCCGCCGCGATGCTCGGCCAGCCCATCGAGCTCCTCGTTGCCGAGCGCGCGACGACCCGCCACGTCGGCCATCGGGACGCGTTCTTCCGGCACCCGGTCGCGCGGCCGATGGGCATCGGCCTGGACCTCGCGGGGCGCAGGCAGGACGGCACGGAGTTCCCGGTCGAAATCAGCCTCTCGCCTGTCCAGACCCCAACCGGGCTGCAGGTGTTCGCGACGGGCGTGGACATCACGGCCCGCAAGGCCGCGGAGGCAGCGCACGCCGAAAGCGAGCGACGGTTCCGGACGGTGCTCGAGGCATCGCCGAATCCCATCGTCGCCGTCGGCGACGATGGCCAGATCTCGTATGCCAACCCGCAGGCCTCCCGCGCCTTCGGATACACCGTCGGGGAGCTCATCGGGGCTCCGTTATGGACGCTGCTTCCCGAGCGCGTGCGTGAGCGCCATGTGGGCCACCGGGGCCGTTACGTCGAGCATCCGATCGCGCGGCCGATGGGCATCGGCATGGACCTCACCGGGCTGCGCAAGGACGGGACGGAGTTCCCGGTGGAGATCAGCCTCTCCCCCGTCGATACCGCGGACGGGCTCCAGGTGTTCGCCACGGTCGTGGACATCACGGCGCGCAAGGCAGCAGAGTCGCAGCTCCTGCAGGCCCAGAAGCTGGAGTCCATCGGCCGCCTTGCGGGCGGCGTCGCCCACGACTTCAACAACATCCTGTTCGCGATCCGTGGCTATGCGGAGCTGCTGATCGAGGACCTGACGAAGTCCGCGGCCGGCGAGGCGCCGGAGCTCCGCAGGATGGTGGAGGCAATCGAGCAGGCTGCGGAGCGCGGCGCAAACCTCACGTCCCAGCTGCTTGCGTTCAGTCGCAAGCAGATGGTCTCGCCGGAGGTCGTCGATCCCGCCGGGAGGGTGCACGCGCTCGAGCCGATGCTCCGCCGCCTGATCGGCGAGAACGTCCGGCTGGCCGTCCGGACACCAGAAGACGCCGGCCACATTCGAGTCGATCCGGGCCACCTGGACCAGATCGTGATGAACCTCGTGGTCAACGCGCGCGACGCGATGCCCAGTGGCGGTGTCGTCGCGATCGAGGTTGGCCGGACCATCTTCGAGGAGGCGTACGCGCTCGAGCATTTCGAGGTGGCGCCCGGCTCGTACGTGATGCTCGCGGTGTCCGACACCGGGGTGGGCATGGACCGGGAGACGCGGGAGCACATCTTCGAGCCGTTCTTCACGACCAAGGAGCAGGGCCGCGGCACGGGTCTGGGGCTCGCGACGATCTACGGCATCGTGCGCCAGGCAGGCGGCCACATCTGGCTGTATTCGGAGCCGGGCCGCGGATCGACCTTCAAGCTGTACTTCCCGGACATCGACGAGCCGGCGACGCCCGCGCCGGCTTCGAAGCCCGGTGCGGTGCGCGCCACAAGCGGCTCGTTGCTGCTCGTCGAGGATGAGCCGTCGGTCCGGGACATGACCCGGATCATGCTCGAACGGGCCGGCTATCAGGTGACGTCCGTCGCGGACGGTGCGGCCGCGACAACGGCCGTGCGGACGGCGGCGACGCCGTTCGACGTCCTCGTGACCGACGTGGTGATGCCGGGCATGTCCGGGATCGAGCTCGCCGACCTCGTGGCTCGCGAACGCCCCGGGACGGCCCTGGTCCTCCTGTCGGGCTACACCGCCGAGACCCTCGACCTGGACCGGCTCCTCGCGGCGGGCGCCCGGTTCGTGACAAAGCCTGTCTCGTCGAGCGAGATGCTCCGCGCCATCGCGGAAGCCCGTGAGGATTCCAGCTCGATGGTCGAGGAATGAGCCCCGCGAGCCACGTCCCAACCATCCTCGTGATCGACGATGACCTGGCCCTCCGGGAGCTCTTCTCGACGGCACTCCGGCGGTCCAGCTTCGAACCGGTCACCGCCGGGTCGGGTGCTGCGGGTCTGGAGGTCGTGGCGAGCCAGCATGTCGACCTCGTCGTCTGCGACATCGGGCTTCCGGACATGACCGGACTCGACGTGGTGGCGACGCTCCGTGCCGGCTCTGGCACGGCCACGCTTCCCGTCATCCTCGTGACCGGGTCCGAGAGCGGCGATCTCGTGATCGCCGGCCTGAGCGCCGGGGCCGATGACTTCATCGAGAAGCCCGTGCGGCTCGACGAGCTGGTCGCTCGAGTCCGTGCCCACCTCCGGACGCACGACGAGTGGATCCGCCTGAGCGAGGCGGAGCTAGACGTCCGTTCGCAGGTGATCCGGGCACTCGGGGCGTTGCGCCCGACGAGGGACCCAGCGGCGCTCGCGGAGGCCGTCGTGCGCGAGATCGCGGATCGCTCGCAGCCGGATTTCGCGGGCGTCCTGCAGGTCACGCCGGATGGCGGGCTCCAGGAGCTGGCAACGTACACCCCGACCGAAGGCGTCCGGCGCGGGGTGGGGCAGATCCCGGCCGGTACCGCCGCCCAGCTGCTCGAGCGCGCACGGTCCGGCCCGTGGGTCGAGGATCTTCGCCATCGGTCGACAGGACGGGGCTCCGCGACATTCGAGCGAGCCGAGCTCGCCATGTACGCATCCGCGCCGATCTTCGCCGGAACCGAGCTGGTCGGCCTGCTGTCGATCGGCATCGCGGCGCGTGCAGCGAACCCGCGGCCGAACCTGCAGGCGCGGCTGTTGGCAAGCGCGAGCGACTATTCCAACGTCCTTACGGCGGTCGCTGGGCGCGCCATTGCCGATCGTCGGGATCTCGGCTCGGAGCGACTCCGCCTCCAGACGATCCTCGACGATGGTGCGTTCCATACGGTGTTCCAGCCGATCGTGTCGCTGCGGACCGGCGATGCCGTCGGCTACGAAGCGCTCACCCGGTTCGCCGACGGGATGCGTCCGGACCGTCGCTTCGGCGAGGCGTGGGATGCCGGCATCGGCGCCCAGTTCGAGCTCGCTGCAGTCGATCGGGCGATCGGGGCGGCTGCGGGCCTGCCGGGCCAGGCGTTCGTGTCGGTCAACGTGTCACCCCAGTGCGTCATGGACGACGCCGAGCGACTCGGACGAATGCTTGGGCGCAGCCGGGACCGCGTCGTGCTCGAGCTGACGGAGAACCTGCCCATCGACGATTACGACGCGCTGCGCGTGCGGCTTCGCGACCTGCCGATGCGGGGCCTCGCTGTGGACGATGCCGGCGCCGGCTTTGCCAGCCTTCGCCACATCCTCGAGCTCCGTCCCGCGTTCGCCAAGCTCGACATGTCCCTCGTCCGCGGCATCGACGGCGATGAGGTCCGGCAGGCCATGGCGGCCGGCCTGCAGTACTTCGCCATGCGCAGCGAATGTGCGCTCATCGCGGAGGGTGTTGAAACCGAGGCCGAGGTGGACACGCTGCGGCGCCTCGGGGTCGAGCTTGCCCAGGGCTATCTCTTCGGCCAGCCTGCCGCGGCCGAATGGGTGGCGTGAAGCGCTGACCTTAGGCAGCCGGTGCGAGCTGCGCGCGGACGCAGTCGAAGGTCTGGTCGATGAGCCTCGAGGCGGTGCCCTCGATCATGCGCGAGCCGACGCCCGCCAGCGCGCCGAACAGCTCGACCGTCGCGTCGTAGTCCATCCGGGTGGGGCCCTCGGGCGGGCCGCTGAGGTGCATCGAGCCGTTGGCTTCGACTGACGTGCCGGGCGCCTGGCCGGTGGCACGGATCACGGCGCGATCCGGCTCGTCCGTCTCGATGAGCTCGAGATCGATCGTGAAGCCCAGGGTCATGAACCCGACGCCGACCTTGGCCTTGACGCGGGCGTGCGTGTCGTCCAGGCGCTCGATCGTGTCGACGCCGGGGCCGCACGGCGCCAGCCGCTCGAAGTTGATGAGCAGGTCCCACACGGCGGTGCGTGGCGCGTCGATGTCGACGGTTCCATTGAATTCCATCGGTCGAGTCTAGGTTGCGCGGCTCCGGCCGGACGTGGCGGGCGTCCAGCGAACGATGCCGACGCGCGATGGCGCAGTACGGAAGCTGCCGTCCGGGTCCAGGGCGGCGTCGAGCGCCTGCTGCAGGCGGGCATCGCCGGCGCTGCCCGGCACGACCCACGTCTGACGGCGGAGGAATGTCAGGATCTCGTCCCGATCGCGCCAGGCGTGGGACGGACGATCGAGCAGCTCGACGTCCGGCGGCGTGCCGCGGGCAACGAGCAGGTCCACGAAGTCGTTGAGGGCCGGCAGGGGTTCGCGGCGCTCGCCGTGCACCGCTTCGAAGAATGGTGCGGCGGGAGCCGCGGGCGGGTGCTCCTGCATCACCGCCACACACTCGCGGCGCGCCGCGGCATCCAGCTCCGCCACGAACGGTCCGATCTCCTCGGTGTCGTGGCCCACGTTCGCGATGAAGCTCACGTCCGCAACCGGCAGCGAACCGAATGTCGAGGCAGCGGCGGGCCAGCGGCCGTCGATGATCCGGACGTTAACGATGCCGTGGTCGCGCTTCCCGTCCGCCAGCGCGGCGACCATCGCGGCCGACGGATCCAGGGCGACAACCTCGCGGACCGCGAGCGCCAGCGGGAATGCGTACCGGCCGGCGCCGGCGCCCACGTCCAGCCACGTGTCGGTCGGGCGCGCGATGGACAGGAGGCGCTCGAGGACATCGTCGCCCGTCCGGCGCGGGTCGTCTCGGAACAGGCCGGCGACCGGCGCGTAGTGGTCGGCGTCATCCCGCGTCTCGCGCAGCCGATCCACCTGGTCGCGATTGCGCCGGACTCGACCGGCCCAGTCGGCCTCGATCGCGGCGACGAGATCGCCCGCTCGATCGATGTCCGGGTTGTCGCCGTCGACCGCCAGCCACCGCACCAGGAGCGGCTCCGCCGCGAGCTGCGGCCCGATGCCGCGATCCCCGGTGGCCGCCTCGACGAGCCGTGCCGCCTCCCGCTCGAGGCGCATCGGATTCCGGGCGCCGGATTCGGCGTAATTTGGCGCGACGACCGGCCGGCTCGGGTCGAGCGGCGCGGCGACGATCGCTCGAACGACCTCGGGCGCGAGGCGCGGCTGGTCGCCCAGGACGACGAGGACCGCATCGGGCCGCGGATCGCCAGCCATCGCCGCGGCCCAGCCGAGCTGGAGCGAGCTCGCCAGGCCGCGCGCGGGATCCGGGTTCACGACGCGAGCCGCGCGCCGCCACTCCAGCTGCGCGGCGAGCGGCGAGTCCGGCGACAACACGACGATCGGATCGTCGAGACCCGCGTCGGCCAGTCGATCGAGGACGTGCTGGAGCACGGCCCTCCCGGCGATCCGGGCCCCCAGCTTGCGCCCGCCGAAGCGGTCGCCGGCCCCCGCGGCCAGCACGACGGCCCGGACCCGCGACTCGTCCATGGCGCGGCTCAGCGGGCTCCGGCGCGATCGATCATCGGCGCGGCCGAGCCGCCCCGCCGCGCGGCGACGATCTCTGCGAGGATGGCGAGCGCGGTCTCCGCTGGCTCCCGGCCACCGAGGTCCAGCCCGATCGGGCCGTGCAGGTGCGACAGCTGCTCCTCGGTCATGCCGGCTTCGAGGAGATGCGCACGGCGCGCCGCCTGCGTCTTCTTCGAGCCGATCGCACCGACGTACCGCGCGCCCCGGCGCATCGCATCCTGGACCGCGGGCTCATCGAACTTGTCGTCGTGCGACAGGACCGCGACCGCGTCGTTCGGGCCGAGGTTGATCGCGTCGAACGCCTCCTCGGGCCAGTCGACGATGAGCCGGTCGACGTCCGGGAAGCGCTCCGGCGTCGCGAACGCGCTGCGGGCGTCGATCACGATGCGCTCATAGCCCAGCGTCTTCGCGAGGCCGACGAGCGAGCGGGCGACCTCCGTCGCCCCGACGATGACGAGACGGGGCGTGGCCGGGAACGCCTCGATGAAGACCGTGCGATCGGGGAGCTCCACCGTTCGCGAGCGACCGGCTGCGAGGGTCGCGCGGCGAAGGTCCTCGAGGGTCGCATCCGCGGCCGGGGCATCACCTGGTCGCTGGCTGGCCGGCGCGGGCGTGTCCGCCGGCAGGTCGGTCACCACCGTCGTCCCGATGCCATCGCCGGCGCCGGGCGCTGCGCCGCGAGCAGCGGCGACGACCGCGTCCGGCACTGTCGGCTCGACGAGCACGTCGAGCGTCCCGCCGCACTGCAGCCCCACCGACCAGGCGAGGTCGTCGCTGATGCCATAGCGGACGACCTTCGCGACGCCGGTCCGGCGCGCCTCGGCGACGGCCTCCGCAGCTGCGCCCTCGACGCAGCCGCCGCTGACCGACCCCACCATCCGTCCGTCATCGGCGACCAGCAGCACGGACCCTTCCTGTCGCGGCGCGGACCCGTACGTCCTGAGCACGACGGCGCGACCCACCTCGTGCCCCTCGGCGCGCCAGGCGTCGTACTGCTCGAGCACGTCACGCATGGGCCGTCGTCCTGGGCTCGCTCACGCGATGCGCGGCGGCGCGCTTGGATCGGCAGGCGTCGTCGGAAGCGCGGACGGCATCACCTCCGCGAGCTGGGAGGGCGGCACCGGCGCGATGTGTGCCGCCGCTCCCCCGCCCCGCCGCACGTCGGCGGCCTTGCCCCCGAGCACCTCGCCGAGCCGCTCGAGGCTCGCGATCGTGCCGGCAGCGAGGAAGTCGTCGATGTACGGGAACGCCGCGCGCATGCCGGCCGCCAGTGGCTGGTAGCCGGCGGTCCCGGCGAGCGGGTTGAGCCAGACGAGCCGGTGGCAGTTCCGCCGCAACCGCGCCGCCTCGACCGCCACGAGTGCCGGGTCGCCACGATCCCACCCGTCGGACACCACGATGACCACGCCGGACGTGCGCAGGGTCCGCCGGGCCCACTTCACGTTGAACTCGTGGAACGACTCGCCGATGCGCGTGCCGCCCGCCCAGTCCGTGACGGAATCGGCGACCTTCGCGAGCGCGCGGTCGCGGTCCCGGTCGCGCATCAGGCGCGTGACACGCGTGAGCCGCGTCCCGAAGACGAACGATTCGGTCTTCACGGCGGACGATGCGGCAAGCGCCTGCGCGAATCGGAGCAGCAGCCGCGAGTGCCGCTCCATCGAACCGGAGATGTCGCAGATGACGACGAGCGGCCGAGGCCGCTTCACGGGCCGGCGCCACACCCAGTCGACGATCTCGCCGCCTGTCGCGAGGTTGCGCCGGAACATCGCGCGCGGCGCCACATAGCGGCCGTGCGGGTGCAGCTCGTAGCGGCGCGTTCGCCGCTTCTCCAGCTTCGGAACGAGCAGGTCGACCAGCCGCTCGGCGTCGCGGAGCTCGGCCGGCGTCATCCGGTCGAACTCGCGGTGGCGCAGTGCCTCCATCTTCGAGTACGCGTCCGGTGAGATCGAGAGGAGATCCGGATCGCCGGACTCCCCTTCCTCGTCGTGGTCGCCCGGCAGCGGCATGCCGCTCTTGTCCTCGCCAGCCTCGATGCGCTCGTCACCCGCGAGCGGCGGCTGCGGACCGTGCTCCCCGCCCTCGTCGGGGACCAACTCCTCCCACGCGTCCTCGATCAGGTTGTCCGGCGCCAGCTGGAGCCGGCCGCGCCAGTACTTGTCGAAGACGATGTGATACGGCTCGATGTCGTCCTTGCGCCGGACGAAGATCGCCTCGCCGGCGGCGCGGACCTGCTGCCGATCGGCGACGTCCACGATCTCGAGCGAGCGAGCGAAGTCGATTGCCTCGCCGAGCGACACCGGGATCCCGGAGCGGCGCAGCGCACGGCCGAATCCGACCGCCTTCGTGAAGAGCTTCTGGCCGTCGATCTGGCGCGTCGCCGCGCCGCGCTGTCCGGTCATCGCGTTGCGTCTGCCCTCGCGTCCTGCGGGCGCCTAGCCCTTGACCGCGCCCTCGTCGAGGAGCTCCTTGACGCGCGCGCCGCGGACGTGCCGGATGTCCTCCTCGTACTTGAGGACGACGCCGAGCGTCTCGTCGACGACCTGCGAGCTGAGCTCGGTCGCCCCGAGCGAAAGGAGCGCGTTCGCCCAGTCGAGCGTCTCGGCGATGCCGGGGACCTTCGTCAGGTCCACGGCGCGAAGGCGATGGACGAAGTTGACGACGTTCCGGGCGAGCGTCGCCGGGGCGCTCGGGACGCGCGCGAGCACGATCTCGAACTCCTTCTCCGGCGTCGGGTAGTCGATCCAGTGGTAGAGGCAGCGGCGCTTGAGCGCGTCGTGGACCTCGCGCGTCCGGTTCGAGGTGAGGATCACGCGCGGCGGCTTCGCGGCCTTGATCGTGCCGATCTCCGGCACGGTGACCTGGAAGTCCGACAGGATCTCGAGCAGGTACGCCTCGAACTCCTCGTCCGCGCGGTCGATCTCGTCGATGAGCAGCACCGGCGGGACGCCGTCGGTCGACTCGAGCGCCTGCAGCAGCGGGCGCTTGATGAGGAACTCGGAGCCGAAGATGTCGGCTGCGCTGGCATCGTCGATCTGGCCGCGCGCCTCGAGCAGGCGGATCTCGAGCATCTGGCGCGGGTAGTTCCACTCGTACACCGCGGTGTTGACGTCGAGGCCTTCGTAGCACTGCAGCCGGATCAGCCTGGCGCCGAGGCTGGCCGCGAGGACCTTCGCGAGCTCCGTCTTGCCGACGCCGGCCTCGCCCTCGAGGAGCAGCGGGCGCCCGAGCTGGAGCGCGAGGAACACCGCGGTCGCGAGCGAGCCGTCGGTGATGTACCCGTGCTCGCGGAAGGCAACCTGGACGGCGCCGGTTGTGCCGAGATCGTTCGATGTCGAATGAGTTGTCATGGAGGGCTGAGTCTACGCGAACCGGCGAAGTCCGCCGGGCGCGGCGCGCGCGTCAGCTTCGGATGTCGACTCCGGAGATCACGAACAGGTGCCGGCATTGGTTCTGCGCCCACCCGACAGGCGGCGTCCAGGTCCAGCCAATCGATGCCGGGCGGCAATCAGCCGCCGCAGGAGCGTGAGGTGCGGGCCCTGGTGCTCTGCGCTCAGCGAAGCCGTTCGGATGCAGCCCGGAAGGCACGCCGTGCCATCACGGCGGCCATCGCTCCACGGTACTCGCGGTCGGCGTGGATGTCGGCATTGACGCGCTGGCCCTCGGTGATCGTCGCGACGGCATCGTCGATCGAGGCGCCTGCGGCGAGGGCCTGCTCCACGCTCGTTGCGCGATACGGTTGCTCTCCGACACCGGTGACAGCGACGCCCGGCGCCGTATCGCCGAGCACGACGGCAATCCCGGCGATCGGGTAGCCGGACGCAGGCTGCGGCAGGGCGCGGTAGGCGGACGCGGTCGCGATCGGCGCAGCCGGGACGCGGACCTCGGTGAGGATCTCATCCGGCGCCAGGGTCGTCGTGAAGGGGCCGGCGAACAGGTCCGCGATGGGCACGACGCGCTCGCCGCGCGCGGCGGAGCGGGCAACGATCTCGAAGCCGAGGGCCAGCGCAGGCGCCGCGATGTCGCTTGCGGGGTCGGCGTGGGCGAGGCTGCCACCGATCGTGCCGCGGTTCCGGACCTGCACGTCACCGATGATCGGCAGCACGTCGGCGAGCGCGCCGTGCGCGGTGACCCGAGCGTCGCCGAGGAGCGAATCCCAGGTGGTCATCGCGCCGATCGCGAGCGCTCCACCGCTGGCCTCGCGAACGCCGCGAAGGTCGTCGAGCCGGCCGACGTCGATGAGCCGCTGCGGGCGCGCGAGCCGGAGCTTCATCAGCGGGATCAGGCTCTGGCCGCCCGCGAGCACGCGAATCGACGGATCGCCGCCCGCGACCATCTCGAGTGCGTCGTCCAGGCTCGAGGGCCGTGCGTATTCGAACGGCGCGGGGATCACCGGGCGGCTCCGGGATCCGGGCGCGGCGCCTCGTGTGCCTCCGTCCAGGTTCGGGAAGCCTCGCCGCGCATGACCGCCGCGCCCTCGCGGATCGAGGTCACGATCGACTGGTAGCCCGTGCACCGACACAGGTTCCCGTGGATCGCGTGCCGCACGGCGGCATCCGATGGATCGGGATCGCGATCGAGCAGGTCGAGGGCGGTCATCAGCATCCCGGGTGTGCAGAACCCGCACTGCAGCCCGTGGTGCTCCACGAACGCGGCCTGGAGGGGGTGCAGCTCGTCGGCACCTGGACCGGTCGCGAGGGATTCCACCGTACGGACGGTCGAACCATCGGCCTGGACCGCCAGCACGGTGCACGACTTCACGGCGCGGCTGTCGAGATGCACCGTGCACGTGCCGCACGAGGAGGTGTCGCAGCCGACTTTCGTGCCCGTCAGGTCGAGATCGTCGCGCAGGACGTCGACGAGCAACCGGCGCGGCTCGACGTCGAGCTCGACCGCCTCGCCGTTGACCTCGAGCTGGATCTGCGTCATGCCGAGACCCTCAGGCCCACGCCCCCGCGGCCGCGACGTCGTCGAGCGCGTTGCCGATGCCGTCGACCATCGCCTCGATCTGCTGCTCGCTGATCACGAACGGCGGCGAGATGTGGACGGCATGCGCACGCAGCACCCGCGACGCCACCCCGTGGTGGAGGCACGCGGCGACGACCTTGTCGATCGCAGTGGCGTCCTTCTCGAGGACCTCGGGCTTCAGTGCGACGGCCGCGGTCAGCCCGACGGTCCGGATCTCGCCGACCATCGGCGAGCCGGCGAGGCGTCGCACGGCCGTGTCCAGCACGGGCTCGAGGGTGGCGACTCGCTCGACGAGCTGCTCGCGCTCGAGGATGTCGAGGTTGGCCATCGCGGCAGCGGCGGCGCCGGAGTGGCCCGTGTACGTGTAGCCGTGTCGGAACACCGCGCCGGCGACCGGCTCGTCCCAGAACGGCGCGCGCACTCGCTCGCCGACGAGCACGCCCCCAAGCGGCATGTACCCCGAGGTGACGCCCTTGGCGAACGTGATCATGTCCGGCTCGATGCCGTAGCGCTGGCTCCCCCACCACTGTCCGGTCCGCCCGAAGCCCGTGATGACCTCGTCCGCCACGAGCAGGATGTCGTGCTGGCGGCAGAGGTCGTTGATCTGCCGCCAGTAGTCGGCGGGGGGCGGGTACACGCCGCCCGCGCCGATGACCGGCTCACCGAAGAACGCGGCGATCTCGTCGCCCCGCTGGTCGAAGAGACGGGCGACGGCATCGATGTCGAACGCGCCGACCTTCGCGACCTCCGGCAGGAAGGGCTCGCCGCCACCGCCGTAGCCGTTGCGCATGACCGGCATCCCGACGATCGACGTGCCGAGCGCGTGCATCCCGTGGTAGCTGTGCTCGCGGGAGACGAGGATCGTCTTCTGCGGCTTGCCGACGACATCCCAGTAGCGCCGGGCCAGCTTGCCTGCGGTATCGATGGCGTCCGAGCCGCCCGAAGCGAGGTAGACCGCCGGGTTCTGCATCGGCGCCATCCTCGCCAGGCGGTCCGACAGCTCGAGCGTGGCGTCGGTCGTGTAGGCACCGAACGACGAATAGGCGTGCAGCTTCGTCAGCTGGTCCGCGACTGCCTCCGCGATCTCCCGTCGCCCGTAGCCGGCATTGCAGTACCAGAGGGCGGCGGTCGCATCGATGTATCGGTTGCCCTTGGAATCGACGATCTCGGCGCCGTCGCCGGACGTGATCACGACCTCGCGATCCTTGATCACGTGCATGTCCGCGAAGCCGTGCCAGAAGGTGTTCGTCATGGGAGCGCGAAGCGTATCAACGCGCGTTGCGCTTCGGCGGCGCTGGGGCGTCGTGACCGAGGGCTGCGCGCCGGGCGCTCACGGCGCGCGGGTCCAGGGAGCGGCGCAGCTCCTCGCTCGGCGGCATGCCCGCGAGGCGGGCCGCCTCCCCGAGCGCGCGCATCCGCCGCTCCGCCTCCGGCCACGGGAGCGCGTCCCACGAACCCACCGAGCCGATACCGACCCGGTCGATGCCGCGACCGCCGGTCGAGGCGGCATAGTGGGCGCCCCACAGCAGCACTTCCCTGGGCTCCTCGGTCGCCCGGGCAGACATCGCTCCAACGACGATCCCGCGATCCCCCGGCGCGCGTGCGACGAGATTCCAGTTGTCCGGCCCATCGATGAGGTCGACCGCGAGGCTCGCATAGGGCGCCGCGAGGATCGTCTCGATGCCGGCGACGTTCGCCGCTTCGCCGCGGAGCGAGAGGCTGAGATGCGTCGTGTCGACGCCGTTCGTCACGACCGCGTGCGCCTCCCGAAACAGGGCGCGCTCCGCTTCGTCGGCTCCGATCCGGTGCGCCTCGGTTTCCTCGATCTCGACCAGGGGACAGCCGGCCGCGCCGAGCGCGCGGACGATCTCGTGCAGCGCGGCGGCGGCGCGCCGGGTCGCCTCGGCGCGATCCCCGGCGATCTCATCGCGAACGGCCATCCAACCCACGGTGTACGGCCCCGGCAGCGCCTGCTTGACCGCTCGATCCGTATAGCTCGCCGCGAATGCCCAGCTCGCGACGACATCGACCGGCGCTGCGACACCGAAGAGGCCATCGACGAGCGCATCGAACTCCGGGTCGCGCACGCGGCCATCGGTGAGTGGCTCGAGATTGGCCGCCTCCTGGGCGCGCAGGGCCGCGACGATGGCGTCATCCGCCGAGGTGGCTCCGTCCGGCCAGGGCAGCGCACCGAGGAGCGTCGCAAACACGGATCGTCGGCCTAGAGCGTCGCGCCACCGATGGCCAGACCGATCGAGATCACGCCGAGCAGGAGCAACACGCCCGCGGCGAGGAGGAGGGGCGACCGCTCGGCCGCCGCCCCACGCGGGTTCTGCCACGCGGATCGAAGGGTCGGCACCTTGCCCGGTGGCACGAGGATGCCGAGCCAGACCCCTGCCAGCAGGCCACCGATGTGCGCCGCGTTGTCGATGTTGCCCCCGGCGCCCGTCACCGCAAATCCGAACACCAGGTTGATGATCACGAACATGCCGAGCTGCGGCACGATTGCCCGAGCCCGGCGATCGAGCATCGGATGGTGCGCGCGCGTGCCCGCGAGCACGACGCCGACGAGCCCGAAGATCGCACCGGAGGCACCGACGGCCACGGTGTTCGAGAACACGAAGCTCGCGGTCGAGCCGCCGATCGCGCAGAGCGCGTAGAACACCAGCAGGAGCCGCCTTCCCCAAGCCCCCTCGACGATGGGGCCGATGATCCACAGCGCGTACATGTTCAGGAGCAGGTGCAGCGACAGCTGGGGCAGGCTCGGCCCCTGCGCGTGCACCAGCGCGACCGTGACGAGCCGCCACAGCTCGCCGTGGCGGATGGCGTCCGGCACGAGCGCGAGGTGGTAGAACAGGCTTCGCATCAACTGCTCGTCGGTCACGTTCGCCGGATCCAGGTGAAAGATCGGGTCGCTGAGCGCGATCAGTGACACGATCGACGTGAAGATCACGAGGACCTGCGTCAGGCCGACGCCGGCCGTGCCCCGACTGCGTGCGAAGTACCGCCCCGCCGCCCCCGAGTTGCCGGTCTCCTTCGCCAGCCAGCCGAGCCGCGACGCGATCTCCGCCTTGTCCTCCGACGGCGCGCGGCGGTCGGCTTCGCGGTAGGCGTTGATCGCCGCCTGCAGGTCGCCCTCGCGGACCAGGACGCCGGCAAGGTTGCGCCAGGCGCGATAGGTCGACGGGTTGTCCCGAAGTCGCGTCGCCGCCTCCCAGGCGGCCTTCGCCTGCCCCTCGTCATCGAGCCGATACACGGCATCGCCCAGCCCGACGAGCGCGGCGCCCGTGATCGCCGGGTCCGCATGCCCGACGACGCGGCGGAAGTCGAGGGTCGACAACGCGGCCTCGCCGGCGTCCAGCTTCGCCTGGGCGCGCGCGATCAGCCTCGACGCGACATCGGTCGGGAGCGGACCCTGGGACGCGGCGGCCGCATCGAGCGCCGGATCGTTAAAGGCGGCGAATCCGGGGTCCGTCATCGGCCGGACGATACTAGAGAAGCCATGTGTGGACGGATGACGCAGCAGCGGCCGACGTCGGAGCTCGCGGAGATCTTCGATGCGGAGGACCGGATCGACCTGCCCGGTGGGCGGTTCAACGTCGCCCCGACGGATGACGCCGCGGTCGTCGTGCAGCGCGAGGACCACCGCGCGATCACCGCGTACCGCTGGGGCCTGATCCCCCACTGGTCCGACACGGCGAAGACCGGCAACAGGATGTTCAACGCGCGGGCCGAGACGATCGATCGGCAGCCCGCCTTCCGGTACGCGTTCCAGAAGCGGCGCTGCCTCGTGCCCGTGGATGCGTACTACGAATGGCAGCGGGCTGGCGAGGCGCGCCAGCCGTACGCGATCGTCCGGCCGGACGGCAAGCCGATCGCGCTCGCGGGCCTGTGGGCGGGCTGGAAGGACGAGGACACCGGCGAGATCATCCGCTCGTTCACGATCGTGACGACGTCGGCGAATTCGATGATGTCGCCGATCCACGACCGCATGCCGGTGGCGATCCCGGAGGAGCACTGGGATCGCTGGCTGGATCCCACGATCACCGATGCGGAGGCGCTCGCGGAGCTCAAGAACCTGCTCGTTCCGACGCCCGACGGCGACCTCGAGCTCTATCCGGTCTCGCAGCGCGTCAACAGCGTCCGCAACGACGGGCCCGACCTGATCGAGCGCATCCCCGACTCGGCAGTGGCACGAGGTCCGGGCGGCCCGACCCACGACGGGCCGCTCGATGCGGGCACGCGGCCGGGGTCGCGGCCGCACCGGCGTTCGAAGACGGATGCGCGGCCACCGGATCCGAACCGGCCCGGGCTGTTCGATCTCGACCGGGAGGACGACCCTACGAGCTGAGGTCTCCTCAGGCGGGATCCACCGCCAGCGAGGCGAGCGTGGACGGCCACGCCCTGGCGGGCGCTTCGCCGGCATCCACTCGGCGCGCGAACGCGGCGACGAGACCCGCGAACGCCTCGTCCGGGTCGTGCGCCGGTGGCTCCAGGACGATCGCCGCTGCGTCCGCGGCCGCCATGGTTGCCGCAGCGTCCAACGGGCCGATCACCACCAGCGCTGCGCCCGACCACGAGGAGCCCGCGGCGGCGACCCGAAGGAGCTGGTCTTCCGGGGCGACGAGGACGATGACGCGCACGTCGGGCAGGTAGCGAAGGGCGAGCTCGAGGTCTGCCGGCTCGACGGTGGTCGCCCCGGAGCGCGTCACGGTGGCGTGACCGACGCCGGCCGAGACGAGCTCGAGCAGCAGCCGATCGCCATCGCCACCCGCGGGTGCCACGCCCACCACCTCGACGCGCGCGCCGCCACCCGTCGCGGCGCGCCGTGCCACGGCGCCGATCGCGGGCGCCGCGTTCGGAGTCAGGATGCCGACGACGATCACGCTCCGAAGCCTAGCCGCGCCGGTACGAACGGATCGTGCACATCGGCAGTCGAGTCGGCAGACTGCGCCGTACGGCCGGGCAGGAAGGCGCCGGCACGGAGCGACGGGGTGCGCATCGATGGGTGAATGGGGCGAGGCGCCGCCGACCTTCGATCGGTCTGGCGATGCGTGGGGCGCGTCCGGCGCCGCGTTCGAGGAGAGCGGCGAAGGCGGAGGCGAGCAGTACATCGAGCTGCTGGGCGCGAACCTGTGGGTGGCCGGCATGGTCGACCTGGGCCGCTTCCGGCGCGTCTCGGACTTCGTGAACATCGTCCAGGGCTACCTGGTGATGAAGGACGTCGTGGTGCTCACCCGGACCGGCGAGGCAACCCGCCTGACGTTGCCCGAGTTCCGGGTCCTGCCCGATGACGTCGCCGTGGTAGCCCAGCTCGGGGGCGGGGATGCCGGCGCCCAGTCCGGCGGCTCGACGTACATCGAGAAGGTCAAGCAGCGCCTCGTCGTCGTGACCCGCTCGCACATCATCGATGGCGACGTGTACATCCAGCGCGACGGGTCCGTGATGGCGTTCGTCGATGCGACGGACCCGAAGTTCATCCCGATGTCCGATGTGCGCGTTCGGTGGGTCAGCGATCGCAAGCTCGCGGCGCGCTACCCGTTCGCGCTGCTCCAGCGATCCCAGATCCTGGGCGTGGCCACCGAAGGCATCAAGCTCGGGACGACCGAGACGTCCGCGAGGCGCGCCGAGCTCATCAAGGCCGCAGCCCGAGTGCCGACCGCGCCGGGCGATGCCCTCGAGGGCGAGATTGCGGTCGTTGCCGGAACGAGTGATCCCGCGACTGCGGAGGGTTCGGACGGCGTGGACGCCGCCGCCTCGGAGGGCGACACCGCGACCTAGTGCGGCGTCTCCGACGGCTTCGGCGTTCCGGTCGGGCGCGGCGTGTCCGTCGGACGAGGCGTGTTCGTCGAGCTCGAGCCCGAATCGGAGCCTGATCCGTCGTCGGAGCCGCTGTCCGAGCTGCCCGGTCCGGAGTTGCCGCCGTCATCGCCCCCGTCGCTCCCGCCGCCCGAACCGCTGCTCGAGCTGCCCGGCCCGGAGTTCCCGCCGCCACCATCGTCGCCCGGCTCGCCGGTCTCCCCTGCCCCGCCGTGGTCGTCGCTCGCCTCGGGGGATTCGAACGGCTCGTCCGTGTCGAGGTCACCCGTCGCGGACGGGACCGTGGGTGGGGCAAGCGTCGGGACAGGCGGCGGCAGCTCGGTGATCGTGGGTGTCGGCGACGGGCGCGCATCGAACAACCCGAGCGCACTGCCGACCGAGATCGTCGCGGCACCTGCGAGCGCCACGCCCGCAAGCGCGACGACGAGCACGTATGCGAGCGCCGTGGCCCGCGCGAACGACGGCAGCCCGGGCGCGGTAAGGGTCGACCACGCCTGACGCACGCTCGTGCCGAACCCGGCGAGCAGCCCCCGGCGGCGGAATGGGGCCATGAACCCGACCGCGCCCGGTGCCGGCTCGTCTGCGATCGCCGCCATCACGCGACCGGTGAAGTCGCCGGAGACGCGAGTCGGGACGTCGTCGATGGAGCGCTCCAGGGTCCGGCCGGTTTGCAATGCGTCCCGCAGCTCGCCGGAATCGGCGTCGCCGAGCTCGTCGGCGTCGAACGGGCGCCCGGCGCCCAGATTCCGATCGGTCATGCCGGACCTCCCGGCTCGATGCGGTCGCGGAGGCGCAGGAGCCCGCGCCGGAGATGCGTCTTCACGGTGCCGAGCGGCCGTCCGGTCAACGTGGCGATCTCCTCGAGGGAGCGCTCGCCGAAGAACCGCAGCGCGACGACCTCGCGGTACGGCTCATCGAGGTCCGCGACGGCGCGGCGCGTCGCGGTCGCATGCTCCGCGTTGAGGACGAGGTGCTCGGGCTGGGTTCGCGGACTGGCCGCGAGACGCGCCGTGGCATCCTGGTCCGCGTCATCGAGGGCCGACGGCCGGAGCCACGTGACGGCCTTGCGCCGCCCGAGCTGGCGGAGCGCCAGACGGACCGCGATGCGCGTGAGCCACGCGCCGAATGGACCGTCGCCGCGCCACGACGCCAGCGACCGGTACGCGGTCACGAAGGCTTCCTGCGCGACGTCCTCGGCCTCGTGGAGGTCGGACAGGACGCGCTGGCACGCCCGAACGACGGCCGCTGCCTCGCGGTCCACGAGGATCGCGAATGCGTCACGGTCGCCGTCGAGCACTGCCTGCACAACCTGGAGCTCATCGATCGAACCTTCGTGCCGGGTCGTTCGGGAGCGTGCTTGGTCGATCGGGGGCCTCCGCGGCGAGGCGCCGGTCGAGGGATCGGCCGGCGTCCACGCCATGATGCGAGGCTGCCCGGGTTCGCATCCTCGGACGGAGGTCACGTCCCGGGCGGGCCAATCGGCTCAGCCTGGGCCGCTGTTGCCGCCGGAGCCGGAGCTGTCATCGCCGCCGCCACCGGGTCCGCTGTTGTCACCCGAGCCGTCGCTGCCCGAGTCGCCACCGTGGTCGTCGGCGCCGTCGTCGGACCCGTCGTGGCCGGAGTCGCCCCCGTGGTCATCGGTCGCGTCGGGCCCGCCGTTGTCGTCGCCATGGTCGTCGGTCGCGTCCGGACCGTCGTCGCCGTGGTCGTCGTTGACGTCCTCGTTCGCGTCCTCGTCCTGGCCGTTGTCGTCATTCGCGTCGGTCGCTTCGGGCGAGTCGGCGGGCTCCGCGGACTCGTCCGGCTCGGCCGTTTCATCCGGCTCGGCAGACTCGGCGGGCTCGGCCGACTGATCGTCGCCGCTGGTGTCGCTCAGCGTGGACTCGTTGGCCGCGGGAGCTGCCGAGCCGAGCATCGCGTTGCCCGCGAACGCAGCGCTCACGATCAGGAACAGGGCAACCAGCGCCACCATGAACGGGCGCATGGCCTGGAACAACCGCGTCGACATCCTGGTCCGTCCCTCCTCAGCCGGTCACTCGACCGGACGCTGCTCTTCTGAGACAGCGCGGGACGAAAAGGTTTCAGGCGCCGGGCAGCTCTTCGCGCTCGACCGTGATGGGACCGAGGGCGGCGGCCTCCAGCGAGGGCAGGATGGCGTCGGCGTCGCCGACGAGGACGATGGCGAGCTCATCCGGGCGGATGTGGCGCGTCGCGGCCGACTCGACGTCGGTGTCGGTGACCGCCTCGATGGCGGGGCGGTATCGATCCAGCTCGTCCCACGGCAGCCCGTGGATCACGAGGCCGGCGATCGCGGCAACCACGGCGGGCGGCGTCTCGAAGCGGAGCGGGAACACGCCGACGAGGTAATCGCGGGCGAGGGCGAGCTCGGCCGAGGTCGGCGGCGCCTCGCGCATCCGCTCCAGCTCGGCGAGCGAGTCCACGATCGCGGGCACGGTCACTTCCGTGTTCACGGCCGCGCGCATCGCGAACGGGCCAGCGCCGCGGCGCATGTCGAAGCCAGCGCCCGCGCCGTACGTGTAGCCCTTCTCCTCGCGGAGCTTGCGGTTCAGCCGCGAGTTGAAGAGCCCACCGAGGATGGCGCTCATGACCGACACCGCGTGGAAGTCCGGCACCAGCCGCGGAATCCCGACGTGCCCGATCCGGATCTCGGTCTGGACCGAGCCCGGCCGGTGGATGACGCGGACGATGCGCTCGGACCGCGCAGCGGTGATGGCCGGCTTGGACGGTGCCTCGGCAGCGGGATTTGGAGCCCAGGCACGGAAGCGCGATTCGGCGATCGACCAGACGTCGCCCTCGCCGTCGAACGCGCCGAGGTCACCACCGATGACGAGCGTCATCTTCGCGGGATCGAACCGCTTCGCATGGAGCGCCGTGACGGCCGCTGCATCGAGCCCGGGGACGGTCTCCTCGGTGCCCGCCGAGGGTCGGCCATATGGGACCCCCGCTGCGTAGATCGTGTTGACGAACGCGTCATCGGCCCGCCGGCGCGGATCGGCCTTCGCCTGGAGCAGGTCGTTCAGGCGCTCGTCGCGCATCCGTTCGACATCGTCCGCGGGGAAGGTCGGCTCGCTGGCGACCTCGGCGACGAGCGCGAGCGCTGCGCCGAGCCGCTCCGCCGGCACGTCGATCGAGACCGACATGCCGTCCCAGCCTGCCTCCGCGTGGAGCGAGGCGCCGAGGCGCTCGGCGGCCTCGGTCAGCCCGATGGCGTCGTGGTGCTTCGTGCCCTCGGTGAGCGCCCGGGCCATGAGCGAGGTCACCCCGGCCTGCGACATCGGCTCGTCGACCGCGCCGCTCGGCAGGATCAGGGACGCCGTGACCAGTGCACGGCCAGGCAGGTCGACGGCGATCACGGACAGCCCGTTCGAGAGCTGCCGCCGCTCGAATCGGGGAAAATGGAACGGCCGGGGCTCACCCGGTGTCGGACGTTCGGCGACGACGACGCTGTCGGTCATCCCGCCGCCTCCGCGGTTTCCGCGGCCTTCTCTGCGCCGGCCGCGTCCGCGGCCTCGGCGCCGGCCGGGACATACGTGAGCACATACCGGTTATCCGGCACGAAGACGTCGCGGCAGACCGCCCGGATCTGCTCGGCCGTGGTCGACAGGTAGCGATCGAGGATGCTGTTGACCATCTCCGGGTTGTCGAAGAGGGTCGCGTACATCGAGAGGCGGTCCGCCTTCTCGGCGACCGACTGGAGCGCGCTCAGCTCGTCGGCCTCGGTCAGCGCCTTTGCCCGTGCCAGCTCGTCATCCGAGATGAGCTCCCGGGTCATCCGCTCCAGCTCCTCCCAGTAGGCGGTCTCGAGGCGCTCGAGGTCCACGCCCGGTCGCGCGGTCGCCCACCCCGCCGTGACCGACGCGCCGGCGACGAGGCCCATCGAGAAGAACGCGACGTCCTGCGCGAGCTCCTCGTCGCGGACGAGCCGGCGATGGAGCCGCGAGCCCTTGCCGCCGGCGAGGATCTGCCCGGCGAGGTCCAGCGCATCGAGGCGCGGGTCGCCGAAGATCGGCCCGCGGAAGGCCCAATGGATGCGCGGAAGCGGCACGCGATCGGGAACGACCTCTCGCTTCTCACCGCCGAGCGTCGGCGGGAGGGACATGTCGGGCAGCGGCACCGGGAGGCTCGGGTTGGCGGGGATCCTGCCGAAATACTTCTCGGTCCACGCTCGAACCTTCTCGGGATCGATGTCGCCGACCACGGACACGACGGCGTTGTTCGGGGCGTAGTGGAGGCGGAAGAAGCTCGAGACATCCTCCACGGATGCCGCGTCCAGGTCCGCCATCGAGCCGATGGTGGTGTGGTGGTAGGGGTGCCCCTCGGGGTAGATCCCGGCGAGGATCTTCTCCACCCACGAGCCGTACGGCCGGTTGTCGTAGGACCAGCGCTTCTCGTTCTTCACGACCTCGCGCTGGTTGTCGAGGTTCTCCTGGCTCAGTGCCTCGAGCAGGGTGCCCATCCGGTCGGCCTCGAGCCACAGCGCGAGCTCGACCTGGTGCGAGGGCATCGTCTCGAAGTAGTTCGTCCGCTCCAGCCAGGTCGTGCCGTTCAGCGTGCCGCCGGCCGACTGGACGAGCGCCATGTGTTCGGTCTTGGCCACGTGCGCGGAGCCCTGGAACATCACGTGCTCGAACAGGTGCGCGAAGCCGGTCTTGCCGGGCTGCTCGTGCTTGGAGCCGACGTTGTACCAGAGGTTCACGGCGGCGACGGGCGCCAGGTGGTCCTCGCTGATGATCAGCCGGAGGCCGTTGGACAGGCGCGTTTCGGTGAATTCGACCTTGGGGACGAGCACCCGCGGATGCTATCGCGGAAGTGCGGCGCAGGCGCCGCGACGCCGTCAGAGCCGCAGCGGCACCACGGCGAGCGTCAGCGCGAGCCCGATCAGGGCGCCCTCGACGACCATCATGAGGGCTCGCCGCCGATCCGCGGCACGCTCCCGGGCGTCCACGCCGACCTGCTCACCCAGCTTGCCGAAGTTCTCGAGGCCGAGCGCGCCGAACGCCACGCAGAAGCGATTCACCACCTGCAGCCACGTGCCTCCGACGGCAGTGGCGACGGGCCACAGCAGCAGCCGTCCGAGCGCGGGGACGTCAACCACCACGACCACGGCCGCGATGATCACGAAGAGGATCGACGCGAAGATCGCGGATCGACGTCGCCGCGCAATCTCAGCCGGCCCGATGTTGCAGCGCTGGGCGATCGATCTGCGAGCGGGCGCGGTCACGCGGCCCATCCTAAACCACGATTCGGACGCTGCCGCTAGACGTCGTCTTCGGATGCGAACCCCGATTGCGTGTTGAGCGCGTTCGTGCGCGACTCGGCGTCGCACTTGATCGCCATGCAGTACTGCCAGTTCTCGCCGATGCCCTTGTCGGACGTCACGATGTATGCCTTCCGCGTCGCGTCGCGAATGGCTTCGAGCTCGAGGTCGACCCAGCCGCGTTGCTGCTCGAGCTCGGCATCCAGCGCGCGCAGCGCGACGAGTCGCGCCGGATCGTCCTTCGCCTCCTGCCACTGGTTTCGCAGGTCGCGCGCCTTTTGCGCGGACGCGCGCAGATTCGCATCCCAGCGCTGGGCGTTCGCGAGGTGCTCCTTGGCCTCGGCGTTGTATTTCGACCAGACGCTTCCCTTCACGCCGTCGCCATAGCGGACCTGGCCGTTCTTCATCATCTTGCCGAGCACGTGATTGGCGGCGCTCACCTTCCCGGACGCCGTCGCGATGTCGCTTTCCTTGACCGCGACACGGTCGCTGAGCTTCTTGATCTCCTTCTGGTCGGGCGGCATCTTGGCTTCGGCAGCGATCTGGTCCGCGCTCGGCGCCGGGGCCTTGGGCGGCTTCTTCCGGCCAGGCTTCGCCGCGGTCGTCCCGGCAGTCTTGGCCTTCGCCGGCGCCTTCTTCTCATCCGCCTCGACCCGGGCGCGGATGCTTCCGATCTCCTCGTTGGGATCGTTCCGCATTGCGAGCGAGTTGGATTGGCTGCGGACGCCTTCGAACTTCGCGATGTGATCGTCGACCAGGTTCACCTGCTCCTGGCGCAGCTCGTCGGGCAGGTCCGTGTACCGCTTCGTGTCGGCGACGGCGGCCCGCCGGTCCTTGAGCTTGGTGATCTCCTGCTTGGCGCTCTCGGCGACGGCTGCGCCGCTCTTGTGATCGGTTCCCAGCTGCTCTCGTGAGGCTTTCTGCTTGTCGTCGAGCGCCGCGCGCCCTGATGCGCCGGGGAAGTTTGGATCTCCGGGCAGCTCGAGGTTCCATGCGTTCGGCTTGCCGCCGCCGCGAACCTGGCCGGAGATCATGCGAGCGCCGTTCTCGCGCGCGAAATCGCGATAGATGCGCATTCGGTCCTGCGGCGTCTTTGCGTTCCGGAACGCCCTGGAGTTCTGTTCCAGCTCCTTCACGACGAGCGGGTCGATCTCGGCGGTCAGCAGCCAGTAGCCGGAGGACGCGCCGGCATCGTGGTGGGCGCCCATGAACATCTTGCCGAGCTCTTCGAGGTTGCTGTCGCCCGATTTGCCGCTCGCCGTGAACCGCGCGGCGTAGCTCTCCTGCCCGTTCCGGATCGTCGCCTCGATCTGGGCGTTTGCGTGCAGCTCCTTGTCGCCAAGCGCCTCGGAGATCCGGCCCGTGCGGATGTCGCGATCCTGGCCGCCGCCGAACGTCTCGGTGACATTGCCGGCCTCGTCTTCTTCCTTCGATTCCCAGCCGCGGTCCTTCCACGAGGCGCTGAACTTCACGGGGAACCCGTAGTCATCGTGGTGGTTCGTCTGCTTGAAGGACTTCGTTCGCCTGTTCGTCGCTCCGGCGCCCGGCGGATCGGGTTTGGCGACCCACTTGTTGAACGCCTCGATCCCGGCGGGCGTCGCGAGATCGAACGTGTAGGTGACCGCTCGGCCGGTCTCCTCGGAGGTTCCCTTCGTGTTCGACGCTCCGAACGCGCCGATCTTCGGATCCTTGGTCGTGTCCTCGGAGAAGGTGCGCGTCACGTCGACCGTGGTGGGTCCGGTGCGCATGACCGAGACCTCGTTGTTGGTCGTCTCGACGTGGGAATAGCCGAGATCACCGAGGCCGTCGCCGTACGACAGCGAGCCACCGATGGTGTTCGCGCTCGCGGTGCCGCCGCCTCGGCTCTCACCCTGCTTGATCTGGAGGGCGCCCATCACGGTCGTCGGCGGCGCCTGGAAGATGCTCTCCTCGGTCTCGCGCCGGACGTTGTCCCGGAAGGCGTTCGCTTCGTCGAGCGTCTTGAAGATGCGCGAGCCGGACCGGTATTTCGCTTCGCTGTGCCCGACGTTGATGCTGGCCGAGGTGCCACCGCCGAGCGACTTGCCGCCGCCCACCCCGTAGTTGTCGGTGGTCGACCGCTTGTAGGTGACGACGAAGCCGGTCCCCTCGATGTACTGCGGGTCGCTCGCATCGGCCTGATCGCTGCGACCGACTGACGGGCTGATGCTCAGTCCCGATCGCGTCTCGAACGTCGCCGATCCAACGAGGTTCGTATTGCCGTCCCAGTCCACCGATCCCGAGGCGCCGGCACCGACCTTGTTGCCCTTCTTCGTCGTGTGGCTGACGTTCTTGCCGAACTCGACGCCCTTCAGGTTGACATCCACGTTGCCCTTGCTCTCGTTGGACGACGTGATGTCCTCGCCGTGCTCATCCTGCCCGTGGGTCGTGACCGTCTTGCTCTCGGTGTGATAGCCACCCAGCGACGCGTCCTTCGTCTTGAACGCCTTCAGGGGGTTCTTCTGGAACTTCCCCTGCTTCTTGGTCTCCGTGACCGGTCCGCCCGGCAGTGAGACCGCGTCCGCGGGATCGACTGCCGGGGTGGCGTGGGTCGTCGCCGGGGTGGCATGGCCAGTCGAAGGGGTCGAGGGACTCGCGCCGGTCGGGCTCGCGGCCTCGCCGCCGACCGCGGATGCTGCGGGGGCGCTCGCGCCAGCAGTGGCGCCTCGGACCGGCGCCGCTGCGGGCTCGTCATCGGCGATTGGCGTCTCGGCGGGCTGTGCGGGCAGGGTCTGCTGCTTGCCGCCTCCGTGCCCGGCCGCGGGCTCGTCGTCGGCGATCGGCGTCTCAGCGGGCTGTGCGGGAAGCTGCTGCTTGGCGGCCCGATGCGCGGGCACAGGTTCGTCGTCGGCGATCGGCGTCTCGGCGGGCTGGGCGGGCAGGGTCTGCTCGCTGCCGCCTTGCCCGCTGGCTGCGCCTCCCGCCGGTGAGCCCGGTGTGCCCGGCTTGATGACCCCCCGCATCACGCCGTGGCCGTACAGCTCGTTCAGTCGCGAGAGGACGCCCGCGACGGCGGCATCGCCGACGAGTGGACGGATCTTCGCAATGAACTCCGTCGGGTTCTCGTGGAGCTTGGCGACCTTTTCGGCCAGCTCTTTCGTCCACACCTTTGGGAACGACCCGGTCTTGTCCTGGATGATCGCCCGGTCCGACGTGTGCGTGAACGCCAGCTCCTGATCGATCGGGATGAGCGACTTGAACTGGTGGTTCTCATCGAGCTCGATGAGATAGTTGCCGGTGTTGCTGACGCGGTCGACGTTGTTGATCAGATAGTCCAGCGCCTGGATGCTGCCGATCGCCTTCCTGAAGGCGGGTGTGTCCTGGAGGTCGTAGAACCGCTGCGGATCCTGGCCCGCGTACTCGGCGAGGCTCATGACCTGGCTACCGGCTTTGCCCTCGACCCACGGCGTGAGCGAGCCCTTCCGGCCCTGGAACTCGACGAGCTCGACCTCGGGCGTGTCGATTCCAAGGGCCTTCGCGGCGATCGAGCCCGCGCGCGCACGCTCCGCGTAGTGCCCGGCAGCCACGCCGCGTGCGTGGGCGGTCGGCACCACCTTCTCGCCGACGATGGGCTTGAACAGGAACTTCTGCTTGGTCTTCTGGTCCTGCAGGATGTAGGACGTCGACATTCCTTCGCCCGGTTGGCCGATCGTCTTCAAGTCGCCGCGCGACTTCTTCGCGTACATGGTCCCAACACCGGCACTCACGGCCGCGTCTTCGGCCTCCACCTGGCTGCCGGGCTTGGGGACTCCCTTGCCGGTCGAGAACTTCGGCGGTGCAACTGACCCATCCGCCTCCTTCGGCAGGTCCGAGTCGACCTTCTTTCCCTCCCAGCTCGTCAGCACCGGCCTGGCCGGCAGCGCCTGCTCGTCGGCGCCATCTGCGTCATCTGCGCCGCTCGCGGGCTTCGGCTTGGCGCGTGGGATCGGCGTCGGCTCGGCACCTTGTGGCCACACCGGGAGCTGCGCCCGCGGCTTGCCGCTTGGCGGCTCCGGCACGAAGTTCGCTTCCTCGAGACCCAGTCGGGCCACACGCATCCTGTCGCCCGCGGCGAAGGTGCTCGACGCCCGGGTATGTCCGGAGTCGTTCGTCCATGTCCCGAGGATTCCCGGCGAAGCGAAATGGATCTCGCCGGCCATCGTCACGCGCTCGCCGCGCGCGAGCTGCACATGTCCGAATGAGCGGTGCGCGTGGATCGTGTCGCCCTTGACGACGAAGTTGTACGTGCCGCGGGCCGGACGTCGCTGCACGCCGGAACCGGGAGGTCGCACTTCCCACCACTGGCCGCCGATGTTCTCGAGCTTGAAGGTGATGGCGTCCTCGTTGTGGGTGTCTTCGGGTTTGAGGTTGCCGAACGTCGGCCCGTCGCCCGGGGCCCGTTGCGCGTTCAGCAGTTGCGCGACGGCACGGTTGCCCATCTGCCAGCGCGGCGGGAGCACCGGGGGCGGTGAGCCGTGGCCGCCCGACGCGAGGAGCTGGACGACGGCCTGATTGCCGTACGCCTGCTGGAGGTCGAGGACCGCATCGAGCTCGGACTGCGGGTCCTGCTGCTTCGGCGACGCCGTGTCGTGCTGCGGCGGCGTGTAGCCCTTGCCCGGCGCCCTGGACGGCGCGGCGCGGCTGCTCGTGCGGCTCGCCGACGAACGGCTCGGTGCGGCCCGGAGACGCGCGCTGGCCAGAACGATTCCTCCCCGCGTGGTGCTGGCACCGGGGATGCTAGGAACGGGCCTCCGCGGGCAGAAGGTCCGAACGGGCAACCGTCCGGGCACCGACCGGCGCGACGGCCAGCCAGTCGACGATCGACCGGACATCCGCCAGCCTGCTCGCGACCGCCGGATCGAGCGCCTCTGCGGCGGCGATCGCGGTCTCGATGGCGGTCATGCACGGCACGCCCTCCGAGATCGCGGTGTGGCGGATCTCGGCTGCGTCGCGAACGGGACCGGACCGCGGCGTCGGCGTGTTGACGACGAGCCGGACGCCACCGCCTCGGAGCATGTCGAGCAGCGCGACCTCGCCGACGAGCGTGTCCGGCTCGGACCCCAGCTTGGCCACTCGCGTCGCGGTGATGCCGGCGGCAGCAAGGGCGCCGCGCGTCCCCGGCGTTGCCGCGAGCCGGTAGCCCGCGAGCTCCAGCGCCCGCGCCAGGCGCACCAGCTGGGGCTTGTCGCGATCCGCGATCGACAGGAGCGCGATGGGCGCCTCCGCGGCTGCCGCCTCGGTCGCCTCGGCGAATGAGCCCGCCGCTGGGACCGCCGCCGGAAGCAGCCCGGCGCCACGGAGCGCCTTCGCGAGCGCGATTCGCGGGTCCACGTGGATCCCGATCACCTCACCGGTCGACTGCATCGACGGCCCGACCGACGGGTCGACGCCGCGCAGCTTCGTCGTCGAGAACGCCGGCGCTTTGACCGCGACGAACGGTGGCGGCGGGAGGAGCCCACCCGGCCAGCCGAGCTCCTCGAGCGTCGCGCCGAGCGCGATCCGGACCGCGAGCTCGACCATCGGCACGCCCGTGACCTTGGAGAGAAACGGCACGGTTCGCGACGCGCGCGGGTTGACCTCGATCAGGTACACGCCGTCCTCGCGGACGATGAACTGCGCGTTCACGAGGCCCCTGGCGCCGAGCGCCTTCACCACGCGCTCCATCGCCGCCACGATCAGCCCCTGGTCCGCCTCGCTGACCGACTGCGGCGGGAAGATGCCGACGGAGTCGCCGGAGTGGACGCCCGCGCGCTCGACGTGCTCGAGCAGGCCCGGGATGAGGACGCGCTCGCCGTCGGAGACGGCATCGATGTCGACCTCGATGCCCTCCAGGTATCGATCGATGCGAACGGGCCGATCGGGATCGACGACCGTCGCCATCGCGAGCTGGCGAACCAGGTCCTCGGGCGAGTAGCAGAAGTCGATCGCGAGGCCGCCGATCACGAAGCTCGGGCGGACGATCACCGGGTAGCCGATGCGCTCGGCGAGCGTGATCGCCTCCTCGACGGAGCGCGCCATGCCGCCTTCCGGCTGCGGGATGCCGAGCCGGTCCAGGAGTGCGGCGAAGCGCGTCCGCTCCTCCGCCTGGTCGATCGCCTCGAGGTCGCTGCCGAGGAGCTCCACGCCCGCATCCGCGAGCGGCGCTGCGAGATTGAGTGGCGTCTGCCCGCCGAAGGCGACCATCGCCGGGATGCCGCCGCCTTCGGCCTCGAGGAGGCTGAGGACGCTTTCCGCGTCCAGCGGCTCGAAGTACAGGCGGGTCGAGGCGTCGAAGTCGGTCGAGACGGTCTCGGGGTTGGAGTTGACCATGACGGCCGCCCAGCCCTGGTCGCGCAGCGTGGCCGCCGCCTTCACCGCGCAGTAGTCGAACTCGATCCCCTGCCCGATGCGGACCGGGCCGCTGCCGATCACGAGCGCAGCCGGGCGATCGACGAAAGGCGCTTCCGGCGCCGAGCCGGCCGCCGCGTAGGTCGCGTAGAAGTACGGCGTCTCGGCGGCGAACTCTGCCGCGCACGTGTCCACCATTGCGTAGCCCGGGCGCAGGCCGATTGCAGCACGCGTGTCGCGGATGGCACGCGCCGGCACGGAAGCGAGATTCGCGATGTCCACGTCGCCGAATCCGAAGCGCTTGGCCGTCGCCAGCAGCGCAGCCGCGCCCTGATCCGCGGCAGCACCGGTGAGGGCCTCGCCCGCGTCTCGCAGCTCCTGCTCGAGGGCCACGTTCCGGCCCATCTCCGCGAGGAACCACGGCGCGATTCCCGTCGCGCGCTGGATCACGTCCTCGGGAACACCGCGACGGAGCAGGGCCAGCACGCGCCACAGCCGCGAATCTGAGGGCGCGAGGAACCGCTTGAGCACGATCGGCGCCGCCGAGCGCTGTGCGAAGCGGGTGGACTCGCATGCCTCGCCGCGCTCGTCGATCCAGCGGATCGCCGCATCCTCGTCCGCCACCGCGCCTTCCCCGCCGTCGATGGGCGCGAGTGCCGCAGCCAGGTAGTCCAGTGACGGCCGCCACGCAGCGTCCTCCGCGAGGGGGCCGGCGCCCGCCTGCTCGATGCCGCGAAGGGCCTTGTTCAGCGCTGCCCCGAAGGTCCGGTCGATCGCCATCACCTCGCCGGTCGCCTTCATCTGGCTGCCGAGGCTCCGGTCGGCCGTCGGGAACTTGTCGAACGGGAAGCGCGGCAGCTTGACGACCACGTAGTCCAGCGCCGGCTCGAAGGCCGCGACGGTCGTACCCGTGATGACGTTCGGGATCTCGGCCAGCTTCCGCCCGATCGCGATCTGCGCCGCGACGCGCGCAATCGGGTAGCCCGTCGCCTTCGACGCGAGTGCGGAGGACCGCGAGACGCGCGGATTGACCTCGATGACCGCGTACTCGGTGGAGTCCGGCGAGAGCGCGAACTGGACGTTGCAGCCGCCCTCGACGCCGAGCGCCCGGATGATCGCCAGCGCGGCGCTCCGGAGCCGCTGATGGACGGCGTCGGGCAGGGTCTGGACGGGCGCCACGACGATGGAGTCGCCGGTGTGCACGCCGAGCGGATCGACGTTCTCCATCGAGCACACCGCGATGCACGTGTCGTCGGCGTCGCGCATGACCTCGTATTCGATCTCCTGCCAGCCAACGAGGCAGCGCTCGACCATGACCTGCTTGATCGGGCTCGCGCGGAGGCCGGAGCGCACCCGCTCGCGGTACTCCGGCTCCGTCTCGACGATGCCACCGCCGGTGCCGCCCAGCGTGAACGCGGGCCGGATGATCGCGGGCAGCCCGATCGTCTCGAGCGCCTCCTCGACCGCCCGCTCGCGGACGTCGGCCGTCGCGCCCTCGACGATGAACGATGGCGCATAGGGCTGGCCGATCCGATCGAGCAGGTCGCGAAACGCCTCGCGGTCCTCGGCCATGCGAATTGCCTCGAGCGGCGTCCCGAGCAGTCGCACGTCGTGCCGCTCCAGCACCCCGGCTCGGGCGAGGTCCATCGCCATGTTGAGCGCCGTCTGGCCACCGAGTCCGGCGAGCAGGCCCTCCGGCTTCTCACGCGCGATGACCGCCTCGATCGCCTCGACCGTGAGCGGCTCGAGGTACACCGCGTCCGCGAGCTCCGGGTCGGTCATGATCGTGGCCGGGTTCGAGTTCACGAGGATCGTGCGCACGCCCTCGTCCCGCAGCGCCCGGCACGCCTGCGTCCCGGCATAGTCGAATTCCGCCGCCTGGCCGATCACCACCGGCCCGCTGCCGATGATGAGGACGGACGCCGGCTTCGACGTGGTCACGCGCGACCCGTCACGAGCAGGCCGCGACGAAGCGGTCGAACACGGCGAGCGCGTCGAGCGGGCCCGGCGCGCCTTCGGGGTGGTACTGCACCGTCTCGATGGGCAGCTCGCGGTGCCGCAACCCCTCGACGGAGCCGTCGTTGAGGTTGACCTGGCTCACGTGGAAGCCGCTCGAGGACGGCAAGGAGTCCTCGACGACCTGGACCTCGTGGTTCTGTGCCGTGACCTGCACGTAGCCCGTGTCAACGTCGCGGACGGGGTGGTTCGCGCCGTGGTGGCCGAAGCGCAGGCGCTTCGTCTCGGCGCCGGCGGCACGGCCCACGATCTGGTGCCCAAGGCAGATGCCCAGGAGCGGCCGGCCATCCTCGATGATCGCCCGGGCGAGCGCCACGGGACCGGTGAGCCGCGCGGGATCGCCCGGGCCGGGCGAGAGCACGACGCCAGCGATGTCGGCGCTCAGCACATCGGCCGCCGTCGCGGTGTGCGGCAGCACCCGGACTCGCAGCCCGCGCCGGCGCAGTGATCGAACGATGTTCGCCTTGAGCCCGAAGTCGACGATGGCGACGCGCGGGCCGTCGTCCGGAAGCCCGTCGTCGGCCGCACCGATGTCGGCGACCGCTGCCGGCGACACCTCGGCCACGAAGTCCTGGTCCTCCCACCGTGGCACCGCAGCCGCCCGCACGCTCGCCCTACCCCCGTCCATCGCCCCGGGTTCGAGGATCAGGCCGCGCAGGCTGCCCTTCGATCGGAGATGTCTCGCCAATGCCCGGGTATCCACGCCCGCGATCGCCGGGATGCCGCTATCGCGCAGCAGCCGGGCGAGCTGCCGGGCGTCCTCGAGCACCGCCGCCGTTGCGTTCGCGACGATGAGGCCCCGGAGCCACGGCCGTCGCGACTGGTCGTCGGCGAAGACACGGCCGTAGTTGCCGATCAGCGGATACGTCATCACGACGACCTGGCCGGCATATGAAGGGTCCGTGCAGACCTCCTGGTAGCCGGTCTGGCTCGTGTTCACGACGAGGTCCCCGCCGCCGGCCACGGGAGCGCCGAACGCCACACCGGGAAACGTCGTGCCGTCTTCCAGCGCGAGCAGCGCCGAGCCGAGGTCGCCGATCCGTGGATCGACGATCGCGGACGGCCGCGGACTCGGCGTCGCGATCGAGGAATGGACAGATGGCGGCGTGTCGCGGGCGAGCGCGGGCAGGGCCATCGAGCCTCCTTTCCGGCCTCACGGGACCGGTTCGCCGGCCTCACGGGACCGGCTTCAAGGGTTGTGCGAAGGGTAGCAGGGCGTACGATGCGCCGGGGTTGCAGGGAGGGACTGACGGTGGGCCGACGGTTCTCGGGGGCACGGGTTGCCCTGCTGGCAGCGGCGCTCGGAGTCGCGGCTGCCGGGTGCGGCAGCGGACAGCCGGCAAACCCGTACGTGACCCTCGATCGAGCGATCTCGGTCGGGTGGCAGCAGGTGATGCTGAACCTCGGCGTTTCCATCGACGTGCCCGCACAGCAGATCGATCAGGGCTTCTCGACGAACCCAACGTCGATCCACATCGACCCGAGCATGCTGCAGGCCACCGTCGACACGCAGACCGGACGCTGGCAGGTCGCCACGTCGATCCCCCTCGCGGCGCTCGGTGTCACGCCGCAGCAGGTCGGCCCGTTCGGGCTGGCGTTCCAGTCGGTCGATGTGCAGGTGCTGTTCGACGGGACCGCGGTGTACGCGAAGAGCCCGCTGCTCCCGCTGCTGCTCCAGGGCGGCCTGGGCGGCGGCGCCCCGATCGACGGCGACCTCACCGGCTGGGTGAAGCTCGGCACGGCAGCCGAGCTCGCGAAGGTTACCGATCAGGGCATGCTGCCCGGCCTGTTCGGGTTCGGCGCGATCGGCGGCGCCGCGGGCGGGTTGCCGCTGCCCAGCGCCGGCAGCCCCGAGGCGCTGCAGTCGATCGTCGAGGACTTCGGCATCGCGCTCGCTGCCGCCGGACGCGAATCCACCGACGGACTCGAGACGGACCACCTGACCGCGACGCTCAACCTCGCGAAGCTCGCCGAGAGCCGAACGCTCGCAACGATGACGGGCATGGGCAAGGATCAACTCCAGGGCGTGTTCGATGCCGCGAAGCAGGTCACGGTCACCGCAGACCTCTGGGCCGACGTGTCGTCCGGTCGCGCGCGGACCATTCGACTCGACTTCCGGACGCTGTCGGCGCCGATCACCACGATCACGGTCGTGCTCCAGCTCAAGGAACCTGCCGCCGGCACGACGTTCGACGCACCGGCAACGTTCACCGACGTGCCACTGCTCCAACTCATGAACCAGCAGGTCAACGGGATCGTGGACGAGGTCGGCACGGAAGTGCCGCCCGAGGAGACCATCGAGACGCTCGTACCGTGATCGTCCCGGTCGAGCGGGCGCGCCAGATCGCGATCATGGCGCAGCAGCTCGACCTGCCGCGGCCGACGGACCTCCTGTCGGTCATCCGGCACCTTGGCTTCCTCCAGATCGACCCCACGGCGGTCGTCGCAAGGACCGAGCACCTCGTCGCGTGGGCGCGGCTCGGGCGGCGGTTCGACCCGGCGGAGCTCACCCGCCTGCTCGCGGAGCGGAAGCTGTGGGAGCATCGCGCGTTCATCCGACCGATCGAGGACGTCCAGCTGTTCCGCGCCTCGTTCGCGACATGGCCTGCGGGGCCGTGGGGCTTCCACAAGCGAGCGAAGGCGTGGCTCGCGGCGAACCAGCCGTTCGTCGAGTACGTGGTCGGCGAGCTGCGGAAGCGCGGTCCGCTGCGGTCCCGTGACATCGAGGACCGCTCCGCGTCCGACTGGCAATCCCGCGGCTGGACGCACCAGCGCAACGTCACCCAGATGCTGGAGTACCTCTCGGCGCAGGGCCGCGTTGCGGTCTCGGGACGTGACGGCGCTGATCGCGTGTGGGACCTCGCCGAGCGCGTCCTGCCGCTCGACGGCCCGATCCTGACCGAAGCGGATGTCGACGCGATCGACGCGAAGCATCGCCTCGAGACGCTCGGCATCGTCCGGGTCGGGTCATCGGATGACGTGGGCGAGCTGGGGGTCGACGTCCAGGTGGACGGCGTGCGTGGTCGGTGGCGCGCGCACCCGGACCTTCTCGACCGGCCATTCAAGGGCCGAACCGCGCTCCTCTCCCCGTTCGACCGTCTCGTCTACGACCGCAAGCGCAACGAGCTGCTGTGGGACTTCGAGTACCACCTCGAGATCTACGTGCCGCCGGCGAAGCGACGCTGGGGCTACTACGTGCTGCCCGCGCTGGTCGGTGACCGGCTCGCCGGGCGCGTCGATGCGAAGGCCGACCGATCGGCGGGCGTGCTGCGCGTGCCGGCACTGCACCTCGAGCACGGCTCCGGCGCCGATGACGAGGCTGCGATCCGTGCGGAGCTCGAGGAGCTGGCCAAATGGCTGCGCCTCGGCTCCGTGGACGTCGAATCGGTCGTGCGCGCCGCCTGATCGATTGCAAGCCGCCTGCACGGCGGTCCACCGCGACGGTGCCGACCGCCCGGCAGCCCGAATCGGGTACCCAGTTGACATGACCACGCTTCGCGAGCCGGGCCGCACGCGCCCGGACGGGACCATCACCGGCGTCGCCCGTGGGGGCATCGGCACGGCGGCGAACCTCGAGGACACGCAGCTCTACGACCTCGAGGACCTGCAGGGGCCCGATCCCGAGCCGGCGCCGGTGGCAGCGGCGGCGCCCGCGTCGGTGCCGGCGCCCGAACCCGTCGCTGCTCCTGTCGCTGCGCCCCCTGCGCGGCCCCGGTCGCGCCCGCTTGCCGGCGGCGCGATCGCAGCGATCGTTGCCGCTGGCGTCATCGGTGGCGCCGTGCTCCTCGCACTGGCCGGTGGTGCGCCGGGCAACGGCGCAGCCTCGGAAACGGGAGGAGCGACGGACGTCGTCTCGGCGGCACCCACGACCGCGCCGGCAGGCGGCGGGGGCAACGGCGGTGGCGGGGGCGGCAATGGCAACCACGGTGGCAACGGACACGGGAACGGGCACGGGGGCGGCAACGGCCACTAGCCCTACCCTGCGGGCATGAAGCAGCCACGAAACCCCGATACCACCCACGCGCCGGTCGGGCGCTATGTCCACCAGATCGAAGTCAGCGGGGAGGCGCGCACGCTGTTCCTCTCGGGGCAGGTCGGGATGCGCCCGGACGGCTCCGTGCCAGAGGATCCGGTCGAGCAGCTCGGCGTTGCCCTCGAGAACGTGCTCGCGAACCTCCAGGCCGCCGGCTACGAGCCGACCGACCTCGTGAAGCTCACGACCTACGTGGTCGGCGAGATGGACCCGGTGGGTCGCCGCGCGCAGCTCGATCGCCTGCTTGGCGCGCACGTCACGACCAGCACGCTCATCTTCGTTGCCGCGCTCGCAAGTCCGGCGTACAAGGTCGAGGTGGACGCCTGGGCGACGCGCGCCTGAAGCAAGCGGTCCGCGTCCTGAGGTGCGTCCCGCGCCCGGGTTGCGCGCCGGGGTGAGCTAGCTCGCGGTCGTCGCCCGGCCGATGACCCCGGCGCCGACGGTCTTGTTCGTCCGCTCATCCACGAGGATGAACGAGCCCGTCTGCCTGTTCTCCGAATACGGATCGACGAACAACGGCTGCGTCGTGCGCAGCCGGACGCGCCCGATCTCGTTCAGCGCCAGCTGCCCCGGGTCCTCGTGGCGGTGGAGCGTGTTGACGTCGATGCGGTAGGCGATCTCCCGGACGAGCGCGCGCGCCCACCGGGTCGTGTGCTTGATCGCGTACTTCGCGCCGTTCGTCATCGGTGCCGACTCGTCCATCCAGCAGATCTGGGCGTCGATCTCCTGGGCGATCGTCGGCGCGTTGTGCGGGCGGCAGAGCATGTCGCCGCGGCTGATGTCGACCTCGTCCTTCAGCGTCACGGTCACCGACATCGGCGGATACGCCTCCGCGACCGGGCCATCAGCGGTCTCGATGGTGTCGATCGTCGTCTCGAACCCGCTCGGCAGGACCATCACCTTGTCGCCCGGCTTGAGCACGCCCGATGCGACCGCGCCGCCGTAGCCGCGGTAGTCGATCACCGTCTTCGACTGCGGTCGGATCACGTACTGGACCGGGAATCGAACGTCGACCAGGTTCCGGTCCGACGCGACGTACAGGCGCTCAAGGTGGCGCAGCACCGGCAGGCCGTCGTACCAGGGCATGTTGGTGGACTTCGTGACGACGTTGTCGCCGTGGAGCGCGGACACCGGGATGAAGGTCATGTCCCGCACCCGGAGGCGCGAGGCGAACTCGGTGAACTCCTCGCGGATCTGCTCGAACACGGACTCGGACCAGTCGACGAGGTCCATCTTGTTCACGCACAGCACGAGATGCGGCACGCCGAGGAGCGTCGCAAGGAACGCGTGGCGGCGGCTCTGCTCGGTGATGCCCTTGCGCGCGTCGAGGAGGAGCAGCGCGACATCAGCGGTTGAGGCGCCGGTGACCATGTTGCGCGTGTACTGGATGTGCCCCGGGGTGTCCGCGATGATGAACCTGCGCTTCGGCGTCGCGAAGAACCGGTAGGCGACATCGATCGTGATCCCCTGCTCACGCTCGGCGCGCAGGCCGTCGGTGAGCAGCGCCAGGTCCGTGAAGTCGTGCCCGCGCTCCTTCGACACGCGCTCGACCGACGCGAGCTGGTCGATGAACAGGGTCTTGGAGTCGTAGAGCAGCCGTCCGATCAGCGTGGACTTGCCGTCGTCGACGGAGCCGGCCGTGGCGAATCGGAGGAGATCGGCGGGCACTAGAAGTAGCCCTCGCGCTTGCGATCTTCCATGGATGACTCCGACACGCGGTCGTCGCCACGGGTGGCGCCGCGCTCCGTGATCCGCGCAGCGGCGATCTCGTCGACGATCTTCTCGACCGTGTCCGCCTCGGACTCGACGGCGGCCGTCAGGTTGGCATCTCCGATCGTCCGGAAGCGGACCATGCGCTTCTCGGACGTCTCTCCGTCCTTCTTCGGCGTGAACTCATTGACCATGTAGAGCATGTCGCCGCGCCGGACGACCTCGCGCTCCGCCGCGAAGTAGAGCGGGGCGATGCCCACGTTGTCGGCCGCGATGTAGGTCCAGATGTCCAGCTCGGTCCAGTTCGACAGCGGGAACACGCGGATCGACTGGCCCGGCAGGACGCGCCCGTTGTAGAGGCTCCACAGCTCCGGGCGCTGGTTCTTCGGATCCCATTGGCCGAACTCATCGCGGAACGAGAAGACTCGCTCCTTCGCGCGTGCCTTCTCCTCATCGCGCCGCGCGCCGCCGAAGAGCGCATCGAAGCCATGCTGTTCCACCGCTTCGAGCAGGACGGGCGTCTGGATGCGGTTCCGGGAACCGTTCGGCTCCTCGTGGACGAGACCGCGCTCGATCGCGTCCGGCACGGAGGCGACGATGAGCTGCAGGCCGAGCTCGCGAACCCACTGGTCGCGGTATTCGAGGACCTCGGCGAAGTTGAGCCCGGTATCCACGTGCATGATCGGGAACGGGATCGGGGCCGGCGCGAACGCCTTCTTCGCGATGGCCAGCATCACGGTCGAGTCCTTGCCGCCGGAGAAGAGCAGGCACGGACGGCGCATCTCCGCCGCGACCTCGCGGAAGATGAAGATGCTCTCCGCTTCGAGCGCGCGCAGGTGCGGCAGGACGTGGGATCTCGTGGAGACAGATGTCACGGGCGCCGATGGTATCGTCGCCACCCGATGATCGACTTCCCGCTCGCGATCGGCGGCCTGCTCGTTGGGACCGTCGTGGGCCTCACGGGGATGGGCGGCGGTGCGCTGATGACGCCCATGCTCGTGTTCTTCTTCCACGCCGACCCCCTGACGGCCATCTCGTCCGACCTCGTCGCGAGCTTCGTGATGAAGCCTGCCGGCGCGATCGTCCACCTGCGCCGGAAGACCGTGAACGTCGACCTGGTGAAGTACCTGTGCATCGGTTCCGTGCCCGCCGCGTTCGGCGGCTCGTGGCTGATCAGCATCCAGCCGCGCGGCGGCGACCTCGATGCCCTTCTCAAGGTCCTCCTCGGCCTCGCGCTGCTCACGGCGGCCGCGGGCCTCGTTGCCCGCGCGCTGTTCCAGATGTGGCAGAACGCACTGCCGCTCGGCGAGGGCGCGGTCCGCCTCACCCGGGCCGAGGTCGTCGTCCGGCCCCTTCCCACCATCCTGCTCGGTGCGGGCGCCGGGCTGATCGTCGGCATTACGTCGGTCGGCTCGGGCTCGCTGATCATCGTGGTGCTGCTGCTGATCTACCCGGGCCTCAAGGCATCGTCGCTCGTGGGCACGGACCTGACCCAGGCGATCCCGCTGGTCGGCGCGGCGGCGCTCGGCCACCTGCTGTTCGGCAGCTTCTCGGCCGACATCACGGTGTCGCTCCTGCTCGGTGCGATCCCAGGCGCCTTCATCGGCGCGCAGATCTCCAGCCGGGCGCCTGGTGGGATCATCCGCCGGGCGCTGGCCGTGCTCCTGCTCGCATCGGGCCTGCGCCTGCTCGGGCTGTCGACCGACCTCGTGCTGGTCCTTGCCGTCGCCGCGCTGGTGCTCGGCAGCGTCCTGTGGATCGCGATCCGAAGGACCGTGCGCGCTCGCCGCGCCGCGGCTGCCACGGGGTGAGCGGATCGCCGGAACGCACGGGCGTCGTCCTGTTCATGGCGGGGCTCTCGGGGGCGGGCAAGTCCACGATCGCGTCAGCCCTCGCGGACCGGCTCCGAGCCGCGGGCCGTGACGTGTCGATCCTCGACGGCGACGAGCTCCGGAAGCATCTCTCCGCGGACCTCGGGTTCGACCGGGCATCGCGCGACCGTCAGGTTCGTCGCGCGGCCGAGCTGGCTGCATCGGAGGCCGCTGACGGCAAGGTCGTCATCGCGGCGTTGATGTCACCGTTCGATGCCGCTCGCCGCGACGCACGCGCCGTCGTGGAGCCGGTTGCGCGGTTCCTCCTCGTGCACGTCGCAGCGCCACTGGAGATCGCGGAAGGCCGCGACCCCAAGGGCCTCTACCGGCGGGCGCGTGCCGGCGAGCTGCGGGATTTCATCGGGCTCGACGTGCCCTTCGAGCGGCCGATGGATGCCGACATCACGATCGACACGACGTCGACCACGGTCGAGGAGGCCGTCGAACGCCTCCTCGGGGCGATCGAGGGCTAGCGACCTCGCCGGAAGAGCCCGCGGATTCGATCGACCACCGCGGCACGCCAGCGCCGGACGATCACCACGCCGAGCTGCAACGTCCCGATGCGCATGAGCTCGGCCGGCTCCTGGACGGGTCGCGGCGGGCGCAACGGCCGGTCGCCGTCGGCAGCGGCGTCCTCATCGGCCGTCGTGATCGGGCCGGTGCCTCGAACGAGCCCACTCGCAATCAGCACCCCCATCGCCGCCCGAGCGGCCACCTCCGGCGTGACCGTGACTGGCGCCGCGTCGGGCGCCCGCCCCGTGCCGGCAGCCACGAGTCCGTCGAGGTCGCCCACGATGTGCACGCCCGACGCTCGGATGTTCGCCATCATCTCGGCCGCGATCTCCTCGATCCGGCCGATCGAGGCTTGCGGCAGCTGGAGCTTCGCCTCACCCGGCTCCGGCGCTCGGCCGAGGAGGTGCGCGGCGGTCCCGAACCGGATGATCCGGCTGTAGAGCGGGCCCGGGAGCTTCATCCCGCGATACGCGATGTTGAACGCCCGGATCGTCTCGATCTCGGGAACCGTCATCGATCGGTTGGCGAGATCGGGCTCCGTCACGAGCGTGCCGTCGCGGAGCCCGGTGAGCTGTTCGAAGACGCGCAGGACCATGTCGCGGTCTCGATCATCGAGGGCGACAACGGTGACGCGATCTGGACCCAGGACCTCGGCCCAGCGCGCGACCAGCTCGTCGTGCCGGTGCCGGCGCCAGAACACCGGCGTGACAGCGCCGCGCGGCTGGTTGACGAGGGCATCCACCCACTCGTCGAACGGCTGCACGAGCTGGTTCTGGACGAACTGCTGCCACTGCGACGGGATGATCCGCGCGAGCGGCCGCAGCGTGACCACGACCTGGGTTCGATCGCGATCCAGCTCGCCGACGACCCGCGCGATGGCCTCGGGCGCGGCATCGGCGAAGAACTCGCTGCTCAGCAGCACGCGGTCCGCCTTCGCGCCGCGGATGTCGTTGAGCACGCGCGTCCAGTTCCAGTGGGCGGGCGGCTTGCGGTTCGCCGACCAGGGCGATGGCTGATCGATCGCGGCGAGCACCGCGGTCATCGCATGCCGGCCGTTGCTCGCGTAGTGGACGCCCTGGGACTCGATCTGCGGCCGGTTCAGGTGGAACGCAGCCTGGAGGGCGGTGGTCCCGGTCTTGGGCGGCCCGATGTGCAGGATCCGCGAGCCAACGGGAAGCGCCGTGGCGTTGGGCGTCGTCACGCCGCCATTGTCCGACAGATAGCCCGATTGGTTCCTCGACGCCCCGTACCCGAGCGGCCTAGGATCGCCGACGTGGTGGGTCGGGTGCTTGATCGCGTGCGTCGACATCGTGCGCTGCTCGTCGCGGGCGTTTCGCTGGCGGTGATCGCGGCGGCGGTCGGCCTCGGCACGCCCGACAACCGCGTTCCGCCGATCAGCGATCCGGCTCGGCCCGGCGGCCCCATCACCGCGCCGTCGGCGCAGACCGCGGCAGGCAACCCCAACGCAGCCGCAGCCGGTCCGCACGTCCAGACGATGCAGGCCCGCCGGTCGAGCATCGACGTTCGCCACCTGCCGCAGGTCCACGAGGACCCCGACGAGCACGAGGGTGAGGAAGGCGAAGAGGAGGACGAGCGCGAGGATCCCGCGCCCGCCTTCAGCGGCAGCGGCTCGCTTGCCGAGATCGGCAGCGGCGAGGCACCCGTCTCGGCGCCGGCCCCGGGTCCCTCGAACAGCTTCGAGGGGCTCTCGTACAACGGACTCTGCGGCGCCAGCCAGTGCGGCGCGGGCCACCCGCCGGATACGAACGGCGACGTCGGCCCGACGTACTACATCCAGACGATCAACACCGCGGTCGGCATCTTCAACAAGTCGACCGGTTCGCAGGTGGCGGCATTCACGTTCAACGCGCTGATGAGCCAGGGCAACTTCGGCAACCTGTGCGACACCAACAACTTCGGCGACCCCGTCGTGCTGTACGACAGCTTCGCGAACCGCTGGGTCATCACGGACTTCGCGTTCACGATCGACGGGTCCGGGAACGTCAGCAACCCGCCGGGCGCGTTCCAGTGCTTCGCGGTCTCGCAATCGGGCGATCCGGTGGCCGGCGGCTGGTATTTCTACTCGCTCGCGATCACGGACGCGCTGAACGACTACCCCAAGCTCGGGATCTGGCCGGACGGCATCTACATGTCCGCCAACATGTTCGCGTTCCCCGCCGGCGGCGCCTTCCAGAACGTTCGCGTGTGGGCGCTCGACAAGGCGGCCATGTACGCGGGTGGCGCCGCGCAGTCCGTCAGCTTCGACGTGGGCAAGGTCCAGGGCCAGTCCCCGTTCACGCTGCTGCCGAGCAATGCGCGCTCGCAGACGGGCGCGCCGCCCGCCGGCCGTCCGAACCTCTTCACCGGGATCATGGATTACAACGCGGTGCGCGTCTGGAAATTCCACGTCGACTGGGCGAACACGTCGAACTCGACGTTCACGGGGCCTTCGACGGCCCTGACCGGCGCTTCGTGGGTCCTGCCGCCCGCCACCGTGCCTTCGAAGAGCGGCAACAACCTCGACACGCTCAGCTACAGGCTCATGGTCCAGAACCAGTACACGAACATCGGCGGTGTCGAGTCGCTGTGGGACGCCCACACGGTCGCCGGCTCGAGCGGCGCCCAGTCCGCCGTGCGCTGGTACCAGGTCCCGGTCACGGGCGGCAACGTCGGCGCCGGCACGCTCCAGGCCGCGACGTACAACCCGGACACGGACAACCGGTTCATCCCGAGCATCGCCGCGAACCGGAACGGGGACATGGCGATTGGCTACTCGGTCGCCAGCTCCACGCTCTTCCCCGCGATCCGCTACGCCGGCCGCCTCGCGGGTGATCCCGCGGGCACCATCACCCTGACCGAGACGTCGCTGATCGACGGCGCCGGGACGCAGGTCGGCAACTGCGGCGGCGCGGCGTGCACCCGCTGGGGCGACTACTCGGCGATGACCCTCGATCCCGACGGCTGCACGTTCTGGTACACGACGCTCTACTACCCGGTGAGCGGGCTCAACCACCACACCCGCATCGGTTCGTTCCGATTCGCCGGCTGCACGGATGCCCCGCCGCCGACCCAGACCCCGCCGCCGCCGAGCCCAAGCCCGACCATCGCGCCCACGCCGACGCCCACCGTTGCCCCGACTCCCACGGTTACGCCGACTCCCACCCACACGCCGGCGCCCACGGTTGCGCCGACCGGAACGCCGCTCGTGACCGCGCCACCCGACCTGACCCTGCCAACCATCTCGGCGCCCGGTCTGTCACCCAACCCGGTGATCCCCGGCGCCTCGGTCACGGTCACCGCCACCGCCTCCGACAACGTCGCCGTCGCATCCGCCCAGAAGCAGCTGAACGGCGGCTCGTGGACGTCGATGTCCGCGGTCGATGGCGGCTTCGGCGAATCGAGCGAGGACGTCACCTCGACCATCACGGCGCCCGCGACGGCCGGCACGTACCAGGTCTGCGTGCGTGCCACAGATTCGTCGAACAACACCAGCAACGGCCTGGCATGCACGACGCTCACCGTGATGAGCTTCTCCCTTGCGCCGGCGACGTCCAGCGTCTCGGCAGCCCAGGGCAAGAGCGCATCGTGGACGATCAACATCGCGCGCTCGAGCTTCCCCGGCCTGATCTCGTTCAGCGCCACGGGCCTCCCCGCCGGCACCGCCGCGACGTTCGTCGCGAACCCGTCGAGCGCGGCGTCGACCGTCCTCACCATCACGACCTCGAACTGCGCCGCGCCGACGCCGCGCGGCACCTTCACGATCACCGTGAACGGCACGTCCGGTGGCCTGACGAAGTCGACCACCGTCTCGCTGACCGTCACCAACAGCGCGCCGACGATGACCGCCCCTGCGCCGACCCTGTACTCCAACACCACGCTCGGGTCGACCACGGTGCGCGTGAAGGACGCGTGGTCGGCGTGCGACGCGGATGGGCTCACGTCGTACAAGCTGCAGCGCCAGGTGAGCGGCGGCACGTGGACCACGGTCACCCTGTCGACCGCCCTCTCGACGTCGATCAACCAGTCGCTCACGAAGGGCAAGACCTACCGGTACCGCGTGCGCGCAACGGACAAGACCGGCCAGGTCTCCACGTACTCCTACGGCCCGAGCTTCCAGGCGATCGTCAGCGACCAGACCAGCAGCCTCATCTCGTATACCGGGACGTGGCTGCCGGGCTCGACATCGACGTACTTCGGCGGCACGGTCAAGTACTCGACGACGCCCGGCGCGTCCGCGACGTACACGATCAACGCCTCCGGCGCCGCGTGGATCGCATACAAGAGCTCCACGCGCGGGTCGGCGCAGGTGTTCGTCGACGGCGTGCTCAAGGCGACCATCAACCTCAACAGCTCCACCACCACGCCGAAGGCGCAGGTCTACGCGATCAACTGGGGCGCGAACGGCCCGCACACGGTCAAGGTCGTGGTCGTGAGCGGTCGAGTCGACATCGACGCCTTCGTGCGGCTGGTCCGCGTCTGATCGCTGCCCACGACGAGCCCGAGGGGGCTCGCCAGCGTCGGTATCCTTATCGCAGAGGGTTCATCAGGAGGGGGTTTCTCATGCGCAGATTGCTCGCGCTCATCACTGCCGCCGTCGTCGTCCTGCTCGTTGCCGGCTGCGGCAACAACGCCGGCACCAACGACCCGTACCAGCTCGTGCTCCAGACCCGGGACGCGAAGATGGACCAGGTCCAGATCGACTTCGGCGCAAGCGTCAAGTCGGCTGGAGCGACGGTCACGCTCGATCCGGGCGCGATCCGGATCGTCATCGACAGCAAGGCCGGCAAGGGTTCGTTCCACATGTCGCTCCCGGCCGCGGCGCTGAACGTGCCGCAGGCCCAGCTCGCGCAGATGGGCATCACCGGCAACACGATCGACGCCGACGTCCTGTATGACGGCCAGGCGCTGTACGCGAAGAGCCCGATCCTGGGGACGCTCCTCCAGCTGTTCGGCGCGCAGGGCGGCGTCACGATCCCGTCGGGCGACCTCACGGGCTGGCTCAAGCTGCTCACGAAGACCGAGATCGATTCGCTCGGGCTCGGCGCGGGCGCTGCCGCGACGCCCTCCCCGGGCGCGGCGGACGCCGCCGCACTCAAGAACGAGCTCGCGAACGCCGGCATCACGCTGACGCTCGCCGGCACGGAGACGAAGAACGGCGTGAGTGCATCGCACATCACGGCCGCGATCGACGTCACCAAGTTCCTGAACTCACCGATGGTCCCGAGCACGGCGCAGAAGGGCCAGCTCGACCAGCTCCGCGAGGCGGCCAAGAACGCGACCGTCACCGGCGATCTCTGGGTCGACAACGGCTCGAAGCACCTCGTCGAGATGGACGTGCACATCGTCGCCACGGGCACGGACGCCGGCCAGGCGGATCTGACGATCGGCTTCTCGGCCCCGTCGTCGCCGAACTTCGACGCTCCGGCGTCGTCGGTCGAGATCCCGACGATGCAGATCGTCGGCCAGCTCATCCAGATGTTCGGAGCATCCCTCGGCAGCTAGCAGCATGGTTCGAGCCGTCCTCGAGTGGATCCGCGGCGGCAACGACGCCCGGGTCCTCGCAGATGCGGCGGCTCGAACCTATCCACTTCGAACGATCCTGATCGCGGCCGGTCTCCCGGTCGCGATCCTGCTGCTGGGCGTGCTTGTGCGCATCGGGATGCACCCGGCACGGGACATCGACGAGCGCGAGTTCATGAATGTCGGCCGGCACATCCTGGAGACGGGGCTGCCGCTGCAGACCACGTTCAAGCCGGCCCACCTGTTCTTCGATCACACCCCGTTGTACCCGTACTTCGTGGCGCTCATCGAGGCGCTCCCGGGACCAGCCACGCTGATGATCCGGGCGGCGTCGCTCGGGTTCGGCGTCCTGACGGTGCTGCTCGTCTTCCTGATCGGCCTGCGGGTCCGCGGGCTCGGCGCAGCGCTCGTGGGCTCCGCCCTCGTCGCGGCAAATCCGTTCTGGATCACGTACTCGTGGTACGTGCGGATGGAAGTGCCACTGTCGTTCTTCCTCGTGCTCGCGACGTGGCTGGTGATCCGCGAGCGGTACCTCCTCGCGGGCCTCGCGATCATGGTCGCGGTGATGCTCAAGGAGATCGCCCTCGGGTTCTGGATCCTCGCCGTCGGGTACGTGCTCGTGCGGCGCAGCTGGCGCAAGGCAGCGCTCATCGCACTCCCCTCGCCCATCGCCATCGCCGCGTGGTTCGCGTATGCCTATTCGCTCGACGCGAACGAGCTCATGAGCAGCCTGGAGCGGTGGGGCCGCTCGAGCGTCGGCGACGAGGCCGACAACCGGCGCTTCGAGGTGCCGCCGCTCGTCTGGCTGAACCGGCTGCTCGCGCAGGTCATCGGCACGCTGCTGACGTTCGCGGCCGGCGCTGCCGCGGTGCTGGCGGGCCTTCGGCGCGACGCCGCGCACTCGATCGTGCTCGTGACCGGGGCCTACTGCCTGCTCGCGGTCGGCACGTCCTTCCTGATCAGCCTGAAGGAAGTGCGGTTCCTGATCGCGGTCGTGCCGATGCTGTCGCTGACCGTTGCTCTGCTGGTCGACTGGGACGCCGTGTGGGCGCAGCTACGCGGCGCATGGCGGCGCCCGGCAGTGATCTCACAGGGGAGTGGTGAGCCTGGAAGGACTTGAACCTTCAACCCGCTGATTAAGAGTCAGCTGCTCTGCCATTGAGCTACAGGCCCGCGAGCGCGCAGGATACCTCAGGCCCGGCCGAAGAGGTTGATCCGCTGCCCGTTGATGGCGCCCGCCACTGGTGAGCACAGCCAGAGCATCGATGCGGCGATCTCGTCGGGGCGCTGGTCGGTCGCCTTCTCGTCCCCGATCGATCGAAGGACGATGACGTTGGCCGTGGCGGTCGTGCCGGCAAGGTCGCGCGCGACGGAGATCGTGAGCGCCTCGACCGCGGCCTTGGACGCCGCGTACGCGGCGTGGCGAGGCGTGGGCGTCTGCGCGACGAACGTCGAGACCGTGACGATCCGCCCAAGCGCGGCAGCCGCGACGTCCGGCAGGAACGCGCGGATCGCGTGGGCAGTGGTCCACAGGTTCAGGTCGAGCAGACGCCCGAGCTCCTCGTCGTCGTTGTCGGCAAACGCCCGCCCGCCGGCGTATCCGCCGACGAGCTGCAGCAGCACGGACGCGGGCCCGAGCTCCTGGCACACTGCCGCCGCAGCGGCCGACGACGACTCGGCGCTTGCAAGATCCACGCCCACAGCTGCGTGCCGGCCCGCACCCCCGGGCAGCGAGCCGGCGAGATCCGCGACATCGTCCTTCGACCGGCCGAGCAGTGCGAGCCGGTACCCGGCTTCGGCAAAGCGCGCCGCCACGACGCGGCCAAGCCTGCCGCTCGCCCCCGTGATGGCGACGACGCGGTCGTTGGATTCCGTCATCGCTGCACCCTACGCCGGATCGTCGGCGAGCAGATCCATCAGGAGGCCGTCGTGGAAGGAGCCGTCCTTGCCGCGCTCGTAGCGGCGCATGATCCCGACCGGCTTGAACCCGACCTTCTCGTAGCTCCGGATGGCCCGGGTGTTCGACGCAGCCGGGTCGATCGTGAGGCGGTGGTGGCCGCGGATGTCGATCAGGTAGCGGACGAGCGTGCGCAGTGCGTCCGTGCCGAGGCCGCGGTCCTGGAACCGCGTCGATACGAAGATGTCGATACCGGCGCGCCGGTAGTCCGGATCCGCCTCCTCCGACGCCTGGATGGAGCCGGCGAACTCCCCCTCGACCTCGATCGCCCAGACCGTGAAGTTCGCATCGCCGGCGAGCAGCTCGTCGGCGCTGTGCTCGGCGCCGCGGGTGTCCCAGATCGCGGCGATGGACGGGTCCTCGAGGAGCTCGATGATTGATGCGCGATCCGACTGCCGCATCGGGCGGAGCGTTACCCGATCGCCGGCGAGCGTGGGCACGACCTCGCCGTCGGCGTTGCGGACGGTGGAGGGGTCGTCAATCGATCCGGGCGCCGGCTCGATCGGCTTGTCCATCTCGAGACCCCAGACCTCGTAGCCCATCCGCTCGTACAGCCGCAGCGCGCCGGTGTTGAACGCATCGAGCCCGAGCGTCATGCGCGTCGCGCCCCGCTCGCGGGCCCACGCCTCCGCTGCCCGGAGGAGCGCCGTCCCGACACCCCGACCGCGCCACGCCGGGTCAACGGCGATACCGAGGTTCACCGACACGTGCTGGATCATCGCGGAGCCGGGAACGGGGCTCGGCCGGCGCAGCCAGAGCTCCGTCATGCCCACGATGGCGCCGTCCTCAGCGACCGCCACGAGCCCCTCGTCGCGCGGCCGGGCATTCGACCAGTGGCGGCGATGGATGACGATCTCGTCCAGCGGCGGCGCCTGCCACCGCTCCGGATCGATCGAAGCGTGGTGGATCGCGCTGTCCGAGTCGAGCGCGTCGAGCGCCGGGGTGTCCGCGGCCGTCGCCGGCCGGATCGTGAAGCCGGAGCTCACGGCAGCAGTCCGCGGAGCTTCGCGGGCGCCGTGGACCGCCAGGCGTCCCGAAGCAGCTGCTCCAGCATCCCGCGATCGACCCGCGCAAGCTGCACGTTCACCCAGCCGAAGCGACCGACATAGGCTGCCTTGGAGAACGTCTCCGGATCGAGATCCAGGAGCTCCGCCTGCGTCGTGAGCGACGCCTTGACCGAGACCGCGGTCGCGTCCTCGCCGCCGATGACGAACATCTTCTTGCCGACGCGAAAGTTGATGTCCGTGCCCCACGTCACGAATTCCTCGACCTCGGGCAATGCGAGCGAGATCTCGCGGACGTCCTCGAACGTGGGCACGCCCTACGCGCCCTCCGGCTCCAGCTCGGGCTCGGCGGACGTGCCTTCGATCGTCACGTGCGGCAGCCAGCCGAGCCAGCGCGGCAGCCACCAGTTCCAGTCGCCGAGGAGCGTCATCGTGGCCGGCAGCAGGACGCTCCGGATGAGTGTGGCGTCGATGAACACCGCCACGGACAGCCCGAGCCCGAGCTGCTGGATGAACGCGAACTTGAAGGTCACGAAGACCGCGAACACCACGACCATGATCGAGGCCGCGCTCGTGATCGTGCCGCTCGTGACGGAGATGCCGCGCGCGACAGCCGCCCGCGAGTCCAGCCCGCGGTCCCGCGCCTCCTTGATCCTCGTGAGGATGAACAGGTGGTAGTCCATCGAGAGGCCGAAGAGGATCGTGAACACGAAGATCGGGACCCAGCTCTCGATCACCTGGCCCGTCGAGACCCCGATCGCATCCGCGAAATGACCGTCGAAGAACACCAGCACAAGCACGCCGAACGCCGCCGCCGTTGAGAGCAGGTTCAGCAGGATCGCCTTGATCGGGATAACGATCGAGCGGAACGCGACCAGCATCAGCAGGAACGACAGCCCGAGGACGAACGCGAAGATGCGCGGCGTCGCGTCGCTGTAAATGCCCACGATGTCGAGCGTTCGCGCCGCTGCGCCGGCCACGTACAGGTTCACGTCGGGCAGGCCGCCGAACACCGCGGGCCGGATGTCCGTTCGGATCTGGCGGACAATGTTCCGGTTCGCCTCGTCGTTCCGGCCACCTGTCATCTCGTACGACACGAGCGCGACGGTCTTGTCCGCATTCGTCCGTTCGAAGCTGGGGCCGGAGAGACCCTGGATCGCCCCGACCTTCTGCTTGAGCGTCGCGATCGCGGCCTGCACATCCGGGCGGTCCGCGTGGGTGACCACGAGATCGACGGTGATGCCCTGCCCGAACGGGAACTTGTCGTTGATCTTCTTGATCCCGGCGATGCCGTCGATCGACGACGGCAGGCCGCTGATCTCGGTGGTGCCGGTGCGGAGGCGCAGGGCCGGCGACGCCATGCCGAGGAGGAGCGCGCCCGAGAGGATCGTCAGCAGAACCGGCTTCGACATCACGGCATTCACGAGTCGCGCCCAGAAGCCGCTCCCGGGCGGTCGCGAGGCGCGCCGCTCGAGCGCGTCGAGTGCGCCTCGCATCCGGAACAGCCGGGGGATCCAGGTGATCGGCCGGCCCAGGTTCACCCGGTCGCCGAGGATCGCGAGGGTCGCAGGCAGGAACGTCAGGCTCCCGACCATCGAGACGAGCACCACGCCCATCGTCCCGACCGCCATCGACGTGAAAAGGCTGATCCCGAGCGTCACGAGGCCGCCGAGCGAGATCACCACCGCGATGCCGCTGAAGAACACGGCCCGGCCGGCAGTCGAGCTCGACGTCTCGACGCTGACGAGCACGCCGACGCCGCGCTGCCGTTCCGATCGGAAGCGCGTGAGCATGAACAGCGAGTAGTCCACGGCGACGGCGAGGCCCATGAGGATCACCAGCTGCGCCGCGTTGGCGCTCACCGCCCCCACTGCATGGCTGTACAGCCCGAGCAGTCCGTACCCGGCGGCCAGCGAGGTGATCGCGAGGACGAGCGGCACGAGCGACGCCACGATCGCCCCGAACGCGATCAGCAGGATCAGGAACGTGATCGGGATCGTGAACTTGAGGGATCCGTCGAGCTCGTCCGTGATGACCTGGTTGAAGTCCCGGTTGATGAACGTGCCCGACACGATGTGGATGTCGGCGTTCGGCATCCGTGCCTTCGCGGCATCGACGATGGCCGGCACGGGCACGAGCTTCTGCTCGACGATCGGATCCTCGCCGGGGATGTTGCCGACGACCTGAACCGTCGTCGCGTCGGGTGCGATGAGGCCGGCTTGCGGGCTGGCCACGAACGGATCGATGACCGAATCGAACGTCGCGGTCTCGGCGCCGTCGACGGTCGCCCTGGCCGCCGTCAGGTCCGCGACGAGCTGGCGGACGTTCTGCTGGAACGCCGGATCGGTCGCGGCGCCCGCGCCGCCATCGATGACGACCACCATCCGTTCGGCCGGTGGCGTGGTCTCCCCTGCCCCAAGCACGTCGTAGGCGATCTCGGATTCGAGCTTGGGGCCATTGGGGTCATCGAACGCGTCGATCGTGTTGATGCCGCCGGCGGCGATCGATGCGGCGAGCGTCCCGAAGGTGCCCACGAACCACAGCACGAACACGAGCCACTTGTGGCGCGCGCTCCACATGGCGACGCGAACGGTGAGGGGCGCCCGCGCACCCGTGCTGGCGGTCATGGAGCGCAGAGTCTAGAGGTGCAGGGCGTGGTGGCCCGAGCCGGGTGCCGAGTTGCTAGCAGCCGGCCTCACCCATCGCGCCCGAGATGGCGATCTGCTTGCCCAGGAACTCGCTGACCGTCCCGACGTTGTCCTTGTTGTACGCGTCGATCGCGGCCTGCGTGACCGGGTCCATCGCGAAGAGCGCCTTGGCGGCCTTCGCCGCCTTCTCGTAGGCATCGATCGAGGCTTTCGTATCGCCGAAGGGCGACAACACCGAGTCGAGCGCGTGCAGGTCACCCAGCGCATCGATGAGCCCGTTGATGTCCAGGCTGTTCATCGACTTCACCGACTCGACGTTCTCGGGGGTGGTGAGCTGCGCGAGCAGCTGGATTCCGATGAGCCGCGCGGCGGCGGCCTTCACCTTGGTGCAGTCGACCTTGCCGCCCCCACCGCCCTGTGCCTGGGTGGCGCCGGGCTGGCTCTTGGCGGTCGAGGCCGGCCCGCCCGCACCGCCGCAGGCGGCGACGAAGGCGACAAGAACAATCGGAAGCGCGACCTTGATCTTCATTCCCGGATCGTATCCGCGGGCCGAGCAGCCGCGCGATGAGCCAACAGGACCACCCCGATGGTCCGGACGCGCTCGGTCAGGAGTGGACCGCTTCCACGGCGCAGACGACGAGGCCGCCGTCCGAGCCAGCGCCGCCGAACAGGTCGATGTCCTGCCCGGCCGTGGCGAGCACCTTGCCCGATGCGTCGACCAGTTGGCCTGGCGCGGCGCCCTGCGTCCAGTTGAACTTGACGCTGCCGGCGAGAAGCCAGATCGGCTCGCCATCCGGCGTGACCAGGCGGAACCCGTTCTCGTCCATCGTGAGGATCCCGCGCCACACGCTGGCGGCCCGCGGTGGATCCGCCGGCCAGCACTTGTCGCGCCCGCCGAGCGTGCCGCCCGTGAGCGAGCAGCCGGCGACCGCGCTCAGGAGCGCAACGGCAGCCAGGATGGAACGGGACCTTCGCACGACCACCCTAGGGAAACCGATCCGTGGCCTTGTCCCATGGCCGATCGAGGACCCCGAGGATCCGCCGCGTGACCGCGTCGACGAGGACGCCGTGGATGCGGGGCGGATCGCTTTCGTACCACGGCAGGATGCCGATCTCCCAGACGTCACGATCGGGCTGGTACCAGGCGATGACATCTCGGCCGGTGCCGATGTCCTGGCCACGGACGTAGGCCGCAAAGTCGGCGTCGGCGAGGGCGGCGTCGATGATCTCGCCGGGTGACGGTCGGGCGAGCCCATCCTTGGGCGTGACCCAGGCAGGGACCTCGAAGTCGACGCGAATCCCGTCGTGGACGATGTCGCCGGGTTCCTTGCCGCGCCACAGCAGGTCCGCGCGAACCTTCAGCGTGAGCGGACCACCGGGAGGGAGGAAGCCACTTCGGCTGTCGTAGCCGGACCACCACCGTGTCTCGCTGCGGGTTTCGCCAGGATGGATCGTCTCGGTGATCCCGATGTCGGCGCACCCGTAGCCGCCTCGACCGAGCATGTCCTTCGGCACGAAGCTCGCGTACGCGACCGGTGGCGGATCCAGGTGGTTCGTGCCGAAGGCGTACACCTTGAACATCTGCAGCTGCTCGTCGTGGGTGATCCCGATCGGCCAGCCGACCTCGGACAGTCCACCCAGGCCCACGATGGTCGCGCAGCCGTCATGCAGCCAGTGCAGGTCGCCGCTGCCGACGTTCGTCAGCTTGGCCTTGACCCAGCTCACGTCACCGGCCGGCATCGGGTTCCGCTGCATCTCGATCTCGACCAGGACGTCGCTGACCTTGGCCGACGCGGTCCGCTGCAGGTTCGATGGCATCGTCGGCATCGGGGTCGCCGCCACCTGTGTCGACATCGGCGCTGGGGTTGCGGGGAGCGCGGTCGGGACCGCAGACGAGGCCTGCGTCGGCGCCATCGTTGGCTCGACGGACCTCCCGTGCGCGGCTGATGGCAACGCGGACGGTCGGTCGCCGGCGCAGGCCGAGGCCACGACTGCGATCAGTACACCGGCGAGGAAAGGCCGGCTACGCACCGCTCGCCTCGTCATACGTTGCGAGCTCGTCCGCGAGGACGAGGGAACGACGGTGCTGGCGGGGGCTCGGCGCCTCGCTGTTGAGGCGTGCCACAGCCGCGTTGATGTTGCCGACCAGCCGCTCGATCGCCTCGCGGTCGCGCCGGCGCCCCAGCGCCGACGGCGGGTTCGAGCGCACCCGCGCCAGCAGCGCATCACGGCGCGCGAGCAGCTCCCGGATCTCCTTGTCAGCTTCGATCCAGGGCGGCGCGTAGCCGGCGTCCCTCAGCATCTTGAACGCCAGCTGCCACTCGCCCGCCAGCGGGTTCTCATCGTTCGGGAGCGGCGCACCCTGGTGCGGGAGGTTGTCGAACGCGCCTTCGGCCATCGCCTCGCGGATCTGCCGATCGACGAGCGATTCCCACGACCGGCCGACCTGCCATCGGCCTTCATCGTCCCGGCGGCGAACCCCCTGCTCGTCGGCCATCGAGGTCAGCCTCTTCTACGCCGGGGTTTCCTGGTTGTCGATCTGGGCGCGCTGGATCCGGCCGGAGAAGTCGACATAGATCGACTTCCATTCGGTGAAGGAGTCGAGCGCGGCGTGGCCGGCTTCACGATGGCCGTTGCCGGTCTCCTTCCAGCCGCCGAACGGCAGATGCGTCTCGGCGCCCGTGGTGCCGGCGTTGATGTAGACGATGCCCGTCTCGAAGTCGCGCATCGCGCGGAAAGCGGTGTTCGCGTCACGCGTGAACACCGCAGACGAAAGGCCGTACTTCGTCTGGTTGAGCGCGGTCATAGCCGACTGGTAGTCATCGACCGGGATCACCGACAGGACAGGCCCGAAGATCTCCTCCTGCGCGATCCGCGCCATCGGCATCACGCCGGCGAAGATCGTCGGGTTGAAGAAGTTGCCGTGCTGCAGGTCGCCGTCGGTCGCGGCGCCACCGCCCAAGACGAGCTCGCCCTCCGATCGACCGATGTCGACATAGCCGCCGACCTTGTCGACCGCCCCGGCGTTGATGAGCGGGCCGACATCGACTGTCTCGTCGAGCCCCGAGCCCAGCTTGAGTTGCTTCGCCCGCGCCTCGAGGCGCTGGAGGAGCTGATCCACAACGGGCTTTTCAACGATGACTCGGGAGCACGCGGTGCAGCGCTGGCCCGTCGTCCCGAAGGCGGACCACAGGATCCCGTCCGTCGCGAGGTCGAGGTCCGCGTCGCGCATGACGACGACAGCGTTCTTGCCGCCGAGCTCCAGCGAGACGCGCTTGAGGCGCTTGGCGGCACGTTCCGCGATCGACTTTCCGGTCGCGTTGCTGCCCGTGAACGAGATGACCTTCACGTCCGGCGACTCGACGATCGCATCCCCGACCTCGGCGCCAGCGCCTGTCACGAGGTTGATCACGCCGGCCGGGAAACCCGCCTCGGCCATCAGCTCGACGACCAGCGTCGCGCAGTGCGGCGTGTCGCTCGCTGGCTTGAAGACAACGGTGTTCCCGGTCACGAGCGCCGGCATCGACTTCCAGCACGGGATCGCCATCGGGAAGTTCCAGGGCGTGATGAGCCCCGTGATCCCGATCGGCTGCCGGATGCTCATCGCCCACTTGTCGGGCAGCTCCGACGGCACCGTCTCGCCGAACATGCGACGGCCCTCGCCGGCCATCAGGTAGGCGATGTCGATGCCTTCCTGGACGTCGCCCCGAGCCTCCGCGAGCACCTTGCCCATCTCGCGGGTCATCGCGCGAGCGAGCTTCTCCTTGTCGCGGGCCATGAGCTCGCCGAAGCGATACAGGAGCTCGCCGCGCTTCGGCGCCGGCGTGGCCTTCCAGCGCGGCAGTGCCATCTCAGCCGCACGGATCGCCATCGCTGCGTCCGCCTTCGTGCCGGCCTGGAAGCGCCCGATCACGTCGCGCCGGTCCGCGGGATTGCGGCTTTCGAACGTCTCGCCGGAGACAGAATCGACCCATTCGCCGGCGATGAAGTGCTTGAACGTGGGGGCCGCAGAGGCGGCAGTGGGAACCGGAGGCGCCATCGTGTCCGTCATGGGCCGAAGGATACGGAACGACGCAATGAAGGGATGACATGACCATGCTCCGACGGCTGATTGCGCCGGCACTCCTGGCAGTGGTCCTCGCCTCCCTGGTCGTCGCGTGCAGCGGATCAGCCGGGCTGCCGGGTACGCCGGTGGCGCTGCGCACGGCGCCGGTCAAGGTCGACGCGTGCGACATGGCGCTCCTCGCCGGCGAGCTGGTCGCAAGCGCACAGAGCGGGCTCGCCGTTCGCGGCCCCGAGCAGGTGACCGAGGTGCTGTGGCCGTTCGGTTATTCCGCTTCGCGCGAGGCGACCGGCCTCGTGCTCCGCGACGACACCGGCAAGATCGTGGCCCACGAGGGCCAGCGCGTCACGATGGGTGGTGGCGGCGGCGCGAACGGCCTCTTCAACGCCTGCGCCGGCACCGTTCAGGAGGTCTCGAACACCGGCGGCTGACCCGACTCGGGCCCCGCGCACCGTCGGTACGTGTCCGAAATATCGCTCATCCGACAGGCGAACCCGCGGCGGATGCGGGCGGGACGGGTAAAACGCCGGTTGGAGCGCCAAACGTGCGATAGATCGGTCGATCCGCGTGTGAGTGGGCTCGTATGCTCATCAGCCAGCCCGACGGCCGCGGTCCGCGCGTCGGACGTCCGAAATTTCGGACACGGCCGCGAGGCCGGAGGAATCGAGCCCTTGCGGCTAGACCCGCTCGAACGCGGCGGCCACCGAGCCGCCGCCGCCGAGGCACAGCGTCGCGAGGCCGTACTTGCCCTCGCGCCGGCGCAGCTCGTGCAGGAGCGTCGCCACGATGCGCGCGCCGGACGCACCGATGGGGTGACCCAGCGCGATCGCGCCACCGTTCACGTTCACCTTCGACCAGTCGAACCCGAGCTCGCGCCCGTCGGCGACGGTCTGCGCCGCGAAGGCCTCGTTGATCTCGATGAGGTCGAAGTCGCCGATGGTCATCCCGGTCTTCTCGAGCAGCTTGCGGACGCCCGACACGGGCGCGAGGAACAGCCACTTCGGCGCGACCTCCGCCTGCGCGTACCCGATCAGCTTCGCGAGCGGCTTCAGATCCCATTGCTCGACGGCGCGCTCCGAGGCGACGATCGTTGCGGCCGCACCATCGGTGATGCCGGGCGCGTTGCCGGCCGTGACGGTTCCGGCGGAAGCGTCGCCGCGGTCCTCGCCGGTCGGCAGGTCGAAGACGGGCTTGAGCTTCGCGAGCGCCTCCAGCGACGTGTCGCGACGGGGCGATTCGTCGGCCGAGACGAGCGTCTCGCCACCTTTGGCCTTGATCGACACGGGCGCCATCTCGTCGTCGAAGCGCCCTGCTTCCTGCGCCGCGATCGCGCGCTGGTGCGACTGCAGCGAGAACGCGTCCTGGTCCTCGCGGCTCACGTGCTCCTTGATTGCGACGCGCTCCGCGTGCGTGCCCATGTGACAGGACTCAACGGAGCACCACAGGCCGTCGTGCACGGCCGAGTCGATGAACTTCGCGTCACCGAGCCGAAGCCCGAACCGCGCGCCCTGCACGAGGAACGGGGCCTGGTTCATGGATTCCATCCCGCCCGCGACGACGATCTCTGCGTCGCCGGCCTTGATCTCCGCGGCGGCGAGCATGATCGACTTGAGCCCGGAGCCGCAGACGCGGTTGATGGTGGTCGCAGGGGTGGTGTCGGGGAGCCCCGCCTTCAGCGCGGCGCGTCGCGCGGTTGCCTGGCCGGCGCCTGCCTGGAGCACCTGGCCCATGAGGACCTCGTCGACTGTCGCCTCCGGGGGGAGGCCCCGCTCCACGGCAGCCGCGATGGCGGTCGCGCCGAGGTCGACCGCCGGCACGCCCGCGAGCGCGCCCCCGAACTTGCCGATCGGCGTACGAGCAGCCGAGACGATGTAGACGTTGCCGCTGGGGCCGGAGCCGTTCGTGTTCACGTACCGAATCTTAGTCGCGGCGCCGCAACGCCTCAGTCGCGGTCCTCGATGAGCACGAGCGAGTTGCCCTCCGAGTCGCGGAACCACGCGTTCACCGGGCCGTCCTCGTCGGACAGGATGCCGGCGACCGTGGCGATGCCATCGCCAAAGTCGTACTCCTCGAACTCGACGCCGCGTTCGCGCAGCCGGGCGACCTCGTCGACCAGACCCTTGAGCCGCCACGCGGCGACGGTGTTCTTGGCCGAACGCGCGTAGTCCGTCTTGTAGACGCTGAAGGTCGTCGATCCGGACGGGTACCCGGCAATGACCCCCTCCTGCTCGAACATGGGCTTGAACCCGAGCTTCTCGGCGTACCAGCCCTTCGCGCGATCGAGGTCGGAGGCCGCGAGCATGGGGCTCAGGGACGCCGGCCGCGGGTCCTGCGGCGAGCTCGTCAGGCCGACGATGTTGCCCTCGGAATCCTTGAACCAGGCGGCCTTGCCGCCGTCGGGATCGGCCATGATCCCGTCGACCGTCTTGTACTCGCCGAAGTCGTAGTCCTCGAACTCGACGCCGTTCGCCCGCAGGCGAGCGACCTCCGTCGAGACGTCCGGGCAGTTCCAGTTCATGACCGTGTTCTTCGCGGTGCCGGCGTTCGGCGTCTCGAACAGCGTGAAATCGGAGCGGTTGACCTGGTACACGAGAAGGCCCTGCGCCTCGCGGGTCGGCTCCCAGCCGAGCTTGTCCGCATACCACTGGCGCGCGCGCTCGAGGTCCTGGACGGCAAGGCTTGCGTGAACTGGGGCTTCGGTGATCTGCATGTCGGGTCTCCTTCGGGTTCGAAGGCAGCCTAGACCCGAAGTCGATCAGCTGACCTTGACGGCGATCGTCCTCGTCGTGTGGATCTCGAAGCAGTTCGTCAGCCAGTTTGCTTCGACGACGAAGACGTAGTTGCCCGGATCCAGCGGCGCCGGGATGTTGACGTTGCCGTTCGGGTTGACGTCGCGCCGAACGACCGTGACCGGATCGACGTCGCCATTCGAGTCGATGGATGCGTCCACATCGGCGCGGTCGTAGATCGAGGCTCGCACCGAGACGAGATGCAGCTCGTCCACCTTCTCGCGCACCGGGACGAACACGCCCGGTCCGACCGTGACGAGATCCGTCTTGGCCCAGTTCGGGAAGAACGTGCCGTAGTCATCGACGCCGTTGCCGATCGACCAGCGCGCGCTCCAGGCGTCAACATCCAGCGGCTCATCGAGCCCGCCGATCGTGATTCGATACGCGCCGATCTTCTTGAGCGCGGACATCATCGCGTCGTCGGTGGTCGGGCAGCCGGCGGCCACCTTCGAGTTCTGCACCAACACGGCCGTGCCTCCGCCGCCCGAGCCGGAGCCGCACCGGGTGTTCCAGTCGATCTGGAGCAGCAGACGTCCAACGCTGTCCTTGTCCGGGAGCGTGAGCGAGAGGCTCCGCCCGTCAAGCGCGACTGCCACCGGCGCTGCCGCGGAACCATCGAGCGGCAGGAACCGCGCCGTGAGCGCGGTGATCACCGTTGCGGAGTCGTCGTCCAGGTCGCCGAGCACAAGGTCGCCGCGGGTCTCCGTTCCGCCGAGCACCGTGCCTTCGATAACGACTTCCGCCGGGTCGACCGGCGTCACGGATTCGGAGGGCAGCGGGACGGTCACGCCGTCCTGGAGGTCGATCGAGACGACGCCTGTCCCCGTCTTGAGGTCCAGCGTCGCGTTCCACTGGATCGGCTCCCCGGGGCACGGCTCAGAGGTCGGCGTCGCGACCGGGAAGGGCGTGAACGAGCTGAGGTCCGGAACGCTCGGGCTGGGCGAGGGTCCGGGACTTGCGGCCCTCGACGGCGGTGCCGTCGGGTCGCCGGTGAACCCGACGCACGCGGCGCAGAGGAAGGAGATCGCGACGAGCGCGAGCGAGCGGAGCTTCATCGGGGCGTGAGACGTGGCCGAGCGGCCGGCTGCGACGGAACCGTCAGGGCTGGGCACGCTTGAGCACCGCGTCGGCGACGATCAGGCGGTGGACCTGGTTCGTGCCCTCGTAGATCTGGGCGCCCTTGGCGTCGCGCATCAGGCGTTCGATGCCGGTCTCGCGGGAGTAGCCACTCCCGCCGAAGAGCTGCACGGCATCGGTCGCGACCTTCATCGCGGTATCCGAGGCGCTCCACTTCGCGAGCGACGAAAGCTCGCCGATCGGCTCGCCCGCGTCCTTGGCGCGTGCGGCTTCGTGGACGAGTGCCCGCGCAGCCGCGACGTCGCGCGCCATCTCGGCCAGCATGAACTTCAGGCCCTGCAGCTCCGACAGCGGCGCCCCGAATGCCTTCCGCTGCTGCAGGTAGGCGGCCGACTGCTCCAGCGCCGACCTGGCGATGCCCACGCAGCCGGCACCGATCGAGATGCGCCCCTCGGCGAGACTCGAGAGCGCGATTCGGTATCCCCCGCCGTCCTCGCCGAGGCGGTTCTCCGCGGGCACGACGGCGCCGTCGAAGATCAGCTCGGACGCAGGGCAGGCACGGATGCCCATCTTCTTCTCGTGGGCGCCGAAGCGGAAGCCGGGCGTCCCCTTCTCCACCAGGAACGCGGTGATGCCCTTCGGACCTTTCGACGGGTCGACCGTCGCGAACACGAGGTAGCGATCCGCCTCGGGCGCATTGGAGATCCAGATCTTCGTGCCCGTCAGCCGGTAGCTCCCGTCCGCCTGCCGCTCCGCGCGCGTTCGGAGCGCCGAGGCGTCGGAGCCGCCGGACGGTTCGGTCAGGCAGAACGCACCGAGCTTCTCGCCCGTGACCATGGGCCCGAGCCATCGAGCCTGCTGCTCGTCGGTGCCGTAGTTCAGCACCGGGAACTGGCTGAGCAGGTGCACGGAGAGGGTCACCGCGGAGGCCATGTCAGCCGCCCCGATCTCCTCCATCACGAGCGCCCACCCGAGATACGAGAACCCACCACCGCCGACGGACTCCGGCAGCGGCGCACCCGCGAGCCCGAGCTCGCCCATGTGCGTGAAGATCGATCGGTCGAAGCGCTCCTGCTCGTCGCGCTCGACGGCGGTGGGCGCGACCTCGCGCTGCGCGAACTCGCGGGCGGTGTCGCGAAGGAGCCGCTCTTCTGCAGTGAAGGCTCCGGGCCGATCCACCATGCCGATCAAGACCTCGTGCCAAGCGATGTCGAGGCCGCGGAGCCCGAGAAGCTATGCACGTCGGCGCATAACCAGGTCGTGCCGATCGGAATGATGCGTCGACGTGCATCGAGCCCGGCGGATGGCGACGACGCCGGCCGGGAGCCGATCACTGGCCGCGCGGGTAGGTGTGGAATCCGCGGCCCGTCTTCTGCCCGAGATGGCCCGCCTCGACGAGGTCGACCAGGATCTTCGGCGGCGGGTAGTGCTCCTCGCCGATGCCCTCCTCCAGCACCTTCATGACGTTCAGGCAGACATCGAGCCCGATGAAGTCGGCCAGCTCGAGCGGGCCCATCGGGTGGTTGAGCCCGATGCGGGCGCCGGCGTCGATGTCCTCCGCCGTCCCGACGCCCTGCTCGAGCGCGCGCATCGATTCAGCCAGGAACGGCATCAGGATGCGGTTGACGATGAAGCCGGGACGATCGGCCGACTCGATGACTCGCTTGCCGAGCTCATCCGACAGTGCCCGGATCGTCGTGACCGTCTCGGCCGACGTGTCCGGCGATCGGATCAGCTCGACGAGCGGCATGACCGGCACGGGACTGAAGAAATGCATCCCGACGAAGCGCGTCCGCCGTTCCGTTGCCACCGCCGAGGCAAGCCGGCCGATCGAGATCGAGCTCGTGTTGGTGGCGAAGATCGCGGGCGTCGGCGCCCGCCGGTCGAGATCGCGCCATAGATCGGTCTTGACGGCGAGGTCCTCGAACACGGCCTCGATCACGATGTCGGCATCCGCGACGTCATCGATGTCGCCGGTCGCGATGAGCCTGTCCATCGTGGAGTCGCGCGCGTCATTGGTGAGGCGGCCCTTCGCGACGGCTCGATC